>JBJKPM010000022.1:0-28980 GCA_046706325.1 Desulfocapsaceae bacterium | reverse complement strand
GAATAATTCAGATGCTTACCGGAACCGTTTATACCGGCGAAGGGCTTTTCGTGCAGCAGGCATATCATGCCGTAGCGTTTGGCCACAGTGCGCAGAGTGGTCATGACCATCTGGTTGTGGTCGGTGGCCAGGTTGCCCTGCTCGAAAATGGGGGCGATTTCGAACTGGCTGGGGGCCACTTCGTTGTGGCGGGTCTTGACCGGCACCCCCAGTTTGAAGAGCTCACGTTCCACCTCCATCATAAAGGCGAGCACACGGCGCGGGATAACGCCAAAGTATTGATCTTCAAACTCCTGGCCTTTAGCGGACGGGGCGCCGAACAGGGTGCGGCCTGCCAGCAGCAGGTCGGGGCGGGCAAACGCGAAGTTGCGGTCGATCAGGAAATATTCCTGTTCGGGACCGGCGAAGGAGGTAATGGGCAATTGGGTTTCGACACCGAACAGTTTCAGGACCCTCTTGGCCTGCTTGTTCAGGGCCTGCAGTGAGCGCAGCAGCGGAGTCTTCTTGTCAAGGGCTTCTCCTGTCCAGGAAACGAAGGCTGTGGGGATGCACAGGAAGGTGCCGTTGGGGTTTTCCAGGATATATGCGGGGCTTGTGACATCCCAAGCGGTATAGCCGCGCGCCTCGAAGGTAGCCCGTATGCCGCCCGACGGAAAGGAGGAGGCATCAGGTTCGCCTTGAATAAGCATCTTTCCGGAAAACTCGGCGAGTGCGCCACCTTCACCGTCCGGCACCAGGAAGGCGTCGTGCTTTTCTGCGGTCAAGCCGGTCAGGGGATAGAAGACGTGCGTGAAGTGGGTGGCACCTTGTTCAATGGCCCAGTCTTTCATGGCGTTGGCAACCACGTCGGCGATGGTGGCGTCAAGTTTTTTGCCGAACGCGATGGTATTTTTCAGGGATTTGTAAACATGCTTGGGTAGACGCTCCCTCATGGTTTTATCATTGAAAACGTTAGACCCAAAAAAGTCGGTGGGCTTGGTTTCACTGAAATTCAAGGGGGAATGGGACGGTTTGTAGTTGATGATTGCCGAAATGGCATTCAAACGGGCCTGGATTCCACTCATAATGCACTCTCCATAATTAGTTAGTGGTGACAGTTACTGAATAATTACAACTGTATAAGCAATCGGGACGATACCCTGTCGAATGCGATTGTCGGATATCCCCTGCTCGTATGATCGAGGGGCCCTCACGCAAAAACGGTTCCAGAATACTACCAAACGAAAAAGCAAGGCCTTCATATACGCTCGGAAACGAGGGAAAACGTTTTCTAACTAATCGATAACATAAATATTTATCGTTTCGTTTCCCTCGATGGCCATTCTGTTGAAATCCCTCCGGTCTGCCCCGCCACAGTAGACGAAGATAATAGCATTTCTGGGATTTTTTGCAACTCTGAAAAAAAACTAAAATTTTTCTTACATGTTTGTAATTTTCGCCCATCCTGACCGACTTTTCCGACCTTCCGCATGCTGTTTCCTGACGCTCCTATTTCTCGTTTTTGCCTATTGCATACAAGAGCCCCTGGGTCACCTCGTTCTTGAAATCCGCATCGATGATCTTTTGATGCCGTAGATCAAGCACATAGAAGACATCGATCAACCTTTCGACCTCGGTGGCGATAAAGGCCTTATGGATATTGATCCCGAAATCCGCCAGCGTCTGGGTGATATGGTAGAGTTCCCCCGGTCGATCAGGAGCGTAAACCTCCACCACCGTATAGGTATCCGACGTCTCGTTGTCGATGATCACCCGGGATTCCTGTCGCCCCACCAGTTCCTTGCGGCGGCCATAGGTCGAAGCAAGCTTCTGATAGAGCCTGTGCCCGAGGCCGAGCCGATGATTGATGGCCAGGTCCAGATCGCGGTTAAAGGCCTCCCAGTCCTTCTCCTTGAATTTCAGGCCGTCGGTGGATCGAACGTCGATAACGTCGACCACGGTGGCATCGCTCCAGGTAAATATCTGGGCATTCAATACCGTCAGGTTATGCAGGGCCAAAACCCCGCAGATCTTTGCCAGCAGGCCCGGCTGATCGACGGAAACCACCAGTAGCGACCATTTGTCCTTCCTGTCCCTGGCGAAGACCAGGGATCTCTGCCGGATGACCCGGTAATGATCCCGATGGATACGGAGATGTTCTACCACCGTCTCCGGCGCAAAGTTCAGGAGGTAATCGGCGGAAAGGTTCCCGATATCCATCCGGATATCCTCGTCGCCGCGGAGCAGACCAGCCACCTGCTCCCGGAGCCAGACCACACCCTGTTCCATCTGACTATCGATCGCCGTCGCCCCTCTATGGTCAAAATGCGCGGACTCAAGATAGGGATGGATGCGCAGGAACATCTCCTGCATCAATGCCGCCTTCCAATCACTCCATGCCGATGGGCCGGTGGCCTTGGAATCGGCAATCGACATCAGGTACAGCATGACAAGCCGGTCGGCCGTCCCGATCGTCTCGGCGCAACGCTTGATAAAACCGCCGTCGTTGAGATCGCGGCGCAGGGCATTCTCAGGGATAAACAGGTGATACTGGATCAGGAAACTCAAGGTTTCACATTCCGCCTCGCTGAAGCCGAGGCGACTGCCGACCCCTTTGATCAACTCGGCGCCGATCACGGAATGATCTTTATGGACGCCCTTGCCGATATCGTGGAACAGGATGGCCACCATGAGCAGCGGCGGGGAGAGCACCGACTGGAAGATATTGGCCTCCTCGACAATGACCCTGTGCAGTTCGGCAACCGCCTGCAGCGAGTGCCTGTCCACCGTGTAAATATGATAGATATCATGCTGGGCAAGGGTAATAACCCTTCCGAATTCAGGAACATAGGCAACAAGCAACCCTGTTTCCAGCATCAATTCCAGAACATAGAGGATGTCCCGGGCGTTTTCCAGGATATCAAGAAAGGCCTTCGACATCCGGGTGGAGACACGCACCTTATCGTTGATCAGATCGAGATTGGCCGTAATCGCCTTCCGGGCCCGATGATGAATGGGCGCGCCGGTCTTTGCCGAGGCCAGAAAGATGCGTATCAGCAGGTAAGGCCGGGCCTGGAGGTCCTCGTGGGCCGCGGTCAGGTTGATAAACCCGTTACGCAGCTCGATCCCCTTCTCTATTACCCGGTCATGCCCCTGACCTTCGCCTTTTCCGGCCAGGCCGAGCACCTCATCGACGTGCTCGAAAAACAGATCGGTGATAATCGCCACAGTCTGCAGGTGGGCGTATACCTCCCGCATGAAGACCTCCACCCCGAGCACGCCTTTCCTGGGTTTATAGTCAAGCGCCGTGGCCAATTCCTCCTGTTGTTCAAAGTAGAGCTGGTCGTTTTTGCGTCTACTGATATAGTGCAGCCTGTTCCTGATCTGGATCAGCGCCTCCCAGGAATTGAGGAAATCCAACTGTTCCTGTTCCAGAAGGATCCCGGCGTTGACGATTCCGGTCAACCCTTCCAGACCGAACACGACCTTTGCGGTCCAGAGCATGGCCTGGATATCCCGCATCCCGCCTTTGCCCTCTTTGATGTTGGGCTCCAGGAGGTAGCTATGGCTGCCGAACCTGACACGTCTATCGTCCCGGAAGATCTTCATGCTTCTGACGAATTCTTCCCTGCTTCCTTCGATATATTTTTCCTTGTATTTTGAAAGCAGTTCAAAGAACAGCAGCTGAGAGCCGCCGATCAGCCTGGCATCAAGCATGGCGACCCGGAAAAAAAAGTCCTCCGCCGCCTGCTGCAGAGATTCCTGGACGGTGCGAACGCCGTGGCCGACATCAAGCCCGGTATCCCATAGTGGATAAAGGATGGTATCGGTGATCCTGCCGACCTCGGCTTTGACGCCGGGACGGTAAAGGATCATCAAATCGATATCGGAAAACGGAAAGAGTTCCTGGCGACCATACCCGCCGAGCGCCACCAATGCCACGGATTCCCCGGCACCCGCCACTTCCGTTTCCTGGAAGCATTGGAGAATAAACTCGTCCACGAGTCTGCTGTGACTTCGCAGCAGGGGATGACCGGTCAGGCCCTGCTGCCACAACTTCTCCAATGCCTCACGCTGCGCATGGAGCGGTGATCTCATACGCCTTTAGATCGCGTCGAGATTTTCTTCTCCGGTTCGTACCCGGACAATCCGCTCGACCTGGGTGACAAAGATCTTGCCGTCACCGATCTTACCGGTATTGGCGGCATTCCTGATCTTCTCCACAACCTGGTCAACCTGATCGGCCGCAACGACGATTTCTATCTTTGTTTTAGGAATAAAATCAACAACATACTCGGCGCCCCGGTAAATTTCCGTATGCCCCTTCTGGCGGCCGTAACCCTTCACCTCGGAAACGGTCATCCCCTTGATACCGATCTCATTCAGCGCGTCTTTTACCTCATCGAGCTTGAACGGTTTAATAATTGCTTCAATCTTTTTCATAATCTTCCTCTTTTATCGCTCGACATTCCCCCTGCCGCAACGGCGACAGGGGGACTTTAACCAATACATTGCAGGACAATCCCTAGAACGTATAGCCGACCTCGCTGTGTTCGGTCACATCAAGTCCCTGGACCTCATTTTCAGTTTCTACACGAAGACCAACCACCGCGTCCACAACTTTTAATATAATATAGGTTACAACCACTGACCAGATAATTGCGGAAAAGGAGGCAATTGCCTGTATGCCCAACTGCTTCGGATTACCGTAAAACAATCCGGTTCCGCCGACGGTTGCGAAAAGCCCCGTGGCCAGTGCGCCCCAGAGACCGCCGACGCCGTGGACGGCCACGACATCGAGGGCATCATCATAGCCTATTTTTCCTTTCATGGTCACGGCAAGATAACAGACCACACCGGCAACCAGACCGATCACTATCGCCGACAAGGGGGTGACAAAACCCGCGGCGGGGGTTATCGCAACCAGGCCGGCCACCGCCCCGGAGGCTGCGCCCAGGGTCGTCGGTTTCCCCTGCAGTTTCCACTCGGCAAAGGTCCAGGCCAGAGAAGCGGCCCCGGTCGCGACCTGCGTGGTCATAAGGGCAAGGACCGCCACAGGTCCGGCGGAAAGCGCGCTGCCGGCATTAAACCCGAACCAGCCGAACCAGAGAATGCCTGCCCCCATGACCGTCATCGGCACGTTATGGGGATGAAAGGCCTCTCTCCCGAAACCTTTGCGCTTCCCAAGAACGAGGGCGCAGACCAGGGCCGCGGCCCCGGAGTTGATATGGATGACCGTCCCACCGGCAAAATCCAAGGCCCCCAGGCTCATCAACCAGCCGCCGCCCCAGACCCAGTGGCATACCGGCAGGTAGACGAATGTCATCCACAGGGCAGTAAAGATCAGATAGGCGGAAAATTTCATCCTCTCGGCAAAGGCACCGGTAATAAGGGCCGGAGTGATGATGGCAAACATCAACTGAAAGGCGCAGTAGAGCAGATCCGGAATCGTCGATGTGGAAGAAGTCGCCTTCTCCCAGCTGACATTATTTAAAAAGGCCAGATGAAAATTGCCTATGAAATGGCCGACATCCGGGCCAAATGCCAGTGAATACCCATAGACGACCCAGATCATCGACACAATCCCCAGACAGAGAAAACTCTGCATGGTGGTCGACAAAACATTTTTACTGCGTACAAGCCCACCATAAAACAAGGCCAGGCCCGGCGTCATCAACATGACCAAGGCCGTAGCAACGAGCATGAAAGCGGTGTCCCCAGAATTTAGTGCCATATCCAACTCCTTTTACTCATGAACTAAAGATGTAAATAGGCAGCACAGCCGTCGTGGAGGTCCTGTACGCAGAGTCATCCCCGCACCCTCTCAGGTATTATATGCCGTCTCGGAATGTTCGGTGGAGTCCATACCTACGACCTCCGCCTCATCACTCAATCTGAGCCCGAGAAGGGCATGCACTACCTTGAAAAGGATCCAGCTGACAACAAAGGTATACGCACCCACCACCACAACACCTGCCGCCTGCTTAACAAGCTGGGCCGGAACACCGGCCAACAACCCGTCAACTCCACTGGGATTCACCGCCTTGGTGGCGAAAATCCCTAAACACAGTGTCCCTATCGCCCCACCGACACCATGTATGCCGACGACATCAAGAGAGTCGTCGAGTTTGAAACGATTTTTAGCGTTTACCGCCGTAAAACATATAACCCCTGCTGCGACCCCGATCAGTATCGCCGAATTGGGCCCGACAAAACCCGCAGCCGGGGTGACGGTTGCCAGTCCGGCAATGGCACCCGAGGCCGCGCCCAGGGTGGTAGCCTTACCCTGAGTTACCCATTCCATGATAACCCAGGTGGCCATCGCCGCCATGCCGGCCAGATGAGTGGCGACAAAGGCGGTGGCGGCAACCTCGTTTGCCGCCAGCGCCGAACCGCCGTTGAACCCGAACCAGCCGAACCAGAGCAGGCCCGTGCCCAACATGGTCATCGGCAGATTATGCGGCATGAAGCTGGTCTTGCCATACCCCTTCCGTGCCCCGATCGCCAGTACGCCCGCCAGGGCCGCCGCACCGCAGGTGACATGGACAACCAGGCCGCCTGCAAAATCGTAGACGCCGAGGCCGTCGGGTCCCAACCAGCCGCCTTTCCCCCAGAGCCAGTGACAGACCGGGTTATACACCAGGATTGCCCACAGCAGTGAAAAGACCAGAAAAGGCACAAAACGAACCCGCTCCGCCAGGGCTCCGGTGATCAACGCCGGTGTAATGATCGCAAACATACACTGATAGATCATAAACACCGTTTGCGGGATGGTCGTCGCGTAGTACGGACTCGGCGCATTGGTTACCCCGTGCAGAGCAAACCACGACAGATTGCCGATAAAACCTCCGACATCGGGTCCGAACGACATCGAGTAGCCAAGATAGACCCATTCGATACTGATCAGGGCGATCATAAACAGGCTCTGCATGATCGTCCCGAGCACGTTCTTGCCACGGACCATTCCACCATAAAACATGGCCAGTCCCGGCGTCATCAACAGGACAAGTCCCGCCGACGCCAGCACAAAGGCCGTATCCGCCTTGTTCATTTGCATTCTCCTCGTTTCTTTTGATGACCGGCTGGGGTCTCCCACCCCGTTCCGATCAGAAGACCAGGGACGAATCATAACATTTTCGTCACTAGTACAAATTTAAAGGATTCGAGAATAACACAAATGACATCTATTACAATAGGCCAAATCTTTATTCCAAAGAACATGCCTATTTTAGAATTTTTATTATGTAATTGTTTTTTAAGTATTTAATTGTATTTTTATCCCAAATGCGCCTGCCGGTATTTTACGTTTATGTAATAATTATATATTATGATGACACTTTTGTCTTTCACGGCCTGTTGCTGTCTTGCCTGGCCTGCCGGTATTCATCCGTCTTCCTCCCCGGCCTCCCCTTCGCTGATATCTCCCGCCCCAATGCAGGGAAATCGGCATACAATTGCTTCTGTGCAGTTTACAATTTTCTTCCGGCGCAGTACCTTTGGGCGCACGAATGACATCGGCAGACAGGAGGATCCCCGGTAACGACCTTCAAAGACTGCAGGTACAACGCGATAAGGCACTGCATCAGCAGTCGGAATCTGGGCCTGCGGCCTTTCTGCACTGGCGACGAAGACATCCCCAACACCAACGTACTTGATGATATATGAAAATAAACACTCAACATTACCGAACGATATGGCATGACCCCCAACAACCGGCAACCGTCCGGATCATCGATCAGCGCAGCCTGCCGCACAGATTTGTAATAGAGACGCTGACCCGACCGGAACAGATGCAGGTTGCCATCAGGGACATGCATGTCAGGGGAGCGGGCCTTATCGGGGCTGCAGCCGGATTCGGCATGTATCTGGCGGCTGCGGCCGCGGGTATCGAGGACTTTGACTCCCAGATGATTACGGCGGCGGAGGGGCTTCTGGCCAGCAGGCCCACAGCCGTAAATTTGAGTTGGGCAGTCAGGCGGGTCCTGGCGGCAATGGGACGGAGACGGACGATCGAGCAAAAGAGAGAGGCCGCCTTCAGGGAGGCCTGTGCGATAGCCGAACAGGATGTCGAATTCTGCCGCAGTATCGGCGGACACGGACTGCCGGTCATTGAAGAGATCAGCAGACAAAAAAACGGGGGCCCGGTCAACATCCTGACCCACTGCAATGCGGGCTGGCTGGCCTTTGTCGATTTCGGCAGCGCCACGGCACCGATCTATGCGGCCAGGGACGCCGGTATCCCCGTGCATGTCTGGGTGGATGAAACCCGGCCCTGGAACCAGGGTTCCCGGCTCACCGCCTGGGAACTGCAACAGGAGGGCATAGCCTGCACCCTGATCACCGATAATGCCGGCGGCCTCCTGATGCAGCGCGGGGATGTTGATCTGGTCCTGGTCGGGACCGATCGGACCACATGTTGCGGTGATGCCGCCAACAAGATCGGTACTTACCTGAAGGCCCTGGCGGCAAGGGACAACAATATCCCCTTTTATGTCGCCCTGCCGTCCTCAACCTTCGACTGGGACCTGGCGGACGGCCGCGACATTCCGATCGAAGAGCGCCCGGGCGACGAGATCACCAAGGCCACCGGATTAACCGCTGACGGCAGGATGGAGACCGTGGCGATTGCGGCCCCCGGAACCAGGACCGCCAATTACGGCTTCGATGTAACGCCGGCCAGGCTGATCACGGCCCTGATCACCGAGCGCGGGATCATCAGGGCCGAACGGCAGGCCATCCGCTCGGTCTTTGCCGACCGCTTCCGGGATCAGGACCTTTCCCGGCCGTAATCGTCGTCGAAGCGAACGATATCGTCTTCTCCGAGATAACTGCCGATCTGGACCTCGATCAGCTCCAGCGGGATGACCCCGGGATTCTCCAGCCTGTGCATCTTGCCGGCGGTGATATAGGTCGACTGGTTTTCGTAGACGAGCGAGATGGTCTCTCCGTTGGTCACCCTTGCCGTGCCGGTGACCACCACCCAGTGTTCATGCCGGTGATGGTGCATCTGCAGGGAGAGCTTCTGTCCGGGATTGACGGTGATCCGTTTTATCTGATAGCGCCTCTGCTCTTCGAGAACCGTATAGCTCCCCCACGGCCGATAGACGGTGCGATGAAAACGGAATTCCTTCCTGTCCTGCACCTTGAGATGTTCAACAACCTTTTTGACATCCTGAGACCTGGAGAGAGGGGCGACAAGGACCGCATCGGCGGTCTCCACCACCAGGGTCTCTTCAAGACCGATGGCCGCCACCAGCCTGCCGTCGGACCTGATCAGGCAGTTCCTGCTGTCGATGACGATCAGGTCCTCGGGACTCCCCTGCTTGATATTGCCGTCGGACTCCTTTTCCAGGACATCCCACAGGGCCTGCCAGGAGCCGATATCGCTCCAGCCCATGTCGGCGGCAACCACGGCGGCCCGCGAGGTCTTCTCCATCAACGCATAATCGATGGAGTCGTTGGGGCACCTGGCCATGGACTCGCTGTCGAAGCGGAAGAACCGGCCGTCTTTTTCCCCGTTTTTTACCGCCTCGGTCATACAGGAGAGGATCGCCGGGGCGTAGTGTTCCATCTCCTGCCGGAAGGTCAGGTTGGAAAAGGCGAACATCCCGCTGTTCCAGGAATAGTTGCCCTTGGCCAGATAGTCCTTGGCCGTTGCCAGATCCGGTTTCTCCTTAAAGGAGATGACGGAACCGCCCTCCCCGCGCTCGATATAGCCATAGCCCGTTTCCGGATGCCGCGGTTCGATGCCGAAGGTGACGATCCTGCCGGCGGCCGCAAGCTCGGCCGCTTCCCGGACCGCCTGATCAAATTTGTCCACCTTTTTGACCAGATGGTCGGCGGGAAGAATCAGCATGATGACTTCGTCCTCGCCGCCCGCCAGAACATACTCGACCGCCCCGGCAACGGCCGGCGCCGTATTCCTGCCCACCGGTTCCAGGAGTATCGTGTACTGATCCGTCACCTGGAGTTCTTCAATCTGGCTCTTGGTGATGAAACGGTGCTCCTCACCGACCACGACAATCGGGGGCAGCATCTGGGGCAGCTGCGCCACCCTCAGGATGGTGGTCTGCAGCAGGGACGTCGCATCGGTGAGCTGCAGCAGCTGTTTCGGATAGAGTTCCCGCGACAACGGCCACAGCCTGGAGCCGGTACCGCCTGCCAAGATTACTGGTTGAATTTTGCGCACGATCGCCCTCTATGGTTTATATGAAAGCCTCTGCAGAACACTGTCCTCGCCTTGCCGGGGTCCTGGGCTTTCATGTTTGGTTGTGGCCGGCCATTCCGTTTAGGGGTTTTGATTGTTTAGTTTCCCTCTCTCACCAAGGCAAGAATTTCCCGGGTCCTGTCTGCCAACAGGTCCCTGTCGCCGCGGGTCTCCACGTTCAGCCTCAGCAACGATTCGGTATTCGATTTCCTCATATTAAATCGATAGCGGGGAAAAGCAATACTGAGACCGTCGGTAAGGTCCATTTCCTGGTCCGAGTAGGCCTCTTTTATCCGGGCGATCACCCGATCGGGATCGGCAACCTCGGTGTTGATCTCCCCGGAGACGGGATAGGCAGCGATACGTTCCGCCACCAGCTGCGACAGACGAAGCCCGGACCGGCAGAGCAGGGAACAGACGAGCAGCCAGGGGATCATCCCGGAATCGCAATAGCCGAAATCGCGAAAGTAGTGGTGGGCCGACATCTCTCCGCCGTAGAGGGCGTTCTCACGCCGCATCCGCTCCTTGATAAAGGCATGGCCGGTCTTGGTGACAATCGGGATCCCTCCTGCCGCCGCAACCACCTCCCGGGTGTTCCAGATCAGGCGGGGGTCATGGAGGATCTTCGCCCCCGGCTCCTTTTTCAGCAGTTCCGCCGCCAGCAGGCCGACCAGGTAGTAGCCCTCGATAAAGGCCCCCTGCTCATCCCAGAAGAAACAACGGTCGAAATCCCCGTCCCAGGCGATGCCGAGATCCGCCCCCTGCTCCCGCACCATCCTGCCCGTCTCTTCCCTTTTTTCCGGCAGCAGCGGATTGGGCACACCGTTCGGGAAGTTCCCGTCCGGCAGGTGATGGAGCTTGATGAAGCAAAGGGGCAGTCTCTTCTCCAACAGATCGATAACCGGCCCTGCGCAGCCGTTGCCGCTGTTGACCACGATCTTCAGCGGCCGCAGATCGGCTGTCCGGACATATCCCAGCAGATGCTCGATATAATCCTGCTTGCCGGAGATGACGGTCCGCCCGCCTCTGGCCGCCTGACGGTCAGGACACCTGCCGTCGACGATCATATCGGCCAGCGCGAACAATCCGGAATCTCCGGAGACCGGTCGCGCCCCTTTTTGCACCAGCTTCATGCCGTTATACTCCGCCGGATTATGACTGGCGGTGACCATTATGCCGCCGTCGACCCCCTGCCCTTCAAGGCTGAAGGCGGCATGGTAGATCTCTTCGGTGCCGCACAGTCCGATATCGACCACATCGGCCCCGCAATCCATCAATCCCTCGGCCACCGACCGGGTAAGCTCCGGGCTGCTCAACCGGATATCATGACCGATGACGACCTTTTTGGTCGCAAAGACGGAGGTAAACGCCCTGCCGATGTCATAGGCCAGGTCGCAATTGAGATCTTCGGGGACCCTGCCCCGGATATCGTAGGCCTTGAAGCATGCCGGCCGTGTCTTTCCCATTTTTCGATTTCCTTTTTCGCCTGTGCCGGTTATATTCCGAGGTTCATATATGCCGTATCCGGAATGTACCTCATATGCTATCATCGAGTAAAGACTAATAAAACATCCATCGGAAATTTTGTCGATATGAAAGGTATTATTCTAGCCGGAGGGTCGGGGACACGGCTCTATCCGATCACCAAGGTCTTGAGCAAACAGCTGATCCCGGTCTATGACAAGCCGATGATCTATTATCCGCTGTCGGTGCTGATGCTGGCAGGGATCAGAGAAATCCTGATCATCTCGACCCCGCACGATCTCCCGTATTTCCGGGAACTTTTCAACGACGGCTCCCAACTCGGACTCTGCCTGGAGTACGCGGAGCAGGCCCGCCCCGAAGGTCTGGCCCAGGCCTTTCTGATCGGCAAATCCTTTATTGCCGATGATCCCGTTGCGTTGATCCTGGGCGACAATATCTTTTTCGGCCACGGTTTCTCCGGGATCGTCAGGGAATGCGCCAAGTTGACCAAGGGCGGCACTATCTTCGGCTACCTGGTCAAGGACCCGAAACGCTACGGCGTGGTCGAATTCGATCAGGACAACAAGGTCATCGGCATCGAGGAAAAACCCGTTGTGCCAAAATCAAAATATGCGGTACCCGGACTCTACTTCTACGACAGCGACGTGGTCTCCGTCGCCGAGCAGGTCCGCCCGTCGGCCAGGGGCGAGTTGGAGATCACCGACGTCAACCTGGAATACCTCCGCCGGGGGCTGCTGACGGTCAACCCGCTCGGCCGCGGTTTCTGCTGGCTGGACACCGGGACCCACGAGTCGCTGCAGCAGGCCGCAAGCTATGTCCAGGCCGTTCAGGACCGTCAGGGCCTGAAGGTGGCCTGTATCGAGGAGATCGCCTACCAGCTCGGGTATATCTCCCTCGATCAACTGGCGGCGCTTGCCTCCGGCATGTTGAAAAATCAATACGGGCAATATATCATGGATATCGTCGCCGAACTCACCCTTATCTCGTAGAAAAACATGAAAATACTCATCACCGGCGCCGATGGCCAACTGGGGACGGATTGCCGGTTGCTGCTGGCCTCCGAGCATACACTCGTCACCCCGACCCTCGAACAGCTTGACTTCTGTCTCCCGTCAACCATCGATACGGTGCTGTCGCGGGAACGACCGGATCTGATCATCAACTGTGCGGCCTATACGGCCGTGGACAGGTGCGAGCAGGAACAGGATCTCTGCCGGGCAATCAACGCCGACGGCCCCCGTTTGCTGGCCCAAGGGGCCGAACGCCTCCGGGCCAGGCTGATCCATATCTCCACCGATTATGTCTTCAGCGGCCAAAAACCCGTCCCGGAACCGTATACCGAGGAAGACCCCGCCCAGCCGCTGTCCGAATACGGAAAGACCAAGCTGGCCGGCGAAGAGGCCGTCCGCAGCCACTGCGCCGATCATCTGATCCTGCGTACCGCCTGGCTCTACTCGGCCCATGGACCCAATTTTCTGAAGACCATGCTCCGCCTGACCCTTGCCGACCCGGAGCGCGATCTGCCTGTGGTCGACGACCAATACGGCTCGCTGACCTGGTCGCATACCCTGGCGCGCCAGATACGGCATCTGCTGACAACCGACCTCACCGGCACCGTGCATGCCACCGCCGACGGATACTCCACCTGGTACGCGGGGGCCCGCACCTTCCTCGAGGCCATGGGCCTTTCCCATAGGCTCCGGCCATGCACCACTGCCGAGTATCCCACCCCGACCGTGCGGCCGGTAAATTCCATCCTTGCCAACACCCGACTTGACCGGGCCGGACTGTCGGTCTTCGTCCCCTGGCAGGATGACGTGACGCTGTTTGTGAAGAGATACAGGGAAAAATTACTGGGGGATATCCGGTAACCTACTCATTGGAGCTGAACTCATCGATCAGCGACAGGATGTCGTCCTTCAGACTCGGCGAGATATCATGGAGCTGAAAGCCGGTCAGATAGAATTCGGGATTGGCATCGTTTTTACACCAGCGGCTTATCGCCTTGAAGATGATCTCGCCTTTTTCAACCAGCTCAAGGGGAAGCCGCATCCGCAGATTATACTCTTCGTTGACCGGGACCGGAAAATCACTCAGCAGCATCAGTCCGTGGGAGGAGATATTCACCAGGTGGCCGATGACCTTGCTCCCCAGGCCATCGAACACCCGCAGGTAAAAGACCAGATATCTCCGTTCCACCTGCCGTTTTTCCTTCCCCGCTGTTTCGGGTTGATCATCACGCATAGCCGCACCCTCTCAGAGCCTGACCAGCTCAATATCCCCCATCGCCCCCAGAACATCCCCGCGGATGACGACAACGCCTCTGATGCCGGCAATGCCCCCGGCCTTGCCCAAGGCGCGATTGATACCTGCCTTGCCGTCACGGGTCATCCCCACCTCATTGCCGAGACGCGTGGCCCAGGCGTCGGCAAGCGACGCCTGGGCGGCAACGACCGTTACCGAATCGGCATTGCCGAGACTCAGGCTGTGGCCCACGGTCCCCGATGAGGTACAGATGCCGCAGGGCATCCCGGCGGGGTACAGACGCACACCCACCTTGCCGGAAAGGACCGATTGTCCGGCGAATATGGCAATGGTGCTCTCTTTGTGCCGCTTGAGAAAGATATCGCCGCCGTTTTCAACGATGATCTCCTGCACCCCCTCGCTCAACAGCCCTTCTCCGACGAAGGCGGCGATACTGCCCGCCACCGCCGCCATCGGGCCGACCTCCGCCTCTCCTGCCGCCCACAACATATCCCGGACGACGGGAGGGGCGAGATTGTCCGGCGGCAGAGGAGTGAGTGTTGCATAAAATTCAGGATGTTTTACAATGTACTCTTCAATCTGTAAACGATATTGGAGGACAAGATCGGAGGCCCTTTCGGTCACATCGCGATCGGCCTGGATATGCAGATCGGTTTCCCTGATCTGCACCAGAGAAGAGACCAGCCCCTGCTGCGCCGGCAGACTGCGGTATTCCCGTCTCCGGTATGATTCCGGTCTCTTTGTTCTACGTTGCGCTCGCATAGGTCGGGCCAGGCGAAGGTGATGAGGAGAGTGCCCTGGTGCCGGCAATCGTCACCGGCATCAGCCAAGATCCCCGGCTGCTGGAATTCTACTCTATTCTATGGTTTCACATCAAGACATTGTCCTTCTTTTTACCAGATATCCGATCCCCGGCATCAGCAAGACACGGCTGATCCCGATCCTGGGGGACAGGGGAGCGGCAGAGCTGCAGAAGAGGATGACCGAGCAGGTGGTAACCGAGGTCCTAAGCCATGCAGCCCGGCATCCCTGCAGGCTGGAGATCCATTACAGCGGCGGGGATACGGCGGCGATGCGGGCCTGGCTGGGAGAGACCTTCGTCTATAAGAGGCAGGCCGACGGTCATATCGGGGTCAAGATGTCGCAGGCCATCACCGCCCATCTCGGTCATGAACACGGCATAATCCTTGTCGGATCGGATCTGCCGGATATCACCCGCCAGATCCTGGCCGAGGCCTTGCATGCGGTTAGGCTCCACGATATGGTCATCGGACCGGCCTGCGACGGCGGCTATTATCTGATCGGGGTCAACGGGGCGATCGGCGCTGACATCGTCTCATGTCTGTTTACCGATATACCCTGGGGATCGCAGACCGTTTTTGCCGAAACCCTGGCGCGGGCCGGACGCCACCGTCTCACATGCCATATCCTGCCGGAGCTCCATGACATCGACAGACCTGAAGATCTCGGATATATCAATCATCATCCCGACGCTCAATGAGGCGCAGGCCGTTGCCGGCCTGGCGAAGACCCTTGCAGGCTTTGCGGGAGAGATCATCGTCATCGACGGCGGCAGCAGCGACGAGACGGTGCCGCTGGCCCGCAGGCAGGGGTTCCGAGTCGAACACAGTCCGGCCGGACGGGCCCTGCAGCTCAACCACGGCGCGGCCTGCGCAGCAGGTCCGGTCCTGCTCTTTCTCCATGCCGACACCCGCCTGCCCAAGGACTTCGCGGGGCCGGTTCTTCGGACCCTGGCCGGGAAGACCGTGATTGCAGGCGCCTTCAGCCTGGCGATAGAGGATGCCGGCCCGGCCCTTCGTTTTGTCGCCTTCTGGGCCACTATCCGCTCCCGTCTGCTGCAGCTCCCGTACGGCGACCAGGCCCTCTTCATCCTGAAGGACCAGTTCGACCGGCTCGGAGGATTCCCGCAGCTGCCGATCATGGAGGACTTCTGTTTCGTCAGGAAGGCGAAGGCCGCCGGCAGGATCCATACCCTGCGGGAGAGGGCAACCACATCGGCCAGACGATGGCAGCGGTTGGGCGTTGTCCGGACCACACTTGTGAACCAGCTGGTTATCCTCGGATTTATCCTGGGTGTGGCGCCGGAGAAACTCCGCTCATTGTACCGGCGATGATCCTTGCGAATGCGGAGGATCGACCGCGGGGGCAGGGGGTTGTCCCGGATCCGGTTTTTCCAGCACAGGCGTGACGGGTGCGGCCGCGGATTTGGGGGGATCGTCAAAAAATCCTTTAATATCCCGGGATGATATCGGCGACTGTTGCCGGTCGAGGACCCGTTTGATATCCTTATCCTTGATCAGTTCCAGGGCCGCGACCGTGGTCTTGTTCAGGGCATTGCAGGTCCGGCAGGTGGTGAGCATCCTGTTCTCCTGCGGCAGGGCAACGGTCAGCACCATATGGATAATGATAATCAACAGGAGTGCCTTGGCCGCCCCGAGCAGGCCTCCCAGCAGCCTGTCGAACCAACCGGCGACGGTAAGCTTCATGACATAGGCAAGCCCTTTGCCGACGAGCATGACCGCAACATAGGCGACGACAAAGAGGAGCACATAGGCGGCAAAAAAGACCAGTTTGGGGTTGGCGGATATCCCTTTCAAAAACGGGAATATTCTGTCATGATAGTGAACGGCGGCAATATAGCCGAGATAGAGGGCCACAAGGCCTGTGATCTGCTTCAGGAAACCGAGCCAGACACCGCGCAGGACCAGCAGAGCAAAAAAACCGATGACAACCAGATCGTAGCCCGTCATACCGGCGGCAGCACTCATGACAACCTCTTCTGTTGAAAATCAATGACCGTATTCCGTCCTCAACGGACCATAGTTAGCAGGAACACCTGAAACTGCAAGGGTTATTTCGCCTCTAATGAATCCTTCCCCCACACATATCACCGCAACCGACAGTCTGGCGGACCTGATCACGACCATCGCCAAGGGGCCCTGTTCCGCACCCGTCCTGTTCGATATCCCGACCCTGGGACCTGCCGAGGAGGCAGCGCTGCAAGCGATCTGGCTGAGCGGGGAGGAAAGACAGCGGATGAGCCGTCTTGCCTTCCCGAAAAGACGCAAGGAATGGCTCGCCGGACGGATCTGCGCCAAGATGGCGATCGAAGACTACTTTCGCAGCCTGGGCCGGGAAAGCGACATCCCCGATCGAACCGAGCTGACCATCGCCAGCTCCGATGTCGGCAGGCCTTTTGTTCTTTGCCGCGGCACGCACCCGTTCCCTCCGGAACCGGAGATCTCGATCTCCCACAGCGGTGGATTCGCCCTGGCGCTGGCCGCCGGATCCCCCTGCGGAGTCGATATCCAGAAGACCGGCGAAGGCCTTGTCCGGGTGAAAGAACGCTTCTGCACCGCCCGGGAGGAGGACCTCCTGGGGCCGGTGATGAACGACCCGCTCTTGCACCTGGCCCTGCTCTGGGCCGCCAAGGAGGCAGCCCAGAAGGCACTGAGCCTTGCCGGCATGCCCGGTCTGCTCGACCTCGTCCTTGAAGGTATCGAGAAAATAGGCCGGGAAGAGCTGCTCTTACTCTTCAGCCGCAGCCACCTCCGCGCCTCACAGATCCGGGTGCTCGCCGGCACCATCGAAGGCTATGGGCTGGGAATCTGCATCCCATGACAAGGAGAGTATATGCCCGAACTGCCGGAGGTTGAGGTTATCCGCCGGGGCCTGCAGCGCCACCTGCCGGGACGGACGATAACGGCTATCCAGTACAGCGGCAAGGTGCTGCGCCGCCCGGTTGCGCTTACGGCGATGCGGGATCTGCTGGTCGGCGGCAGGATCGCCGCCATCGAACGGAGGGCCAAGTATCTTCTGCTGTGGATGGACAGCCGGGCCGTTTTGATCGTCCACCTGGGGATGACCGGCAGGCTTGGCCTGTTTCCGGCCGACTCGCCCCCTGTCGCACATGATCATCTCCGCTGGCGGCTCGATTCCGGCCTCGAGCTGCGATTAAACGATACCAGGCGGTTCGGTTTCGTCCTGACCCTGTCGGCCGATCAAGCCGGACTGCGGGAGCAGACCGTTTTCGGCACCACGGGCCCCGAACCCTTCGGTGACGACTGCTCCGCCGGCTATCTCCGGGCCAGGGCCCAACGAAAAAAACAGCCGGTCAAGGCCTTCCTGATGGATGCGAAGACCGTCGCCGGCGTCGGCAATATCTATGCCAACGAAGCCCTTTTCCGGGCCGGAATCCACCCGGCACGGCCGGTCATGGGTCTGGACGGGGACGACTGGCAACGGCTGCTCTCGGCGCTGCGCGAGGTCCTGGGCCATGCCATCGACTGTGGAGGCTCGACCATCAGCGACTATCTCAACGCCGATGGCAACCGCGGCTGGTTCCAGGTCCATTTCAATGTCTACGACCGGGAGGGTGAGCCCTGTCCGCAGTGCCGGACATCGATCTCGAAGATACGGATCGGCGGCCGGTCAAGCTATTTCTGCCCGCAATGCCAGGGAAATGCAGATTGAAGGAAAAGACCGCCTGCAGCCGGATGCACGGTGACCATTTCTCCCTTTCTGTACCTCCGCCTGCGACCGGAAAAGAGGATATAGCCGTCCGGGGCCTCGATCTTCCGGGCAGGACCCGCCAGGATCCTTCCGCCCAGCCGGAGTATCCTTGCCGCCTTAAAGCTCGGCACGCCCGTCTCCTGTAAGACGACCGGGGCCGAAAGGGCGGCGCGCAGCTTCCCCGGTCGATGGTTTTTCGCTCCCTGCAGACAGATCAGGGCCGGACGCACCAGCTCGTTGAACAGCACCGCAACGGCCGGCGGCGGCCCGGGAAGCCCGAAGAACAGGACATCGCCCAGCAGGCCGAAAAGCGTTGCCTTGCCGGGCCGGATATGCAGGGACCGGTAGAGAATGTGTCCCCCGGCCTTGACGAAGGCCTCCTCCAGCAGGTCGTATTTACCCGGCCCGACGCCGCCGGTGGAAAGGAGCATATCGGTTTCCAGGCGATCGATCCGGGCGAAGGCGGCGGCGAGGTCGCGGCGGGTGTCGGCGACGGTGCCGAGATATTCCGGGACCGCCCCGGACAGGCGGGCAAGACCGCTGAGCAGATACCGGTTGCCCGATACCTTCAGCCCCGCCTCCTCATCGGCCGGGGAGGCAACGAGTTCGCTGCCGGTGCAGAAGAAGCCGACCCGGGGCCGGCGGTGCACCAGGACACCGGCGTGTCCCGTTGCCGCCAGCAGCACCTGGTGATGGGGCAGGATCGGCTCCCCGGCCGGGGCCACGACCCTGCCTCTTCTTATCTCGCATCCCCGCCGGCGGATGAAGGTACTTCGCCCCTGCAGTAAGGCATCCGGGACCAGAACGCTTTCGTCCTGTTCCCGGCAATCCTCCTGCGGGATCACGCGCACCCCGCCGGCAGGGATCAGGGCGCCGGTCATGATCCGGCAGGCCGCTCCCTGCGGCAGCCTGCGCCTGCCGATACTGCCCGCAGGGATCTCCCCTATAATCCTGAAACGCCATCCCTCCGGCAAACGGCACGCCCCGCCGGCGGAGACGACAAAGCCGTCCCGGGTCGACTGGTCGTATCCCGGCTGCGGTTTCTCGGCACGAACGGAGACGACCGGCAACCGGAACAGGGCCTCCTCCAGGGGGACGATCTCTCCTTCCGTCCGCCGAAGATGCAGGCCGATGAGCCTCCTGGCAGAGGCCAGATCCATGGACTTGTCCGTTCTCTTCATCATCCCCCTATCCAGCTGAAAAAAAGGGTGCCGGCCCGGCTCAGACAATATAGCCCTGCTGCTCCAGATACAGCAGGATCTCCTGGACCGCCTCCATCGGGGTGATCTCGCTGGTGTCGATGGTCAGCTCCGGATCGACCGGCGGGTTATACGGATCGGTGATGCCGGTCACCCCTTTTATCTTTCCGGACCGGGCCTTGGCATAGAGGCCCTTCCTGTCACGCTGCTCGCAGACCGCAAGCGGTGTCGACAGATAGACCTCGATATAGCCGCCGTAGCGGGAAATCAGCTTCCGGTTGGTCCGGCGCGACTCCCGGTAGGGGGCGATCGGGGCGCAGAGGGCGATGCCGCCGTTCTTGGTGATTTCGCTGGCGACGAACCCGATCCTGGTGATATTGAGGTTCCGGTGTTCCTCGGAATACGACAGCTCGGAGGAGAGATTTTTACGAACGATATCGCCGTCGAGGAGCGTCACCGGCCGATCGTTCATCTCCAGGAATTTGACCAGCAGGACCTTGGCGATGGTGGATTTTCCCGATCCCGAGAGCCCGGTCATAAAGACCGTAAATCCCTGTTTCGACCGGGGAGGAAAGGCTCGTTGCAGTTCGGCAGCAACCTCGGGATAGGAAAACCAGGCCGGAATTTCCAGCCCGAAGGTGAGCCGCCGGTGGAGTTCCTCCGAGGAGATCGTGACCGCCTTCTCGCTTCCCTGTGCATCGAGGGCGACATAGCATCCTGTCTCTTCGAGATACCCCATCCGCCGTTCCGGGACCATATCGATGCCGGTCTCGCCCGCATACCTGGCTACCAGTTCCTGGGCTGCACCCTTCGGATAAAACGGCTCGGCGCCATTTCCGGCAAACGGATCGGCATGATGGGCCGACACCATGAAGTGGCTGCAGCCGTAATTCCTGCGCATGATCGCCTGCCACAGGGCCTCCCTGGGCCCCGCCTTTCTGGTGGAGAAGGAGGTCAGCCCGAGCATGATCATATTCGGCGGGAACTTCTCGGCAAAGGCCTGATAGCAGCGGATCTGGGTATAATACCCGAGTGTGCCGGGATAGCGGAGGTCGACCACCGGCTGCAGAAAGATCGCGGCCCCCACCTCCCGTGCCGCGGCCTGGACCATCTCCTTATGGGCGCAGTGGAGGTACTCTTGCGTATGAAAGCCCATCACCCGGCGCCAGCCGTTCATGGTCTGCCGCCTGACCGCCTCCGAGGGGGATAGACGCAAGGATTGAAAATCATAATGAACAGGCAGGCTGATGCCTTCAAGCCTGCCGCCCATATACCACGGGCCGACATTCCGGTACAGATGCCGGACTCCGGGGTGCCTGTCGGGGTCCTCCGTTTGATAGACGGCTTGCGCCTCCCGGCGCTTATCCGGCTGCCACAGGTCCGAAACCGTCATCAGGGCCAGCAGAAAACCCTCCTGATCATTCAAGGCGATACGGTCGCCGATGCGGACCTTGGCGGCGAAGGCGTCATCGATATCCAGACAGATGGGGATCGGCCAGATACTGCCGTCGCCGAGCCGCATATCGCCGACAACGGAATCATAATCGTCCTGTCCCAGAAAGCCCGTCAACGGATAGAACCCCCGGTTCAACAGCAGCTCGAGATCGCACAGCTGACGAAGGCTCAGGTCCAGCGACGGGCATTCCACCGCCTCCTGCCGCAGGGTCTCCACCCGTCTGAAATGAACCAGCAGACTCTCCGAATAGTCCTCGTTTCGCATCCGTTTTCCTTCCGTCGTATGGTTACTCTCTTTTTGATTACCACCAACTAGTATCATTGTCCTCTGCAGAGGGCAAGGGGTTTTGCAGGCAGAGGCAAAGGCTGCCACGGAAAATACGACCCAACCCTGTATTGTTTTTCCCTGCAGCTGCGGGCGTGAGAAATAGCTTGCACTTTGCCGTTGTGCTGTACTATCATCATGGCAAGGTTTTATTTTCATTGAATTTTACCGATAATTTTTGCTAGTAAATTCCACAAAAATCCCTTCGAGTTGCACTATAAAACGAAAACCTTCCGTTCAAATTTCCCGGGCGGGTTCAGCGTCTGAAGGCCTGGTTTCGACAGGCAGTCCCCGGCCACCGGTTCGTTGAACACCAGGAGAAGGGGCCAGAGCCGGAGTTCAGGAAACGACATGCCTTTCCTATTAAAAAAATACTACCACTTCAGGGACATCATATTTTTTTTCGGGGAAGGACTGTTCATCTTTCTATCGATACTCGCAGTTGAATGGGGCTTTCAAGGCAGTTTTCTCTTCGGCGTCGGATTTTTTGATAATATCTACCGGGCGGTCATCGTCGTCGCCATCTTTCAGCTGTGCCTGTATTTTTTTGACCTCTACGATCTTCGAAACGACCTGTCTCTGACATCCACGGCGACGCGGATTACCCAGGCCTTCGGTGTCGGGTGCATCGTTCTCGGCGGGATCTACTACTCCCTTCCCGAGATGATCATCCCCGCCAAGACGTTCTGGACGGGATATCTGATCATCTGCGGTCTGATCCTGCTCTGGAGGGCCACGTATTACACCATCCTCAGGCGGCGGATGTTCATTCAGCAGGTTCTGATCCTGGGAACCGGAAGACTGGCGGAGGATATCGCCAGGGAGTTGGAAAGCAAACACAATTCCCCCTACAAGGTCATGGGCTTTGTCGGCGAGCGGGAAACGATCTACAATCCGAATTCGGCCTTGCTGTTCCAGAACATCGACCACATGGAGGACATCAACCAGGGAAAGAATTTCGACAGGATAATCGTGGCCCTCGACGATCGCCGGGGGACCACACCGATCAAGGACCTGTTGCAATACAAGATGCTGGGGATTGTCATCGAGCAGGGGATCAGCTTCTACGAGAGGATCACCGGACGACTGCTGGTGGAGAATATGGAACCAAGCTGGATCATCTTCTCCGAGGGCTTCTCCCTGCACAGATCCCAGTACCTGCTGAAGCGGACGGCCGATATCGTCCTGTCCCTTGCCGCCCTCGTCCTCTCCTCGCCGATCATCCTGGTCTCCGCCGTCATCATCAAGATCGAATCATCCGGACCCGTCCTGTACAAGCAGGAGCGGGTCGGATACTTGAACGTTCCCTTTCGGATCTATAAACTGCGCTCGATGCGCCAGGATGCCGAACAGGACGGGGCCGTCTGGGCCAAGGAAGATGACGACCGGGTCACCCGGTTCGGGCGGTTTATCCGGAAATTCCGCATCGACGAGCTGCCGCAGCTGTGGAACGTCCTGAAGGGCAATATGAGCTTTGTCGGACCGAGACCGGAGCGGCCGGTCTTCGTCGATCAGTTCGCCGATTCGATCCCCTTCTATCCGCTCAGGCACAACGTCAAGCCGGGGATTACCGGCTGGGCGCAGGTCTGCTATCCTTACGGCGCCTCGCGGGAGGATACCGTGCGCAAGCTGGAATACGATCTCTTCTATATAAAAAACGTCTCCTTCCTGATGGACTTCATGGTCGTGTTCATGACGATCAAGACGGTCCTGTTCAAGAAAGGCTCCCGCTGAACAGACCGGGGGTCATCCGTACACTCAGTCTTCGGCCATCCCTTCTTGCTTTCGTCTGTTCAGCAGTATGATTGCAAGCGTTTTTTTGACGATCCGTTCATCCACGGTACGGCCGAGCGGAATCTGCACCTGGCCATAGAATGTCTGCTCGCCATCGGCAACCACACTATTGCGGATAGAGGAGGTCTTCGATTTCCATAGCCCCGCCAATTCCTTGCGAAGCGGATCACCGAAACGGCGCGGGTCCTGATCGGTGGCGATACGCTCTCTCAGATACCGTACAACCGTTGTCTGCGCTGCTCTGTCAAGCGCCATCGAAGGTACGAAGATCTGATGAATTTCATTTGGTGATAAAAAGAAAAAAGACTAATGATTCGTAGCAAGTTAGGTTAATCCAATCCAACCCTTGAGTTTTTCATTTTTGATATGATGTTGAAGCAGATATCTTCCGGTGGCCAGGATCGGCGCCGAGGCGGCCCAGGGATTTCTCCACGAATCCTCGGGGATCGTGGTTTTCCTGCTTGGGCTGGGACTCCTCATCGCTGTGAACTGGCTGCTGGGGAGAAGAAACCAGAAGACCTCGAGATAAGAAAACAGAATGATGGAAAATGTCCTCATTAGACCGAGAAATGGTTTTTACGGTTCGCCCAGGCATTAAGGGAAACCCTCTGAATAAAGGTTGCATAAACTGAAGACGAAGACATATTGACAATTCCACAGATTGTAACTACAATAAACCGTGAAACTTGAACACGATCAGCAGAAACGGCAAGCAACAATCAACGACAGAGGACTCGACTTTGAAGACGTTCCGATTGTCTTCGCCGCTTCCCGCAGAATCACCTGGAAAGACAGCCGTCAGGATTACGGAGAAAACAGGCTGATCACCATGGGTGAACTTGCCGGTCGTCTGGTTATTATTGTCCACACAGACCGGGTCGATGCAACCCGAGTTATTTCCATGAGGAAAGCCAATGAAAGAGAAAAACGCTGGTTTGAAAAGCAATTTACGGAAGGTTGACCGTCATGTTCCGAGCACTTCAGATTATGAAGATATCCCCGAACTTCCGGATGAATTCTTTACCAATGGTCAACTATACCGGAATGGGAAGAAAACAGAAAGAAAAGTCAGAGGAAAACAAAAAGCTCCGGTAAAAACACAACTCACGATCAGATTAAACTCAGAGGTAGTAGATTTTTTCAAGGCTCAGGGAAACGGCTGGCAAACAAAAATCAACAAGGCTCTTCTTGACTATATCAAGACACACAACCATGCCTGAAATGGAAAAGATTACGAAGAAAACCACAGAAAGTTCCTTGCCGTAGCTTCTTTCCTTCAGTCTTCAGCCTTCACCCATCACGCATCACGGTAGTCAGCCTTCAGCCGCTCTTTTCCTTCAGTTGCTGTAGTTCCTTCTGTCCCTGCCGTTCCTGTAGTCACTTTTCAATCTCAAGTCCGCCCCCAAATTTTTCTGGTAAATCTTCCTTAAAAGCTATAGATTATAAATTAGTATTACCTATTTATACCAAGGAGACAATTTATGAGTATATCAGCCGTAGCTGTAAAGTTAGATCCGAAAATAAAAGAACGTATAAAGCGTCTTGCAGAGACAAGACATAGATCGACGCACTGGATGATGAAAGAAGCCATTAGCCAGTATGTTGACCGTGAAGAAAAACGAGAGTCGTTCCGGCAGGAGGCTTTAAAGGCATGGCATGAATACCAGACTACGGGCCTCCATGTAACACAACAAGAAGCAGAAACATGGCTTGCAGAATTGGAAGATGGTAAGGATACGGAACCTCCAAAATGCCACGTTTGATTTGGTCACCCTCTGCATTGCGTGATGTTCAACGGGCCTTTCATTTTCTTACAGAGAAAAATAGAGATGCCGCAAAACGAGCTGTGCAGGCAATCCGCTCCGGTATTCAAATCATTGCGGATCATCCGGAAGCAGGACGTCCCGTAGATGAAATGGAGCCCGAATATCGGGAATGGATCATAGAATTTGGTGGCAGCGGGTATATCGTATTGTACCATTATGATGGGCAATCAGCCGTAATCCTCGCAATACGCCATCAAAAAGAAGCCGGCTATTGAGGGGACAGACTAAAAGCAATACAGAAGGGTTGATGAAAAGTATTCCGATTTGCACTGAATGATGTCCACCTTGCCCAGATGCCCCTTGAGGTTGCAGTCTTCAGCCATTCTTTTCCTTCCACCCCTATCTTTGCTTGCCGTTCCTGCCTTTCCTGCAGTTCCTTTCTTTGCCTGTTGTTCCTTGGTTACTGTTGTTCCTTCTAAGGCTTCAATTCTTCTTTTGCTGTTCTTGCCTGTTGTCATGAATACCGGAGTAAAGATATTAGTGCCCGCCATATACTTTGCTGCGGTGGCCAATACGGACAACAAGAACAGTTACTTCCTCATTTTTGATTTCACAGATGACACGATAGTCGCCGATGCGATATTTCCAAAACCCCACCAATTCCTTGCGAAGCAGGTCACCGAAACGGTGCGGGTCCTGATCAGTGGCGATACGTTCTCTCAGATATCGTACAATCGCTGTTTGCGCTGCTCTGTCAAGTGCTACAAGTTCTTTCCTGGCTGATTCTTCAAATGTTACTTTCCAGATCAAGATCTTTCTCCACTTCTTCTAAAGTGTAGGTCCTGCTCTTTCCTGCACGTAATGCTTCAATTCTGGACTGTGCCAGGTAGATATCTTCAATTTCATCAAGCGAGCGCTCAATTGCTTCACGAACATAAAAGCTCTTGGGGCGATGGGTTTCCTTGGCAAGCTGATCAAGTCTTTGTTCCGTGGTTTTCGACAATCGTATAGTCAACATGGTTCACCTCATTTTGCAATACATGTACTTTATGTAATACATATACAACAAAATTAGCAGGGGATCAAGAGAGTGTTCTTCTCTCTTCTGTTGGCTTGAAAAAAGGTATGGACAGTTCACCAGGACCAGGTGGAATTGCACGACTGTGGCATCGAATTCACAATGAACTACGGGAAAGGCATAAGTGAGACTTCGCTATACCGAATCTGGCGGTAGAGTTCATCCACACTTGCGTCATGCTGTTTCTTGTTTTTCTGACCTTTGTCAAACAGCTCGGCAGCCCCCTCGAGCAACTCCCGTTTCCAGTTTCCGACCATGGTGGGGTGGATTCCATATTTTGCGGCAAGTTCGTCGACAGTGGCCTCGTTTCTTATGGCTGCCAAGGCTACTTTGGCCTTGAACGCCGGGCTGTATTGTTTTCGTTTCCTTTTCATGAAAAGCTCCTTTCAGGTTGTGAATTAGAGCTTAACACATTGACCAGTTTTTCGGGACCACCGCACTCCTGTCTCCTGCTTCTCCATACAACTTCGTAAAAAGTAATCTTTTTTGCTCGATTATTCATCCTTGTCAATCTTTTATGAAATTGTTACGATTTAATCCTATGGAGGATAAACTTATGGATGTTAACATCAATGAAGCAAAAGCAAAAATGGGTGCTCTTCTCAATCTCTCCGAAAAGGGTGAGGAAGTGGTATAGTTTTTTACTCGCCCGAGCCTTTTACAGGACGCAATCGGCAACTCACAGGGCAATTGTATGATCTTGTTTTATTAAACAGCACACCTCTGATTTTCCAATACATGGTCATTAAATGAGAATTTATCTTGATTGTTGTAGTATTCAACGGCCCTTCGATGAGAGATCTCAACCGAGGATAGCAGTTGAAGCCGAAGCTATACTGGTTATTCTCACAATGTGCGAGTCTAACCAGTTGACACTTATTTCTTCGGAATCTCTGCAATTCGAAATTGGCCGGATTCCAGATCAGGATCGTAAAGCGGGAGCTTTGGCTATTCTAAAAATAGCAAATGAAATCGTTACACTGACACCGGAACTTGAAGTACTTGCAAATAGACTACAGATATCAGGAATGAAGCCATTGGATGCATTGCATTTGGCATCTGCATCTATTTCAAAAGCTGACTTTTTTTGCACATGTGATGATAAATTCTTAAAGAAAGCTCGAAACTTCGACGGATTAAATACCACGCCGGTATCGCCTACCGAGCTTATTATGAGGCTTGATATATGAATATAGAAACAAGACCAATATCTGAAATCAGCCATCGGGCTACTCGTATTTTATTTGAAAAGATGGGAGTTGTTGACACTATTCGATTTCTGAATCAGTTTTCAATCGGCCAGGGTGACTATACGAAGGATCGCGAGGCGTGGCTCGACGATATAACCTTGGATGATGCTATCTCCCAAATAAAAGCCGAGAGGAAATAAGCCGCCCAGAAGACATAAACTTGTCCTGATACAAGGAGGAAGGATGGAGAGATATCGATTTGATCGTCATCTCCCCCCGTTTCGATACCCCGCGAACCCGTGAGGATCTCAATCTTCTCTGGCGGGTTGCGGTGAGGGAAGATTCACGGATAGAGCCCATCCTCTGAGGAAGCAAGGAGTGGCTGGAGGACAAAACAAGCGCCATCGTTGAGATGGCGCGCCGTGAAGGTAAGGAACCCGTTCCCTGACTATAGTCAATTCTTCAATGCGAGTGTGCCTTCTCTTTCTTTTCAGCCTCCACCCATCACGCATCACGGTAGTCAGCCTTCAGTCGATCTTGTACTTAAGTCCCGCCTCTCCTTCTGTTCCTTCTGTTGCTGCAGTTGCCGCTGTTCCTATAGTTGCTTCCCTTCTTTGCAGTTCCTGTTTTTCCTGTCTTTAAGCAGTTGCAGTTCCTTTCACGCATCACGCATCACGGTAGTCATGCCGTTTCTTTACTTCCTTCACTTGCTTTTTCTATCTCCTGGCTCCTGCCCCCTGCCTCACCGCCCTCTGTTTTCGCTCCCTGTTGCCTTCTTGTCTCTTCTGTTGTAATCTCTCTACATAGGAATAATCACAGCCAATCAATATCAGGATAAAAAAAATGGAACCGAATAAAATTTCCGCCGAAATTAGCAGATTAAGTCTGCAACAAAAACTCATTCTGGCTCAAGATATCTGGGATTCCATTGCCCTTGAAGCCAATAACCTCCCAATGCCCGAGTGGCAGAAAAAAGAGCTTGAAAAAAGGTATGGACAGTTCAAGCAGGACCTGGTGGAATTGCATGATTGGCAACAAATTCACAACGAATTACGGGAAAGGCATAAGTGAGACTACGCTATACCGAACGAGCCAAAGACGACCTTGATATTGCCTTTGAATGGTATGAAGGACAACGGAAAGGTTTAGGTTTTGAATTTCTTGATTGTGTCGAGGCTGCCATCGAGGCAATCCTGCAAGCGCCCAAGCTGTATCCCAAACAACACAATTCTTTTAGGCGAAACTTAACGCGACGCTTTCCTTTCTCGATTTTTTACACTATTGAAAAACAGGAGATAGTGGTTCACGCTATTTTTGATAACAGACAAGATCCCGTTAGATTGCCATAATTCCTTTTCCCTTCACTCTTAAGCCTTTCTTTTCCTGCTGTTCTCCTACGGTTCCTTCAGTTCCTGTAGTTCCTGTTGTTCCTTTCTTTGCTGTAGTTCCTTCGGTTGCTTTTTTCCTTCAGCCTTCAGTCTTCAGCCTTTTTCCCTCCAACTTCAGTTCCTTCTTCTCCTTCATCTCCGGGACAAGATCGAATACTCCGTACCGAACGAGATAATAACCGTATTTCAGATACTCCAGTATCAACTCGCCCTTGTCGATCCCCTGGGATTTCGACGGATAGACGATCACATGAACCGATAGGTTCTGCAGAACAAATCGAAAGGTCCAGGCCGCCCGGCGTGTGTGATAGTCGGA
>JBJKPM010000021.1:0-70976 GCA_046706325.1 Desulfocapsaceae bacterium | reverse complement strand
ATGGATCAGCCCGAGGATGAGTTGACTTTATGTAAGTTCATCAAACATATTATTTAGCAGGGAGAGAATTATGAAGAGGCTGCAATTTCTGATACTAGCCGTTTTAGTGTTCGCATTGACAGGTTGTGGTCAAACTGTTGTCGAAACGCTGAATGTTCCGGAAAAGCCGGTAAACGGTCCGGGGCAGGGACGAACCGTCGTCATCCTCCCCTTTGCCGATTACTCCTACGCCGATAATTTCGCTTCAGCCCATCGCAGGTACCTGGAAGTCACCGAGAGTCTCACCGATCGCCTGGTGGCTAACGGATTCAACCTTCCGGTCCAGGAAGACGTGTTCCACTACCTGATCGAACAGAACTATCTCAGCCTCCCCCTCTATGAGGAAGACAACACCCGGTCCATGAAAAACGAACTCATTGGAGACTGGTCGGATACGATGAAGTCGGAAATACGCCGCTATATCCGGATGCAACAGAATGCCAGAAACAACAGGGTCTCGTCCAGTCCCGGGACGCATGGTATGACCCCCAATGCCATTAAAAAAATAGGCCGCTTCTTCAACGCCGACTATATCGTGCGGGGCAGGATCCTCGAGTATAAGACGAGGCAGGAACCGACCTGGGCCCCATGGAAGAAGGGCCTTATCCCCGTTGTTGCCGGAGGCAGTTCACATATCCTTTTCGGTTTTGCCGAATCCGATTCGTATGATGGATGGGATACCGCGGTTTCCAACGGCATAATCGGGGCGGCAATCGGTGGTGGCCAGGACTGGCCGTTTAAAGATAACGATTACATCGATGGATCGGTCGCCTCCGGCAACACCGTCGCCTGGGGGATCGGGGCCGGTTACCTGGGCGATATGGCTCATCACGCAGGAAGAGTCGATCAAGCCGTAGTTCAGCTTCGCATATGGGTTCAGGAGGCTGCTACAGGCAACGTTATCTGGACCAACAGAGTGCGGGTTCAGGTCTCACCCGAAACCATCTTTGCCGACAACCAATACGATGCACTTTTCAATCAGGCCATAGAAAAAGGTGTCAGTACACTTATCAATAATTTCGTGACGTACGGACTCTAACCCCAGCTGAAAAGAGCCGGATAAGAACCTTGAGACGGATTGGCTTCTTGTTATTTTGCAAGAAGTCAGTCCGTAAGGCACTCAAAGCTTCTTCAATTCCCACAAAAAAGAAAAGGCCATGCTCCCGCCCCGGGAACATGGCCTTTTCTTTTGCATCCGTAATTCTTCTGCAACACCCCATCTGCCCACGATCAGACCGTCGGGCATACCTGTTGTATAGCCGAACAGTCTGCTTGTAAACATCCGGGGTCTTCACTTACCCGAAGCACTATGAACAGTTGGAGGTCACGTTTTGTCAAATTTTTGCACATAGCTGAAGGGTGGCTTGCATCCTGCATTTTTCAGTTTGAATTTTCCTTTTGCTTCTTTGCATTCTGATACAGCCCCATAAAATTGATCGGTTCCATCATAAAGGGGATAAAACCTCCATCCACCGATACCTGGCTCACTATCTGCCGGGTAAACGGGAAAAGCAGGGAAGGACAATCCACGGCAAGAACCATCTCCATATGCTCTGCCGGTATATTTTTCATCATAAAAACTGCTGCGTGCTCTATTTCTATAATGAACATAACCTGTTCGGTCTCGCCTTTGGCGACAATCCTCCCGGTAATCCCGATGGATACCTCCCAGTGATCCTCACTCACCTTTTTATTGTGTAACTGAAGATTGACGTCGACTTTCGGCTCGGATTTGCTGGGAAGAAAGATCTCAGGGGCATTGGGATTTTCAAAGGATAGATCTTTGATATACATCTTCTGCATCCTGAACTCCGGGCTGGCTTCATTATCGGATTTATTGGTTTGAACCATTATTAACCTCTTTTATTTTCAATGTTTTTCCAAGAATTCTTCTTGCTTTTCAACTCAAACTTTCCTTGAATCGATTGATCCGTATTAAACAGTACTTGGACCAAGGAAGCAAGCCTTTCGGGTCTATTCATTTTTTACTTTTAGCATCAAGCACTTGTCCTAAGAATCGACCGGTATGCGACGATGGGTTTTCCCGTACCTGCTCAGGCGTGCCGCAGGTGACGATAGATCCTCCGCCGTCCCCTCCTTCCGGACCCACGTCAATTATCCAATCCGCCGTTTTGATGACATCCAGGTTATGCTCGATGACGACAACGGTATTGCCCGTATCCACCAATCTATTCAAAACATCTAAGAGATGCTGGATATCGGCCGGATGCAACCCTGTCGTCGGTTCATCCAGGATATAGAGTGTTTTTCCGCTGCTTCGGACAGAGAGTTCCTTGGCCAGTTTTACACGTTGGGCCTCACCACCGGAAAGCGTCACCGAAGACTGACCCAGTGTGATATACCCGAGCCCGACGTCGAAAAGGGTCTGCAAGCGATTTTTAACCGGTGGAATATGGGTAAAAAATGCCAAGGCCTCCTCAACCGTCAAGGCGAGAACCTCATGGATGCTCTTGCCTCGGTAGGTAATTTCCAGGGTTTCGCGGTTATATCTCTTCCCCTGGCAGGTATCACAGACGACATAAATATCGGGCAAGAAATGCATGGCTATCTTCTTGACTCCATCTCCCTCACACGCCTCACATCGTCCCCCTTTAACGTTGAAGCTGAACCTGCCGGGTGCATAGCCACGCGCACGGGATTCCGGCAGACGCGTAAACAAGTCACGGATCGGGCCGAAGACCCCGGTATAGGTTGCCGGATTCGATCTCGGTGTCCTGCCGATGGGGCTCTGGTCGATATCAACGATCTTGTCAATGGATTGCAGGCCGGATATGTCAACCCCTTTTAACGAAAAGTCCGCCGATCTGCTCTTCAGCCCCTCCTTGACCAGAGGAAAAAGGGTCTCGATTACCAGGGAACTCTTCCCGGAACCCGACACTCCGGTAACTGCAGTCATACAGCCCAGAGGAAACGATACCTCCAGATGCTTCAGGTTATTGACCGAGGCGTTTCTGATAGAAAGCCTCGAGTTCCGCCCTGTGCGCACTTTCCTTCTGCCTGCCGGGACGACAATGGACTTTTTCCCGGACAGGTACTCTCCGGTAATCGACGACCCGCAGGCAAGAAGACCCGGTACCCCCCCGTTATAGACAACCTCGCCGCCATGCACCCCCGCCCCCCGTCCCATAACGAGAACATGATCTGCGGCAAGTATCGTGTCGGTATCATGCTCAACAACGATTACGGTGTTGCCGAGGTCCCTCAGTTCAAGTAGGGTGGTAATCAGTTTTTGATTATCACGCTGGTGCAGACCGATACTGGGCTCATCGAGGATATAGAGAACACCCGCCAGCCTCGATCCGATCTGCGATGCCAGCCGTATGCGCTGGGCCTCACCTCCGGAAAGGGTTCCGGAACGTCGATCAAGAGACAGATATCCCAGACCGACATCGGCAAGAAACGAGAGCCGATCGACTATCTCTTTCAGGATCGGTTCCCCGATCCTGCGTTCCCTCCGGGTAAACGGAACCATCGGAAGAATGGCAAGCATCTTTTCTATGGACAGACAGGTCAATGCATAGATGGACCATTCTCCGATCCGCACGGCCAACGCCTCATCTTTCAGACGGGCTCCCTTGCACCTGGGACAGATCTGCTCCGCCATATATTTTTCCAGTTCATCCCGGATCATTCCCGACTGGGTTTCATGAAAACGGCGATGGAGCTGCGGTATGACCCCCTCGTAGGTCCTTTCGGAAGTCATTACCCTCCTGCCCTTCTGATACAGAAAATGAATCTCCTCTCTTCCCGAACCGTAAAGAATCACCTCCTGATGCCGTAGAGACAGTTTCTTAAAAGGCGTCTGCAGGGAAAATTTAAAATGATCGGCAACGGCAGCCAACATCTGTCCGGTATAGGTCGATTCGTTTCTCCATCCCCAGGGTGCGATTGCTCCCTCGGAAATACTTTTGGTCTCATCCGGAATAACAAGAGAGGGATCGAGGAACTGCTTCACGCCGAGCCCGCCGCATTCAGTACAGGCACCCTGAGGATTATTAAAAGAAAAAAGCTGGGTTGAAAGGACCGGCATGGAAATACCGCACCGATGGCAGGCAGCCAGCTCACTCTGGAGGACCTCTTCTCCGGTTTCGGGGAAAACGGCAAGCAAAAAGCCTTCAGTCAGCTTTACCGTGGTACTCACCGAGTCCGATAGACGTCTTCTGCTGGACTGTTTCAAAACGATTCTGTCGATGACAACCTCGATGGTGTGGCGTTTGTTCTTTTCCAGCCCTTCAACCTCATCTGCATCCACAACGGTACCATCGACCCGGATACGGACGAAACCTTCCTTTCTGATCCGGGCGAGAATCTGTTCGTGTCGTCCTTTTCTGTCCTTTACCAACGGCGCAAGCAACATTACCTTCGTTCCCTCCGGTCGGTCAAGCAGGCCGTTCACCATATCTTCAACAGACTGCGACCGAATCTCCTGACCGCATTTCGGACAGAAGGGATGTCCGCATCGGGCAAATAACAGTCGCAGATGATCATAGATTTCTGTTACCGTCCCAACCGTCGAACGAGGATTCTTGCTTGTCGTCTTCTGCTCGATTGAAACTGCCGGAGAGAGTCCCTCCAATGAATCGACATCGGGCTTGTCCATCTGGCCTAAGAATTGTCTGGCATAGGTGGACAGCGACTCGACATATCGGCGTTGACCTTCGGCATACAGCGTATCAAAGGCCAGTGTCGATTTTCCCGATCCCGACAGGCCGGTAAAGACAACCAGGCGGTTCCGTGGCAGGTCGACATCGATATTTTTCAGATTATGCATCCTGGCCCCTCGGATGCTGAGAAGTGTAGGTTCCATCCGCCTCGATCAACTCATGTAAACAAAAATTTACCTGATCAATTGGCAATGATCAATTTTAAGACAACGGTCCATGATAACCATAAGCCCCGACTCCTTGGCTTGCGCCGCTGCCTGATAATTAATAACCCCCAATTGCATCCAGACAGCCTTTGCCCCAATGGCTATTGCCTCATCAACAATCGGAGGGACGGCTTCCGGTCTTCTGAAGATGTCGACGATATCGACAGGCTGGTCTATTGCGGAGAGATCCGGATAGCACTTGAGCCCGAGAATTTCAACATGCCCCGGATTCACCGGGATTACTGTATAGCCGACATCGAGCAGATAGCGCGCCACGAGATTACTCGGCCTCTTTTCTTTCGGTGAAAGACCGACAATGGCAATGACATGTGCTGTTTCAAGCAGTGCCTTAATTTCATTGTTATCAACAATCTTTTCCATGGGAGCCTCACCTGATCGAACATTATGGGTTTCCTCAGCCGATGAAGAAAATAAAAAGATTTACCCTGGACTTGCGCTATGGTAGCTTAACGGAATATAATGATTGTCCGGCACGCAATTGTCAAGCCGACATGGCTTCTTCTTGCTGAGATACTGTCGGTATGACAGTGCAGGATTTTGATATAATTTGGGGCTTGAAGAATCTAACCGGCAGCATGCATTTGATAATTTAAAAAGCAAACCTTAATAGTAACGAAGAGTTAGGGCAAAATGGCCATCTACCGACAGATGCGAGAGAGTCTTCCGGACCGCATATACAAGAGTGGGCATTAGACAACTGAACGTTGAACCGCAAAGGATGCAAATGACTTTCCAGGATATAATTTTTCAACTGGGTACCTATTGGGCCGATCACGGCTGTGTCATTCAACAACCCTACGATATGGAGGTAGGGGCCGGCACCTTTCATCCCGCCACTCTCCTTCGTTCACTGGGTCCCGAACCCTGGCGGGCCGCCTATCCGCAACCGTCCAGACGCCCCACCGACGGCCGGTATGGCGATAATCCCAACCGTCTGCAGCACTACTACCAGTATCAGGTGGTCCTCAAGCCGTCGCCCCTGGATGTGCAGGAACTCTATCTCGAAAGCCTGAAATGTTTTGGTCTGGATCTGCTAGAACATGATATCCGCTTTGTTGAAGACGATTGGGAGTCGCCGACCCTGGGTGCGTCAGGTCTTGGCTGGGAAGTATGGCTGGACGGCATGGAAATCACCCAGTTCACCTACTTTCAATTGGCCGGCTCCATTGATCTCCACCCGACAACCGTCGAAATAACCTACGGTTTGGAACGCATCGCCATGTATCTGCAAGGCGTGGAAAGCGTCTATGACATTGCCTGGAACGATCAGGTCAGTTACGGTGAAATCTTCCACCAGGCAGAGGTCGAATTTTCGACCTTTAATTTCGAGGAAGCCAACATAGAAAAACTCATCCCCTTTTTCGAAAACTATGAGCAGGAGGCCTTGAAACTCGTTGAAAGAGATCTTATCCTCCCAGCTTATGACTATTGTCTGAAATGTTCTCATACCTTCAACCTCCTCGACGCCCGCAAGGCAATCAGCGTTGCCGAACGAACCCGATACATTGGAAGGATACGGAACATCGCAAGAAAGGTAGCCGAACGCTACGTGATCCAACGGGAAAAAATGGGACATCCTCTTCTGAAAAACCAAGGGAACCGGTCCCGTTGAAGCAATTCTATAAGGTGGTGAAACGACGGCGTGGCGGAAGTGCATGGGAATCGAACCCACCCGAGAGGCTATTAACCCCTCACACCGGATTTGAAGTCCGGGAGGGCCACCAGTGCCCTATCCACTTCCGGAAAAAATACGGATCAAAAGCCGGCCATATACTAATAGGTGTTGACCTTGAAAACAACTCTTTATTATATTGTATGGTTCAATTATTGATAACAATGTCGTTTTGCTGATACCTACCAAATCTTCTTGCACGTGGTAATAGCCTCTACCAACTTCTTTACCTAAAGTCACTATGCAGTGTGAAAGATTAATCAAACTCGCCAAAACGTGGTACCTGAATGTGCGGGACGAGACCATGGCGCCGGCTCGTATGGTTGCATTTATCGAACAGCATGTAGCCACCTGCGGCGTCTGCCAAAAAGACCCGGACATTCACGACGAGGTTGCCAAAATAACCGAAATTATTCTCCCGGAATCGAAAATCCCTAAAGCCGTCAGATCATCACAACTCGACGAGGAGGATATCGACGGGGAGGATTTTGAGGAAGACGACTCCGACAACCTCGATGATGACCTTGAAGAAGACATTGAAGAGGAGGACCTGGACGATGACCTCGAGGAAGATATCGATGACGAGAGTGAGTCGATAGATTCCGACGACTCCTAGCCATCAAGAGTTCGATGCCGACAACTCTTTATCGGCAACGTAAAAAGTTCATCCACCAACGGTGCAGCCTTGGAACTTATTGATTTCCTACGTTGTACTTGCAGTCTTTCAGGGTCGTGGCATCATTTTTCAGGTGTCTCTTGCCAAGAAAGCACAAAGCACGATGAAAAAACCAGGGTCATGCACCGCCGCCACTACCGGACAGGAATGGTATCTGTTTCTTTCCATTCCCTTAGCTTGTTCTGAATAAAGTCGACGATCCTCTGATGCTCTTCCGTGCCTTTCCCCTGTACGGTGAGCGGGGCATCAAAGGCGAAATGGACATCGTTCGGTACGTCAATTTTTCCCAAGTCCTTAATTATTTTTCCATTTTTCCAAGCACTCGTTTTGAGAGCCAGCGGCATAATAGGGACCCCTGCCTTCTTCGCAAGTTTCACTCCAATTGAACTCATCTGGGCGGGATCAAACGTGGCAGCCCTTGTGGTCTGAGGAAAAACGATAATTGAGACCCCCCCTTCGAGTCTCTCCATCCCCAGTTCCATTACCTTCACCAGATCCTGTCTGGGATTGGTACGCGATACGGCAATCGGGTCTCGCGAACGCATGATATGTTTGAAGACGGGATAGGCCAGCAGACTCTCCTTGATGACGAAGGTCAGCCTCTTTACCGAGCCGATGATTATCGGCAGAACAACAGTCTCCATCATACTCATATGATTGCCGATTACCACGCAGGGACCCTCAACTTTTTGAAAATGTTCGATTCCCGTCACCTGAAAGCGAATACCGATTCGTTCCAAACAGTCAACTACCTGAAAGCTGCTGTTATACCACTCGGCATCATCATAGACTCCTCGTTTTGCCTTTCTGCTTGCCGTATACACTATGCCGAAAAACCGCCAATAAAAGAAAAGAGAGGGAGCGATCCTCGCCGGCAAGGAGATCGTCCGCGGACCGGTCAAGTAGGTTTCATTTGAATAATTGAGCAGTTTCATTGGAGTTTTCTCTTCAATCCTTGACATTATTCCCGTAATGAGACTTCAACTTATCCTCCATCTCAAGAATTGTAAAGTAATGACTTTTGTGAATTTTCAATGAACCGGAACAATCCGGGGTTACTTCTCGGCATTTTCGGTAATTCTCTCACCTGAATTTGCCTGCTTGACGGACAATCGCTATCATGAAAAGTCAGAGTATTCTTTCCCACACTCGAACAGAGACATGCCGGGAGTTTGCTGTTGCGATGGCTACCCTCCGCATGGCTTCTGTAACAGATCCGTATGTAATCTCTATCCCGATACACCCGGGCAAGCCTCGGGGAAACCTCATCTTCAAACGACCCTTAAGGAGGTAACGTATGATCAAAAAGACATTCGTGCTCAATGGCATTGCCAAAACCCTAGTGGTTGCAGCGGAAGAAACCCTGGTCAATGTAGTCCGGCAGAACCTCGGTCTGACCGGCGCCAAGGTTGGTTGCGGCCAGGGACAATGCGGGGCCTGCAGTGTCCTGATCGACGGCAAAGTGACCCGTTCATGCGCAACCAAGATGAAACGACTGGCCGACGGCGCCAACGTCATCACCATCGAAGGCATTGGTACAGCCAACCACCTCCATCCGATCCAGATGGCCTGGATCGCCCACGGCGGTGCGCAGTGCGGATATTGCTCCCCCGGCTTTATCGTTTCTGCCAAGGGATTGCTGGACACCAATCCGAATCCTACCCGTGAAGAGGTCCGCGAATGGTTCCACAAACACCGCAATGCCTGCCGCTGCACCGGATATCGGCAGCTGGTCGACGCCGTCATGGATGCGGCCAAGGTATTGCGTGGTGAGATGAGCATGGATGCCCTGGCCTTCAAGATCCCCGCTGACGGGCGTATTTGGGGTACCAAATACCCGCGACCTTCGGCCATCGCCAAGGTAACCGGCACCTGTGACTTCGGCGCCGATCTGGGTCTGAAACTTCCGAAAGAGACCCTGCAGCTGGCCCTGGTCCAGGCCAAGGTCAGCCATGCCAATATCGTCTCCATCGATACCTCTGTGGCCGAGAAGATGCCCGGTGTAGTCAAAGTTGTCACCCACAAGGATATCAAAGGCAAGAACAGGATAACCGGTCTGATCACCTTTCCCACCAACAAAGGCGACGGTTGGGACCGGCCGATCCTCTGTGACGAAAAGGTCTTCCAGTACGGTGATGCCCTTGCCATCGTCTGCGCCGACACCCTGGAACATGCCAAGGCAGCTGCAGACAAGGTCAAGGTCGAGTTGAAAGAACTCCCTTCCTATATGAGTGCGCCTGCGGCCATGGCTCAAGATGCCATCGAGATCCATCCGGGTACTCCGAACATCTACTTTGAGCAGAGGGTGGCCAAAGGCGAGGAGACCGCTCCTCTTTTTTCCGGTGCCGATACCGTGGTCGAGGATGATTTCTATGTCGGCCGCCAGCCCCATATGCCGATCGAGCCGGATGTCGGTTTTGCTTATATCAACGATGAGGGCAAGCTGGTGATCCACTCCAAGTCCATCGGCATCCATCTGCACCTGTATATGATCGCCCCGGGCCTTGGTGTGGAGCCCGAAAACCTGGTCCTGGTCCAAAACCCCGCCGGTGGCACCTTCGGCTATAAGTTCAGTCCGACCATGGAGGCCCTTGTGGGTGCGGCAGCCCTGGCAACCAAGCGCCCGGTCTTTCTCGGTTATGACTATTTTCAACAACAGACCTACACCGGTAAACGCTCTCCCTTCTTCATCAACCTGCGCCTGGCGGCAAAGAAGGACGGCACCCTGCTGGGAATGGAGTCCGACTGGTCCGTCGATCACGGTCCCTACTCCGAATTCGGCGATCTCTTGACCCTGCGCGGTGTCCAGTTCATTGGAGCCGGATACAACATCCCCAATATCCGCGGCATCGGACGAACCGTCTGTACCAACCATTCCTGGGGCTCGGCCTTCAGGGCCTACGGCTCTCCCCAGTCCGAGTTTGCGAGTGAGGTCCTGATGGATAAGCTGGCGGATCAGCTAGGGATGGATCCTCTGGATCTGCGCTATAAAAACGTCTATCGCCAGGGGACGACGACACCCACCGGCCAGGACCCCGAGGTCTACAGCCTGCCCGAGCTGATCGATCAGATTCGGCCCAGGTACAAGGCCGCCCTCGACAGGGCCAGGGCAGGCTCCACCGCCACCGTCAAACGTGGCGTCGGCGTATCGCTTGGCGTCTACGGTAGCGGCCTCGATGGTCCTGACACCGCGGAAGCCGCCGCCGAAATCAATGCCGATGACACCGTTACCATTTTCACCACCTGGCTCGATCATGGCCAGGGCGCCGACATGGGTGCGCTGGCAACGGCCCACGAGGCCCTGAAACCTCTGGGCATTTCCCCGGAGAAGATCAGGCTGATACTCAACGACACCAGCCTCTGCCCCAACGGCGGTCCCGCCGGCGGCAGCCGTTCCCAGGTGGTTGTCGGTCAGGGGATCAAGGCGGCCTGCGAACTGCTGCTTGGCGGCCTGAAAAAGGCAGGCGGAGGGTATCGCACCTATGGCGAGATGGTCGCTGAGAAGATACCGACCAAGTACAATGGGAAATGGAGCGCCTCGGCCAACCCCTGTGACGAAAACGGTCAGGGCCGACCGTTCTGCTGTTACATGTATGGTGTCTTCCTGGCCGAAGTCGCCGTCGACATCAGCACCGGTCAGACCACGGTGGAAAAAATGACACTTGCAGCCGACATCGGTAAGATCGCCAACAAGCTGGTGGTGGACGGTCAGATGTACGGCGGATTGGCCCAGGGTATCGGCCTTGCCCTCAGCGAAGATTTCGAGGATATCCAGAAACATTCGACCATGGTCGGAGCAGGCTTCCCGTATATCAAACAGATTCCGGACAACATGGAACTGCTCTATGTCGAAAGCCCGCGGCCGGAAGGTCCGTTCGGTGCCTCAGGCGTGGGAGAGCTGCCCCTGACCTGTCCGCATGCGGCCATCATCAATGCCATCACCAACGCCTGCGGTGTGCGCATCACCCGACTACCCGCCCTGCCCGAAAAGGTTCTGGCAGGACTGAAGGCATAACCTCATCCGCCCCCCGCACCCGTCCACCGGTCGGGGGGCATCTCCAGCCCATGGAACAAAAAGAACTCCGCCAATGGGAGGCCCGCTGTATCCAGGAGGAACCACCGCTCTGCCGCGCCGGTTGCCCTCTGAACGTCGATGCCCGAGCCTTTACCCAGGCAATGGCCAAGGGACGCTATCAGGAGGCCAGGGCCGTCCTGGAAAGGGGCATGCCGCTGCCGCAAGTCACTGCCAGCCTCTGCGAGGCGCCCTGTGAAAAGATCTGCCTGAGAGGAGGCATGGGCGGCGCCATTGCCGTCGGTCTGCTCGAGCGATCCTGCCTTCGTCTGAGCACCGGCCGGGGCAAGGTCCTGCTGCTGCCGCCGCGGCCGAAAAACGCGGCCGTCCTCGGTGCCGGCCCCTCAAGCCTGGTTGTGGCCTTCGATCTCAGCAAAAAAGGCTATCCGGTCACCATTTATCATCAGGGGCAGCCGGGCGGGCACCTGCGGCGAATCGCCGCCCGACTCCTGCCTCCCGATCGCCTGAAAAGTGAGCTGGAAGGCCTTGTCCGGTCCGGTTGCATCTTCCGTCAGACAGACGCGGTGGACCTGGGGCTCTTTGAACAGGTCCGGAACCAGGCAGACGCCGTTTATATCGGTCGCGATGATCTGATCGCCGCCGAACTCCTCGACCTGACCCGTTCACCCGACCCGGCCACCCTGGTGGTTGACGAAAACGGCCTTTTCACCTGCGGCGCCGCGGTCGATGAAGCCCCCTCCTATATCCTGGCCGCAGCCCGAGGGAGGCAGGCAGCCTTGTCCATGGATCGTTTCCTCCAGGGCGCCAGTCTCACCGCCAGCCGCCCGGCACCGTTGAACGGCCGAACGGATCTCTATACGGTAACCGAAAGGTTTGCCGTACTTGAACGAACCGTACCGGCTGACGGCCATGATTTCACCGAGGACGAGGCCGTTGCCGAGGCAGGACGGTGCTTTGACTGCCAGTGCCTGGAGTGTGTCTACCACTGCGTCTATCTGGCCAAATTCGGAGCCTATCCCCGGGTCTATGCCCGGCAGATATATAACAACGAGGCCATCGTCAAGGGCGTTCACCAGGCCAATATCCTGATCAACTCCTGCTCGCTGTGCCGACAGTGCGAGACCCTCTGTCCCCGGGATTTCTCCATGGCCGACCTCTGTCTGCAGGCAAGACAACGGATGGTCGCGGAAAAACGGATGCCGCCGTCGGCCCATGCCTTTGCCTTGGACGAGATGCGCCAGGCAGTAAGCGACCGGGCTCTGTTCATCCATCACGCCCCGGGACAGGAGTCGAGTTCGGCCCTGTTTTTCCCCGGCTGCCAGTTGAGTGGGGTCAGGCCGGATCAGGTCCGCAGCCTGTACGATCTTCTTCTCCGGCAACCGGATACCGGCATCTGGCTCGATTGTTGCGGTGCCCCGGCCCAGTGGGGCGGCCGTACCGAGGAATTTGCAACACACACCCAGGAACTTCGCGGCCGGTGGCAAAAGATGGGCAGGCCTGTCATCCTTGTTGCCTGCTCCTCCTGTCTACAGATGTTTAGGGATCATCTGCCGGAGATCGAGGCCATATCGGTCTGGACCCGGATCGCCCTCCCGATAGATCCGCCACCAACCGGCTATCCCGCTCTTTCTTTGACCGATCCCTGCTCCTCCCGTCATGACAAGGCGACACAACAGACGGTCCGCAGGCTGGTGAGCGCAATCGGCCAGGAACTTGCTCCCCTGAAGATGGACCAGGAACTCACCGAGTGTTGCGGCTATGGTGGACTGATGGCCAATGCCAACCCGGCTGTTGCGGCCAAGGTCATTGAGGCGCGGGCCGCCCAGAGTGCCGCCCCGATGCTTACCTACTGTATCATGTGCCGGGAACAACTGGCCCGGGGGGGCAAGGCGAGCCTGCATCTGTTGGACCTGCTGCTTCCTGAAACGGCCAGGACCGCCACTGCCGAGCCGGTCTCGCTATCCGATCGCCGAAGCAACCGGGAAGGTCTCAAGGATCGGCTGCTGGCCGAGGCATTCCATGCCGCGCCCAAGAAGGAACCGGAGCCCTGGGCCGCCATCGACCTGACAATTCCGGAGCAGGTACACACGACCATGGAAGACCGGCGCATCCTGAGACAGGACCTGCAACGGGTCCTTTATCACGCGGAACGGACGAATAGCTGGTTGGAAAAGGACAACGGTCCCGATCGTATCGCCTGGGCCAGGCTGGACGAGGTCACCATCTGGGTCCGCTATCGGCAAGACGAGGAAAGGTATCGGATTGTAGCCACCTGGAGCCATCGCATGCACATTCAAAGGAGTCGGCCATGAAACTCAGTTTTCTGCCCGAAAACATGGATTGGCGATGCCATCAATGTGACAGGAAGCTCGTCCCGGGCATGGTTGAGCTCACTTACCTGGGCGGTGTCTTCAATGTCGAGCTTCCCGTCTGCGAGACCTGCGGCACGGTACTGATCTCCGAGGAATTGGCTGTCGGCCGGATGGAGGAGGTGGAAAAACTCCTCGAGGATAAATAATACCCGGCCCTCCCTATCTGGCCTGTCTGCAATCCGGGTCTGCCGAGAGACTGGCCCTTGTCTATATCGCCGATTCAGGCTATGTTGACCTTGAAAATTCCCTCTTCCGGACCTTGGCGGCAAGGCCCCAACTCCGCGAAGACATTGTCTCAGGCCGCCTGGGCCTCGGCTTGGTCACTGCTGAAGACCGGTTGAGCCCGGATCATTCCGTCAAGCGAATCTTGAACGATCAACGGGATAAGGAAACCTAAATGATTACTATTCTAAACTATCTCATCACTTGCCTCGAGCATGAAGAGCCTGCCGTCATCGGGGCGATCATCACCAGTGCCGGCTCGGCACCGCGTGATTCAGGCGCCAGGATGCTGGTTCGAAAGGACGGCAGTCTTATCGGGACCATCGGTGGCGGCGCCCTGGAAGGAGCAAGCATCGCCGCGGCCAGACAACTGCTCAATGAAAACCGGGGTCATAGGATCCTCGACTTCACGCTGACCGCCGATGACGCCGCCCGCATGGGCATGATCTGCGGCGGCCGTCAACAGGTCCTGCTTCAGAGGCTGGATCCCGGAAAGGATATCCTGAGTCTCCTGCATGAAACGGGCGAACGCCTGAAAAAAGGCCTGCAGACGGTTCTGCTTACCGTAATAGACCAAGCAGGAGTCCCGCACCTGCAGCTCTATGCTTCCGAACTTGCTCTTCCCGCATCAATCCACGAGGAAATCGGCCACAAGATCGGTCGCTCCAACCGGCCTTTCAGCCTGAAGACCGATGATCTCCTGGTCTTCGTCGAACCCTTGGCCCGGTCGAAAAAGGTTCACCTGGTGGGAGCCGGCCACGTGGCCCAAGCCACGGCACGCCTTGCAACCATGGTTGGTTTTTCGGTTCGGGTCATGGACGACCGTAGCGAGTTTGCCAACCGGGACCGTTTTCCCGAGGCTGATGTGGTCGAAGTCCTGGAGGATTTCACCCACTGCCTCCACGATCTTGGAGATGACGACATGGTGGTGATCGTCACCCGCGGCCACCTGCACGATCGTGAAGTTCTCGGCCAGGCCCTTCGAACCAATGCCGGCTATATCGGAATGATCGGCAGCCGCAGCAAACGCGATGCGACCTATGCCGCCCTGGAACAAGAGGGCATGCTCCGCAAGAACTTTGCCCGGGTCCATTGTCCCATAGGTCTTGATCTCGGCGGTGACAGCCCTGCGGAGATCGCCCTCAGCATCGTTGCCCAACTCCAACAGGTTCGCACCGGCAGGACGACATGAAAATCGGCGCAGTCCTCCTTGCCGCAGGCCTGTCCTCCCGGATGAAGGCCTGCAAACCCCTTCTCATGCTGGGCAATCACAGCCTGTTGGGCCATTGCGCGACGCTGTTCGGCAACGCAGGCTGCGAGCCGATACTCACCATAGTCGGTCATCAGGCCGAAAAAACCGCCGAGGCGGCCCGCCATCTGGGTCTGAAACCGGTGAACAATGCCCGGTTTCATGACGGGATGTTCAGTTCGGTGCAGGCCGGGGTCCGTGCCCTGGGGCGGGAATGCGATGGTTTTTTCTTGCTGCCGGTGGATATCCCCCTGGTCCGGCCGGTTACCATCGGCGCCCTGCTCAAGGCATTTGCCGCCAGCCCCGATCAGGTGATCGTCCCGCGGTTCGACAACAACCCGGGCCATCCGCCTCTGATTCCCGCCCGACTGATCCCCGAGATTCTCGACTACTCCGGCGGCGGAGGCCTGCAGGCACTTCTTGCCCGCCATTCCCGTCGACAGATCGAGGTCTGGGACCAAGGCATACTGATGGATGCGGACACCAGGGAGGACCTGGCAGTACTTGCCGATCGGGTGGATCGCCTGTCCGTCCCGACCCCGGCCGAGGCCGAAGTCCTTGCCCGGATGCTGGTGCCATCAGAAGGCATCAGGCATGGTCAACTTGTGGCCAAGGCAGCCCTGGTTATGGCCGAGGCCCTTACCGGACGAGGGCGGATGCTGGACAGGGATCTCATTTATGCCGGGGGGCTGTTACACGATCTGGCAAAAGGTGAGAAAAATCACGGTCTGCGAGCGGCCGTTGTGCTCAACGAGCTGGGTCTTTCTCCGGTGGCCATGGTGGCGGCGGATCATTGCGACCTGGCACCTCCGGACAACGGCGTCCTCTCCGAGACTCACCTGGTCTGCCTGGCCGACAAAGTCGTCGGCGGCACCCGGCTTATGGATCTCAAAGAGCGCTACCGACAAAAGCTTTTAAGATACCGGGCGGACGACGAGGTGCGGGCCATAATCGATCTGCGGATGCAACGCGGCCTCGCCCTGCAGCACCTGTTCGAAATGCATGCAGGCTGCAGCCTCATCGGTCTGCTGCGCGGGGCGGGTCTATGAACACCCTCTATCTGCTGCGTCACGGTGAGACCGAGAAGCCGGCCGAACGTACCTTCCTCGGCCGGCGGGACCTGGCCATGACCGACCACGGCTGCGAGCAGATGTCTCGTTGCGCCCGGCTCCTGCCGGGCAGGTCAATCCAGAGGCTGTTCTGCAGCCCGCTTGGACGATGTCGCCAGAGTGCACGGATCATCAGCGATATACTGGGTCTGCCCGTGGAGGTCGAACATGGCCTGAGCGAAATCGATCTGGGCAGCTGGGACGGTTTGACCATGGATGCGGTGCAACGGCAATTTCCGGCAGCCTTTGCCGCCCGTGGCAGCGACCTGGCCGGTTTCCACCCACCGGGTGGGGAAAGTTTCAGTGATCTCAGAAATCGGGTCGTGCCGGTGTTTACCCGAATCAGCCGCTTGGAAGGCCAAGCCGCGGTCATTATCGCCCATGCCGGGGTCAACCGGGTAATCCTCTGCCATATCCTGGGCATTCCCCTGCAACAGCTCTTCCGTCTCGGCCAGGACCACGGCTGCATCAATGTCATCGATTGCAGCAGCGACCCGGCGCGGTGCGGACTGCTCAACTCCCCAGCCGATTTCTCTTCGTTTTCATTTGGGCCCTGCGCCTACAGGAAAAAGGCCGGAACATGAAAAAAGGAGCACGAGCGGCCACAAACGCTCCCTGGGGGAAAACCACATTCCTTCCACGAGGTCTGACAATCCTCCATGAGGACACTGATATCCTTGTGGTCAACAAGCCGGCAGGGCTTCTGACAATGGGAACCGATACGGAAAAAACCAGAACCGCCTATCATGCCCTAACAACCTATGTCCGCAAGGGCGCCGCCAAATCCGGCAAACGGATCTTCATCGTCCACCGGTTGGACCGGGAAACCTCAGGGGTATTGATCCTTGCAAAAACCCCGCAGGCCAAGCTCGTCCTGCAAGGCAACTGGCAAGAAACCGAAAAGAAATATCTTGCTGTCGTCCACGGTCGATGCGGGAAACCGAAGGATATCATCGAAGGCTACCTGAGCGAAAATACAGCCCACAAGGTCTACTCCACCTCTGCCACCGAAGGAAAGTTGGCCCGGACGGCCTACAGGGTCATAAAGGAAACCAGGGACCTCTCACTTCTGGAGATCACTCTGCTGACCGGACGAAAACATCAGATCCGGGTGCAGTTGGCCGCAATCGGCCACCCCCTGGTCGGGGATAGGCGGTACGGGAGGGAAAACGATGCCGCAAAACGCCTGGCCCTGCATGCGCTGTCCCTCTCTTTTAACCATCCGGTCAGCGGCATGAACCTGCTGATCCGGTCGGAACCGCCGAAATATCTCCGCTCCTTGGTAGACGATCGGGATTGAGAGCATAGTCAAAAACCTCAGCGCCATGGCAAGTAACGGAGGCATCAGACTCTTTTCCGTTTTCCCTGAAGGGGAGCGGATCATTCGGGCAACATCCCGTATAAATAGGTCAGGATGTCGGTACGGGTCAAGATGCCGATGATCTTTCCCTCGTACTCCACAGGCAGATGGCCGATGTTTTTCTTGACCATGATTTCCGCGGCCTCGGACGGCTGGATCCCTGGTGGAATGGTCTGCACGTCACGAACCATAAAGGCCTTGACCGGACTGTTCCACTGCTTTTCCTGTTTCAGCTTCTTAAAATCCCAGAGGACCACGATCCCCTCCAGTCTGTCTTCCTCACCGATCAATATCCCCCTGATCTTCTTCGTCTGCATGATGGATCGCACCTCATGCATCGGTGTATCCGGCGGCACCATGGTTACAGGATAGGACATCAGATCGGCAATGATGGCGCCGCTGATCTTGCTCTGCTTGATCAGGCCGATGATCTCCAGTTTGAGTTTTCCGGGATGGCAATCACTGATCTTGACGGTGGCCGATCCCGCCGCCGGATGCCCGCCTCCACCGAACCGTCGCAGGATCGCACCGATATCGATACGATCGACTCCGCTTCGCCCGATAACGGTGGAACTGGTCTCGTCATTGACAAAAATCGCAAAGACCGCATCGGCATTGATGATCGTTCGGTACATGCTGACGATTGCCGAGAGCATCGGAACATTCTTCTCCAGCCTTACGATGTTGATTCCGATGGTATAGCTGTTATGGATCACCTTTTCGGTGTACTTCATCATACTGAAAAGGATATCCTTCTGGGTCTCTTCGTAGGGAGGATCCAAGAAAAAAGCAGCAACATTAAGATCTGCCCCGTTTTCCAGGAGATACGCGGCAGCAGATGCATCCTCCGCTGTGGTCCCCGGATAACTCAGATGGCCGGTATCCTCATAAAGTCCGATCAGCAGCACGGTAGAATCAAGCGGAGTCAGGGTCATCTGTCGCCGTTTCATCTCCCTGACCAGCAGGGTGACCGTGGCTCCGATCGACTCCTTGCAGCTCCAGGCGGCGGTGATATCTCCCCGGTCATGATGGTGGTCCCAGATATGGATATCGAGATCTTGCCGCATTTCCAATTTTTCCATGCGATCCAGCCGCTGCCACTTATCGGTGTCGACTACGATGAGTCGTTTCACCTGGGCATGATCCACCTCATTGGGCAGGATGATATTAAAGGCCGTCTTATGGGTCGAGAGGAACTTTTCGACATTCCTGTTGACCGCCTTGGGAATAACCCCGAATGCCCCCGGGTAGAGAAGCGTCCCGGCGATCACCGAAGCCAGCCCATCAAAATCCGTATTTTTATGCGTCGTTATGATATCCATGAAGAGCCTGGCAAAAATTTCGATTTCTCCGCTTACCGCCGGCCGAAGAGATGCCGGTCATCCAGTACTGCGGGAAGAGCCGCAACAAAGGCAGATTGATCGGCATGCCCGAACACATCCTATTATGAGCGACTGGAAGATGTCTGTCAATCACCGAAACGTCGGGGATATCAGAGCGTTCTTTTCCTGGACTTCTGCCTCTATCTTCCCCTCCCCGTTGGTGTTCATGCAAGGGTGACGATCCGCAAAAAGGGTTGTTTTGACCTGCCCGATGCATTACGATGGTGAAGTTTGCCCCTTGTTTGAACGTTCGCTCATTTTTTACCCAGAGAAGAAATTTCCATGGAAGAACCCGCAACCACCGCACCGAAAAAGATTGCCGGAAGGACCAAGGTAGCCGTATTCCTGGTCGTCGGCGCCATTGTGCTTGTCTTTCTGGCGATACGTTTTGTTCGACACAGACTGGCCTATGCCGTGACCGATGCGGTTTTCGTCTCAACCGACAGTCTGACCTCGGTCGGTTTTAACCGGGTCAGCGGCAGACTGATAAAGATGGAGAAACAGGAAGGAGACAGTGTTCATAAAGGGGAGGTCCTGGCCGTTTTGGACGATCAGATCTACCGCCTGAAAAGAGAGCGTCTGGCGGCTCAGCTGGCCCAAGCAAAAAGCAAGCGGGAAAATCGCACCCTGTACCTGGCGCGGCAGAAAAAGGAGGTTGTCTTGAATATATCCATCGCCGAACAACAAGTCGACGAACTCTCCCGACAGACTGCTGCTGTGCGCGCCAAAGCAGCAAGCGTAGAGGCCCAGATCCAACAGACATGCCGTGACCGCGATCGCTTTGCCGCCCTCTACAAGGCCGATGTCATCTCCGGGCAGCAGCTGGAAAAGGTTTCAACGGAGCTGACAACCAAAGAAAAGGAGAAAAAGGCCCTGGATGAGCAGGTGGCGGCATTGAAGGAATCGGTGGGAATCGCCCGCGACCGGGTGAAACTGGCCCGGACGGGTAAGCTCCGTATCCAGGAGACGGACGGGGAAATCAGGGCCCTACGAGACAAGGTCAAAGACCTTACCGCCGCTTTGAATTCGGTCAAAGAGGATGTGGCTGAATGCCGTCTGATAAGTCCGATCGACGGCCGGATAGCCAAGCGTTTCTTCGCCGAAGGCAGCATCGTTCCACCGGAAAGGCAGGTCTTTTCTCTGATAAACCCGAAAGATATCTATATCACCGCTCTGCTGGAGGAAAACAAACTTGAAGGGGTAAGACCGGGGGCAGAAGTCAACATCAGCATCGATGCCTATCCGGGCCAGGAGTATCGAGGTAGGGTCGAGAAGATCATGCCGGCCTCGGCGGCAACCTTTGCCCTCGCTCCCCGTGATATCTCGGCGGGAGAATTCACCAAGGTCGCCCAGCGGATCCCGATACGGATCACCATCACTAAAGGGGATGTATCGCTTCTCCGGGTCGGACTGGGCGGGGCCGTTGAGATCAAGCGGCAATGACGGCAGCCTCTTCGGACGGCGACCTGCCGATCCACGCCACGCTGACCACGGGCCAGCGCACCTTTTTGACGGTGATCATCATGACCGGGGCCTTCATGGCCATCCTGGACACGACGGTGGTGGATGTGGTCATCCCGAAGATGATGGGACCGCTGGCAACCGATCTCTACGGCATCCAGTGGACGATCACCTCCTACATGACCGCCGCCGCGGTGGGATTGCTCCTGACCCATAACCTGGGCAAGGTCATCGGGTTGAAATGGCTTTTTCTGTCAGGGCTTTTGGTCTTCACCACCGCCAGTGCCCTCTGCGGGCTGGCCCAGTCGCTACCGGAGATGATCGGCTCCCGTATCGTCCAGGGCCTGGGTGAATCCTTCATCATGGCCAGTGCCCAGACCCTGCTGTTTGCAATCTACCCTCCAAAAAAACATGGTCTGGCCATGGGCATCTATGCCATGGGCGTCAGCTTCGCCCCGTCTCTCGGTCCCACTGTCGGAGGCTGGATCACCCAGCATCTGAGCTGGCGCTGGGTCTTCTTTATCAATATGCCCACAGGGATCCTGAATTTCCTTGCCGGTGTGATCTTTCTGCCGATCATAATAAAACACCGGGAACGCCTCAGATTCAATTTTATCAGCTACTTTTTTATCGGCGCCTGTACCGTAATGCTCCTGATCCTGCTCTCCAAGGGGCAGCAGCTGGGCTGGGGACAATCGGAGGTGATCGTGATGCTGGCCTTCGGTGCGGCCGTCTCGTTTATCCTCTATCTCCTCTCCGAGATGTTCAGCGACCGCAAACTCATCGACTGGGAAATCTTCAAGGACCTGCGATATACCTTCTCCATGGGATTTTATTTTTTTATCCTGGGCCTCTCCATCTACCAGCTATTTTACCTCCTGCCCCTTTACTACGAGACCTTGAAACAACTGACCACCTTCGACACCGGCATCCATATGTTGACCTTTGCGATCTTTATCGCCATCCTGTCACCGCTGGCAGGGATCCTCAGCGACCGATTCGGTCCGCCCAGGGTCGTGGTGGTCAGCACAATCATCTATCTGTTCACCAGCTCCTACCTGATCCCGTCCCTGAATTATTACACGCCTTCGGTCAGGGCCGCCATTCTGACCATTCCACTCGGCATCTCGCTCGGCGCCTTTTTCGCTCCGGTCTCAGCCATGGCCATCGGACCGCTGAAGGAAAAGACCGCCCAGGGTGTCAGCCTGATGCACTACCTCAGATTTCTGGGCGGTTCCCTGGGAACCGCCATTGCGACCAATACCCTGGAGATGCAGCAGGCCGTTCATTATGACGGGATCGGCATACTGCAGAACACCCACTATGTGCAGAGATTCATCGATCGAACCACCGATATGATAGCCCCGCTGATGTCGACCGGCCTGGCAGAGGCCAGGGGCCATCTGCTGCTTGCCCGTGTCCAGCATCTCCAGGCCTTGAGCCTGGCCTTTCAGGACACCTTTCGCCAGACCTTCGTCTTCGGCGCCCTGGGCAGCGTTTTCCTGATCCTTCTCCTGATCACCGGCAGGAAGAAGGCGACAACTCTTAAACAGAGCCGCCTATGATCGGCCCTCGCTCTTTTCCACACAGCCCCAATAGGCATCCACCTCCACCTGCATCTCCTTGATCAGGTAGTTGTTTTCAGGTCGGAAGAGATGGGCAAAGCGTCCCTGTCTCTTCAGGTACTCGGTCACCGGTAGACGTTCGCCTGGTATCTTGGTGTGGATGACCTTGCCGTCTTCGAACTCCTTCAACGGCCAGATCCCGGTTCTGATCGCCAACTTGCCGATTTCGATGGACTCCTGGGGTGGAAAATGCCATCCGGTAGGACAGGGGGAAAAGGCGATGATCAGGCTCGGACCCTTGATCGCCTTGGCCTTTTCGATCTTGCGGGCAAGATCGAGCGGCTCCGCTCCGGAAACAGTGGCGAGGTAGGCCGGATGATTGGCCTTCCAGATGGAAAAAAGATCTTTCTTATAGCCGCAATAACCGTGCTCTCCCCTACTGGTCGTGGTCCTGGCCCCGTGCGGCGAACTGGCCGAGAATTGTTGCCCGGTATTGCCATAACCCTCATTGTCGTAGCAGATATAGATAAAATCCAGCCTTCGGTCGATGGCCCCAGAGGTGGCCGACAGGCCGATCCCGGTGGCGCTGCCGTCGCCACTCAGCACGACAACCTGCATGTCCTCATCGGCGGCGATCCGCTTCTTGGCCAGCAGCCGGTCCAGTGCATCACGCACCCCCTGGGCACCGGCCGGCGCCGAGGCCATGGCGGTATAGAGCCAGGAACCGGAAAAAGGGGTAAAGGGATAGACGGAGAGCAGCGACATGCAACCGGCCGCATTCACCGTCACCGTTTTCGGCCCCAGGATATCAAGGATCTCATGGATTGCCTGCAGGCCGCCGCAACCGGCGCAGATGGAGGTACCGGAACTCAGCACATGGAGATCCGGAAGGTCCCGGGGATGTCTGAATGAACTGTCAGTCCTTTTCATCTTCACCTCCCTGCGGCCGCAGGACACCGGCAACGGTCTGCATCTTTCGCATCATCGCAAGTTCATGGGTGGTATACAGCAAACGTATCGGTGGCTGGCTGCCCTTTCGGCAGGCTGTTTTCAGATCGTTTGCCATCTGATAGAATTCCTCCGCCGAGATATCACGACCACCCAGTCCGCCGATAAAGCCGGCGATAACAGGCGGTGCACCCGGGTGCCCGTAGAGGGATGAGGTCACCTCGGTGTGCAGGATACCGCCCCGGCCGAAGGAGAGGTTCTGGTCTATCACCGCTATCCCCTTTTTCCCGGCGGCCAGGATTCGCAGATCCCGGTCCGGAAAGGGGCGAAGCATCCGCGGCCGCAGCAGCCCGATCATCCAGCCCGCCTCACGCAACTGATCCACCGCATCCATGGCCTTGGTGGCAAAGGAATCCATCATCAGGAAAAGATACTCTGCATCCTCCGTCCGATAGGCGTCGATCTTGCCATAGGCCCGGCCGAAGGATGCCTGAAACTGCTCTGCGATCTCGTCGTAGACCTCAAGGGCCTTGCGCATGGCCACCTGAATTTCGTAACGGAAGTAGGAATAGGGCTCACCCCCGAGGACCGCCACCGCCTCGCTGATCGGGGCATCCGCCCTGAATCGGACCCTGCCCGGATCGTAGCGCCCGACGAATTTCCGTGCCTCGGCGGGATCCGGGATGGAGACCGGTTCCCGGGTGTAGGAGAGATAGAAGCCGTCGAGATTGACCAGGACCGGCAGCCGGACCCGTTTATCCTCGGACAGCCTGAAGGCCATCAGGATGCTGTCCAGGACCTCCTGGCAGGTTGCACAGTGGAGCTGCAGAAAACCGCTGTCCCGGGCCGCCAGCACATCGTTATGATCGGGCTCCAGGGTGATCGGGGCTCCGAGGCCGCGGGAGACGTTGATAAGGACCAGCGGGACCCGCCAGCCGGCCAGGGCATAGACCATCTCCATCCCGTAAAGTAGCCCCTGGCTTGAGGTGGCCGAGAGCACCCTGACTCCGGTGGCGGCAGCACCTCCGGCAGCGGTCAACATGGAATGTTCCGAGTCCATGGTGGTCATCGTCGCATCCATCACACCAGTGTCAATCCATTCGGCCACGGTCTCGATGATCTCGGTCTGGGGGGATATTGGAAAGGCAGGCAGGTAGTCGATCTCGGCAAGCCGTGCACCCCATGCAGCCGCCACATTTCCGGTCAGCATCTGTTTATTCACCTTTCTCAGCCTCCTCCGCCTCATGTTCATCGACAAGCGTTATCGCATGCGCCGAGCATTGTACCATACAGATCATGCATCCCTTGCAGTGATCGTAATCGATATGCGGTCTGCCGTCTTTGGCGGTAATGGCGCTGTCCGGGCAGAAGGTCGAACAGACCCACCAGCAGCCCTTGCAGCGGGCGATATCGATCACAGGCCGCCTGAGCCGCCAGGCACCGGTCTTCATCAGTTCACTGGTGTGCCTGCCGTGAATCGCCGGTGCCGAGATATCGGCTTCTTCCAGCGGAACATCAATCCAGTCGGGTTTTTGGAAGCCCTTGACCTTACGCCCGGTCCCCTCCTTGACGATTCCCCCATATTGCTGCATCGCCTGATAGGCGGCATGCGCCCGCATCGTGTTTTCACGGATCACACCATCCCCAAGTTGGGCAAGTTCCGTCTCGATGGCCGTAAGCAGGATCTCCCAGGCAACGACGCCGACCAGGGCGGCTGCGGCACCGGCGCAGATGGCCCCGAAAAACCGCTGACCGCCGGGAACATCCAACACATCGCCGATAAGGTCCATGGCCAGGACCGGCCCGGGAAAATTCAGCCGCTGCTTCCAGGTTGCAGCATCTTCTCTGCTGTTTAAGAAGAGGACGCTCTTCTTGTCAATACCACTTAAGATCCCTGCCACCGGCATCGGGATCAGACTCTCGTCGGCAACCAGGATGAGTCCCGGATGACTGATAATGCCACGCTCCTTGATCGGCCCCTTCTGGGCCCGGACATAGGCGAAGATCGGCGCTCCCCGCCGCTCCGCGCCGAACCGGGGCGCATCCTGGACCTCGAAACCGGCCTGGAAAAAGGCCGTTCCGAGGATGTGGCTGGCCATCTTCATCCCCTGGCCGCCCCTGCCATGAAAACGGATTCGATACATAGCTCCTCCCGCGCATGCGTGTTAGGACAACGATGCCTCTTTTGCACTCGTTCTTCCTTCATCCTACCACTTCCCCTGCCATTACCAAAGGGTTTGACGAGGTTTGACGAATATTTTCTCCCATCAGGCATCACCGAACCAATCCGGTCGGCAAGACCTGCCCCTGCAGCTGGAAATGCCGCACACCACACTGGAGCAACAATCAGGTAAACTATTGTAATTAAATGAAAAAATAATGAAGGGAACAGAAAAAAACAGGCGGGAGCCTCCACGAGGATACCCCTGCTCTCATCTTCTTACAGAAGAGCGCAACGCTCACCCCGAGCGACAACACCATCGACCCGTCACGGTCAGCCTGACGGATACCCTAAATCCAGGCTGTAAACCCCGTGGAGCGAGTTCACAGCCTGGAAGGATCTTACAGTTTGACGACGTTTACGGCAGCCGGTCCTTTCGGACCATTTTCAATGTCAAAACTTACCTTTTGACCTTCTTGAAGAGATTTGAAACCGTTGGCCTGTATCGCTGAGTGGTGGACAAAGACATCCGGTCCTCCCTCCTGCTCAATAAAACCAAACCCTTTAGAGTCATTAAACCACTTGACTGTTCCATTAGCCATTGCGCTCACTCCTTAGTACTTGATTCGGTTGCGAATCAATTTTAAGATATCCGGACCCAACCCATTGAGCCCGGAGACGGTCTGAAGCCCAGACCATAGACACGTTCTCCGAACGCATCTATATGCCGAAGTCAAAGGGTACGGCACGGCTACGCCGTGATTTGCCGGGCCGATCTGTTCGACATTTCTTCCCGTTATCCCATGCAGCTCCCACCGCCTCTTGCTCGGTCGTCCTGCGGTCTGCCGGTTTTTTGGCAGGGTGCGGCAATCTTTCTATCCGGCTTCCGAGATTTTTCTCAATCATTCCGATAAGGCGGGCATCTTCAGCAGTCACGAAGGAAAACGCTGTGCCGTTGCACTGAGCCCGGCCGGTCCGGCCTGTACGATGGGTATAGGTCTCAACCGTTGCGGGCAGGTCATAGTTTATCACATGGGATATCTCCGTGACATCGATACCCCGCGCAGCGATATCGGTTGCCACCAGGATCTTGAAGGTCCCCTTTTTGAACCCATCCAGGGCGTCCTGCCGCTTATTCTGTGACATGTTTCCCTGTAAGGACACGGCGTTAAAATTCGACCGTTGCAGTTGAAGAGCCAAGGTCTTGGCCCGGTGCTTTGTCCGGGTGAAAACAAGTGCCGTCGTTACATCCTTCCGATCAAGCAGCATCTTTAACAGGTCCGTTTTTCCCTGATGCTCGATCTGAAAAATACCGTGGGCAATGCCCTTTGCCGGCCGGATTTCATCCACCTGAACCGTTACCGGATCGGTCAGGATCTTTTCCACAAGATGCCGGACCTCGCCAGGCATGGTGGCGGAAAAGACCAGGGTCTGCCGTCGGCTGTTCACTGCTCGCACTATCCTGCGGATGTCCGGCAGAAATCCCTGATCGAACATGTGATCGGCTTCATCGAGAACCAGCGTTTCTATGGATGCAAGATCCACCGAGCCGTCGTTCAAAAGGTCCAGCAGACGACCCGGACAGGCGACGATTATATCGACTCCTTTCTTCAGTGCCGCCGTCTGCCCCGTTTTGCTGACGCCGCCATAAACGGCCAGGCAGCGAAGCGATGTGTTCCGGGATATTTCCTTGGCATACTCGACAATCTGTTCCGCCAATTCCCGAGTGGGTGTGATGACCAAAACCCGGACCTTCCCGGCCGGTCCGCCCAGAAGATTATGTATTATCGGCAAGACGAAGGCGGCGGTTTTTCCCGTTCCCGTCTGTGCCAGGCCTATGAGGTCTTTCCTGTTAAGTATCGGCAGAATCGCCTGTTGTTGTATGGGGGTTGGTTCGGTGTAGCCGCATTTTTTTATGGCGGCTAGAATACTCGGGTGAAAATCAAAATTGTTAAAACTCATTAAGCTCCTGTTTAATATTAGGTAGAGTGTCTGCCCCGGATAGGCTGCAACAGAGCGGCCGCTGGGCACGGTTATCGTTGGATGGAGGCGCTATCTTCTTTTACGTCCCTTTTTCTGCGGCTTTGCCTCATTGCAGACAAGGTTGCGGTGACGAAATTCAGACCCGTTGAGAGACTCCATTGCTTTGTGTCCCTCCGATCGTGTCGACATCTCGACAAAGGCAAACCCTCTCGAGCGTCCGGTGAACTGGTCGGTTATGAGATTTGAGGTGACTACCTCACCATAGGTGCTGAAGATCTTCAGAATATCAGACTCCGTGGTGTCATGGGGTAAATTGCCGATATATAATTTCAAACTGTTCCTCCTCCGGTAAGAGATCAGCATAGAATTTAATCGGCAGCAAGGAGATGAAAGAAATCTGCGGAGGTGACGAAAAGAAAAAATGCTTAATCTAAAATAGTGTGGTCACCATACCATACGTCACCTCGGATTCTTTTACAAGGGAATTCATCTCAAATAGACGCTGAAGACGTGTTTATCAGCTCCCGAGAGTCTCCGAGACCTTTTCCAACAGAGATCTTGCAGAAAACGGTTTTTGCAGAAAATGAATCCCTTCCTGGAGTATGCCCTGACGGGCGATGACGTTTTCTGTATATCCCGACATGTAAAGAACCCGGATTTCGGGATGATAGTGGATCACCTTTCCGAAGACCTCGGTCCCCTTCATCTTCGGCATGATCACATCGGTCAACAAAAGATGGATCGGCGCCTGGGTCGTCCTCGCAAATTCAACCGCATCCTCCGCATCTCCCGCTGCATGAACCTGATATCCGCTCCTCTCCAGGACCCGACGGGCCAGCTTCATCAAGGACGGTTCATCCTCGACCACCAAAACCGAAAGGCCCTTGGTCACCGGCTGCTGCACTTTCGGCCTTTGCTGCTCCTCCGGGATTTCCTGGGCGACTGAGGGAAGATAGACCTTGAAGGTCGTTCCTCGACCGGGCTCACTGTAGACCCAGATATTGCCACCGTGCTGCTTGACCACACCGTATACGGTCGACAGCCCGAGACCTGTGCCGCGGCCGAGGGGTTTGGTCGTATAAAACGGTTCAAATATCCGCTCCACGGTCTCGTGATCCATTCCGCTGCCGGTATCATTTACACTGATCATAACATGCGGTCCGGGAGCAGACCCAAGCCTGCTCGCGGTGTAGGATTCATCCAGATCCATACAGGCGGTCTCGATGGTGAGGACCCCGCCGTCGGGCATCGCATCGCGGGCATTGACCGCCAGATTCATCAGGATCTGTTCGAGCTGAGAGATATCTGCTTTGACCCAGGTCTGATCCGGCGTCAGCAAAAGCTCCATTCGAATATCCTCTCCAATGGTTCGTCTGATGAGTTTTTCAAAGCCTTTGACAACCTGGTTGACATCGACTACGTGCATCTCCAGCATCTGTTTACGCCCGAAGGCAAGGAGCTGCCGAGTCAGATTCTTTGCCCGGATGGCCGCATCATGGATCTCTTTTATTGCCTCACCGGACCCGGAACCTGCTCCCATTTCCTCCCCGATCATCTGGGAATAGCCAAGGATAATGGTCAAGAGGTTGTTAAAATCGTGGGCCACCCCACCGGCCAATTGCCCCACGGCCTCCATCTTCTGTGATTGGATCAGTTGCGCCTCCAGTCGTTTTGTCTCCTGCTCGGCGACCTGTACCGTCTTCTTCATCTCCATATTGTGGAGCGCATAGGCCAGGTCTCCCGCCAGCTCAACAAAGAGTCGTTCTTCTTCCGAATCCATCTCGGTCTCCCGATCCAGACCGACGGAAAGATAGCCGTATACCGTATCCTGGTGCCGTAACCTGACGGACATTTTCCGTGGAGAGACACACTGGTCGCCTATCGGGCAGGTCTCGCAGATATCGCCGTGGCCTCTGATCAGGCAGACCCCGTCCACGGTATCGGCCGCCTTGCAACACTCCGGCAGTTCACCTCGATCCATCTGCTCCACAAGAAGCAGGAAGTCGCCTCCCACTCCGGCCTCCATGTGGCCTATCGGGGCTCCGTCCGAATCGGTGAGGATGATCAGGGCGCTGCCATAGCTTGCATGATCGACCAGGAGATTGCAGGCGCTCCGGATCAGTTCTTCGGCGGTCTTGGCCCTGATAATTAACTGATTGATATTGCGAATAGTACGTAAAACCCGATTCAGGCGTTCGATCCGGGCCCTGGCCAGCATCCTGTCGGTGACATCCCTGAAGGTCCCGAGCAGACAGGCCCGTCCGCCGTATTCAATAGGAGTAGTGTTGATATCGGCATAGAAGACGGAGCCGTCTTTTCGTTTCATCGGCATATCGGCAGCGATGGAGATTTCCGCCCGGGCCTGACGTTCGAAATTTTTTACGATTGCCGGCAGCTCCTCCGGGGGATGAATATCGCCGACACCCAGGGTTAAAAGTTCTTCATGACTGTAGCCCAACAGCTCGCTGACGGCCCTGTTGGCAACAATAATGCGTTTGCTTTCAGCCTCCGCGACCATGATCCCGTCTTTGGAGCCTTCAAAGATGAGCATCAACCTCTTTTCGGAATCTTCCGCCGCCTGCGCCGCCAGGTATTTAAGGCGATAGAATTGGGCTCGATGGTTCCGCCAGACAAATCCGATGATACCCCCGGCCCCCAGAAGCAGGGTGCCGATCAGGATCGTTATCCAGATGAGACGTTGGTAAAGGGGCCGATTGACTTCATCCAGATCCATCTTGGCAACCAGAAACCATGGCGAATCAGGGACGGTCCGAATCGCCGCCACCACCTGTTCTCCCCGGTAATCGATCCCCTGTACTATTCCCTCCCTGCCCCGGACCGCCATGACCGCAGGCAAAGAGGCCGCGGTCAGCGGGAAATGCAATGTGAGGGCGGCATCTTTTTTATATCGGAGCTGGTTCAAAAACTGAACATCATCTCCGTCCCGGCGAACAAGCAGACTCTCGGCCGTCTCGCTGGGGACCGGCCAGCGCCTGATCAGCGGGTAGAGATAGCGCTGCGGGTCGATCTGCAGGATAAGCAGCCCGGTTGCCTTCTCCCATCCCGGGCCGCTGAGGACAGGCACCGCCACATCCAGATGGGGTTTCTGCTCGAAGGGGTCTCGATGAAAATCAAGGAAGGCGATCCGCCGCGAACCCAGGATCCGTACATACCCCGTTTCCCCGGCAGCCTTTTGTTGCTGATGATTTTCGGGCACGGAAAATCTCTCGGTTCCTTGTAAATCCACCAGAAACACCCGGTCATAGCCGGAATTTTCCTGCAATTTCTCCAACCAGGCCCCGAGCTGTGCCCGATCAGCCATATCATCGGGATTTTTAAAAAAATTGGTGACCAGTCCGGAGAATACGGCGTTTTTGAAAAAGACAGAGGCATCCCACAGTCGCTCCCGACGCCATTGTTGCAGCTCGTTGATTTTCAAGTCGGCGATGGCCGCAAGCTCGGCCTCGGCCTGCTGATGGAAATGCTTTTGCATATTCCTGGAATAGAGATAGCCGGCCGATAGGATCGCTGTAACCACCAGCATAAAGACCAGGGTCAGGACAGCGGTCGCCTGGGCGGACGTATCATCCTGCACGGAGTCATGCGGCCAGATCTTGAGACCGATCGAGAACAGGAGGGCGAGACTGAGCAACAGAAAGGCAAGAGACGTCGTCATGGCCGGCGGAATGATCCCGGTCCCGTAGAGAAGCGGGGCGCCGACCAGATAACCGACTATCAAGATAAGTGCGATCAGAAACGAGCCCGCCGCCACCCAGAAGGAAAGGAAAATCCGTCTGCCGTCATGATACTGCAGCAGAAGGGAGGCGCCGACAATCATAAAGCAGAGGGCAGTCAGTGGCGACATATGTCCGACCGGCACTCCTCCCAACCTGCCAGAGATGTTCATCCCCAGGAATTCCACCCGCAGATGGATACCAAGGCTGGAGAAGACCAGGAGCAGACAGGAGAGAACCGTTGCCATCCAGGCAAACAGGCGCGAAAAACGAAGAGCCGGCGGGGGGTGTGGAAAATGAATCAGGAGCAGCAGCACTCCACCGAACAATAAAAAAAGCGAGGCAGTGCTCGGAGCCATCGGTATGCCGCCCGGCCAGAGAGCACTAAGCCAGGAAATACCGGAGATCCAACCGATGAAGGCCAACAGTCCCAGACCCACGGCCAAGATGCAAAAGAGCGAGGCAAGACGAGCGGGGAGACGCAGCATGGTATACGAACGATAGTTCATTGTCTTTTTAACAAAAGCAATTTTGTAATCTTCTCATCCCAGCTCTTGGAAAAGAGAAAGGGACAAGACTGATTACGCCCCCTTGCATGCAGCCGACGGTACCCATCCCATTCACCTTTGAATCCTAAAGGTTGATTATATCCCAGGCACATCCCTGAAGCAAACGCCCGGCGAGATTTTTTCCTGCCCCGGGCCTGATCTCACTTTTCCGAAGGTGGCATATACCTCGTTGGCAGACCGATCTTGTCCTTTTCTGTTTACGGTACCGGCGGAATTAATTGCCAAAATGACAAAATTATGTTAGGAAAAGACCAAGAAGTTCAATCCATTGCAGAAATCTGTGGATAATGAGACGTCATGGCCTCGTAACAGCCCTCAAATGCTGCAGGGACGGTACGATAATTCAACAAGTTACAGTGCAGTGGCTGTTTACAAGGCCGACAAATATTCACGTTGGCTAGATCAGTATGGAGAGAAGATTCCATGTTCTCTTTACCGGCCGGTTGCATGCCGGGTTCCGTCCGGATGATATCGTGGAAAGGCTGGTGCCGCTTTTCCAAATCGATCGCCCTAAGGCCGCCGATCTGTTGTCGTCCGGCCGGCCGATCATCCTGAAACGGGGACTCAGCTGGGAGCAGGCACAGAAGGTCTCAGCCCATCTGGAACGGATCGGTCTGCGGATGAAGATTATCGAGGCGGATGCCGATCGACAACGATCCTCACCACCGGTCTCGGGGCCGGTCCCTTCCGGACCGGCCAACAAGATACAGGCGCCGATCAACCGGCCCGCCTGCAGCGCCTCTCATCCTTCAAAGAAACCGGGATCGGCAGCAGCCTGCCCTGCCGATCCTGCAATCGATGAAAGGCCGCCGACCGGCGACCGCCCCCCCTTCAGGGTTGAAGGTTCTCACGGCTGGCTGTGGATCAACGAGGCCTTCGGCTTATTCTTCAGACAGCCATTGAAGTGGACAACGCTTATGTTTGTCTTCTATCTCATCATCCTTCCTCTGGCAGCCTTCCATTTTCCCAAAAGTCTGTCGATTGCCGTTTTAGCTCCGGTATTACTCGGTGGAATCATCCTGGGAGCGCAATGTCAACAGGAAGGTGGACAGGTTCGTATCGGGCATCTTTTCCAGGGCTTTGCCTCTAACCTCACCCAACTCCTCCTGATCGGCCTGGCACATCTTGCTCTTCTGGCGGCTCTGGCTTTCATCACGGTTCTCAGCATCTCCAGGATCGCCTTTCCCGTGATGAATCCATACCCCCTCCTGACACGCGACTTCCCTTCCTATCTGACAAGTCTTGCGGGCTTCACCGTTCTTGCCGTCCTTCTGCTGATGGGATGCTGGTTCGCCCCCTGCCTTGTAGCCCTCGACAGGGCATCGGCATTCACCGGCTTCAGGTTGAGCTTCAAGGCCGTCAGGATAAACAGCCGGCCCCTTATGATCAATGGCCTGGCCTTCCTTCTTCTGGGAATCTTCACTGTTTTTTTCTACGGTGCAACAGCTGCCCTCTGTTCCTTTCTCCTCGGTCCAAACCACATCTTTCTATCAATGCTGGTGCCTATGCTGTCCACGATCCTGTTGGTACTTCCTCTCAGCGCGCTCCTTCCCCTTTCCATCTATTCGAGTTACAAAGATATCTTTCATGGCATACCGCAATCGGCAACGGACGGATAGGCCGAATGGAGATCGGCCTTTATCTCAATTTCCAGGAATTGCCTGATGGGAGACGATGGTCGACACGAGTTATTTCCGCAAGACTCCGTGCATGGTCAGCACCAGGTCCGCGGCGGCATAGGGCTTCAACAGAAAGGCATCAATCCCGGATTCCCGCGCCTTTGCCTCATTGATAAGATCGCTGAAGCCCGTGCAGAGGATAATCGGAATATCCGGACGGACGGCCTTGATCTCCATGGCCAACTCCATACCGGTCGGGGCCGGCATGGTCATATCGGTTACCACCAGATCAAAGGCGGAGGCATCGGACCGGACCATCGCCAGCGCCTCCCGGCTACTTGTCATCGCCGTTACTTTATACCCGAATGGGGCAAGCATCTGGGCTCCAAGCTCGGCGAGATGCCGTTCATCGTCAACAAAGAGGACACGTTCACTGCCTCGGGGAAGGTCCTTCCGGAGTAAAACGGGCGCCGAGCCACCGCCCTCTATTCGTGGCAGGAAGACATTGAATGTCGTCCCCTTTCCAGGCTCGCTGTAAACGGTGACAGCCCCATGGTGTCCCTTGACGATACCCTGGACAACCGGCAGCCCGAGACCTGTACCGACGCCAGGATCTTTGGTGGTAAAATACGGATCAAATATCCTCTCCACTGTTGCCGTATCCATTCCGACACCGGTGTCGCTGATGGAGAGACAGACATAGGAACCGGCTTCCAGATCCGGATTTCTTGATAGGAAAAAGGCATCGGCAACCAGTTCCGACACCCTGATACTCAGCCTGCCTCCCTTGTCGCGCATCGCATGGGCGGCATTGGTGCAGAGATTCATCACCACCTGATGGATCTCCGTCGGGTCCATCAGGACAACACTCCTTTCGGGGGTGACCGAAATCTCCTTGTGAATCTCAATGGTTGCCGGCAAAAGCGGCTGAAGGAGTTTCAGAGTCTCTTTGATAAAAGAAGCAACCTGAATGGGCTTTTTTTCCTGCTCGGTCCAACGGCTGAAGGTGAGGATCTGTTTGACCAGGTCCGTTGCCCGGGCTCCGGCGTCAAGCACCCGTTGCAGATGGTCTTCGACCGGGCTCGATTCGGGCAGCTTCATTTTCGCCATCTCAGTAAAGCCGATGATGATTGATAAAATATTATTGAAATCATGGGCAATCCCGCCGGCCAAGGTCCCGATAGCCTCCATTTTCTGGGCCTGCCGCAGATTTTTTTCAAGCTGCATTTGAACGGTAATATCCTTGAAATATACCGAGAGACCGCCACCTTCAGCGGGATAGGCCTTCAGGGCGATCCACTGATTTTTTTCTGCATCCTTGCCGCCCAACCGATATTCCAATTCTCCCGCCTCCCTGGTCTCCATCACCTGGCGGTAAAATGCCTCGATGGGATCTCCGCCGGCAACAGGCAATGCCTCCCAATGACTGCGCCCAAGCAGATCATTCCGGCTCCTCCCCAGGATCCTTTCCGCCTCGTTGTTGACATAGGTAAAACGAAAAGCCCGATCATAGGCCACAAACCCATCGGCAATGCTCTCCAGTATGGTCACGGTCCGACGATGGGCGCCCTCCAACTCCTGCAGTGATCGTTTCTTGTCGCGCATCCGGACCAGCAAAAGCAGGATTACCAGCAGCAGGCAGGAGACAGCTGCTATCCCTGCATCGAAAAGCTGCGGATGGCTCTGTTGAAAGGTCTGGGGCCGGTACCTGATCACCGAGCCTCCCGGGAGGCTGGAAAGATCGATATTGAAACGCTTTAGTTGCCGATAATCGAACATAAACCGATTGAGGCTCGTTTTCATAACGGCAATATCTTTCGCATGATCGCCATGGAGGAGCCGCAGGGCCATCGTGGCCGCGTTTTCCCCCTGGATCCTGCCACTGGTCAACATCCCGCCAACGATGCCTTTTCCCAGGTAAAATTCCCAGACCCCGAACATCGGGACCTTTGCCGCCCGGGAGATCAACGAGATGCTCTGGTCATAATCATAATCATGGCCGGTACTGTCTCTGTTGAAGGTCATCAGCAAAATAAGGGTTCCCTGTTTCAAGGACTGTACCTTCCGTTGCAGATCTGCCATGCTGAGATCAGTTAGAAATTCGAATTTCACCCGCGAGGCAAATGCCGGCAGAACACGGTCGAGGATCTTTTGATTGGCAATGCCGGTGGTCGTTCGGTCGTTGATGACTGCAATCGTCGAGGTATCAGGGACCAGCTTTAAGGCCATACGAAGTGTTGCGGGAACATCAAAGGCCTCGACCACACCGGTGACCAGATTACGGTTGGCTGCCACGACCGAGTCATCGAGATAGTTGACTCCGCAAAAGACCACAGGGACCCCGGGAAAGAGATCCCGACAGTCCCGGAGGATGAAGTTGAAGGCATCATCGTCGGTGGTGATGATGCATTGAAATACGGTCTTTGCATACTTCTGCTGTAATAATTTATGGAATTCCCGGATATAGGCACCTCCGGTTACCCTTTTTGTGTCCATATATTCAGTATATACATCAAGCGTATCCAGCTGGGGCCGCAACGCAGTCATAATCCCCTCGTCCTCATTATCCGTCCATTCAAGCCCTTTGTTGTAGGAATGGACAACGAGGATATGTTTTTTTTCCTGGCCGACGGCATCTGCCCGGAAGAGACCTATATTAAGCAGGCAGCAGAGAAAGACGACAACACAATATCGTTTGGATCGTCCGGATATCACTCGATTATCTCCGATACGCCCGTCCATCGGCGTGTCGATCGGGAAAAGCAGGCATGCGGCAAAATCACTGCAGGAAAGCTTGCCGCCGGTACACAGTTATGCCGTCCGCTGCGGGATAACCGAGAGAGGAAGCAATACCGCCAACGCCACAAGTATCAACCTGCACTTTTTTCCTCTCGTCATTTCCATGGACACCTCTGGAATATGGATTACTAAATCACAGATCCAACTGTTATTAATCTAATATTCAGTCATAGCATCGATTAACGGGAAAAAAAAGGGCGAGATCCAACTTTTCTTCATCGGCTTGATAAAGTGCAGTGTCCCCCCTTCTCCTTTTACCCCTGTAAAGACTGTCTCTTCTGTTCTAGCCTCCGATTGAATTTTTCCGCTTCGATGATGAAGCGTTCATGGGTCCCTTTGCAGATTATCTCCGCCTGATCACGGGCCTCGACCTGGAAAAGTAACCGCTTTCCTTTTATATCAAGGAGCTTCACCTTGGCCGATACCATCATGCCGGGGGGAGTGGCCGCCAGATGACTGATAGTGACCTGTGTTCCGACGGTCTGCTCGACAGGCCAGTCGATATGCGGCATCACCGCCTGAATACATGTCCATTCCAGAAAACCGACCAGAAAGCCGGTGGCAAAGACTTTGGGCATTTCCTGAAATTCCACCGCCTCCGGATAGAGTGCCGGGACGGTCTTCGTGTCGGGAACCCTGTAGGTGAACTCATGCTCGATTCCCGGTTGCAATGTCTCCTTCATACAACCTCCTTTATAGGCTGTGCCTAGGTTAGATGCTTTGGCTGGGTAACCCGGATCCTGCCGACCTTCAATTGCCCGAAAGCCGCATGCAGACATCGACAGCCAGGGCAAAAACGGCATCGGCGGCGAGATATCCTGCCAGCGACCGGTCGAAGAGAATCTTGGCCTCCGGAGCGAAATCCTGGTCACCCCGCCAGTACAGGACTGCAACTGGCGAGCGGGAGGTGATGCGAAACGAGAATGCGGCATCCGCCAGCGAAAGCACCTTTCCGCCCAGCCGTTCGCAGTTTCTCCTGAAAGACTCGATATCATTGCCATACTGCCCGGATATCATCCCGGTCGGTATCTGGTGCGGGCCCCGGAAAAATGTGGCCCCACCCGGAATATCCTTTTCCGAGATCCACTCATGGACAGGATCGGCATTCCCCCCGTTCAACAGGTAATGGATCAGAAAGACGCTGAAATAGCTGTGCGGGCCCGGCCCTTTCCCGCGCCGGCATTCGATCCTCTGTTGGACCGGAAATACCGTGTAGATATCGCCCCAGGCAGGGAGGACATACGCCCCTTGCACCGTATCATAGCTGCAGTCCGTGTGGCTGCAGATCTCTTCGGGGTCATGCTGCGCCAGTTTGGCAAACAGGCCGCGATCGATCGGATACATCATCTTTTTATGACATCCTTTTTTCGGGTCGGTATTCTTGATTCGCAGGGAACCCCGGTCTGAAACAATCCACAACGTTTCATCTTCAAACCGAATCCCTTCTCTGAACAGGGGATCGTCTCCTTTCGAAACCCGAGCAACAGTGCCCGGATACGAGATGCAGCAAATTTTCCGGAGACTACCTGATACTCTCTCTGATCGACGCAACCAGCCCTTCTTTCTTCGCCATATTAGCCACCTTGAAAACAAGGGGATTTCTCTATGGAAAATATCCCAACTCCGGTTGAAATACAATCGGCAGCCTGAAAATTTTCCATTTCCGTCTGTGTTTCGGCAGCAAGAAATTTTGTCGCAGGCATGGAATTGATTCCCCTTTCCGGGGTATACTGGGAATTGGGGAGATCAGGTTGGTTTTGACAGGTTCCCAAGGTATCCAGGCTGAGACCGACGACGACATGCGATGTGACGGTATCACCATTGGGCATCTTACTCTGCCGGATAAAATATTTGCATTTTGAAAAATATCCCTTATTGTTGGTTTTTTAATCCGCATTTCCCCACGGGCCGGACCGGCCCCGCCTTTAGTGGACATTTCGAAGGGCAAGGTATCGACATACCACAACATGCAAATGAGGCACCCATGGGCCGAACCATTGAGATTTACGACACAACCCTGCGCGATGGCACCCAATCGGAAAATTTCAACCTGTCCGTTGAGGATAAAATCAGAATTACCCAGGCCCTGGACAGGCTTGGTATCGATTTCATCGAGGGCGGCTGGCCGGGATCAAATCCGGTGTCCGTTGACTATTTCAAGAAAATGCAGGATGTTGAGCTCAAACACGCCCAGCTGGCGGCCTTCGGCTCAACCCGGCATTTTCAGAACCCGCCCTCCAAGGACCCGAACCTGCAGGCATTGCTCGATGCCCGGACACCGGTGATCACCATCTTCGGCAAGAGTTGGGATATCCATGTCCGCGATGCCCTGCATATCGCCCTTGATGAAAACCTGCTGATCATCGAAGACACCCTCAGTTACCTGAAACGACATGTCCGGCATCTTTTCTATGATGCGGAGCATTTCTTTGACGGCTATAAGAACAACCGGGATTATGCCATTGCCACCCTGAACAAGGCGATAGCCGGAGGCGCCGATACCCTGATCCTCTGTGACACCAACGGCGGCACCCTTCCGGGTGAAATCCAGCCCATCATCGAAGATGTCCGCCAGCACCTGAGGACCAACAACCACCAGATCAAGCTCGGCATCCATTCCCACAACGACTCCGAGACAGCCGTCGCCAATTCGCTGCTGGCCCTGTCGCTTGGGATCGACCACATTCAGGGGACCATCAACGGCTATGGGGAACGGTGCGGTAACGCCAACCTGACCTCGATCATCCCGGCCCTGGTCTTTAAGATGGGACTTGCCTGCGAAGTCCGTAAACATATCGATCGACTGTACAGCACCTCCCGCCTGGTGGACGAACTGGCCAACCTGCAACACAACCGGTTCCAACCTTATGTGGGGGAATCAGCCTTTGCCCACAAAGGCGGAATCCATGTCAGCGCCGTTCAGCGCAACCCCCTGACCTATGAGCATATTGAGCCGGAGAAGGTCGGCAATATCAGAAGGGTCCTGATCTCCGACCAGTCCGGAAGATCCAACGTCCTGCACAAGGCCAGGAAATGGGGTCTGAAGCTGGATATCGGCGATCCGGTCCTCGCCTCCATCATCAATGAACTGAAGGAGCTGGAAAACCAGGGCTACCAGTATGAAGGAGCGGAGGCCAGCTTCGAGCTGTTGATGCGCCGGGCACTGGGCATGCAGCGGAACTATTTCAAACTGGAAGGCTTCCGGGTCATGAGCAACAAATATCGGATGGACAAACCGCCGTTGACCGAGGCGACCATCCGTCTGTCCGTCGGCGGCGACGAGGTCCATACCGCAGCCATGGGCGACGGCCCGGTCAACGCCCTCGACCGGGCTGTCCGCAAGGCCCTGATTAGATTTTATCCCTGCCTCGACGAGATGGAACTCTCCGATTACAAGGTGCGGGTCCTCTCCGGTCAGAGTGGAACGGCCGCCAAGGTCAGGGTCCTGATCGAAAGCAAGGACAAGCACTGCAGCTGGGGTACGGTGGGTGTCTCAGTCAATATCATCGAGGCAAGCTGGCAGGCCATGGTGGACAGCATCAACTACAAGCTGATGAAAGAGGACGACAGGAAAAAGCCGCCGCCATCCGAGCAATAGCCCGCAATCGCCTCCGCTTACCTCAGTGAATTGACGGTCAACCTCGCGAACTGCTGGAAATAATCCGGGAAGGTCTTGGACGTGCATCCCGGATCGTTGATGGTGACCGGCACATCCCCCAGGGCCGCAAGGGAGAAACACATGGCGATGCGGTGATCGTTATAGGTATCGATGACCGCCGGGGAGAGTCTGTCCGGCGGGTGGATCTCAATAAAGTCCGCCCCCTCCACAACCCGGGCTCCGAGCTTTTCGAGCTCTGCTGCCATCGCCGCCAACCGGTCCGTCTCCTTGACCCGCCAATTGCCTACATTTCGGATCGCCGTCGGGCCCTTGGCAAAGAGCGCGGTCACGGCAATGGTCATTGCCGCATCCGGAATATGGTTCATATCCATATCCACTCCGTGCAAAACGCCACGTTCTGCCTCGATGAAGTCCTCTCCCCAGGTGATCTTTGCCCCCATTGCTGCCAGAACCTCGGCAAACCGCACATCCCCCTGCAGCGATCCGCGCCCGACCCCGTTGACCCGGACCTTGCCTCCTTTGATCGCCGCGGCGGCAAGAAAATAGGAGGCGGAAGAGGCGTCTCCTTCGACGAGAAAGTTGCCGGGGCTGTGATAGCGCTGCCCGGCCCTGATATAAAATTCCTTGAAATTCCGGTTCTTGACAATAGCGCCAAAGGCGGCCATGATCTTCAGGGTGATATCGATATAAGGCTTGGAGACCAAATCCCCTTTGACTGAGACAAAACAGTCGGTCTCGGCCAACACAGAAGCCATCAGAAAGGCGGTCAGGAATTGGCTGGAAACCCGGCCGTCGATGGCGATATTGCCGCCGGCAAGGCCTGAGGCCTTGATCTTCAGCGGCGGATAGCCATAATTTTTCAGATAGTCCACCTGTGCTCCCGCCTGCCGAAGCGCATCGACCAGATCGGCGATCGGCCGCTGTTCCATCCGCGGCTCCCCGGTCAGGATAAAGTCGCCCCTGCCGAGACAGAGGGCCGCACAGAGGGGCCGCATGGCGGTCCCGGCATTGCCGAGAAAAAGCGTCGTTTCACCCTCCGCCGAAAACGGCCCGCCCAGGCCCGTGACCTCGCAGCGGGTCTTGTCGTCACTTAGCCGACACCCTACCCCCAGCATTCCCAAAGCCGTCATCATGTGCCTGATATCATCGGAATCCAGCAGGTTGGTAAGCGTTGTGGTTCCATCGGCCAGTGCCGCCAACAGCAGCACCCGGTTGGATACGCTTTTCGAGCCGGGAAGATTGATGACCCCATCCACTTTGGTGATGGGGTGAAGCGTCAACGAATTCATAGTACACCTGCCTGTAATCTGTTGCTCTACTCCTACCTGCCGTTTGTATCTGCAAGCCTTTCAATTTACCATAACCGCTGTCTTTCAAACAGGCCCTATTCACACTTCTGCCCGTGGACCTCTCTTTTCTTGCCGGCCTCGGTTAAATGCCGCACTCGGCACTACCGATCATTTTCCAGGGCACTATCTTTTCAGCTCACACTCTCGGAGAACGGCAGGTGCGGTGGACGAACTATCTCGCGGCTCAAAACGCCAGTTGGTGAGAGAAGAAACCGCCTTCTCCTGTCAAATGCGCTAAGCCTGTCTTTATTGCTTGCTCTGCAGGTGACGGAAGGTGGGTATCCTGATGATCCGTGGCCCGATGGCTGGATCAGGGTGGAGAACCGATCTGAATCAGATCAACCTGATGTGGTATGGCGGATACTTGACCAGGTACTTACACGCGTGTATCCTTTCCGACGCTCCGGGTGTGTGCGGCGTTCCTTTCCTATTCTGCGCTCAATCCCGTTCTCGAAATAGGCAGGTGCATACGACCGACGATTGTCTTCGCCGGAACGTCTATCCCTATAGGGATCGTTCGTTCTGGAATGGCTGATTTTCACACGTTTTTTCTGTTTGCTGGCCAACATATCACCCTCCTTGGTACAGTAATATCCTGGCCCCCCCGGATTGCGAGCGATTTATATCTCACCATTCAATTCTAAGTATTCGGAGTCATGAAGGCAAGAATCAACCGTTCTCGGGCTTGTTAGAGAAGCCGTCCATGCGCCGGTCGGGATGAGCCGTTTATTGCCTTAAAGTCGATTCCGATGGTAAGAAAAACGGTTCATCCGGCTCAAGCGTAATCATCTCTAACGCGGGAGGCTGAGGGTGTCGTTGCAGGACGCCTCGCGGAGGCCCGCCGGGGAACCGCACAGGCCCGAAGGGTTGCGGACAGGACGTCCGCAACTGACAGCAGGCCATGGATGGCCTGTCTCTCAGCCGTGGTGGACCGGCGATAAGGCCGTAGAGCAGCGTCCGGAAGCGACACTCTCAGCCGGGTTAATACTTTTAACTCTAACAAAGTACGCTAAATCCGGATGAACCAGAAAAACCGTTGATCTCTTGCAGGTTTTGGCATTCTTTTTTATATTTTCACCTTGAGATAAGCACAGTAAACGTCTAAGATCTCTATCTGTAGAGATTTTTGTGCAAGGAGGCTCAGTAAACGGCTTCTTGCTGCAATGACAGCAATCTGTGATTATTTTAAAGAGGTCATGCACAACGTCCAGTTTTGAAACCTGCATCCGTCCGAAGCTAGTCACGGATATATGCGAACTTGATAATCGGAGCACTCCATTGACCAATACATTGCAATTTGCCAATATTCCGCCAAAATATCGCGAATACAATCCGTCAAAAATAGTCATCCTGCCGATACCGTCCAGTAAGGCCACCGAGGAACCCGACCAGGCTCCACAGGCCATCCTGGATGCCTCGACCTCACTTTTCCTCTATGATTATGAAACCGACAGCGAGGTATACCTGCACGGTATATGTACCCTGCCGCCCCTTCAATGTCCGGAATCACCAACAGACATGATTGCCGCCATCCAGAAGCAATCCGCACCCCTTTTCCGAGAGGATAAAACCGTGGTGGGCCTGAGCGGGAACAGACTGGTTACCCTCGGGCTGGTGCAGGGCGCCCTTGATCGGTACCGGAATCTCAATGTCCTGCAATTGGACGCCCATGCAAACCTGCAGGCCTCAACGAAACCGGAAATCACATCCACAAGCCTGATGACCGAGGTGAAAAAGCTCTGCCCTTGCGTCCAGATCGGCATCCGCGGAATGGAGCGGTCCGAGCGCTCCCGTACCGATCCCGATCGAATTGTTTATGCCCGCGACCTGTATCGCCATGGCATCAACGCCGCCAATGATGCGCTGGATATTCTCAGTGACAGGGTCTATGTCACCATAAATCTCAATGTCCTCGATCCTTCCTCAATGCCTTCCGTCTCCCATCCGGAGCCGGGAGGAATCGACTGGTATATGCTTACCCGCCTGATCGGACAAGTCGCTCTGGAAAAGAAGATCGTCGGATTGGATGTCGTAGGCCTTGCTCCAAAACACGGAAACCCTGCCCCGGATTATCTCGCAGCAAAGCTGATATATCGCAGTCTTAGCATGATCTTTTCGCGGTAGACTGCGCTCGCCACATCCTGTTTTCCGGTTTCTTAGAGGAGGGGTTTTTTCGAGGCTTCCTTTTCATTTTACATTCAATAGGATAACCTCAATAGTAGGCTGAAATGCAATTCTGAACAGGCATCAACAGAACCGGAGAATAGCCGGGCCAGACCAGATCATGGAAGACAACGACAAACAATCACTCTATGAGCGTGTGCAAAAACGTCTCTCCTTGTTTTTTCCTGAAATGGTTTATACCCGTGAAAGTGTAGATGAGGCACTGGAAGTTGGTGATATTTTTTACAAATCAACCGATGTTCTCCCTTTTCTTCAAAGCGCTCTTTTCGATGAAAAAGTTGTTGAAGTAGAACTTGACGGCATGTCCCGGGTCTATTTCAGCCGGATCTATGACGATGTCCCCGACCTCATCCCGACTGAAGTCGACGGCGAAACCGTCATGACGGAGCCGAACTACAAACCGGGAACCTATCTGAAAAACATGACCCATGTCATCTCGCTGCCCGTGGAGCCGGGAATCGGCAATCTGAATATCCGCAATACGAGGAGAATCCTTTTGCGGCTGTTCACTACCACCTATGCCGTTGAACTGGGGACCTCATTCCAGGATATCACCGAAGTCAGGGGTCTTCCCGTTCTTCGTCTTGCCTTTCCGATCATCGGACGGTTGGTCCGCGGCGCCAGGGAGTTTCGCGCTAAGGTACCGGAAAAACTGGATATGAAGGTCCTGGTGGTGGGAAAAAGAAAACAGGACTCGCTCACCACCAGGATTGTCGATATCAGCGTCAGCGGCATGTCGTTTTCGATCAAGAAGACCCAGCAGGAGTTCTTCAAAATCGATCAGATCAGGACCTTCGAGTTCATCATCGACGGCATGATGGTGGCCCGTCTCAACGGCAATATCCGCCACGTCTCCAAAATCAGAGGAAAAAAGGGGACGGAATATATATGCGGGGCCAAGTTCGATCTGGTGACCAGGTCACTGGCCTCGAAGATAGAAGGCATTGTCGCCACCGTCCAGCGAGCCCACCTGAAGGAACTCTACGACAAATCCGTGGCCAGCGGCCTGGACCTGATCGCCTGATGCGGCTGCATTTCGAGTTACCCTTATTTCCGATTACTGTCGTGTACCTTCCAGAGTATCTTCTGAAGCTCTTGCAATAAGAGAAAAAATTGCCTTCGAATCAAAGGAGTGAGAATAAGCGAAGTGACTCTTTATCAGCTGAACTCTCCAACTCTCAACCCAACAATCAACTGGAATGAATGAAAACCGTGTCCACAACCGCTGATGGTTCAGCCGGAGTTTTCAAACAACTGAACGGTCTTACAATGCCGGTTAAGACGGCTTACCTTTTTATCATTTTCCTGACATATTTCATTATTGCCGTTCTGATCAGCTGGACGCGAAAAAATTATTTTATCTGGGGAGATGACGCCTATCTCTTGTCCATAGCTGCAAACAACAATATGCTGCAATGTTTGTTCGGAGGCGCGGCCGCTGCTGTCAGCCAAGCTGATTTCGAGCCTCTATTAGGGCCAATATTTCGCATCTATTGGCTGCTATTTCATTTGGATGTGAGCCTTTACTATTGGACAACACCACTCTTGATCGCCGGAAGTGCCTTGGCCGTATATTGTCTATTCACACGCCTGGTGCCCAATAACCTGTATGCAGTATTTTGCGGGGCGGTATTGGCCCTTTCTCCTGCCGTCGTCTCGGCGGCCGGCAACTTGACATGCCAAAATTATATTTTGGGCCTTATATGTGCATTGGCTGCACTATGTTTTGCGAAAGATTTTGCGGAAGACCACTACCCCCGGGATCTGTGGCTGACTCTCATTCTCAGTTTTTTAGCCGTTTGCTTGAAATCACTCTATTTTCCAATTTATATCGTAAACTTATACCTGATTGTGCGAGGCAAGTCCGATGTGAAAAAATCCCTGATCGGCTTTACTGTGATAGGTTTGATCTACTTCGGGTTAAGGGCATATGCATTGAAAACCATTTTAAATGTCTATACCGACAAGCATGATATTGGGCAGATGATCCTAGGCACCATAAAGAGTATTCCTCGACTTTTGGAGACTGTAGTTTGGGGTGTGGGAATTCCCGGCAAGCCAAATGTAATTGCCGTAGCCGTTGGAGCCCTGATCGTACTCGGCACCATGGTAATGGCCTATTTAAAAAATAGCTATGCCGGTGTTCTTAAATATCTTGCCTTGTTGTTTCTTAGCCTATGTATTCCCGCTTTCGTTTTCTGGGTACCTATCATTTCCTATTTTAACGACAAGCTCTTCAATATGGGTGACCGGCTGGTTGTCGGTGCAATTGCGGTTATATGGTTGACCTTCTTGTATTATGGTTACCATTTTTTTGTCGAGCGATACCGCTTCAACAAACCTCTGCTCATCGCTTGTCTTGCAATAGGTCTGGTCATATTCTGTCTGGTTGGTGGAGTGCAAAAATCTAGAACCTGGGCGGACATCATGATGTCCAACAGTCAAGCCAAGTATTTGATGACGCTGCCGAAAGGCAAATACCTTATCGTCGCGGAACCGGCTTGGTACATACAGCCCTTAAATACACTGATTATGAAAGAGCGCCCCGGTTCCGTGCTGGTTGATGCCTTAACTCAGCCGAAAAATACAACCATCTCTTTACCGATGTTCAGCACATATTATAGATTGACATATTCCGGAAACATAGAAGAAACCAAAGATGTGGAAAAGGCCAAAGCCTGGTTGGACACATTCCGGGTAAATTTTTGCCGAAAATTTCCCTTTCACTGCGCACCCCCCAAAAAGTCTCCAACCCTGTAGGGCCCAATTGCCGTGTCACTCTTTGTTCAATGCTGCCGGGTTGAAAACACCTTCAGATATTCCGATCGAGCAGCGGATCGAACCGTCTGAGCGCAAAGCCCAGGTAGAGGTGGGCGGCAACGGAGGCGTAGGCGCCGGGCGTGCGGGTCCACTCATCCCACATCGGTTCGCCCGCAGCGATGCGGCCGTCCGGATATACAGCGGAGGGGGCCGTGAGTTCCCCGTTCCTTCTGCGGGCATATCCCTGCAGCTGCCGGATGAGATCGGTATATTCTCGGTAATACTCAATCGCCTTGTTCATATCCCCTTCATCCTGGTATTCAACCGATACACGCAGACAGCGCAACGCAAACTGGGCGGACCATTCAATCGAGATCACCGCATCTTTGCGCGAGACGGAGGAATAGCTCATTCCCTTCAAGACCCCATCCTGAACGACGCCGGTTACGGCAACGGTCGCCGCCAGCATCCGTTCCACCTCGGCCAGGCGCTGCAACCGCTGACTGCCAAAACGGGGATCATCAAGGATCCGGCTCAGGGGCGCCCAGGAGGTCGTGTCGGTGGAGAGATTCTGGGAACCGTCTGTGATCCATTTATCCTCTTTATATATTTCCCCCTGCAAAAAGAGATGCTTGTCCCGATCGTACATATGTGATATCAGCCATTCATATATTCGGTCCGCAGCCTCTTTGTAACGGATATCATGGGTCGTCAGGTAGATTTCATCGAGGAAATTCAGGGCGCTCTCATTATTCTCGGTGGATTTGACCTTCCACCAGAGATTATTTTTCGGATACTCGGGTCCAACCCGGACACCGCCATCCTGGTCTTGGAGTCCCAAGATGAACTCCGCCCTCTCCTTGGCGATCTGCAGCCCCTGGGGATCACGGGTTTGTCGATAATAATGCAGCACTCCTTTTCCCAGCCATGCATTCTCACCTGTCTTGATGGACCATTCCCACTTCTGCCACCAGCCCGGCTGATCAAAGCCTTCGATCCGTATCCAGCTGAAGATCCCCTCTTTGGCGACATGGTGGTTGCCGTCCACGGTCTGCGGAGAATCACGGGTGGCCCGCGATGAACTGTTTTTAGCGAAGGTGTCGATGATCTGGAGTGAAAAGGCGCTGTCCGCCAGCAAGCGCAGACCGATATCGTAGATCTGGGTGCCGTAAAGGGCAACGGGTTGTTTATCGCCTATCAGACTCAACGACAGTCCGGTCCTGGGATTTGACCTTTTCTCAAAAAAATCAGAAAGTTCTTGAGATGTCCTGATATTTTCCCAGAAGACATCCTGTGAAATATCAAGCGGTCCTTCACTTATCGCCCTTGCCCCATCGACCGGGCAAAAGGACATCCACAGAAAAAGTCCCAGAAAATGCGCCAGGAAGAGTCGTCGTTTTCTTGTCATATGGAGTATCCCAATGGTTTCCTACAGGTCTTTCAGATAGTCCGTTCCACCCAGACGTTCGATCTGCTCTTTAATCCACCGGCGCCTGGCATTGACATAGCCCGACGGCCGGGTCACTCTGTATTCCTCGGGATTCGGCAGCACGGCCGCCAATAAGGCAGCATCGTTTAAGGTCAGCCGCGACGGACGTTTGCCCAACAGGATGGTCGCCGCCTCCTGGGCGCCAAATATGCCGTCTCCGAACTGGGCAATATTCACATACACCTCCAGTATTCGTCTTTTCGGCCATAAAAGCTCCAGCAGGACGGTGAAATACGCTTCGAATCCCTTCCTGATGAAGCTCCGCCCGGGCCAAAGGAAGAGATTCTTCGCCACCTGCTGACTGATGGTGCTGGCACCGCGCAGGCGATGACCTCTATCATAGCTCTCGACGGCCTTTCTGATCGATCCCACATCAAAACCCCAGTGAAAGGGGAATTTCTGATCTTCTGCCGCTACAACCGCAAGAGGGAGATAGGGAGAGATGGATTTCAAGTTAATCCAATGATATTTAATGGATCTTTTTTTCCCGTGATCCAATACTCCCGCCAAGCCTTCTTCGATCATAAAGGCACTGGTGGGAGGTGCAATCCAGCGGAGACAGAGAACAAGGACCACGGAAAAGGCAATCATCGCCAGCAACCAACGCCTGGCAATCTTGAAAATTTTTGCTGTTATGCGCTGCAATACCGGTTTTCCTCAAGCAGCCATTGCGTCCTCTTTTTGAAAAAAAGGTGGTGGGCACCTTTTAGAGCAGTCATTTTATTTTAAGTGTAAGCCAAGAATAAAAATAATCAATTCAAAAATTTTTGCCTTTACAATAACCCTAGGGGACTACAGGGACTCCCCGGCAGCTCAGGCCATAAAGTGAACCGTCGGTAAACGATTTTATAGAGATGCCGTCCACTCCCCTCACCTCGAGGTGCGATCAGAATTTCCTGCTCCGACAAAGGAAAAATGAGGCCACAGACACCATTTTGGTGACGATTTTGCCGGAAGGGGCTAGACTGGACCGGATCGTTTTCTCATCAGGCTCGGACCGTATGAAACAAAAGAAAAGAAAGAACAAGAAGAAACGCAGGCCACCGTTTTTCATGCTGGGCATGACCCTGCTTGCCCTTGCACTGCTGGGCCTGATCTCCGCCGCCTATCTCCGCCATCTGAACAGGGAGATCCGACAGAGATTCGACGGCAGGCAGTGGTCGCTTCCCGCCGTAGTCTATGCCCGGCCGCTCGAACTCTTTTCCGGTCTTGCCTTTACTCCGGAGATGCTTGAGGAAGAGCTGCAACTCTCCGGGTACCGGAAGGAGGCAAGGGTTACGGCCCCCGGCGGCTACAGCCGGGACGGCAATATATTCACCATCGTCACCAGGACGTTTCACTATCCGTCGGGACTGGAAAAATCAGCGCATCTCACCCTCTTTTTTTCAGACGGAAAACTCCTGGATCTCAGGGATGCCGACTCCCATGCTCCAATCAGCCTGGCCCGGATCGATCCGGCCCGGATCGGCAGCTTTCATCCCCAGGATAATGAGGACCGGATCGTCCTGCACCGCGCCGATCTCCCCAGCCTGCTGGTGAACACCCTGTTGGCTGTGGAGGACCAAAGATTCTTCTCGCATATCGGTATCTCACCCATCGGCATCCTGAGAGCCCTGTTTGCCGATCTCATGGCCGGTGAGACCGTGCAGGGAGGCAGCACGTTGACCCAGCAGCTGGTGAAAAATCTTTTCCTGACCAAGGCCAGGACCCTGCAGCGCAAGATCAACGAGGTGATCATGGCCATCCTCCTTGAGCGGCACTACAGCAAGGATACGATCCTGACCGCCTATGCCAATGAGATCTTCCTCGGCCAGGACGGCAACCGGGCAATCCATGGCTTCGGCCTGGCCAGCCAGTTCTATTTCCGCCGCGATGTCAAGGACCTTTCCGCCGACCAGATTGCAGTTCTGGTCGGCATGATCAAAGGTCCCTCCTATTACAACCCGCGCAGGAACCCGGAGAACTGCCTGAAAAGAAGGAAGGTGGTCCTGGATATCATGCTGGCCAAGGGGCTGATCAACAAGGAGGAATTTGACCGAGCGGTCTCGGCCCCTCTAATTGTGTCGGGACCGGTGCTGAGCGGATTCAACCGCTTTCCCGCCTTCCTCGACCTGGTGCGCCGCCAGTTGCGACGAGACTACAAGGAAGAGGATCTGACCTCGAGCGGGCTGAAAATCCTGACCACCCTGGATCCACAGGTTCAGTGGCAGGTGGAGAAACAGCTGAATGAAGGCATTGCCGCCCTGGAAAGGCTTCACCGACAGCACCATATCCAAGGAGCGGTAGTGGTCACCAACCGGGAGAACGGTGAGATCGAAGCCATTGCCGGCAGCCGGAAACCGATTGAATCCGGCTTCAATCGCGCCCTTGACGCAAAACGATCGATGGGATCGCTGATCAAGGCTGCGATCTACCTGACCGCCCTGACCCACGGCTACACCCTGACCAGCCCGGTGGAGGACACGGCGATCTCGGTACCCGATGAAAACGGCCGCTCCTGGCGTCCCCGAAATTTCGAAAGGAGGGAGCACGGCATCGTGCCGCTCTATCAGGCCCTAGCCCATTCCTATAACCTGGCAACCGTTCATCTGGGTCTTGCGCTCGGTCTGGACAAGGTCATCCGGACGGCCGAGAGGATGGGCCTGCCCGGGCCCTTCAAACCGTATCCCTCTTTCCTGCTCGGCTCCGCCTCCCCCTCGCCTCTGGACGTCGCCCAGATGTACCAGACACTGGCTTCAGGAGGCTTTTATGTGCCCCAGAGATCTATCGACTGCGTACTGTCTGCAGACAACAAGGTGGTAAAGAGGTATGGGCTCTCGGTCGAACAGCGTTTTCCCCCGGAGGCGGTCTTTCTGCTCAATACCGCCCTGCAACATGTCGTCAGAGAAGGAACCGCCAGTGCACTCTCCACCTATCTTCCCGCCTCCTATGCGGCGGCCGGCAAGACCGGGACATCCGATGATCTGCGTGACAGCTGGTTTGCGGGATTTGTGGGCGACCGGCTGGTCGTGGTCTGGCTCGGGAAGGACGACAATACACCGACCGGAATGACCGGGGCCGCCGGTGCCATGGTCATCTGGGGCAGGATCATGCGTGAGCTGCACCCGCAGCCCCTTGATCTCATCGCCCCGCCGGGGATCCAGTGGGCCTATCGGGACGGCGACCGGCTGCCGTACTTTGTCGGCAATTCTCCTGCCGACTCCGACTCATCGGCAGCCGAACCCCAGAGCGCCAGAAGATCGGTCTCTGATCTTGTTCGAACCATCCGCAGCTGGTTTCACTAATACACTGGAGTTCCACCATGGACGTATCCCTGCGAAATATCCTTTCTTTTAGCCTCTTGCTTGTTTTTTCTTCTCTGCTGCTCAATGGATGCGCTCCCCGCCGCGTCTATTATCCAAGGGAGCCGACCGGCTATCAAAGGGAGAGGGTTCCCGAACAGCAGCGCCGGGAATCCATGGAAAAGAGGCAAACCACCCCCACAGGCGAGGAAGTGATGCGACAGCCGGAGAAGGGGCTCGGTTCCGGACTAAAACCCCAAAGGGGTCCTGCACAAAGCCTCTATCGCGATGCCGTACAGGCCATGGGCAGGAAAGAATATAAACGGGCGGAGATGCTGCTTGATCGGGCACTCCGGCTTGAGCCGGGAAACGGCTGGTATTGGCATGCAATGGGCCGGGCCAAATATGCCCTGGGCTCCTATGAGCAGGCGATCCAGTTCTGCTTGAAATCCGACAGCCTGGCCGGACAGGATACCGAACTGAAACACAGCAATCATCTCCTCTTGCACCAGGCCCAAGCCAAGGTGCATCCATGATACGACATCACTCCTCCGAGTTCTTCCTGTTGGTCCTCCCCCTGGTCCTGCTCCTGGCCGGATGTGCCCAACCGCCTTCGCCCCGGTCCTCCGGGCCGGAACACCGGGCAACCCCGGCAATGGAAAAGCACCTGGTCCCTTCCCCGTCCGCCCGAACGCCTGAACCGCTAACGGATGAGCCGTCTCTTTCGGGCCTGGATAGACGCAGGATAGTGAAAAGCGAAGCCACCCGTGCCCGATGCTACAACCTGCAGCCGGCACGGGTGGCGAAACGAAAGGACCGTCGGATGGGCGGCCGCTGTCAACCCCAGAGCCTGATCTACGCCCGCTGCCGAACCGGTCTGCTGACCTGCAGATTGGGAGACACCAGCCCGGTACAGTGGTTTTCGTGCGCGAGAAAAAACGGCAATACCACCCTGCAGCCAACGGCAGGCTCGGTCATGGTCCTGGCCGCAAACGCCAGGCGTGGAATGCCCACCGGCCATCCGGCCTATGTGGAAAAGATCAAGGCCGTTGGAGACGGCACCTGGCTGCTCCGTATCAGTCATACCAACTACGATCGCAAGTGCCATCTCAACCTGGATGCCGAAGTCGTCTATGATCCGGGACATATGACCGCTACCTTCAGATCAGGACCGTGGCAGCCCTGGGCCCGCAACCTGAAAGTACTGGGATTTATCCTGCGCTGAGTACGTGATATCAAACCGACGATCACGTTGCGTCAGTCCGGATGGGCCATGGACATTACATCTCCATAATCCGTCGATGCTCAGTCAGCCGCTCCTTCCATCTCTGAAGGGCGCAGCAGCTCTCATGCCAACGGATCATCTCACGCTCATTCTGCGAAACTGTCGGATTGAAATCCTTAAGAAGGGCCGCGCTTGAAATCCGGTATTTCTTCTCCAAGCCCGCAATTACCTGCTCAAGCTTTTTTATCTTCTGTTCGCAGATGGCAATTTCCCGTCGGGTCGTTATCCGGATTTCATCATATTCCAAGGACATGGTCTCTCTCTTCCGGTCGTTGAAGCAGGATCAAGGGGACGGGACCCTGCCCGCCCCCCGGCCTGCCTATGGATTTTCTCAATGTCCGCCAGGAAAAAAGGTATAGCTGACCCAGAGAAGAATACCTATCAGTAAAGTGCCGACAATGAGGCTGGTGGCGATGAGTTTTTTCTCAATCACCGTCAGCGGTTCATACTCCTCGGCCATCCTCGATATTTCGTCGGCGAGTTTTGGTTGTTCAGTCATTGTATCCTCCTAGTTTCAAGAGATTATCGGCGGTTTCACACCATGGAAGAAAAGCCAGGATATCAACAGGCCGATCCAGATGATAAAACCAAAGAGCGAGACCAGATAGACCACGGCCAGCCGCCCGATGCCCTCCTCCCACAGTTTTTTGAAGTTGGATACCAGACCGATGGAGAAGAAGGTCAAGGCGAAAAAGAAAGAACGGAAGACATTTGCCTCGCCGGTGGCCATACTGGCGGCTGATTTCAGCGACGGTGCATTCATCACAAGGATCAGCATCAAGAAAAAGGTCAGGACATAGCCGAGAACAAATTTCGGGAAACGCTTCCAGATCTCCCCGGCCCCCACTCTTTCTCCGGGTTTGTTTTCAAAATAGGCGGTCCAGATCCATGCCAGCACAAAGGCCCAGACACCGATGAAGACATCGATAAAGATCTTGACGGTGGTTGCGGTATTCATGATCCAGTCGGCCTCGTATTTGACCCCGTCGGCAGCCAGGGCCTTGGCCCGGATCAACGAATCGACGATCTGGCCGCTGGCTACGGCCGCCCCGTCGGTCTTTACCGCCAGTCCCATCCAGGCACCCGCCACCAGAGGTTCCTTGTACAGCATGTGTTGGGCTACAAACGGCAGGAAGACGAGCTCGACCACCGCAAAGATAACGACGAGTGAAGAGACCATGATCGGAACGATCGGCCTGGCCCGGATGGCGCCGCCGGTTGCAATGGCGGCGGAGACACCGCAGATCGAGATACCCGAGGCCAGAGGTGCCGCCCACTCCTTGCTGAACCTGAAATATTTTCTCGCCAGCCAGTAGACCAACGCCCAATAAATCAGATAGGCCTCAATGATCGCGCAGAGCCCCCGGAACATGATGGCCGAGGCCAGTCCCAGCGCACCCGCCGCCTTCACCCCGATCAGGGCACCCAGGATGACAATGGCCGTCTTGATATACCATTCAGGCCGGGTGGCCTCCTTCAGGGTCTCGGCAAAGGCCGGGAAAAAATTGCCGATAATGAGTCCCCCAATAAGCGCTACGATAAGGCCGGACTCGCCGGTGAGCTTCAACGACCAGGTAATGCCGAATTTTTTCATACCGTCGGGAGTATTGACGGCAATGTTGGCCTGCTCGCCTATGGCGACACAGATAAATGTCAGCCAAAAAATAATGGTGAAACCGTAGATGAATTTGCCGACGTTTCCCCCCAGAGCCTTGATGCCGACGCTTAGGATCGCGGTAAAGGCCAGATAGGTCAGCACCAGGGCCGCCCATCCGGAAAGACCGGCATAACTTTTTGAAATAGGGCTTACCATCTTGGTAAAATCAGTCCATGTACTGACTTTAAAGCCCCAGCCAAGAAGATCCGCTCCGACCATCACACCGAGGGAGAGAACGAAAATAAAAAGGCCTATCCAGACCGACCACCAATCCTCGGTTTTAAACAACCCACCCCCTTCGCTTGCCATGTTTCAACCTCCTGTAAGTTAGAGTCAGATGACAGCGTTCCATTTTACTGGGCGGATGGTTTTTCCCTGTCGGTGGTTATGATCACCTCCCCACACCTAAGACAAGGTGTAATCGCCCAGAAAAGCAATAAAAATTACTCATCCTCATTTCCATTAACTCGACAAAAGAGATACAAGCGATTACCAGATTATCCTAACATTTTTTTTCTATGTCTACAAGTTTTTGATCATATACACGCGATTTAGATGGCTGCCCTGAGGAAAGAACCAAAGCGGATGTATTTCGGCACCGGAAAGAGTACACTCACCGACGGTTAAGCGTCGCCCCTTGTCAAGGTATCGTGGTGACTCTGCGGTCTTTTCGCTTATGCGAGGTTGTCACAGCGGGAGGCGGGGAGAAGACGACAAACGAGCCCTGATTCGATCTTTACAGGGTCCCGATCAGAAAAAGAATCAAGGAGTATGCCGATCTCTGACGGCATACTCCTTGCTCAAATCAGGCGACAGTGATATAGGCCGATTGTTTTGCGCCGCAGACCGGACATTTTTCCGGCGGCCGGCCGAACTCAATATGACCGCAGATCGGGCAGAGATAGAAATTACTTACGTCAAGATCCTTCCCCGCCTTTGCCGCCTCAATGGCCTTCTTATACAGCTGGGCATGAACGGCCTCGGCCTTCACCGCAAACGTGAACATCGTCTTGGCCTTATGCCCGTCGGCCTTGGCCTGTTCAACCATCGGCGGATACATCTTCGTGAATTCAAAGGTCTCGCCGTCGATCGCCGCCTGCAGATTATCCACGGTGGAACCCACATGATCAAGGGCCGTTAGATGCCCTTCCGCGTGGATCCGCTCCGCTTCTGCGGTGGTTTTGAAAAGTTTGGCAATGTTGGTCAGCCCTTCCTTTTCGGCCTTCTTGGCAAAGGCCCGATATTTCTGGTTGGCCTGGCTTTCGCCGGCAAAGGCTTCCTGTAGATTTTCGGATGTCGATGACATATTTTCCTCCTTAACAAGTAATAGTAAATGGAAAAAGGGCGTTCTCCACCCCCAACCCGTATGGCCGAAGCAGTCCGGCCACGATCAAAAACCCTGGAAAAAAGAAGACAGTATGATGAACACTATCTTCTCAGTAAATCATTATGAAACGACAATGGCAAGCAAGCGGCAACATCAGCAAAAAAAGGCCTGAAAACGTTCTCCCTTATGGCATCCTTCACTCGGACACATATTCTTCCGAACTCTTGAATGTACAAAAGGTACCTTTTTCCACCAATGACGGCATAACATCGGAGGGTATTGTAATCCCGGTGTTGAGAAATTTCAATGATAAAAATTATCATTATCAATAAAAATCTCCCCCCAAAAACCAGCGCCGGCAAGATCGTTACGACAAAGGAGAAGGGGATTTTTAATCCGGAAGGGTCGCAGCCAACAGGATGACGGCCGAGAGGGCAAGAGCGGCTCCCAGGAAAAATGCCGGCGCAGGTCCCCAACTCGCCCAGAAGACCCCGAACACCAGGCTGGCCGGCAGGGTGGCCAGGCCAACGGCCCCATGGTAGAGTCCATAGGCCCGGCCACGGCCTGCCGCCGGAACAAACTGGGCCACCAGGGCTCTTTCCGCTCCTTCCGTCATGCCATAGAAAAAGCCGTAACAGAGCAACAGCAGACAGATCATCCTGAGATCCGAGGCAAAAGGAATTGCCGCATACACAGCCGCATAGACAAGCCAGCCACAGATAATGGCCGTCCGGTGTCCGAGCTGATCCGCAAACCAGCCGCCGGGCAGGCTGAAAACGATCTTGGCAAGATGCAGAAAGACCCACAGGCCCAGGAGCCTGCCCAGGCCTGAACCGAACCGGCTTTGCGCATAGAAGATCAAAAACAGATCGGAACTGTTGCCGAGTGTAAAGAGCACAACGGCAACCAGGAAGAGAAGAAAGCTGCCGGGTAAGCCGGTTTTCACCGCATCCGGGGATTCCCGGCCTTTATCCTGCAAGCCTGCCTGATCGGGATCCTCTCTGACCCATCGCCACAGCGCCACGGTTGCGGCAAGGCCCGGGACCGCGGCCAGGGCAAACAGCCAGCGCAGCGCGGTCATCTCTTCAGGTCCGGCCATAGCGGTGTTTCCCTGAGACCAGAGCCTGGCCTGCCCCAGCATAAAGGACAGGAAGACAACTGCCGCAAGCGGGCCTGTGACCGCACCGGCATGGTCCATCAGACGATGAAAACTGAAGGCCCTTCCCCGAACATCAGGGACAACCGACTCGCTGAGGAGGGCATCCCGCGGGGCGGTTCGAATGCCTTTGCCGATCCGGTCCAACAGACGAAAGACCACGACCTCCCAGCCGAGTGTGGCAACGGCGGTAAAAGGCCGGATGATGCTGGAAGCGGCATAACCTGCCAGCGCCAGGGGCTTTCGTCTCTTCAGGCGGTCGCTGAGAAGGCCGGAATACAACTTGAGCAGGCTGGCGGTTGCTTCAGCCAGTCCTTCCATCAGGCCGATATAAACGGCCACCGCGGCAGGCGTCACCAGCCCGCTGAAAAAGACCGGCAGCAGAGGGTAGATCATCTCGGAGGCCGCATCGGTCAGGAAGCTGACCAGCCCGAAGGCGAAGATGTTGCCGAGAAAGATCTGCCTCCACGGGGAACCTCCCTTGCCGTCGCCTGTCATACCGGGGTCGTCTCCTTGTTCCTGGGCAGGTTTATGGTCAACCGGGTCCAGTCGTGCAGTCTGCTCTCGAATCTGACCGTTCCTTCATGCAGCTCAACAATCCGTTTGACGATGGCCAGGCCCAGACCGGAGCCGCCGTAGCGGAGTGACCTGGATTCCTCCACCCGGGAGAACCGGTCAAAGACCTTCGGAATTTTGCTCGTTCCAACACCCGGTCCCGAATTGGTTACCGTGACCTCAATAGCCTCTTCCGATTGTGCTGCCCTCACCTCCACCCAACCTCCGTCCACGTTGTATTTCACTGCATTGTCAAGGATATTGGAAAAAGCCCGGTTCAGCCTCTCCTCGTCACCGCGGGTAAACAGGCCGGGAGCAAGCGTGTCTTCGATCCGGATATTCCGGGTCTCGGCCAGGAAGCGGTAATCCACCAGCAAGGCGGTCAGTACCTTGGTCACATCCACCGCGTCCTTGCCCAGACTGTCTTCCAGCTCCAGAGACGACAGGTTAAGAAGGTTTTTCACCAGTCTTTCCATACGCAACACCTGTTCCGTCATCCGCAGAATTTCAGGACTCTGTGGGCAGGAGGGGTTCTCTTCGTTAAGGGAACGCATTTCATCCACCGAGAGCCGCATCAGGGTAAGCGGCGTTTTCAGTTCATGGGAGGCGTCGGCCAGAAACTGTTTCTGTTGCAGGAAGGCATGCTGCAGCTGGTTGAAGACCTGATTCAGCGTCCGGGCCAGGGCATTGAACTCATCACGCTGTCCGGTCACCGGTATCCGTCGTTCCAGATGTTTTTCCGAGATATCCCGGGCCTGATCGCCCATGATCTTCACCGGCTTCAGGATCAGCCCGGCGACGAAATAGCTGGAGATCATCAACAGCAGCACCGAAAATGCCAGGCCGCCGGCAGTACCGACATAGGTCTCCCTGATCTCCTCTTCCAGTCTCTCCATCGGGCGCCCCACCGTCACCAGAAAGCTCTTTCCGTTAAAGACAATTTGTTCCCTTCTCACCCTGAAGGTAACCTCTCCCTTCCCCTTCCGGCCCGGATCGATTTTTTCCCGGGGGACATTGAGGCTGATGGTGACACCGGTACCCGGAGCCGGCTCGGGAATCTTGATCAGCCTTGCCAGATCGGACGTATAGACGGGACTGCCGGCATCCTGCTCATACACCTCGAGCCAATAACGCTTGTCCCCTATCAACAGGGGTATATTCTGGCGAATGTCTTTATCGGAGACGATATGCACAGCCCTCCGGGCCATGGCCGCCAGGTCGGAATCCATGATTCGAAACGGTTGTTCCAGCATCTCCTGCAGGATGAAACAGGAAAAGACCAGGCTGGCGCCAAAGCCCGTCAGAGTGATCAGAAGAGAAATTTTTAGGCGAACGGTCATTCGGCCTCATCCCTGATAATATACCCGACTCCACGCAGCGTGCGGATGATGGTGCCGTGCCCTGCATCCCCGATCTTGCGCCGCAGGTTCTTTATATGCACGTCCATGAAATTGGACATACTGAACGGATCGAAGGCATCTCCCCAGACATGCTCGGCCAGGCTGAATCGCGACACGGCCCTGTTCTTATTATAGAGGAGAAATTCAAGAAGGGAAAATTCCCTGGCGGTAAGATCCAGGGCCGCACCGTTATTTGTTACCTCGCGGGTGACGGTATCAAGCCGCAGATCGCCCACCTGCAGCACCGCCTTCGCCTGGCCGCCGGAGCGGCGGAACAGGGCACGGGCGCGGGCCAGCAGCTCGTCGAGGGAAAAGGGCTTGGCCAGGTAATCGTCCGCGCCCAGATCGAGCCCCTTGATCCTGTCGCCGGTCTCACCTCGTGCCGTCAACATCAGGACGGGAGTGGCGATACCCGCTCGACGAATCTCCCGCAGGACCGAAAACCCGTCCTGTTTGGGCAGCATCACATCGAGGATGATCAGATCAAAAGGCATGGCAAACAGCCTATCCGATGCCTCCCTGCCGTCCATCGCGGTTTCAACCATATAGCGTTGGCTTTCAAGGGCACGCTTGAGTTGGCCCAGCAAGGCCAACTCGTCATCGACTATGAGTATTCTCATGGTATCAACTCCCGTCAATCTGCCTGAAGTATACGATCCCTTTTTTATGAACGCCAGATTAAAGCAGGGCCTGCCTTTTTTGAACGCGTTCCGATGAAAGATTCCAAAGCCCTCACGGACCTGCCGATCTCAGCGCATCTTGAGGCCGGCCACCTGCAGGGGCTCTCATTTTCCAGGCAAGGTCAGCCCGATGGCCACAGGCAGGGCCAACAGGACCAGTGGCAGTTGAACCGTGATGCCGGCGATGATCGCGATCGCCAGCGGCTGCAGCATTTGATCGCCGGCACCGCTCAGTGCGATGCCGAGAGGCAGCAGCGCCAGGATCATCGCCAGCGTGCTCATCGTGATCGGCCGCAGGCGATTGAGTGCGGCCTCGTGCAGCGCCTCCCGGGGAGGCATTGTCTCCTTCAGCGCCTGGTATTCCGAGACCAGGAAGATCGCCATTTCAGTGGCGATGCCGACGATCATAATCATGCCCATCATTGCCATGATGTTAAGTTCGACGCCTGTGAGCCACAGGCCGACAAACACCGCCCCGGTTGAAACCAGCGATGTTGCCAGTATAATGAGCGGAATCAGGAAATCTTCGTACAGGAAGAGAAGCAGCACAACCTCGGCAGCCGCCGCGGCCGCAAAGACCTTGATCATACCGTGCGCCGCCATCTGCTGTTGCCTGTAGGCACCGCCGATGCTGGTGAAAACGCCGGGCGGAATCAGGCCGGGACGCTGCAGGGCCGCCTTTACACCGGCGATGGTCGAACCAAGATCGGTGGCTCCGCTCATCTCGGCCGTGACATCCACCACCTGGGCAAGATTGTTGCGGTTGATCTGCGGCTGGCCGGCAACAAAGGCTATTCGGGCAACGGTTGCGAGCGGGAAAACGGGGCCCTTCGGCGAGCGAATGGGCAGGTTGTCCAGCCGATCCCGGGTGATAGTGCTTTCCGGGGACTGCAGCCTGAGCCGGACACCAACGTCCCGGATGTTTCCCATATAGCGGGTGGCGACGACGCCACGCAGGTAATATTTTACCTGCGCCTGAACGTCGGCCGGCGTTAGTCCCTCCATCGCTGCCGCCGCCGGATCAACATGGATTTGGAGCGCATCACCTGACGGGACGACGCCGTTGTTCACCGAGGCGGGTTCGACACCCGGCACCTTGGCGATCGTCCGGGCCACCCTGTCGGCGACGGCACCGAGGATGTCGGGGTCCTTGGCACTCAACTGGACGACAACGGGCTGCCGGCGGCCCACCATATCACCGATCATATCGCCCAGGAGCTGGTGGGTGTCGAAGCTGAGGCCCGGGACCCGATCGGTGATCTCCTTGGTGATCCGGTCCATCACCTGCCAGATCGCGGGACGACGCCCCGGATCGACCAGGTGGACGAAGAGATCGCCCTGGTAGGTTTCCGCAAAGTCCCCGCCTATGCCTGCACCGGTGCGGCGGGAGAAGGTATCCACGTCGGGATCCTTTTTCAGGATGGCCTCGACCTCTTCCAGCTCACGGTTTGTTTCAGCGAGCGAGGTGCCGGGCTTGGACTGGTAATCGAGCACGAAGCCGCCTTCGTCCATGCGCGGCAGGAAGCCGGTTTTGACATGCGTGTAGGCGATGGCGCCTGCGCCGATAAGGGCTATGATGCCGAGCGCGATCAGTAAAGGATGTCTGGAGAGCGTGGCCAGTACGCGGCCGTGCCACCGGCGGAGCCGGGTCTCACGTTCATGATCGGGATCGCGCCATGTGGTAAAATCGATGATCCCGCGGGCCAGAAGCGGCACGATGAGCACCGTCAACAGCCAGGAAATGATCAGCGATGAGGCCATCGTCAACGACAAAAACTTGAAAAACGCGCCGGTAATGCCGGAAAGAAAGGCCAGCGGCACGAAAATGATAATCGTGGCCAGACTCGACCCGGCAAGCGGGGCCAGAAACTCCTTGGCGGCCTTCAGCACCTGGGTGGAATGCTGTTCCGTCGCCACGCCCGCGCGGCGGGCGATATGCTCGATCATCACGATCACATCGTCAATCAACAGCCCGATCGCAGCCGCAATTCCGCCCAGTGTCATGATATTGAAAGTCAGTCCGAAAAGTGAAAGCAACAGTACGGTGATCAGGACCGCAAGCGGCACGACCATGACCGCGACCAGCGTCGCCCGGGCGTTGCGCAAAAAGCGCCAGATCACAAAAGCGGCAAAGACGAGGCCGATTGCAATCGCTTCGATGAGTGCGGCAATCGAGGAGCGGACGAGCTGCGTCTGATCATACCATCTGTACAATCGGATGGACTTCGGCTGGCTCTTCATGAAGCCGTCGAGCCGTGCCTGGACTTCTTGTGCGAGATCGAGCGAGCTGGCGCTGTCTTGCTGAAAGACGTCGAAGGTAACGGCAGGCTTGCCGTTATCGTCCACCAGGAGCCATTGCGGTGCTGTACCCATACCGACCTCGGCCACGTCGCCAAGCCTGACGACACCGTCCTTGCCGCCTTTCAGTATAATATCGCGTACGGTCTTCACCGAACTCAGCGCGTCGTTGGCAAGCGTCAGATAGAGAAGGTCGTTGTCCTCGAGCCTGCCGACCGCCGTGATCGTATTGGTCTCGGCCAGCATTTTCGTCACGCCGTCCAGGGTAAGCCCGAAGGCCTGGAGTTTCTGCGCATCGATTTTGACCTGCACCTCCGGTATCTGGCCGCCAAGGATGCCCACCTTGCGGATCCCCGCTATACCGGTGAGCAGCGGCGCGATCTGGAACTGCGCCAGGCGTCTCAGATCGGCTGGGGAGACCGTATCCGAGATCAACGCATAGGAGACGAACGGAAAGACCGCCGTCGGACTCATCTGCAGGGCAGTATAGCTTGTTCCCTGAGGCAGTCCGGGCAAGGCCTGGGCAAAGGCCGCGTCCACGCTCAGGAGCGCCTCGGTCATGTTGGCGCCCCAGGGGAAATCGACGAAGATTTCCGCCGATCCACGCGAGGTGGTCGAGGTCACGTCAAGCGCACCCGGCACCGCGCGCACAACGGCTTCAAGCGGCTCCGTTACGTCAATGAGCATCTGTTTGGCAGGCCGGCTTCCGGCGTCGATTTCGATGCGGATGCGTGGAAAGCTCGTTGCCGGAAAAAGACCGATAGGCAGGTTGATGCCAGCGAAAAGGCCGGCCAGGGCCAGGGCAAAAGCGACGAAGAGCAAGGACCGGCGGTGGCGTTCGAGGAAGACGGCAAGGTTCATGACGCAGCCTTTTTGCCAGGCGGGGCAATCCGCAGTTTCATCCCTTCTTCAAGCTGGTAATTGCCTGTCAACACCAGCGGTGCGGTCGCATCCAGCCTGCCGACGATGACATTTTGGTCTGCTCCTGCGGCCAGGATATGCACCGGGACCATTTTCGCAGCACCACCCACCGCCTGAACGACATAGGTCCCGCCCTTTTCGTCAACCAATATGGCCGCATGCGGAACCAGGTAGCCTTCGGCGCGGCTCGTCGCGATCGCCGCCTCGGCGCTTTCACCGGGGAAGAATTTTCCGGCAGGCAAGGCGATCTCCACCGGGACAAGCCCGGTGACCGGATCGACGATCGCACCACACAGGACCACCTTTCCTGAAAAACTCCGGCTGCCGCCGATGAGTGTGACCCGTGCCGGGTCGCCCTGGCCGATCGTCGCCGCCTTTGCCGGAACCACGCCCGCCTTCAAGACCAGATCATCCGGCCGCGACAGGTCCAGCAAGGTTGTACCCCGGGCGACGATGGCGCCCTGTTGCACCGAAACCGTCGTCACGATGGCCGCAAAAGGCGCACGCAGTATGACGGGTCCGTCTGCGCCCTGTGTTTTAAGCGCCGCCAACGCGGCCTGTGCATCGCTCTTACTCTTTTGCGCCTGGGCCAGCTGCTGGCCCGTTACCAGATGTTGCCGGACCATTTTTCGCGTGCGCTGCACAAGTTCCCGGGCAACCTGCAAGGCCGTCTGCGCCTGCGAGTAAGCCGCAGCCTCCTGCGGGCTCGGCATAAGACGGATCAGGGGGGTATCCTTTGCAACCTCCGCGCCCTGCCGCACCAAGACCTCTTCGATCGTTGCGGAAAGCGGTGCCATAATCGTTCGCCGCGCGTCGGCGCTTGCCTCGACATGGCCATAGGCATGGGTCGTGACCGGCAGACTCCCCTTTTGCAGTGTCGTCGTCGTCACCTCGGCGACGGCTTCACAGCGCGCTGGAACGGCCCGGAAACCCATGACCAGAACCGTGCACAGAAGAGACATTAAAATACGATATATCATGGTGTCACCTCCTTTGCGACGGACGTAAGGCTTGTCTGCGGCAGGCCAAGCCCCAATTCCATCGTCAGCATCATTCGGTTTTCGTCGAGTCCGCGTTCCAAAACGGCCTCCCGGCTCTGCCGTTCAAGCGCCGTGGTTTCAAATTCAGCCAAGGCGCGCTGATCGACGTTGCCCTGTGCGTACGCACTGCGGGCGGCCTTTGCCAGGTTGCACGCCTGCACCGCCGCCGCCCGGGCTCTGGCCAGATCGGCTGACAGGCGCGCCCCCCTGGTCATCAATCCGCGGACCTCGCCTTCGACCTTGTTGAGCCGGGACCGGTATTGCGCGTGCAGCAGCAACCGTGTCGCACGGGCGGTGGCGATCTGTCCCTGGTTGCGGTTGAAGATCGGCAGATCGAGGCCCACCGTCGGCCCCGCCGAGACGACGGCCGAGGTATCAGATCCCCAGGCAACACCGAGGACAACGGCCGGAAACTGCCCTAAAATCGCGGCGCGCACAGCCTGGTCCGAGGAGCGATAGCCGAGCCGCAAGGCCACAAAATCGGGTCGCCGCTCCGGCAACCCGGCCATCAGCCGCTCAACATCTGCCGGCACCACGATGGGCGCGGGCGATGCTATCGCAAACCGTACGTCCGGCTCCAGGCCGAGCAGCGCATTCAAGGCCTGCCGGCTCTTCAACCGCTCCAGTTTGAGGGAAACCAGGGACTGTTCCACCGCCGCCTTGGCTGACAGAAGAGGAGCAAGCGCAGAGAGGTCAAGATCACCTGCGGTGACGGCCCCGCTCACCCGTGCCGCCTCATCCGAGAAAAAGGCCAATTGACGAGCCTTCAGCGCGATCCGGCGATTGCCCCAATAGATATCAAGGGCCAACAGCCGGGCCTTTTGCGCCACCTGCCATTCCTGCCAGAGTATAGCGGCGTCGACCTGCGCCACATGCCCCCTGGCCGCCAAGGTCCGCGCCCGGTACGTCACAAGCGCCGCAATATCCTCTGACAGCGACGCGGTATAGGCGGGCGTATCACCACCGGACCCGCTTAAAATCGCCGCATAGCCTAGGCTTGCCGAAGGGTTGGGAAGAAGGCCCTCCTGCAGAAGGGCCGCCTCCGCCAGGCCCCTTGCACCGCCCTCACTGCCCAGGTCGGGATCGTTGAGAATGGCGAGACGGCCGATATCACCGATGCTCAGCGGATGATCGATGTCGATTACCCGCCCCTTGCCGCCGGCAGCAGGCAACCTGAGGTTAAGCGCAGAAAGAGCCGGGGCGAGATCGGGGGTGCGTGTAAGCGGCAGAGGTTTATAGCTCGCGCAGGCAGCAAGCCCCGCCAGCAGGAGTGCGCCGGCCAGATACCCAAGAGAAAACGGCATGCCGCGCCTGCTGATGCGGCGCCAGATGACAGGAAAATGAGGACGGAACGTCTGCTTCATAGGTCTATCTTTTATAGATAATCACGAAATAACAGGAAAATCATTGCCCTTCTCGCCAGGCCGTCGATACCGTCGCCGGAAGGGCACTTCGATCTGCTCGCGGCAACACTCTCCCTGATTTCTTCTGAAAACCGGGATACAGCAACTCTATGACGTCATCATGAAGAAAAGGTGAAGGTGAAGGTTTTTTTCAACCGTCGGATGGTGGAGGGCGAAAATGTGACGGGGAAAGGGATCTGCTTTTTTATTTTGTTTGGGATTCCACCGGCAGGCAGGGTCACGGGGCCGGACTGATCTATCCGCGCAGATCCGGAAACAGGCGCTGGAATGCGTCGATTTCGGCCCGGGCGTCCTTGCGGCAGACAGTTGCCGAGATTGCGCACAGACCGTCGGCCCCTGCCCGGATGACATCCGGGGCGTTGGCGAGGGTGATCCCGCCGATGGCGATGAGCGGAATCTTGGTCACCGTCTTGATCTCTTTGATCAAGCGGATGCCGGCAGGGGGACCGGCATCGACCTTGGTGCGGGTGGCAAATATCGGCGAGACCCCCAGGTAATCCGCCCCCTCCTCCGCCGCACGCCTGGCCTCGGAAAGGCTGTGGACGGTTATGCCGATGATTTTTTTCCTGCCCAGGAGCCTTCTTGCCGTCGGCAACGGCATGTCCTCCTGACCGAGATGAACACCGTCGGCATCCACGGCCAGGGCGACATCCACCCTGTCATTGACCAGGAAAAGTCTGCCGCTGCAGTGCCCTTTCAACGCAGCGGCCTCGATACACAGATCCCTGGTATTTGCCCTTTTACGGCGGTACTGAATCACCTCGACTGCGGCTGCAACCGCGGCCCGAACGTCACTGAGATTTCCGGCCCGGCTCAGGTCGGCATCGGTTATGAAGTAATACCCTCTCATCCCTCGATTCTCTGCATTCTCTCGACCGTCGCCCGGTCAAGTACATAGAGGCAATCAAAAAGTGCTGCCTTGAAGGATGCCGGGCCTGTGGCCTGTTTTGCCGCCAGTTCCGCCGCGATCCCATAGCAGGCAAGGGCTGCGGCCGCGGCCCGCCGATGATCGGCTGCAACGGCGGCAAACGCACCGATGACGGAGGTCGCCATGCAGCCGGTCCCGACCACATGGGTCATCAGGGCATGGCCGTTTCGTATCCGGGAGATGCCGCCGCTGTCCGCCACGATGTCCTCCTCGCCGGTAATCACTACCGTCAGCAGCCGCTTGGCAGCAAGTTCACGGGCCAGTACCGTCAGATCCATGCCGACCTCGCCGGCATCAACCCCTTTTGTCCGGATGTCCTGACCGGCGATACGGGCTATCTCCGAGGCGTTTCCCTTCAGGATATCCACCTTGACCTGATCGAGCAGCTCGAATACCTTCCGGTCACGAAGTCCGGTGGCCCCGGCACCGCAGGCGTCCAGAACCACAGGTATTCCCTTCCGGTTGGCGCCGGCTGCGGCCAGCTTCATCGCCTCTATCATCGCCACCGTCAAAGTCCCGATATTCAGAACCAGGGCGGAGGCAATCTGCGTCATATCGACCACTTCCTCCGGGGCGTGGGCCATGACCGGTGAGGCGCCCAAGGTCTTCACGATCTGGGCGCAATCATATATTGTTACCCAGTTCGTCAGGTGATGAACCACGGGACCCTGCAGCCGCACTGCCTCAAACAACTTGTATATATCTGGTTTTGTTTTCATAACGCCCTGCCCTCCTCCCGGATGACCAGACCTTCGATACCGTCCACGGCCCTTGAGGGGCTCTGCTTGCCAAGCGGCCTTCAGTTTCCAGATCGTAGCCTGCCGAAATTTTCATTGTGACCGGCCGAAACGACACAGCCATACCCGAAGAGTATGGCTGTGTCGCTGTGCAGGCCTGTCTGAATCTCTTAGGCGTTGATCATGGCCATGATCTTCTTTTTGATATCCTCCACGCCCAAACTCTGATAGGGAATCTGTTCGGTCAGACCGCCGCGGCCTTCCCTGGAGGTCCCCATATGGGCATAATCGGTCGCATGCCCATGCTCCAGCAGCCAGGTCCCGAAACGGATGCCGAGTCCGGTCTTTTCGTTCTGGGTCTCGACCACCAGGACCCGCGGGCTCGCCCCCAGAACAGCCAGCATATCGGTATCGACGACGTTCAGTGTCGGCTTGTTGATCAGGCCGATATCGATCCCCTCCTCCCTCAGCTGTTCGACCACATCCAGACAACGATAGAGCATCTCGCCGTACGACACGACAAATCCCGCAGTCCCCTGACGGATGATCTCATCTCGACCCGGCGCGAAGGTATATCCGTCTCCATAGAGCTTCTCTCCATTGGTATCCAGGATATACGGGGTCGCCGAACGGGTCGAGAAGATAAAACGCAACCCGGGGTCGGCAAAGACGGATTTGATGATTTGCCGCAACTGCAGCGTGTCGGCCGGGAAATAGAGCCGTGTTTCATCTTTTTCCGGGAGGCCGTTGTCGGCAAAGAAGTTGTTGATTCCGAAATGGCAGGTGTTGTCGGCCATATCGTCGACGCCGGAATGGGAAAAATGGGCTAACACATTGGCCTGGTTCAGGCGGGCCATCGTAATCTCGGAGATCACCATCTCCTGGAAGGCGGCAAAGGTCCCGTAGATCCCCTGTCGGCCGAAGTTGGAGCCGAAGCCCGCCGCCACCGAGAAGTTGTTGCGTTCCATGATGCCGCCATGGACATAGACCTCAGGGAACTCTTTGCGGATATGGTGCAGGCCGCAGGAGCCCTCAAGATCGGAATCGACCACCAGGACCGCCGACTTCGGATCGGTAATCCCGGAGAGGATATCACAGATCGCCTTGCCGAAATCATCCCTGTTCTTCCCTGTCTCCTTGGTGCTGCCTCTATACTGCATACCGGATTTTTCGGCCTTGGTTTCGTTCAACAGCTTGACGGCGTCTGAATACCCCCTGGCCTGCAGGTAGTCGACGGCCATGGCAACCGGGATCACGTCGTGCCCTTTGGGCAGGCCTTCGATCCCCGGCACGCCGACCGCCATCTTCCGTTTATTGATCAGGGCCACCGGACCCTCGACCACAAGGGCATTCCTTATCCGGCCAAAAAGATCGTCCAGGTCCTCACCGTCGCCGGTATCCACATTCAGGCCGTGGCCGGCAAGGGTTTTGGCCACATCATAGCCCTGCATATAGCTGCTCGGATGACCGGCGATGGTCACATCGTTATCATCGATGATCAGTTTCACATTCAGCTTCCGTGCCACGGCATAACGCGCCGCCTCGGCATCGTCACCCTCCTGCTGCGAACCGTCGCTGCCGAATAGGACCAGGACCCTGTCCCGGAAGGCCTCGGCCACACCGTTGACATAACTCCAGAGATGGCCCAGGCGCCCGGAACTGAAGAAGATGCCGTTTGGCTCATGCCGTTCCGGATGACCGTAGAGACCTTCGTTGAATTCCCGGTAGTGCAGCAGGGATTCGATCTCCCGATGGCCGTTCAGGACCGCCATCATATACTGGATCGCCACCCGGTGGCCGGCCTCATCGAAAAAGACCGGATGAAAACGGTCGGAGCCCTTCATAAACCCGTCCATGATCAGGACCTCCGGAACGATATCATAGGCCCCGCCGGTATGTCCGCCAAGCCCCTTGCCGTTGGCGAAGGCGGTAAAGAATATCAGACTGTCCCTGACCATCTTTATGTTGTTGACAAGCGACCGGCGCTGGTCGTCATCCAGTCCGGCCTGGGAGGTGCTGAACTTCAAGGGCTTGTAGGAGCTGAGCTCAATTGGGAATTTCATGAAATCCTCCGGATTTTTCGGTTCTTTACAAAAAAGAGTGTTGCTGTGATACCATTGCTTTTTGCTTGAGTGGAAACGGGCACCAATTTCCCCCTGCTCTTTTTAGCCGCTTTTCAACCGAGCCGCAACAACCATTCTCGTCGCCTCATGCAATACCAAGGTCTTTGCAGATGCCGATTAACCCTGCCTCCGTCATCCGGATACCTCGGTGCTCCGTTGTCCCCCGGCATCAGGGATTTCAACATCCCGCCCTCCGGCGAATCGTCACGAAATCAAACGGCAATTAATTGGTTGCATTATCTCTGCATATTCGATTATATGTACCAATAAAAGGTTAGAAGTCCGTGCGGTGCCGGACAGTTGATGGGGACATCTATTCCGCACTTTTTTTCAGACAGGTTGTAAAAACCGCCCGGATCTTTCAAGAAAGCAGGCGTTTCGAAAAATTTCAACCGGAGGATGGAAATGGGTATAGCAGCGATTGTGGTTCTGGCTGTTGTGGTGCTTTCCGTGCTGTATGTCATCGGGATCTTCAATCGATTGGTTTCTCTTCGTAACCGTTATAAAAATGCCTTTGCCCAGATCGAAGTCCAACTCAAACGGCGATACGATCTGATCCCCAATCTTGTCGAAACCGCCAAGGGTTACCTGAAACATGAACGGGAGACCCTGGAGGCGGTGATCGCCGCTCGCAATCAGGCTGCCCAAGGTTTGACTGCCGCCGCCGCCGCTCCAGGCAGCGCCGCCGCCATGCAGAAGCTGGCCGGGGCCGAGGGCGCCCTGGCAGGAGCATTGGGCCGGTTCAATGTGGTCATGGAGGCCTATCCGGACCTCAAGGCCAATCAGAATATGATGCAACTCAGCGAAGAGCTGACCTCCACCGAAAACAAGGTTTCGTTTGCCCGCCAATCGTTCAACGATCAGGTCATGACCTTCAACACCTACAAACAATCCTTTCCCCAGGTGATTATCGCCGGGATGTTCGGTCATTCAGAAGATGCCTCGCTGCTTGAATTTGCCGACAGTGCGACGATTCAAGCCGCTCCCAAGGTGAGTTTCTGAGACGGGGCCACGGTACGGCATGGACTTTTTCACCGCCCAGGACCAGGCCCGCCGCAACACCGGCCGGCTTGTTTTTTTCTTCGTACTGGCCGTAGTCTCCCTGATCGTCCTGACCAACCTCCTGGTTTTGGCCACCTTCGGATATTTCCATTCCGGTTCTCTGAAGGCAGGGTCTTTTCCCCCTTTCAACTGGCAGGTTTTTACCGGCATCGGTGCAGCAGTCCTCATGGTTGTAGCCGGAGGCTCTCTCTATAAAATTTCGGCCCTTTCCCGGGGGGGAGATGCCGTGGCGGCCATGTTCGGAGCTGAACCGATATTCGCCGACGATCCAGACGTCGACCACCAAAAGGTCGTCAATGTGGTCGAGGAGATGGCCATTGCCTCGGGGACTCCGGTGCCCCAGGTCTATCTCCTTAAAGAAAATGGGATCAATGCCTTTGCCGCAGGTTTTACCACCAGCGACGCGATCATTGCCGTGACCGAAGGGGCGATCCGTCAACTGAACAGAGAACAGCTGCAAGGCGTCATCGCCCATGAGTTCAGCCATATCCTCAATGGGGACATGCGCCTCAATATCCGTCTGGTCGGGATCCTGAACGGTATCCTGCTGATCGGTCTGATCGGCTATCAGGTCCTGCGCGGCTCCGGCCGTTCCGGCCGCTCCGGTAGAGGAAGCGGCGGCGTGGTATTTTTGGGCTTGGGCTTAATCGTCATCGGCTATACCGGTACTTTCTTCGGCAAACTGATAAAAGCGGCGGTGAGCCGCCAGCGTGAATTCCTGGCCGATGCCGCGGCCATCCAGTTCACCCGCAACCCTCAGGGAATCGGCGGGGCACTTCTGAAGATCGGAGCCGACCGGAACGGCTCACTGCTGGTCAATCCCAAGAGCGATGAACTGAGCCACGCCTTTTTCAGCCAGGGAGTTGCCGTCACCTTCGCGTCACTGTTCGCTACCCATCCTCCGTTGGCCGAACGGATTCTACGAATCCTGCCCGACTGGGACGGAGTATTTCCCAAAGGAGAAGCACACGAAAAGGCTGAAAAACCTGGACCCTCATTCCCGTTGGAACCGGCACTTGAAGCGGCAATCGGCCTAACCGGAGCAGCAATAGTCGAACAGATCGGACGACCTGACAACACCCACCTGAACCGGGCCAAGCTCCTCTTGCGGGACATTCCCGAAATTTTTCAAAAGGCGGCCCGAGATCCCTTTGCCGCTAGGGCCGTCCTGCTGTATCTGGTTCTGGATCAGGATGAAGCGGTCCGGACCAGGCAGCTGGATCAGTTGAAATCGACAGCCGACCGGGGTGTCTACCCGGAGACCCTCCGGCTTCTGCGTATGGGCGGCAATCTTCAACCGGAACAACGGCTGCCGCTTGTCGAATTGACTCTGCCGACCCTGCGCCGGATAAGCGAAGAACAGGCTCGACGTTTTCTTAAGAACCTCAACCTTTTGATCCAAGCAGACGGCAAGGTCACCCTCTTCGAATGGTGTCTGCACCATATCGTTGCCGGGCACCTCAGGGACTATTTCACAAAGCCGTCCGGCCCCGGCTCTCCCATCGACAATCTGGGCCAGGTGAAAAAAGACTGCCTGGTTGTGCTGTCCGCTCTCAGCCATGCTGCACACAATGAAGGTATCAGTGCCTCCGAGGTCTTCAGCAAAGCCGTTGAAGAACTGGGACAGACAGGCATCGGGACGATTCCATTGAAGCCGCCCAGCCTGTCTGAACTGGACCGCTCCCTGAAGGTCTTAAAACGCCTGAAGCCGCAACCCAAGTCCCTGTTGATCAAGGCCTGCGTGACCTGTGTGCTCGCCGATGGCCGGATCGAGCCGGTGGAGGCGGAATTGCTCCGAGGAGTGGCAGCCACGCTTTCAGTTCCAATGCCGCCGCT
>JBJKPM010000020.1:0-57278 GCA_046706325.1 Desulfocapsaceae bacterium | reverse complement strand
ACTGTGTGGGAGAGTAGGTCGCCGCCGAATCCTTATACGGAAGGCCCGGTCAAGATTGCTTGACCGGGCCTTCTGTCTTTCATCATCGAACCGGTGATGCGCTACACAAATGGGTTGTGGGTCTCTTTTCCTACCCGTCACCCTTTACCCATCACCCATCACCCTCACTCATCACCCAGGCAGGTTCCTACCCGACGGGCACTTATCAGCAAGGCATGGTTTGCCGGGATAAGTCTTTTTTGTACAACCACCTGCTCCAGCGGGACGGCTTCGGTCCCCTCCCCGCGAACTGCGACCATCACGCCGCTGATCCCATCTTCGATATATTGCACACAGGCACTGCCGAGCCTGGTTGCCAGGACGCGATCGATGGCCGATGGGGTCCCTCCCCGTTGCAGATGCCCCAATATGGTGATTCGCGCCTCAAGTCCCGTCATCTCTTCAAGCTGTTTAGAGAGCCGTAAGGCATGATCCGAACGTGCCGCATAAAATTGTTCGAGAGCATCATCGTTTTTTTTCCTCTTTTTTCCGTCCCCGTTTTCTTTTGATTCACTTTTTTTCATCTTCAAGCCGGCGAGGAGTTTGGAATCCTGTTCCGACATGGCACCTTCGGCAACGGCAACGATGCTGAATCTGGTTCCCCGCAATTGCCTCTGCCGGATGGCCTCGGCCACCTTAACCGGGTCATAGGGGATTTCCGGAATGAGAATCACGTCGGCCCCTCCGGCAAGTCCCGCCCCCAGAGCCAACCAACCGGCATTGTGTCCCATCATCTCGACCACGATGATACGGTGATGGCTGTGGGCAGTCGAATGCAGCCTGTCTATGGCCTCGGTCGCAATCTCCATTGCGGTATGAAAACCGAAGGTCACATCGGTCATCGCAACATCGTTGTCTATGGTCTTCGGCAAGGTCAGGATATTCAAGCCGCGTTGCGACAGCCTATAGGCATTTTTCTGTGTTCCCCCGCCACCGATGCAGACGAGGGCATCGAGATTATGCCGCTGGTAATTATCACAGATCACATCGGTCATATCCATCACCGTACCACCGACCGGCATCTTGTGGGGCTTGTCTCTGCTGGTCCCCAATATCGTTCCGCCCCGAGTCAGGATGGAGGAAAGGACGTCCCGATCCAACCGCATGGTCCTGTTTTCCATCAGCCCGCGAAAGCCATCGCGGAAGCCGACGATCTGCATCTTGCCGGTTCCGAGTGCCGATTTCCCTATGGCTCTGATGGCGGCATTCAAGCCAGGCGTATCGCCGCCGGCTGTTAATATCCCGATATGCTTAGTCATTGCAATTATCCTGATCGTTGTTCAATTAGAAAGCCCCTGGGGAACTTCCGGAGATAGTAGAGCTATATCATGAATACCGGCTCCGGGCAAACCTGAAAAACCCCTCAGCGAGGTTTCTTGATCTCGGGGAATCCACTTGTGAATTTTACTGCTGTTTTGGGTTTATGAATTTTTTTTCTGACCCTGATAACGATCGGTCGGATCGAGAGCAAGAGGAGGATTACTGCGCCAACCTGCTTGATCTGCAAAGGGATCAGTTCTGCCGCCTTGCCGATGACTGCCTGGGGGACGATCCCCGACAGAGAATAGATCCGATCCAATCCCAGCCCTAGAAGAATGGCGAAGATCGAAAGGGTCAACAGGTAGCGCGCGGTGCTCTTCTTGCCGAGGATACCGACAAGCACGGACAGAGAGGTCATATTGGTTGCCGGCCCCGCCAACAAAAAGACCAGAGCCGCTCCCGGACTTACCCCCTTGAGAATCAGAGCGGCGGCGACCGGAGTGGATGCCGAAGCACAGATATAGAGAGGGATTCCAACGACCAGCATCACCAGCATCGAGGAAAAGCCTCCGCCCAGCCAGCGCTCCATAAAGGCAGCGGGGACGAGCGCCATAATCCCTCCTGCTATAACCAGGCCCGCAAAGAACCAGAGGACGATATCTCCCCAGATATCAAGAAGGCCATACCGGAATCCGGCCCGGATTTTTTCGAAAAGGCTGTGATGATGGGCGTGTTCATCCGCTGGACAGTCGATGCCATCGCAACAGTTGTCCACCGGGCAGCTCATATCGACGACAAAAGGGACATCGCTCTTTGTCCAGCTGAGCCAATTTTCGATACATCCGGCACATATGGCTGTCAAGAAGGCCGCCAGCGGACGCATGACGGTCATGATCGGATCGAGAAGGGCAACGGAAATCGCAATCGAATCGATCCCCGATTCCGGTGTGGAGATAAGAAAGGCGCTGATCGCCCCCCTGTTGGCGCCCTTCTTCTTTAAAAATGTTGCCGCCGGCAACACCCCGCATGATCAGAGGGGCAGTGGGACGCCGAAAAAGGCGGCCTTGACTACCGAAGAGTACCGCCCCTTGCCCATATGGTTGATGATAAAACCTGGATTCATCGCGACATTGAGCATGCCGGCAACCAGGATGCCGAAGAGGATATACACAGATGAATCCAACAGGATATTCCACGACTGTCCGATAATGCTTCCGATGATATTACTCATTTTTATCCCTGACATGCTTAAGCCCGACATCGGCCAGCATTTTCACATGGTCGTCGACCAGACGGTAATAGAGGACCGTTCCCTCCCTTCTGTTTTTTACCAGGTTGCTGTCCCGGAGAAGCCGCAGCTGATGACTGACCGCCGATTCACTGATCTCCAGAAGGGCGGCCAGATCGCAGACACACATCTCCCGGCGTTCCAAGGCAAACAGGATTTTCAAACGGCTCGGGTCGGCCAGGATCTTGAACATCTGGGACAGTTTTTCCAGTTCCTGAGCGCTTAACGATGCCACCCTGGCCTCTTCAACGGCCTGATAATGGATAATTCTCGCACTGCATCTGTCTTCGTTCATTTCCCTGTGCGGCCCTCCACTCTCCCTTTTTTATATGACTATATGCTCATATAGTAAAATAAAACTCCTGCGGTGTCAATAAAGCCGGTGCATTTTTTTTCTGTATTGTTCATAATAACGGGAGACAGTACTCCCCTAACCTCAGAGACCAACTATGCAGAAAACCGAGCCCCCCGGAACCGGTACCCTCTATGTCGTTGCCACCCCGATCGGCAACCTGGAAGATATGACCTTCAGGGCCGTCCGGATCCTGAAAGAGGTCGACCTGATTGCGGCCGAAGATACGCGCCACACCAGAAAGCTTCTGAATCATTACGATATTCGGACGAAACTGATCAGCTACTATCGCGAAAAGGAACAGGAACGCTCGGACGAGCTCATCGAACGGCTGCGGGCTGGAATTATCCTGGCCCTGGTCAGCGACGCCGGGACCCCCGGGATCTGCGACCCGGGCGCCATCCTGGTCAACAGGGCGCATGCGGCAGGTATTCCCGTGATCCCCATCCCGGGTCCTTCGGCCCTGACGACGACGATTTCGTGCGCCGGGATCGAGGGCGGCACCTTTCTCTTCCTCGGATTTCCTCCGGCCAGGTCTGGCCAGCGGCACAAATTCCTGCAATCGATCGCCACCTGTGATCATCCGGTCGTCCTCTATGAGTCCCCCCGCCGCATCCAGGCATTGCTCTCGGATGCCCTGGAGGTGCTGGGCGATCGCCAGGCCTTCTGGGGCCGGGAACTCACCAAGGCCCATGAAGAGCTGCACAAAGAATCGCTCAGGGATCTGCTGGCCGGAGCCTCCGATCGCATCTGTCGCGGAGAGACCGTTCTGGTCATCTTTCCTGAACAGGCGGTGCCGGCCACAGGTGAACGTATCGAAGATCTCCTTCTCTGGTACCGTGACCATTCCGAACTGAGCCTGAAGGATGCCTGCCGACGTCTGGCCTCCGATCTCGGCCTTTCCCGCTCGGAGGTCTACCGCAAGGCCCTCGACATCTGGCAGATGCCGGAAAAAAGTGAGGGCAGGACCGGTCACCCGACCTGACGGCGGACACCTAATGACAAAAAACGATCTTCCGGCTTTCCCATAGACAGAGAGAATTTCCATGAGGCACTTTCCCAGTTGCGTAACCCCCACAGGACGTTTTCGCTACGGCATCCATAAACCGGCATATACGGTCACAAACCTGAGGCCTGAAGAAAAGATCCGGCGATTAGGCACACTTCCCGATCATTCGCCTGTCGACAACAGGTCAAATTTTCCCGATGGCGATGTACCCGTTGGCCAGGCGGATTGGATATTCGAGATCCCCAACCCCTTCCCCTTTCGCGGCGTGACCTTCATCGACAAGGAATGGGCGGATGCCTCGGCCGAGGATGACGCCAGGATCCGGCTCCCCCCCCGTCAGGAGGTATCGTTTTCCGAGGTTTTGACTGAATCCGCCACGGATCCGGACCTCTTCGACAAGCTGCCCGCGCCGATGCTGCTGGCGCTTGCCACCTGTTCGACGGACCGGAATGACCTTATACGATTGGCTGAAATGAGCTGCGACATCGTCAAGGCCGACGACGGGACCCCGACCGGGCTCACCTATACCGAGGATTCCCGCGGCCGGACCCTGCCGATCATCCGTGATCACATTCTCTTCGAGGCGGTGGCCAACAACCCCTGTCTTCCCGATACCTACAAGGCGGTAATGGTCCTGCGCCCCGGCGCCCAGGGAGCAAGCGAAATAGTCGGCGGATGTCCCAGGGATAACGGCACCCACATCTACGAATATCTCCGGCGAAATTCCTATATCGCCGGCGGTCATTATGCCGCCAATATGGCAGACGATGCGGTCAGATATTCCATCGATTCCCTGACGGCAGCCGACATGAAAGGTCTCCGGCATCTCTACTACCAACGCATCTATGTCTCTCTTGCCGCCCGGCTGCACATTGCACCGTTGCCCGGACGCCGCCTCCTCTCCTCCGATGAGCTTGAAGAACTACGAGAAAAAATCGCCCTGGAGATAGGCAAAGGCGCCCTTCCCCGCCTGGCGACGCTCTGGGGATGGAATTTCGGCTTCGACTATGCCCCATCCCACTACCGCCTGCATGCCTCCCACCAGCAGATCCATCAGCAGTACGCGATGATTCCGGAGCAGATTGATGCATTTTCCGGCAACCCCTTCAGCCCGGTCGGTGCCCTTCCCGCCTTTTGCTGCGGAGATCTGGTCGCCAAGGTCATCGAAGAATATCATGAGCTCCACAAACGCGATTTTTTCAATGACTACCTGGAGGCAATGGCCGCCAATCAGCGGATGGACGGCCGGAACGACCGGCCGAGGGACCTGGTCGTCTGGCAGGACGAGCGGGCGGTGCTGTTTGTCCCGAAGGCCCAGACATCCCAGTGGGAACTGCAGCTGATGACCAAAAAGGATGCAGGCGGCAAGCTCCCCGGCAATATCCTGGAGACGGACGCCCGGACAAGGGAATCACTCGATACCGGGATCCTTCATGCCCAGAAGGCCCTTGCCGCATTGGGGGCCAGAATGGTCACCACGATTGAATACTCAAAGCGGTTGGAACGGGGCATTGCACCCCGGCAACCTCTTCTCTATGCCTTCCTTCCCCGTCTGCCGGAATCGCCGGGTGCCTTCAGCGAGGCGCAGCTGCGCTTTATCAACGGCCACTATCCGGAAGATTTCGCCGTCGTCTGCCGTCGGCACCTGACATGAAGGAATGTGTTAACTCTCTAAAAATAATTAAGAAGTTCAAGCGCATCTTTGCATAATAAATTTCCGCCTTTACTCTTTTTGTAATCCAAAGCTATAATCTTTAATGAAGACACCTTTCGGGAGATTGCGGCCATGGCGAGAAGGCCTTCCTATAAAGAACTGCAGACACGTGTTTCAGAGCTGGAAGAAAAGCTGAAGGCGTCCCTTCATCTTCCTTCCCCCCTAGCTCTTGAAGACACTGCAGGCTACGATCTAAAAACCAGACAGGAGCTCATCGACCAACTGCGGTTCGTTAAGATCCTCTTTGATACAGTCCCTAATCCGATCTTTTATAAAAGTAAAGAAGGCGTTTATCTCGGATGCAACCAGTCATTTTCGATGCAGATTATTGGAACTCCGCCTGAAAAGATAATCGGCCACTCTCTTTTCGACCTGCCCGATGTCATCCCGAAGGAGCTGGCGGATGTCTATTATCGACAGGACCAGAATCTGATCAGCAACCCTGGCAGACAAACCTATGAGGCCAAGGTCCACTGTGCCGATGGCGTTCTCAGGGATTTTCTTTTCTACAAGGCGACCTATACGAACCATACGGGCGATGTCGCCGGCATAATCGGTCTGATGCTCGATGTCACCGAACGGAACAGGATGCAGATCGCGCTAAAGGAAAGTGAGGAAAAATACCGGTCGATGATGGAATCGATGAACGATGCCGTCTATATCTGCTCTCCGGAATACCGTATTTCCTATATGAACCCGAAGATGATTCAGAAGATCGGTTATGACGCCACCGGACAGAGATGTCACGAGGTGCTGCACAGGCTGGAGGCCCCCTGCCCCTGGTGTACGTATGACAAGGTCAGGGATGGGGAAATAACGGAGGTGGAGGTATCCAGCCCCAAGGACGGCCACACGTACGTTATTACAAATTCACCCATATTCCATCAGGACGGCTCCATCTCGAAGATGACGATCTACCGTGACAAGACCAACAGAAAGATGATGGAGGAGGAATTGCTGAAGGCAAGAAAACTTGAGGCGACAGGCGTTTTCGCCGGCGGCATCGCCCACGATTACAACAATCTCCTGTTGATTATCTTGGGCAATATCTTGATGTTGAAGAAGGAAAGCAGCAAATTGGACAAATCTTTCGGCCTGTTGCAGATCGCCGAAAATGCGACCCAAAAAGCAGCAAACCTGACAAGACGCCTGCTGGCCTTCACCCATGGAGAATCGCTTTCCCTGGAGCGCCATGCCGTTGCCGATCTGATAACTGAGATCACCAGTGGAGTCGAGCTTGAGAACAAGTACCACATCAATCTGCAGCTCACGGCTGATATTCACCCCGTGTATGTGGATACCGGTCTTATCTCTATGGCTGTGGTCAATATCATCACCAATGCCAAAGAGGCAATGGAGGCAGGCGGAGACATTATCGTATCAGCCGGCAGTTTCTGTTTCGACAAGGATTCCCACCAGGCTATCGGCGCCCTGGCCGCTACTCCCGGCGAATATGTCCGGATCGCGATATCGGACCAAGGGACGGGAATAGACCAGAAGACGCTTCCGAAGATCTTCGACCCCTATTTCTCCACCAAGCAACGCGGGGATGAAAAGGGTCTGGGGCTCGGCCTTACAATAAGCTACTCGATCATTCGCAAACATAACGGGACGATTCTCGTGGAATCAACCAAAGGGGCAGGCTCGACGTTCTCCATCTACCTGCCGGCAACTCCCCCTGCCCCGTCTCTGATGACGGTCGGTTGAATAAAACCGGATACATCCACTATCTTAAACGTCCTTTCGGACTTTGGCGAGAATCATTTTCTCGACAAAGAGCTGCAAACGGTTATATGCGGCTTGCGGACTTACAGATACATGAGATACCGAATTGCCTGTAAGACAGCCCTGCAGAATACAATTCTCATCTCAGATTACGGGCAATGCCATCTGAAGTATTGTCATGAGTGGTTTTCTTCCTTGTGAAAAATAGTGTATCTGGTGTATTTTCCAGAATCGGGAATACCTTGGGGCAAGGGGATCCTATTCCCCCGGATCGATTCAGTTCAAGCGGAAACGGTCTTCTCGATCGTCTTGCGACTCTTTTATAATCGATGAATAATTTTGTCCCCCCCATACCCTCAGAAACAAGAAACGCAGTTCAAGGCAGGTTCCTGGAGGTACGGGGCCCTCTTTTTCCCGCATTAGGGGAAGACCGTACCAAAAAACAGCAGAGTTACCACCACCATGACAGATAGCATTATTTTGCCGTCGGCCTGAGGAGAAGACAATGAAAGGATATTTCGGCAATTGGGGAGGCGCCTTCATTCCGGAGGTGCTGCACCAGACCTTCGAGGACCTGGAAGATGAATTTCGCAAGGCCAAAGGCGATCCTTCCTTCTGGCAGGAATATCTCTCCCTGATGTCCACCTACTCCTGCCGGCCGACACCGCTCACCCATGCCGAAAATCTCTCCCGGCATTTCGGCGGCGCCCAGATCTATATCAAACGGGAAGACCTGAACCATACCGGCGCCCATAAGGCCAACAATGTGATCGGCCAGGGTCTGCTGGTCAAGCGCATGGGCAAGAAACGGGTCATCGCCGAGACCGGCGCCGGCCAGCACGGCATGGCCACCGCCACCATGGCCGCCCGCTTCGGTTTCGCCTGCACGATCTACATGGGCGAGGTGGATGTCGCCCGCCAACGTCCGAACGTCTTCTGGATGGAGAAGATGGGGGCCACCGTGGTGTCGGTAAAGGACGGCTCCCGGACCCTGAAGGATGCCATCAACGAGGCCTTCCGGGATTGGGTGACGAACGTCGACGACACCCACTATGTCTTCGGCACCGCCTGCGGGCCCGCGCCTTTCCCGGAGATGGTCGCCTGGTTCCAGTCGATCATAGGCATCGAGGCCATCAAACAGATTGCAAGCCAGCATGGCGGCCTGCCCTCCAGGATCTACGCCTGTGTCGGCGGCGGCTCCAACGCGATGGGTATATTTGGACGCTTTTTTGAAGAAGACGGCGTCGAACTGGTCGGTGTCGAGGCCGGCGGCAGGGGCATCGCATCCGGGCTGCATGCCACCCGCCTCTCAGGCACCGACGCCTCCCCGGGGGTTGCCCAGGGATACAAGACCATGTTCCTGCAGAATGAGGACGGCCAGATGAAAGAGACCCACTCCGTGGCGGCCGGCCTCGACTATGTCGGTGTATCCCCGATCCTTGCCGATCACTGGCAAAACGGCCGGGTCCGGTTCGAATCAGCCACCGACCGTGAGGTCATCGAGGCCCTCGATCTGACCATGAAGATGGAAGGCATCATTCCGGCCCTTGAATCCGCCCACGCCTTTGTCCAGGCATTCAAGGAGGCCCCGCAGCTGTCTCCAGCCGAGGCGATCATCATCAATATGTCCGGTCGCGGCGACAAGGACATCTTTACCATCGCCCATGCCTTCGACGATCCGTCCTGGAAGCAGTTCATTATCCAGCGAGGCCTGGAATACAATAAATAACCGCCAAGGTATGATGGAAAATATGGTGAAAGATATGAATCTGGAACAGCAGTTGAAACAAAGGTTGCAGCAGAAAGACATCCTGCTGATGACCCATATCGTCCTCGGATACCCCTCCTTTGAAGACAACCGGGAGGTTGTCCGGCAGATGGTGGAAAACGGTGTCGACTGCATCGAGATGCAGATCCCTTTTTCCGAGCCGATGGCCGACGGCCCGGTGATCCTGAAGGCAAACCAGGACAGCATCGCCGCCGGCACCAGGATCGCCGACTGCCTGGACTTCGGGGCCGAGATGAGCGCCGCCTACGATATCCCGTTTCTGTTTATGACTTACTACAACATCATCTTCAAGCATGGGGAAGAGGCCTTCTTTATCAAGGCCGGGGAGGCCGGGATCAAAGGTCTTATCGTCCCGGACCTGCCTCCGGAGCAGGGTGAGACGTTTTTTCGGCTGGCGGACCACTACCGGATCGCCCCGATCCTGATCTTTGCCCCGACCTCCACCGACGAGAGAATGCGGCAGCTCGACCACTTCGGCAGCGGTTTTATCTACTGTGTGGCCAGACGCGGCGTCACCGGCAAGAAATCCGATCTCGGTGAAGACTTCGCCAGCTACCTCAAACGTTGCCGAGCCGCCACCGACAAGCCGATTGCTGTCGGTTTCGGCATCCGGGAAAGAGACGACATCAAGGCCTTGATCGGCAAGGCGGATATGGCGGTCATCGGTTCCCGCACCATCCGCCTGGTGGATGAACAGGGGGCCGCGGCGGTAGGCCCCTTTATTGCCGGATTGAGGGAGAACCGCTGATTATGGAAGACATCACGACCACACAATTGGGTTGCACGCAGGTCATCTGGGACCTGACGGATCTCTATAAGGCCGCCGATGATCCAGCCCTGCGGGAGGACATCTCCCGTTGCGAACAGGAGGCCGCCGCCATCGGTAAGGAGTTCAAATCCACGATCCCGACCCTCGATCCCGCAGGGCTTCTTCACCTGGTAAAAAGACTGGAGTCACTGCACACACTGCTCGGCAAGCTCGGCGCCTACGCCTTTTTGAATTTCATCACCCGGGTCGACGATGCCGATGCGGGTAAACTCCATCAGCAGATACAGGAACTCGAGAGCCGCTGCAACCGGGAGGTGGTCTTCTTCGAGCTCGACTGGAACACCCTCGATCAGGAAAAGGCCCGGATCTTGACCGACGCTCCCGTCTTATCCGGCTATCGCCATTATCTCCTCTCGCTGCGCCGCTACAAGCCGCATCAACTCTCGGAAATCGAAGAAAAGCTCCTGCTCGACCGTCAACCGGTCGGAAGAAACAGCTGGACGACGCTCTTTGAAAAGGTAGTAGGCGCCCTGCGGTTCGGCGACAGGAAGCGGACCGAGGAGGAGATCCTGACCGATCTCTATGATGCCGACAGGGAGGTCCGCAGGCAGGCTGCCGGTGATCTGACCGAGGGCCTGAGGAGTCAGGGCCATATCCTGACCCATATTTTCAACACCCTGGCCGCTGAAAAAATGATCACCGACCGGCTGAGAAAATACCCGGATTGGATCGGCTCGATGAACCTGGAAAACGAGCTGGCCGACAAGACGGTGGAGACCCTGATCGCGACCGTGGTGAGCAGATTCGATATCGTCCAGCGCTACTATCATGTAAAACGGCGGCTCCTGGGGCTTGGCGAACTGCTTGATTACGACCGGTACGCCCCGGTACCGTCCCTGCCGTTACAGACGATCCCCTGGCGGCAATGCCGGGAAATCGTTCTCCGCGCCTTTGCCGGATTTTCTCCGCGGCTTGCCGCAATCGCCGAGGGGTTTTTCACCAAAAACTGGATTCACGCCCCGGTCCTGCCCGGCAAACGGGGCGGCGCCTTCGCCCACCCCTGCGTGCCCGAGGTCCACCCCTACGTCATGGTCAACTATACCGGAACGCTCAGGGACGTCTCCACCGTCGCCCATGAACTGGGGCACGGCATCCACCAGGTTCTGGCCGCAGACAGAGGCTACTATAACAGCGATACCCCGCTGGTTCTCGCCGAGACGGCCTCGGTCTTTGCCGAACTCCTTGCCTTTCAGGCCCAGCTGGCCCTGTTTGACAACGCGCAGGAAAAACGGGCCTTTATCTGCCAGAAGTTGGAATCGATCTTTGCCACGGTCTTCAGGCAGACGGCCATGAACCGTTTTGAAAAACTGATGCATGACGGACGGCGCAGCGAAGGTGAACTCAGCCGGGAACGCCTCAGTGCATTCTGGTTGCAGACCCAGAAGGACATGTTCGGCGACTCGGTGCGCTTGAGCGAAGACTATGGTATCTGGTGGTCCTATATCCCGCATTTCCTGTCGACTCCGGGGTATGTCTATTCCTATGCCTTCGGCGAACTCCTGGTCCTGGCGCTCTACGGTTTTTATCAGAACGAAGGAGATGCCTTTGTGGCAAAATATATCGATCTGCTCGCTGCAGGCGGGTCGGTCTCACCCTATGAACTGGTTCTGCCCTTCGGCCTCGATCTCGACGACCCGACCTTCTGGAACCGTGGACTCGGGGTTATCGAAAAGATGCTGGCCGAGGTTGAGGAAGGCTGCGATATATCCTGATTTTTCCAACCGACACTTCTTTTAGGAGTACAATGTGAGCACCCAAAAACGATCGGCAGAAAAGGCACAGGCGCAAGGCGGGCTAAAGCTCGTCGTCCTCGACGGCTACACATTGAACCCCGGGGACCTTGATTGGGACGAGTTGGAAGAAATCGGAGAGGTCAGGATCTATGATCGGACGCCGGACGAGTTGATCATCGAGCGTTCGGCCGATGCCAGGATCCTGTTGACCAACAAGACGGTCCTCGACGCTGCGACCCTTGCCCGGCTGCCGCGGCTGCGCTATGTCGGGGTGCTGGCCACCGGCTGCAATGTGATCGATATCCAGGCGGCAAAAAAGCGGGGAATAACCGTAACCAATGTCCCGGCATACGGCATCGATTCGGTGGCCCAGATGTGCTTTGCCCATATCCTGAACCTGACCAACAGGGTCGGAGATCATGCGGCCGGGGTACGCAGCGGACGCTGGTGCTCGGCAGAGGACTTCTGTTATTGGGAGCATCCCCAGTCGGAACTGGCCGGAAAGACCCTGAGCATTATCGGCTATGGCGACATCGGCAGGGTTGTTGCCGGACTGGCCCTGGCCTTCGGCATGAAGGTCATGATCCATACGCGGACCTCTCCCGCCCGGCTGCCGGAAGGCGTCATCCAGGTTGACATTGACCGGGCCTTTTCAGAGGCCGACATCCTGACACTCCATTGCCCGCTCACGGAACAGACCGAAAAAATCGTCAATGGCGAACGGCTGAGTCGGATGAAAAACGGCGCCCTTCTGATCAATGCGGCCAGGGGTCCTCTGTTGGACGAAGATGCCGTTGCCGAGGCATTGAATTCGGGCAAGCTGGGCGGTGCTGGATTGGATGTACTGTCGGTTGAACCGCCGCGGGAGACCAACCCGCTGCTTGCGGCCAGGAATTGTTTTATCACCCCGCACATTGCCTGGGCCACCCGGGAGGCCCGCGCCCGGCTGATGTCCATCGCCATCATGAATGTCCAGGCCTACCTTCTGGGCAGTCCGCAGAATGTGGTGAGCTGAGCTTTATCTCTTGTTCCTGCGCCAATGCGGGTGAGTGATCCCCAATTTTCTGATCCGGTAATTGAGTGCCCTGGGACTAAGCCCCAGTTTCACGGCGGCATCCTTCTGGACCCAGAGGCAATCTTCCAGTATCCTCAGAATGAGGTCCTTCTCCTGACCGGAAAGGGATTCATCGGCGACCGGCTCCTTGAAAGGCAGCGTAAAATCTTTTACCTCGGCCGGATCGTGTTTCCTGATGGTCGGCAACGACAGATTTTCTTCATGGATCAGACTGTCATCCTCGAGAATCACGGCCCGTTCGATGGTGTTTGCCAGCTGGCGGATGTTTCCCGGCCACTCATAGGCCTGAATACTCTGCAGCGCTTTGTGTGAAAATCCAGTAATATCACGGCGTTTTAATGATTTACAGAATTTGTTCAGCAGAATATTGGCCAGCGGTATGATGCACTTGTCCCTCTCTTTCAGCGAGGGCAGCCTGATGGGCAGGACATTGATCCGATAGTACAGGTCCTCCCGGAAAAGTCCGGCCTCAATCTGTCTGGAGAGGTCCTTATTGGTAGCGGCGATGACCCGGACATCGGCATGGATGGTCTTATTGCCGCCCACCCGTTCGAAGGCCTTCTCCTCCAGGACCCGCAAGAGCTTGGTCTGCAGTCCGAGGCTTATCTCGCCTATCTCGTCGAGAAACATCGTGCCGCCGTTTGCCTGTTCAAAGCGGCCGATCCGCTGTTTGTCCGCCCCGGTAAAGGCCCCCTTTTCATGGCCGAAGAGTTCCGACTCCAGCAGATTCTCGGGGATATTGGCGCAGTTTATCTTGACAAACGGCTTTTTCTTGCGCGGAGAATTAAAATGGACGGTCCCGGAAAGAAAGCTCTTGCCGGTACCGGTATCGCCGGTGATCAGAATGGTCGAATCGGTCCGGGAAAACCTCTCCAGCCTCTTCAGGATATCCTTCATACAGGAGCTGTACGCCACGACCTCTTTGAAATCATAGACCACGTCCTGATTCCTTCTCAGGTAATCGATCTCAAACCTCTGGTCACGGATCTCAATGGCTCTTTCCAGGGCCATGGTAATGCGTTCCTTGGAAACGGGGTGGACGAGAAAATCGCAGGCCCCATTGCTCATGGCCCGGACGACCAGTTCCGCCTTCTCGGAGCTGCTGGTGATGATAATCGGTGTGTAGGGACTTTTTTTATGGGTGTCTTCAACAAGATCAAGGCCCTTGCGCTCGGAAGGCTCGATATCAAGAAAGACCAGGTCATACTGGTATTCATTCATCTCATCTTGAAATTCCTTCCGATCCGATTTAAAAGTGAGGTGTCCCGTCCCCTGGAGAGCAGACTCCATGAGAAGGTTAACCTCCTGACCGGAACCATACACAAGAATATTGTACATAACCCCCCATCATGCGTCTTCTTCTTATGGTATTTCAAATTTGTAATTCCCTTTCTTTCTTATACGAAACCCGGGGGCAAATTGCAATCAAAAGTCCGACATATGCGCACTATTTCTCCTAAAACAACCGACAGTAACGGCAAGAAGGAGCTTCTGACATGACCACATCATCGAGTCAGGCAACAGATGTCGACCGGAATTGGATGGGACTGGCCATCGAACAGGCAAAAAAATCGGCCCTGGCCGGTGAGGTCCCGGTGGGGGCGGTACTCGTCCTTGGTAAACATCTGCTGGCCCTTGACGGCAACAGGCCCATCGGCAGCCTGGACCCCACCGCCCACGCCGAAATCCTGGCCATCCGGCAGGCGGCTCGAAAGCTTGCCAACTACCGGTTACCGGAAACAACCCTTTATGTGACACTCGAGCCCTGCATCATGTGCATGGGCGCCATCATCCAGGCACGCATCGAGCGTCTGGTCTTCGGCGCCCATGACCCAAAGGCCGGAGCGGTTGAATCCTGCTATCATATCGGCAGCGACGCCCTTCTGAACCACACGCTGGTCATTGCAGGCGGTATCCTGGCAGAGGAATGCGGGACCCTTCTGCGGGATTTTTTCCGGCAGCGACGGCAACACGCCAACCCTATTCCGGACGGCTGCTGACGGATAGGCACCAGGCTGCGGCCTCAACCCCAGCTCCGCCGTGCCGATCGAAAGTTCACACCGTAAAACGAGTGCGGGAGGCTGCCCCTCTCGCATCAGAGATCCCTTTTTTCCGCAGGCTTCCTACTTTTTGATTGCCAAAATCGCCTCCACAGTTTACATACTAGCACACAATTTTTCATCGATATCCCGAGGAACGGAGAGGTTACCGAGTGGCTTAAGGTGCACGCCTGGAACGCGTGTGTACGCAAGTACCGTGAGTTCGAATCTCACCCTCTCCGCCATTCATCCTGCAAAAACAGGATGTCCGGCTCCTTGCAATCAAGCCGGACAGTACCCGACACGCCGCACTTTGGGATATCTATCGAGGTATCCTGAAAAAAAGCAGCAGCCAGGAGAGAAAAAAACGGCAGATGGCCGCTCCACCCACCCGGGTGCGGCACCACCTGCCTGGTTACAACAACAAGAAAATTCAGAAGCTATTCCATCCAGCCCCTTCCGGTCTTCCGCCGCCACATCATACCGCCCAGCCCGGCAAGACCGGCACCAAAAAGAAGCATGGTGTTCGGCTCTGGGGCAGGGTTCGTCGCATCCGCTCCGTACAACAAGAAGTCCTTCGCTGATGCCGTTACGAAGATGGGCGATCCTATATCCGCGTTCGGGATCAGAAACGACTCGGGGATACTGATGTTGCCGTTATGCGTGATCGTGCCGAGAAGGGTGCCTCCTTTTGCCACGCTTGGACCATTTACCCATATGTCTGCTGTCTCAGTGTCCGCCAGAGAATTAAAAAGCAGATGGAAATCATAGAGGCCGACTCCTCCGGGGAGATCGACTTGAATGGCTTCGGGAGTATTAAAACTATCGACCTCATCGGTACCTCCGTTGGTACCGGTACTGGTAGAGCTCGGGACAACCCCAAGTCCCTGTTCATCGGTACCCGCGCCCAGATTCCTATCGTAGAAATATCCCAGAGCTCCAGTAGTATAATTTTCAATCGCGGTGAGCGTTATAGTGTAGCCTCCGGGCGTAGAACCAGGCGTCTGGGGCGAGGTCAAGAAAGTGCCATCCGCGGCGATGCTATAGAAATTCCACGTCTCAAGCACACTGGCACCGGCCGCAATCGGTACTATCAACGGAGCTGCCATAAAGAATACCACGGCAGCAAGCATTTTGGTTTTCATTTGAGCTTCCTCCCTGTTCACTTGATTTGGATAATGAAGATCAATTCATTATCACCAAAAAACAGCCTTTTTTTACTGTAAAACATTGCACTGCAGGATATCTTGAAAGATTTTTGTTTTCGTCCACGATTGAGGGAGGCGAAAAATTCTACCGCAGCAAAGACATGTGATATCTCGAGGATAAAATTTTAAGCGTACCGAAAAAACCTGGCGAAAAGCCGTTTTCAAGATGTGTTACTTTGTAGTATAGGTTTGTTGGGGTTTTTGTCAACTGGCCGTCTGATTTTTTTTGTGCGGGAAGTCGGCTGTTTTTGCCCATCCCCACCCCGCAAGGCGCTGCGAATGGCTAATAACACCTCCCGCCCTTTATTCCCGGCTTGTTGCAAAAACCGGCGCAGCTCAGACAGTTAACCTGAAACAAAGCATAAGACACTTTGATCTCTGCCCATGACTGCCAAAATTGCACGATGCGCCGGTGCAGGGGTATCTGTTGCAGGAACTTGTCGGGCAGGGGACAATGGTGGCACTGCCATTGCCGGACAGGAGAAACCGGCAGCGCACATGTCTTGAACATCCTCAGTGATAAAAACCGTCATTTCTTTTCTGAGATTTTCGTAGTAAATAGATTCCTGCAACCAAGAGGCGGTATTGAAAGAAGGGGGATACGGACCTCAGTCCGACTCCGTTGACGGAGTCGGACACGGCAGGTCGGACGATACCCCGCCAAAGTGCAGGTACAGGCAACAAAAAATGAATGAAACCAGAATGTTGGGCGCCATTCAGTCGGTCCTCGGGGCCGGCATCATCGTCTGCACCCTGCTGCTGCCGGGATGCATGCGCTCCCCCGCCGAACAATCGCTAAACGACTGGGTCGCGCCCGCTGCCGACCATGTGTGGACGCCGCCCGTGGCCGTGAGCCCCAGGATCCCGGTCAAGGCCAAACCCGTCGACATTCCGGAAAACCTGCTGAGACCGGATGCGAAATGGCGATTGACCGATATCATCGGTATTGCACTCAGGAATAATCCCGACACCAGGGCGGCCTGGCATGCGGCCCGTTCGGCCGCAGCCGACTGGCTCAGCCAGAAGGGGAATTATTACCCGCAGATCAACGCCGATCTCGACCTGTCCAAGACGGACCGGTCGGGCAACACGACCCAGCCCGGCCAGTCGGCCGGCAATTCCGGCGGCAACTCGGCGGCTCAATCGTTTGCAACCTTTCAGCCGGCCTTCTCGCTCTCCTGGCTGCTGTTCGATTTCGGCGGCCGCCAGGCCGCCGTCGATGAGAAACGCCAGGCCCTGCTGGCTGCCGATTTTACGCATAATGCCGTGATCCAGAACGCGGTCTACCAGGTCATCCAGGCGTATTTCCAATACGCCAACGCAAAGGCCGTGGAGAAGGCGAATAAAACATCGGTCAACGAAGCCGCAATCAACCTGGCGGCAGCTACACAGCGGCATCACGACGGCCTGGCCACCATTGCCGACATCCTGCAGGCCAAGACCGCTCTCTCCCAGGCCCGGCTCAACCTTGAAAGCGCAGCGGGACAGGTCCAGACCATCCGGGGCGCCCTGGCGACGGCCATGGGGATCCCGGCAGATACGCCCTGCGACATCGAGGACCTGCCGCTAAGCCCGCCTGTCGACAGGATCAATGAATCGGTAAGTGAGTATATCCGGCAGGCCCAGGCCAACCGTCCGGACCTGGCGGCCCAGAAAAGCCTGGTGGAAAAAGCCGTGGCCCACATCCGAACCGCCCGTTCCGCGCTGTACCCGAGTCTTGTCCTGAATGACTCGCTGAATGGATCCGTCGATGATCAGACGTCCAGATGGGGGAACCAAAACACGGTCGCCCTGATGATCAACATTCCGATATTTGAAGGATATTCCGTTAAATACAATGAGCTCAAAGCCAGAGAGGATGCCAAGAACCAGAAGGCGCAGCTCGACAGCCTGGAACAGACGATCATCTTCCAGGTCTGGTCAGGTTATTTCAATCTCAAGACCGCAACACAGCAGGTGAAGACCAGCGGGGACCTGCTCAAGAGCGCACAGCAATCCCACGATGTCGCCCTGGGGCGCTATACGGCCGGTGTGGGCGGATTCCTCGATCTTCTGACCGCGCAGAGCACCTTGGCGAGCGCCAGAGCCCAAAGGGTTTCCGCTCTGGCCAACTGGTATATCTCACTTGCCCGGCTGGCGCAGGAAACCGGCCTGTTGTGGCGGCAGGGGCATGATGCGCAGGGGAATATGCTCAACGGGTTTCCAACAGCAACGATAAGGGATCAGCAACCATGAAAGGTTTCAATGCAGACGACCACCGGCTTTTCCGGGGACATCGGCTGCCTCGTCTCAGGATTGTCACGGTTCTTATCTTCTCCATGACACTGGTGCTGGCCGGATGCAATGAAGATAAGCAGCATCGGCCAGCGATTGCGGTCCCGGTCACTACCGCCGCCGCCACAGACAAGGCGGTCCCCTTGGAGGTCTCCAACATCGGGACCGTCGAGGCCTATTCGGTGGTCAACATCACGGCCATGATCAGCGGACAGATCATGCGGATTCATGTCAACGAAGGACAGATGGTCCAAGAGGGACAACCGCTGCTTACCATCGACGATCGGCCGTACAAGACCGCACTGGACTCGGCCCGGTCCGCTCTGTCCCGGGACCGCATTCAACTGGTGAAGGCCTTGAGGGATGCCAAGCGCTACGCTGATCTCTTTACAAAAGATTATGTGACCAAGGATCAGGCCGAACAGGCCCAGACGAATGCCGAAGCGCTTGCAGCCACCATACAAGGAGACGAAGCCGCGGTGAAGAATGCCCAGCTCAACGTCGCCTACTGTCGGATAACAGCCCCGATCACCGGACGCACCGGATCGATCCTGGTGAACGAGGGAAACATCGTCAAGGCCAATGAGACGACAACTCCGCTGATGGTCATCAACCAGATTCAGCCCGTTTACGTGCAGTTCGCCCTGCCGGAACAGTACCTGCCGGAAATCAGGAAAAATATGAGCAACCACAAACCGAAGGTTCTGGTCTTCCCCCCCGGCAAACCGGCCGATACGCGGGAAGGGTTGCTGACCTTTGTCAACAATACCATCGACCATAGCACCGGCACCATCGGTCTCAAGGCCACCTTTGCCAACCAGGACAGCGGCCTGTGGCCGGGTCAATTCGTCAATGTCGTGCTCCAGCTGGGAACACGCCCCCATGCGGTGGTAGTCCCCTCCGCGGCCGTCCAAATGGGTCAGGAGGGCGACTATGTTTTCGTGGTCGACAAAGACCTCACCGTGAAATCGAGAAACGTGACACCCGGCCCACAGATCGACGACCAAATCGTAATCGATAAAGGTCTTGTTGCCGGAGAGACGGTGGTCACCGACGGCCAGTTACGCCTATATCCCGGCGCAAAAGTCGTCGTGAAAAACGACGGACATCCTGCCGGAGCGACACGGCAATGAAAGGGATATCGGATCTGTTCATCCACCGGCCGGTCATGACGATCCTGGTGATGCTGGGGATCATAGTCTTCGGTATCGCCGCCTACCGGAACCTGCCGGTCAGCGACCTGCCCAACGTCGATTTCCCGACCATCCAGGTATCGGCAAGCCTGCCGGGAGCAAACCCGGAAACCATGGCCTCGGCAGTGGCCACCCCGCTGGAAAAGCAGTTTTCCACCATTGCCGGCATCGACTCGATGACGTCCACCTCCACCGTCGGCACGACCAGCATAACGCTGCAGTTCGCCTTAAGTCGAAATATCGATGCGGCAGCCCAGGACGTCCAGTCCGCCATCTCCGCGGCCCTTGGTCAACTGCCCAATGGCATGCCGACGCCGCCGACCTTTAAAAAAGTCAACCCGGCCGATTCGCCGATTCTCTATCTGGCCCTCACCTCTGCCACCCTGCCCCTTTCCATGCTGGATGAATACGGCGAAACCCTGATGGCCCAGCGGATCTCCATGGTCAGCGGAGTCGCCCAGGTCGAGGTCTACGGCTCCCAGAAATACGCGGTCCGCCTCCGGCTTGACCCGAACAAGCTGGCCAATCAGGATATCGGCCTCGACCAGGTCGCCCAGGCCATCAGCAACGCCAATGTCAATCTTCCCACCGGCATCCTGTATGGACCGCATGTGGCCTACACAGTCCAGGCCAACGGCCAGATCCAGAAGGCCAAGGGCTACCTGAACCTGATCGTCGCCTACCATAACGGCAATCCGGTCCGGCTCAAGGATGTTGGGACCGCCATCGACAGCGTCGAAAACGACAAGACCGCCGCCTGGTATATCAATTCCCGCTCATCCCGGCGTTCCATCATCCTGGCTATCCAGCGTCAGCCGGGAACCAATACCGTTGCGGTCGCCCGCGACGTCCGCACTCTGGTCAAAAAGCTGAGCGCCCAGCTTCCGGCCTCGGTCTCTCTGCACCTGCTGTTTGATCGGTCGCAATCCATTCAGCAATCGGTTTCCGATGTCAAACTGACCCTGCTTGTGACGCTTTTTCTCGTCATCGGAGTCATCTTCGTCTTCCTGCGCAACGTGTCGGCGACCACGATCCCCAGCCTGGCCCTGCCGATGTCGATTGTCGGAACCTTTGCGGTGATGTACTTTCTCGATTACAGCCTCGACAACCTGTCGCTGATGGCCCTGACGCTGTGTGTCGGCTTCGTGGTGGACGACGCCATCGTCATGCTCGAAAACATCGTTCGCCACCTGGAGATGGGGGAAAAGCCGTTTGCCGCCGCCATCAATGGAGCGCGGGAGATCGGTTTCACGGTGCTGTCCATGACCCTGTCCCTGGCGGCCGTCTTTATCCCGGTGTTGTTCATGGGCGGGATCCTCGGCCGGCTTTTTCATGAATTTGCGGTGACCATCGGTGCGGCCATCCTGATATCCGGCTTTATCTCGCTGACCCTTACACCCATGCTCTGCAGCCGTTTCCTGCGTCCGCAGGGAGAGGAGAAACACGGACGGTTGTACAATGCATTCGAGCGGGCCTTCCAGAGGCTCCTCGATGCCTATAAGGCGGGGCTTGGCCGGGCCCTTGCCCACCGCCGTTTGGTCATGATCTTTTCGGCGGTGATCCTGATTGCAACCGGATACCTGTTCAAAGTGATCCCCAAAGGTTTTATGCCAAGCGAAGACAACGGACAAATTTTCAGCTTCACCCAGGCTGCCCAGGGGATCTCGTATGATTCCATGGTCCGCCATCAGAAGGCAGTGGCCGCCATCGTTCAGAAGGATCCGAACGTGGAGGCCTTCATGTCGAGTGCCGGCTCCCATGGACACCACGGCGCCAATACCGGCGTCGTCTTCATGCATCTCAAACCGCGCAACGAACGAAAACCGGTGGAGCAGGTCATCGATGAACTGCGGGCGAAGCTGGCCCGGGTGCCGGGCATCATGGTCTTTCTGCAGAACCCGCCGCCGATCCGCATCAGCGGCCATCTGACCAATGGCCAGTACCAGCTGACTCTCCAGGGGACCGATACGGCGGAGTTGTACCATTATGCCACGCTCATGGAAGACAAAATGAAGGACCTTCCCGGCCTGACCGATATCAGCACCGATCTTGAGATGAAAAATCCCCAGGTTGAGGTCGAGATCGATCGGGACAAGGCCGCAGCCCTGGGGGTTTCGGCGGCCGAGATCGAGAATACCCTCTATGATGCCTATGGGTCGAGACAGATTTCAACAATTTATGGTCAAAATGACACCTACGAGGTAATCATCGAACTGAAGCCCGAATACCAGCTGGATCCCAGGGCTCTCTCCCTACTGTATGTCACCTCGAGTACGGGAAGGCAGGTGCCGTTGCAGGCCGTGGCGGACATCACCAAAGATCTGGGACCGCTCTCCGTCAACCATACAGGCCAGCAGATTTCGGTGACCCTTTCCTTCAATCTGCTGCCCGGCTACACCCTGGGCCAGGCGGTGAGTGAGGTCGACACGCTCGCCGGGACGGTGCTGCCGGCCAGCATCACCACCAGTTTCCAGGGCACGGCCCAGGCCTTCCAGGATTCCTTGAAAGGTCTGGGACTGCTGCTGATCATGGCCCTGCTGGTCATCTACATGGTGTTGGGCATCCTCTATGAAAGCTTCATCCATCCGGTCACCATCCTCTCCGCCCTTCCCTTCGCCGGCTTCGGGGCCCTGGTGACCTTGCTCTTCTTTCATGTGGAACTGAGCATCTACGCCTTTGTCGGCATCATCATGCTCGTCGGCCTCGTCAAGAAAAACGGCATCATGATGGTGGACTTCGCCCTCGAATCCCAGCGCACGAAAAAGATGGATCCGGAGACCGCCATCTTCGAGGCATGCGTGATCCGTTTCCGGCCGATCATGATGACAACCATGGCGGCCCTGATGGGGACGCTGCCCATTGCACTCAGCCTGGGGGCCGGTGCCGAGTCGAGACGGCCGCTCGGACTCGCGGTCGTCGGCGGGCTGCTCTTTTCCCAGTTTTTGACCCTGTTCGTCACCCCGGTGTTCTATGTCTATATGGATGGCTTCCGTCTCTGGGTCGGCGGCTGGTCCCGGCGCCATGGTTTCGGCAGTTGACGGTCTCCCCCTTTCTTCCGCACCTGCCCTCGGCGCCGGCAAAGCGGGTACCCTCTCTGCCGGCGCATCGCCGCACGGATCTGATGGGCATTGCGTTCCCACTATCCGGGAGACAGATTGATTTTTCTTGAATAGGCTGAGGGGACTGATTTTTTTTCACGTCGTTTTGTGAAAATCAATCTGTCTCCCGGTTGTAAAAGAAGAAAAATAAAATTAGTCCCCTAAAGCCATCTCTTTCATTTGTATATTGCATCCGGCTGAGCTTTGTACGTAATCACAAAAATTTTTGCTTGACGAATTGAGACGATACTGGTATGACCTCTTACCAGATAGCGCCTTCCTCCGTTGCCATTTCCAGGAGACCTTATGCCATTTCCCGCTCAGCGACCGATCCTGCGACCGGCCCTCCATGCCGAAACCAACCTGATCACGGCGATCCTGGAGGACCGGTACCCGCCCGGCACGCCCCTGCCCGCCGAACGCCGGTTGGCCGCCGAACTGGGGATCACCCGGCCGACCCTGCGCGAGACGCTCCAGCGTCTGTCGCGCGAAGGCTGGATCCGGATCCGTCACGGCAAGCCGACAATGGTGCTGAACTTCTGGGAGACCGGCGGACTGGGAATATTACGGACCCTGGCCGATTACGACGGCTACCTGCCTCCGCATCTCATCTGCCACCTGCTGGAATTTCGAATCGTTTTTTTGCCGGACGCGGCCCGACGGGCGGTCATCCGGTGCCCCGAGACGCTCAGTGCCGTCCTGAAAAAGACGCCGGCCGATGATACCCCGGCCGCGGATCTGGCCGAATTTGACTGGCGGCTTCAGACCGCAATGACCGCGGCCTCGGGCAACCTGATCTATCCCCTGCTCCTGAACGATTTCGCCATCCTCTATGGCTGCCTCGGCACCCGTTATTTCAGCAATACCCCGGCCCGAACAGCGTCTTTTGCCTATTACCCGGCACTTGCAGCCGCCATCGAGACAGGGCCGGCGGCGGTCGAACGCACGGTGCGCGCGGCCATGGAAGAGAGCCTCGCCATCTGGCAGATCATCTCTTGCGTACCGGAAACCACAGAAAAAGGAGCCGTCGATGAAATCCGATACCCTGAACAAATCCTATGACCTGGTGATCATCGGCGGCGGCATCACCGGGGCCGGCGTCTTTCGGGAAGCCGTCCGGATGGGCCTTGATGCCCTTCTCTGCGAAGGCAGGGATTTTGCCTGGGGCACCTCGAGCCGGTCGTCCAAGCTGGTGCACGGCGGCCTGCGCTACCTGAAACAGGGACGGTTCCGGTTGATGATGACCTCGGTCCGGGAGCGGGAGTACCTGCTGCAATGCGCCCCGGGTCTGGTGGAGCCCCTCGATTTTATGATGCCGGTATACCGTGGAGAGCGGCCGTCGCGAATCCAATTGGCCGCAGGTCTCTGTCTCTACGATCTGGCGGCCGGGCACTGTCAACACAGGTACATCCCGGCATCGGGAATCGAACCGGACGCTTTTCCCATCCGGAAAAAGGATCTCAAGGGCGCCTTCCTCTTCCGGGATGCCCAATCCGACGACACCCGGATGGTGATCCGCCTGATCGCCGAAGGGATCGAGGCCGGCGGCACGGCCAGGAACTACACCAAGGTGGAGCATATCCTGCGCTCCCGCGACGGCCGGGTAGCCGGTGTGGCCTTGACGGACACCGATACCGGGCAGAGCACCGAAGTGCATTGTCCTGCGGTCATCAACGCCACCGGGGTCTGGGCCGAGACCCTGCATCACAGCCCGGATCCCCGCCTGCATATACGTCCCTTGCGGGGAAGCCACCTGGTCCTGCCCCGGGAGGTGCTTCCCATCGGCTGCGGAATCGGATTTCTCCACCCCCGGGATCGGCGTTTCGTCTTCGCCGTGCCCTGGGAAGGGGTGGTTCTGGTGGGCACCACCGATCTTGACCACGACCGGGAACTCGACATCGAGCCCCATATCAGCCGGGAGGAGACCGTCTACCTGATCGAAGCGGCCTGCCATATGTTTCCCGAATGCAGAATCGATCAGAAAACAATCATCAGCACCTACTGCGGCATCCGACCGGTACTGAGCCGCCACGACCGCTCCCCTTCCGCCGAATCCCGGGAACATGTGGTCTGGCACGACAGGGGTCTGGTCACCGTAACCGGCGGCAAGCTCACCACCTTCCGGCATCTGGCCTGGGATGCCCTCGCAGCCATCGGCACGTATCTCCCGGACCGAAGACCCATCGACCGGCTCCTCCCCATCTATGACCGAATCGACCCACAGCCGGGCGACTGTGTCCATCTCGACGCCTCGGCCCGGCGCCGTCTCTGCGGCCGGATCGGCCGGGGGACCGCTACCCTCTTGGCCGAGGCCGATGACACCGACCTGACTCCGATTCCCGGCACCCGGACCTTAAGGGCCGAACTGGTCCATGGTGCCCGCAGCGAATGGGTCCGGCACCTGGACGATCTCCTGTTGCGCCGCACCCGCATCGGCCTCCAATGCCGGGACGGCGGGATCGCCCACCTGGAATGGATCCGGAATCGCTGCCGCCCCTTCATGGGCTGGGACGACGCGCGCTGGAATGCCGAGCAGGACGCCTACCGCTCCCTGTGGCAGCGTTCCTATTCCCCCCAGGCCGGTGGGTTGCCATGAAGACCCGGCCGCCGTTCATCCCCCGGTGGATCGACACCCCTCCTCCGCCCGGCTCCTGGCGGACGGTGTTCAAATGGGGTGACCCGGCAGTCTTCAAACATCCCGGTCGCCGCTTGTACGCCCTGATGAAAGAACGTCTCGGCATGACCGACGAGGACTTTGCACACCCCGAAACCACGGGACAAAGCCAGGTGGTCCTCGACCGACAGCCCCGGCTCGCCCCGCACCATGCCGCGGCGTTACAGGGCCTGGTTGGATCCGAGAACGTTGCCGGCGACGACCTTTCCCGGGTACGTTACGCCACCGGTCAGACCGCCGAAGAGGCCATGACCCTGCGGCGCGGCGCACCCTTCGCCCTCACCGATCTCGCCGTCCATCCCCGGAGCAGTGAGGACGTCCGAAAGGTAATTGCCTACTGCGACCGGGAACGGATTCCGGTGACGGTCTATGGCGGCGGCAGCTCGGTCACCCACGGGCTGTCGGGACGCCCCGGCGGCATTTGCCTGGTCATGCAGACCCACATGAACCGGGTCCTCGAATTCAACGAGACCAATCAGACCATCACCGTCGAACCCGGCATACTCGGCCCGGCCCTGGAAACCCTGCTGAACCGGGCTCCTACACACTTCAAGGCCCAGCGGGCCTATACCTGCGGCCACTTTCCCCAGTCCTTCGAATTTTCCACGGTGGGCGGCTGGATCATGGCCCTGGGTTCGGGGCAGGCCTCCTCGTATTATGGCGATGCCTGCGATCTGGTGGCTGGTCTCGAGGTCGCGACCCCGGTCGGAACCCTGGCGACCCGTCCCTTTCCGGCAACGGCAACCGGCCCGAAAATCGGCGACCTCTTCCATGGCTCCGAGGGGGCCTTCGGTGTCCTCACCGGAGTGACCCTCAAGGTGTTTCGCCACCTGCCCGAGGCCCGGCGCCGTTTTGCCTATATGTTCCCGGATTGGGCCTCGGCCGTGACCGCGGCCCGGGAGATTTCCCAGGGCGAATTCGGGATGCCGGCCGTCTTTCGGATCTCCGATCCGGAAGAGACCGAGATAGGCCTGTCCCTTTACGGCATGGCGCATCCGGCAATCGAGAGGTTCCTGCGCCTGCGCGGGCTCGCCCGGGGATCCCGATCCCTGTGCATCGGCCACACGGCGGGCGAAAGTGGTTTTTCCCGGCTGGTGGCCCGAAAGATCCGCCGCATCTGCCGGCGCCACCGGGCCATGTCCCTTACCGGCCTGCCCACCCGGCACTGGGAGCAGAGCCGGTTTAAGGACCCCTACCTGCGGGAGGACCTGAACGACTACGGAATCATCATCGACACCCTGGAGACCGCCGTGGCCTGGGCCGATATCCATAAGCTGCACAACAGCGTCAGACAGACCATCAAGGCCCGGCCCCGGACAATGTGCATGACCCACAGCTCGCATTTTTATCCCCAGGGAACGAACCTCTACTTCATCTTCATCGGTCGGTTCCGGGACCTGGACGACTTTCGACGCTTCCACCACGGTATCGTTGCCGCCATGATCAGAAACGGCGGATCGCTCAGCCACCACCACGGCGTGGGCCGAATGCTGGCACCATGGATGGAAGAGCATCTCGGCGGGTCCTCGATGACGGCGCTAAGGGCCATCAAACGCCATTTCGATCCCCATGACATCATGAATCCCGGCGCCACCCTGGGGCTTGAAGGATCAAGCGATATCTGAGATGCTATTTCACCGGAGCCGGCGCCTCGCGTTAAAGCCGGGGACCAGGCAAGAAGGCCCGCACGTGGGTCCGGGCGCAGGCGTGTGGTTGAATTTACGATGATCTACCAGAGAGGATCCACCAATGCCCCTACGCGATCTCCTGCTCGCCATCGATAACGGTACCCAGAGTCTCAAGTCCCTGGTCTTCGATCTGCGCGGCAACCTGGTCGCCGGCAGGAAAGAGGTGTTCCGGCCCTATTTTTCGCGGCGGCCCGGCTGGGCCGAACAGGACCCGGAGGTGTTCTGGCAGGCCCTGTGCACCGCCTGCCGGGGCCTTTGGGCGGATCATCCGGGCATCATGGAGCGGATTGCCGGGGTCGCCGTCACCAGCCAGCGGGCCACGGTGATCAACCTGGATGGCCGCGGCCGACCGCTCAGGCCGGCAATCCTCTGGCTCGACCAGCGAAAGGCCGCGGATATCGCGCCCCTCGGCGGCGTCTGGGGGGCATTGTTCAAACTCGCCCGCCTGGAGGCGACCATCGCTTACTTCCAATCGGAGGCCGAGGCAAACTGGATCCGCACCCACGAACCGGACATCTGGGCCCGTACCCGCCGCTACCTCCTCCTTTCCGCCTACCTGACCTATCGACTCACCGGTTCCTTCGTCGATTCCACCGGCTGTTGTGTCGGCTACCTCCCCTTTAATTACAAGAAGAAATGCTGGGCCAGACCCTCCGACTGGAAATGGCGGGCCGTTCCCATCAACCCCGAGTGGCTGCCGGAACTCCATCCGCCCGGCGCGATCCTCGGCGCCATCGATGCCGCGGCCGCGAGAGCAACCGGTATTCCGGAAGGCCTGCCGCTGGTGGCTGCCGCTGCCGACAAGGCCTGCGAGGTCATCGGCACGGGCAGCCTGGATCCGTCGGTCGGTTGTCTGAGTTACGGGACCACGGCCACCATCAACGTCACCCATAAAAGCTATGCCGAACCGATTCGGCTGCTGCCGGCCTACCCGTCAGCCGTTCCCGACCGCTACGCCCTGGAGGTGCAGATTTTCAGGGGCTATTGGATGGTGAGCTGGTTCAAGGAGGAATTCGGTCACCTGGAAACCGCGACGGCCTCGTCACGGGGGATGGCCGCCGAAGAACTCTTCGACCGGCTGATTGCCGATATCCCTCCCGGTTCCATGGGGCTCACGCTGCTCCCCTACTGGTCGCCGGGTCTGAAGATGCCCGGTCCCGAAGCCAAAGGCGCCATCATCGGTTTCGGCGACGTCCATACCCGGGCCCATATCTACCGCGCCATTCTCGAGGGTCTGGCCTACGCCCTGCGGGAAGGCAAGGAGCGGATCGAGAAGCGGACCGGCGTCCCGATCACCCAGCTCCGGGTCTCCGGCGGCGGCAGCCAGAGCCGGCAGGCCATGCAGATCACCGCCGACGTCTTCGGCCTGCCCACAGCCCGGCCCCACATCTACGAAACCTCGGGCCTGGGAGCCGCCATCGACATCGCCGTCGGTCTGGGCCTGCATCCGGATTTCGACACCGCCATCGGCGAGATGACCCGTATCGGCGCCGTATTCGAGCCCATTGCCGCCAACCATCGCCTGTACGACGCGCTGTACCACCAGGTCTTCAAGCGGATGTACCGCAGCCTGAAACCTCTCTATGAACGCATCCGGGCCATCACCGGATATCCCTAGCCGGCAGCGGGGACGGTCCTGTCGGCGGATGAAGGGCCCCCAGCGGACCTGCCGCCTTTTTGTGCCCTCCGGTCGGCATCGGCTGCTCATTTGCCGGTGCAAAACCGGCCCTTCCATGGTATTAATGAAAGACTGAAAGGCACCGCCCCACCGAAACCTCGCGTCGCCGCCAGTCCCTCAAGATACTGCGATTGCTTCGATGTGCCATCGATCTCGCAGAAAGAACTACGAAAGGATTCCCAATGAGCGCCGGATTCGTCCACCTGCATGTTCACTCCCAATACAGCCTGTTAGACGGTGCCATCCGTATCGCCGACCTGTTGGATAAATGCCGGGAATACGGGATGGACAGCGTCGCCGTCACCGACCATGGTGCGATGCACGGGGCGCTGGAATTTTACGTCAAGGCCAAAAAGGCCAAGATCAAGCCGATCATCGGCTGTGAATTCTATATCGCCCCGGAAGACCGGACCGAAAAAAAGCAGGCCTCCGGAACCAGCGCCTTCCATATCGTTCTGTTGGCCATGAACGCTGCCGGCTATCGGAACCTGATGAAACTGGCGTCGATTGCCCAGTTCGAGGGGTTTTACTATAAGCCCCGGATCGATATGAAGGTCCTGGCCGATCATAACGAAGGCCTGATCGCTATGACCGCCTGTCTGCACGGCCAGATCCCCTGGCTCATCCTGCAGAACGACCTGGACGGAGCGAGGAGCAAGGCGTCGGAGATGCAGGATATCTTCGGCGACAGGTTCTATTTCGAACTCCAGGAAAACAACATACCGGAACAGACCACGGTCAACAACGGATTGATCCGCCTGGGAAAGGAGATGGGAATCAAGCTGGTGGCAACCAACGACTGCCACTATCTGAACCGGGAAGAGGCCCACGCCCATGAAATCCTGCTCTGCATCCAGACCGGCAAGACCATAACCGATCCCAAACACTTCAGTTTTTCCAGCGACGAGTTCTACTTCAAGCCGCCCGAGGTCATGCAGCAGCGCTTTGCCTACTGCCCGGAAGCCATAGAGACCACACTGGAGATCGCCGCCCGCTGCGATCTGGATATCGAATTCGGCAACTACTACTTCCCCCGTTTTCCGGTGCCGGAAGGCCAGACCCTGGAATCGATGTTCACCGTCGCCTGCCGTCAGGGCCTGAAGGAACGCTTCTTGGCCATGCGCAGTACCGGGACCCTTTCTCCCGAAAAGGAAAAGCTCTATACCGATCGTCTGAACACCGAGATCGAGGTGATCAACACCATGGGCTTCCACGGCTATTTCCTGATCGTGGCCGATTTCATCAACTGGGCCAAGGATCGCGGAATTCCGGTCGGCCCCGGCCGTGGTTCGGGGGCCGGGAGCCTTGCCGCCTACTGCATGCGGATCACCAATATCGATCCGATCCCGTACGGCCTGATCTTTGAGCGGTTTTTAAACATCGAACGCAAATCCATGCCGGACTTCGACGTCGACTTCTGCCAGGACCGGCGCGCCGAGGTCATCGATTATGTCCGGGAAAAATACGGCGGCGCTTCCCATGTCGCCCAGATCGTCACCTACGGCTCAATGAAGGCCCGCGGCGTCATCCGCGATGTCGGCCGGGCCATGGATATCCCCTTCGGCGAGGTCGACAGGATCGCCAAACTGGTCCCCGATCAACTGAAGATGACCATCAAGAAGGCCATGGCAGAGGAACCGCGTCTCAAGGATGCCGCCGTCAAGGACCCGAAGATCGAGGAGCTGCTGCAGGTATCCCAGACACTTGAAGGCCTGGCCAGGCATATCTCGACCCATGCCGCAGGGGTCGTGGTCTCGCCGGGCCCGATGGTCGACTACCTGCCGACCTGCAGGGGGACCAACGACGAGACGCTGACCCAGTACGACATGAAGCATACCGAGATGACCGGGCTGATCAAGTTCGACTTCCTCGGTCTGAAGACACTGACCGTCATAGACAAGGCACTCAAACACATCAAGGCGGATGTCGGCATCGATCTCGATATCGATGCGATCCCGATGGACGACGCCAAGACCTACGACCTCCTGTGTGCCGGAGATGCCCTCGGCGTCTTCCAGTTGGAGAGTTCCGGCATGCGCGAACTCCTGGTCAGGATGGCCCCGACCCAATTCAGCGACCTGATCGCCCTGGTCGCCCTCTACCGCCCGGGCCCTCTGGAATCGGGCATGGTCAACGACTTCGTCGAGACCAAGCACGGCCGGGCGGCGCCCCACTACCCGCTGCCGCAGATCAAATCCGTCCTGGAAGAGACCTACGGGGTCATCGTCTACCAGGAGCAGGTCATGAAGATCGCCAATATCCTGGCCAGCTATTCGCTGGGGGATGCCGACAATCTGCGCCGCGCCATGGGCAAGAAGATCCCGGAAGAGATGGACAAGCAGCGCAGCAAATTTATGTCAGGCGCCTTGAAGAACGGCATCCCGGAGGAACGGGCGGAATACATATTCGACCTGATGGCCAAATTCGCAGGCTACGGCTTCAACAAATCGCATTCCGCCGCCTACGCCCTGGTCGCCTATCAGACCGCCTATCTGAAGGCCCACTATCCCGCCCAGTTCATGGCGGCACTGCTCTCCTGCGATATGTCCAATACCGACAAGGTGGTCCTCTATATCAGCGAGTGCAAGGAACATCAGATAGAGGTCCTGCCGCCCGATATCAATGAGAGCGTCAAGGATTTCAGTGTCATCGACGACCGGGTCCGCTTCGGTCTTGCGGCAGTGAAGAATGTCGGCGGCTCGGCCCTCGATTCGATCATCGAGGAGCGAAACCAGGGCGGCCGTTACACGTCACTTGCCGATTTCTGCAATCGGGTCGACTCGAGACGGGTCAACTCCAGGGTCATCGAAAGCCTGATAAAATCCGGCTCCTTCGACTCCCTGGGGTACAAGCGTTCGCAGCTCATTGCCATCCTGGACAAGGCGATGGATCAGGCCAAAGCGGTCCAGCGCGACAAGCAGAGCGGCCAGCTGTCGCTCTTTTCCGTCGCCCCTGAGATCAGACAGACCGAGGTGACCGAGATCGTACTGCCGGACATCCCCGAATGGGACGAACGCAAACGGCTGATGCTGGAAAAAGAAACCGTCGGCTTCTATATCACCGGTCACCCCCTGGATAATGCGCTCAGCGAGATCAGGACCGTGACCGACTCGGATATCCACAATCTGGCGGAATGGGGGGAAGACCAGCCGGTCAGGATCGGCGGTCTGATCCGCAACTGCAAGCGTCTGAAGAGCAAAAAGGGGGAACCGATGGCCTTTGCGACCATCGAGGATGTGCTGGAGACGGTTGAGGTGATCGTTTTTCCCGAGACCTATGCCCGTTGCGAACACCTTCTGGCCTCATCCGACCCGGTCATCATCCAGGGGACCCTGCAAAAAGACGAACGCGGCGTGAAACTCATCGCCGAATCCCTGTTCTCCCTCCAGGAGGCCAGGGAAATCTTCACCGTTCTGGTCAAGATACGATTGGAGGCGGACAGGACCGACAGACAACAGCTGGAGGCGATAAAAAAGACGCTGTACCAGTTTCACGGCGATTGCCCGCTGCTGCTGACCCTGCATTTCGCAGGCCTCGGCGAGGTGGATATCGAGGTTATGAAGGACCTGACCGTCAGACCCTGCCGCGGGCTCTCAGACAGCATGGAAAAGATTCTGGGGTACCCGTCTCTGTCCTTTAAAAAGAAGCCGCTGGAGATGCCGCAACGCAAAAAATGGAAGAGGAACGGCAATAATTAATGGATGACGACCCCAGCTGAAAAGAGCTGGATAGGTATACCTTGAGTCGGATTGACTTCCTGCAAAAGGCGAGAAGTCAATCCGTACGGCACTAAAGGATAAACCGGCTCAGATCCTGATCCTCGACAATGTCACTCAGCTGCTGACGCACATAGTCGGCCGTAACGAAAAACCGGCCCTCCTCGCGCTCGGGCGCGTCAAACGACAGCTGATCCAGGACCCTTTCCATCACCGTGTGTAGACGCCGGGCGCCGATCTCTTCCGTCCGCTGGTTGACATCGACGGCTATCTGGGCCAGGGCGTCGATGGCCTCGGGTTCGAAGATCAGCTCTATTCCTTCCGTCTCCATCAGGGCTATATACTGTTTGGTCAGTGCATTTTCGGGCTCCGTCAGGATCCTGACGAACTCGTCTTTCCCCAGTGCGTGCAATTCGACTCTGATCGGGAAACGTCCCTGCATTTCGGGGATCAGATCGGATGGTTTGCTGACATGAAAGGCGCCGCTGGCGATAAACAGGATATGGTCGGTCCGCACCATGCCGTGTTTGGTGGTGACCGTCGTCCCTTCGACAATCGGCAGCAGGTCTCGCTGGACACCTTCCCGCGAGACATCCGGCCCCTGGACACCTGCGCCTCCCCGTGAGGCAATCTTATCTATCTCATCCAAAAAGACGATCCCCGACTCCTCGGTCCGCTTGAGCGCCTCCTTCATGACCTTGTCCATGTCAACCAACCGCTCCATCTCCTCCTTGGTCAGGGCGGCCAGGGCCTCGGGCACCTTCAATCTCCGGTTTTTCTTTTTCTTCGGAAAGAGCTTGCTGAAGGCATCCTGCAGGCTCGACTGCATATCCTCCAGACCGGAGGTGGTCATGATCTCCACCATCGGCAACTGATGCGTCTCCTTCAGGCTCAGTTCCACCTCCCGGCCGTCCAGTTTCCCTTCCCGCAGCATCTGCCGGAATTTTTCCCGGGTGGAGGTATCGGCCTGCTTCACCGGTGCCACATCTTGTCCGTTAAAGTCCCGGAGCAGAAAGGACCCGTCGCCTGACGGCCCCTCGGAGACGTCATGGGCCGCCGGAGCGGGAGGCAGGAGCAGATCCAGAATCCTGTCTTCGGCGTTGACGGCCGCAAGACCTTCGATTCGCTGCTTTTCCTCCTCTTTCACCATACTGATTGCCAGCTCCACCAGGTCCCGGATCATCGATTCAACATCCCGGCCGACATAGCCGACCTCGGTGAACTTTGACGCCTCAACCTTGATAAACGGCGATTCGGCGAGCGTTGCCAGCCTCCTGGCAATCTCCGTCTTGCCGACCCCGGTGGGCCCGATCATGATGATATTTTTCGGGGCGATCTCCTCCCTGAGCGGGTCGGGAACCTGCCGTCTGCGCCATCGGTTGCGCAGGGCAATGGCCACCGAACGTTTGGCATTGGCCTGCCCGACGATATATTTGTCGAGTTCTGCCACCGTTTCCTTGGGAGTCTGGGAATGTACTTTCTTCATATCTTTTCTACTACTATGGAATGATTGGTAAAAACGCAGATGTTGGCAGCGATCTCCATCGCCACCCGACAGATCTTTTCCGCATCCAGGTCGCTGTTGTCGATCAGTGCCATTGCCGCCGCCTGGGCATAGGGTCCTCCCGAACCGATAGCCAGCACTCCGGTATCAGGTTCGATCACATCACCGTTGCCTGTTAATAATAAAGACGACTCTTTGTCAACTGCAATCAGCATGGCCTCCAACCGGCGCAGCATCTTGTCGGTACGCCAGTCCTTGGCAAGTTCCACGGCCGAGCGCAGCAGGTTGCCGTTGTACTGTTCCAATTTCTGTTCGAGCTTATCAAACAGGGTGAAGGCATCGGCCGTGGCTCCGGCAAAGCCGGTGATCACCTTGCCGTGATACAGACGCCGGACCTTTTTGGCCTCGTGTTTCATGACCGTATTGCCCAAAGAGACCTGCCCGTCTCCGGCGATAACCACTTCCCCCTTATGACGGATGGCAAGAATAGTCGTCGATCGTATCTTCATTCTTTCACTCACTCAAGTTTTTTTATTACCCGGCCCGGTTTACCGCTGGCACCCGTTTCCACTCTTCTGGCTGAGTGACCGGCAGACCGCAGGCATGCTGTTTCTTCAAGGCGGTTTATCGCTTTTTCCATGAATTCAGTCTACTTACACCCATGAAATCGTATCTGTCAACACGATGCAATAGTCCGCCGGCCTTCAACCTACCCTGCTTCTTTTTTCGCCAGAGGATGCGCCTTGTCATAGACCTCGGAGAGGTGGTCCAGGGTCAGATGGGTATATCTCTGTGTCGTGGAGAGGCTGGCATGACCGAGGAGTTCCTGCACCGAGCGCAGGTCGGCCCCCATCTCCAGAAGATGGGTGGCAAATGAGTGTCTGAGGGCATGGGGGGTGACAATCTGGGTGATACCGGCCTTCTCCCCGCAGATCTTCACCATTCTCTCGACGCTGCGCGTTGTCAATCGACTCCCCCTGCCGTTCAGAAACAGGGCGTCTTTCTCCACACTCCTGCCGCGTCCTTGCCTGGCGGTTATCAATTGCTGCCGCTGCGGCAACCAGGCGATAACCGCTTCCATGGCGGGTAACCCGACGGGGACAAGCCGTTCCTTATTTCCTTTGCCCCTCACCCTAAGCATTTCACCTTCAAAATCAAGGTCGATGAGATCACGTGAGGCCAGTTCCGCAACCCGGATGCCCGTGGAATAAAGAAGTTCCAGGATGGCCCGGTCGCGGAGATACAGGCCGTTGTCCTTTTTCGGTGCCTCCAGAAGCGAAAAAACCTCGTCGACGGTCAAGAATACCGGGATAGCCCGGCCGATCTTCGGGCCCGTAATCCCGGCCAGAGGATCGCCCTTCATGATCTTTTCCCTGAAAAGAAACCTGCAGAAGGTTCTCAGCGTCGACAGTTTTCTTCCCACCGAGGCGGCATTATTGCGACCGTAGAGGCTGACGATGAAATTGCGGATAGCCGTTGCATCGATGTCCGCAGGCGGACACCCCTGCGGCAAAGTCTTTGCAAACTCCACAATATCGCTACGATACGCACTGACGGTATGGAGTGAGTACCCCTTCTCCGTCTCCAGCCAGCGGGTGAATCGGTCAATGGCTCGGTTCATGCCGCGTCCGTTTTCCAGCCTGATCTCCATCCGGAAATATAAATAATGAACTCTTGCAAGGTTGATGTATAGTGTAATATAGTTGTCGGTCACATTTGCCCGGAGGACCATGTAGTTCTATCCTTAATAGAAAAAGGATTCAACCATCTTTTGACAATCATCGCTCCCTGATTATGGCAAAAAAAACATTTGAAGAGGCCCTCGCCCGTCTTGAAGAGATCACCAACGAACTGGAAGAGGGTGATCTGCCCCTGGAAAAAAGCCTGAAAAAATTTGACGAGGGGATTAAACTGGCGGAGTTCTGCAATGCCCAGCTGTCGGAGGCCAAGGCAAAGGTTGAAATCCTGTTGGCCAGGGACGGGAAACTGGAGGCGGCTCCTTTTCATGGTGCGGACGGTGGAGATCAGACAGTACCTGAGTAAACAGCGAGAGATAATCGATGAGGCCCTGGAGCGTTCTCTGCCGAAGGCTCAAGGCGCCTTTGCCCATCATATCGAAGCAATGCGCTACAGCCTTTTTGTCGGCGGCAAACGTCTGCGTCCGATCCTATGCCTGGCGGCCGGAAGTGTCATCAACCCGAGCGAATCGATGCGAGAGAATCTTTTGCCGATAGCCTGCGCGCTGGAGTGTATTCACACCTATTCCCTGATTCATGACGACCTGCCGGCCATGGACGACGACCGGCTGCGTCGAGGGAAGCCCACCAACCATATGCTCTATGGCGAGGCCGGGGCAATTCTGGCCGGCGACGGATTGTTGACCTGGGCCTTCGATCTGCTGACGATGCACGGGTCCGAGCTGCCGGCGCAACAACGTCTGCTTATCACCCACATCATTGCCAGAGCAGCCGGATCGCTGGGTATGGTCGGAGGACAATCGCTTGACATTGCTTATGAAAATAAAGAATTTCCCTTTGAGATACTGCAGACGATCCATCGGAGCAAGACCGGTGCCCTGCTTACCGGGGCCGTCCATGCCGGGGCCGTCGGCGCCGGAGCCACCCCGGTTGAGCAGGAAAAACTGATCCGTTACGGCAACCAGATCGGTCTCGCCTTCCAGATTGTCGATGATCTTCTGGACGTAACCGCCACGACGGAGCAGTTGGGCAAGACCGCAGGCGGCGATCAAAGAAAAGGCAAGGCGACCTATCCGGCCTTTTTCGGCATCGCTTGCAGCAGGGATAAGGCCGAAAAGGCGATTACCGCCGCCAAGGACGCCCTGGCGGATTTTGATGAAAAAGCGGAACCCCTGCGAGCCATCGCTGATTATATTTATTGCAGATCCGCTTAATACTACCGATCCGACCGACTCGATGACCGACCGGCAGGGATCACTTTTGTCAATAAGGTTCTCCAATTATGTTGACCTACCCGATGCAGGAGACATATCCCCCGCGACTTGCCAGGATCAAGTCACCAAAGGACATCAGGGGTCTCTCGCTTCCCGAACTGACCGCTCTCGCCGCAGAAATCCGTCAGACCATCATCACCACGGTCGCAAAAACGGGCGGTCACCTGGCGCCGAGCCTCGGTGTGGTCGAACTGACCCTGGCGCTGCACTATGTCTTCGACACCCCCAATGACAAGCTGATCTGGGATGTCGGCCATCAGTCCTACGCCCATAAGCTGATCACCGGACGCCGGGATCGTTTTCATACCCTCAGACAGTATAAGGGGCTGAGCGGTTTCCCGAAAACCGAGGAAAGCGAATATGATGCCTTCTGTACGGGCCATGCCGGGACCTCCATCTCGGCCGCCCTGGGCATGACCCTTGCCAAGGATATCAGAGGAAGGAACAACCGGGCCATCGCCGTCATCGGAGACGGGTCGATGACCGCCGGCATGGCCTTCGAGGCCCTGAATCATGCCGGTCATCTGGACCGGAACCTGATCGTGATCCTGAACGACAACGAGATGTCCATCTCGCCCAACGTCGGGGCCGTCTCCAGTTTTCTCAGCCGGAAACTGAGCGGCAGGACCATGCGCCGGGTGAAGGCCCATCTCGAGGAACGGCTCAATTCGTTGTCCAATGTCGGCGAGAACATCCTCAATGTCCTGAAAAAAAGCGAGGACAGCTTCAAGAGCTTCTTCACGCCGGGCATGCTCTTCGAAGCCTTTAAATTCGACTATATCGGCCCGATCCCCGGTCATCAGCTCGATGCCCTGATCGAGGCCCTGGAGACGGTGCGCGACAGCTCCCGTGGCCCGGTCCTGGTCCATGTCCTGACCAAGAAGGGCAAGGGATACAAACCGGCCGAGGACAATCCCGGCTCCTTTCACGGCGTCGGACCCTTCGACATCACAACCGGCAAACCGAAGGCATCCGCAAAACCGCCCACCTATACGGAGGTCTTCGGCGATACCATGGTCCGGATGGCCCGGGAGGATGAAGGCCTGGTAGCCATCTCGGCTGCCATGGTCACCGGTACCGGGCTGACCCGGTTCGCCGAGGAGTTTCCCGATCGGTTCTTTGATGTCGGCATCGCCGAACAGCATGCCGTCACCTTTGCCGCGGGACTTGCGGTGGAGGGAACCCATCCGGTGGTGGCTATCTACTCGTCGTTTTTTCAGCGTTCACTGGATCAGATCATCCATGACGTCTGTATTCCCAATCTGCCGGTGACACTGGCCATCGATCGCGGCGGGGTGGTCGGCGATGACGGTCCGACCCATCATGGCGTCTTTGATCTCAGCTTTCTACGTTTCATCCCGAACATGGTCCTGATGGCCCCTAAGGATGAAGAGGAACTTCGGCATATGCTCTATACCGCCGTCTTGCATCGGGGACCGGCGGCGGTCCGTTATCCCCGGGGCTCGGGAGAGGATATTACCCTTACCGCCGATCTCAAGACCCTGGATATCGGCAAGGGTGAGGTGATAATCGAAGGCGGCGACATCCTGCTGCTGCCCATCGGCAACCGGGTCCACCCGGCCATACGGGCCGCCGAGGGCCTGAAAAAGCTCGGCATCGACGCAGCCGTTATCAATCCGCGTTTCGTCAAACCCCTGGATGCGGACCTGATCTGTACCTGGGCCAAACGGACCGGCCGGGTGGTGACCATCGAAGACAATGTCCGGCAGGGGGGGTTCGGCAGCGCGGTCCTGGAACTGTTCAGCCGTCGCAGGCTCTATGATGTCCATACCTGCTGTCTCGCCCACCCGGATACCTTCATCGAGCACGGCCCGCAGAAGAACCTCTGGAAGGATAACAGCCTCGACTCGCCTGCCATTATCCGGGCCGTCCTGAAACTTATGGGCAGCTGATCGGCATGGCTGGACCGGCCGGCGGGTTTACAAGCGGCGGCATCCGCCGATGCATACGGACCTCACCTGTTTTTCCCGCATACCTGTAAACGAGGACGCAACTCAACAGATCCGGCCGCGGCGGTTTTATCAAAAACCCTACCCCTCTGCGCCGGTCAAACCCTGTAGTAGTCGTTATACCAGCGGACGAAAGCAGCCACTCCATTTTCGATCGCGGTTTCAGGCTTATAGTCGAAGTCCTGGACCAGATCGTCGACATCGGCGTAGGTTGCCGGGACGTCTCCCGGCTGCATCGGCAGAAAGTTTTTCTCCGCCTTCTTGCCGAGACAGTCCTCCAGGACCTGGATATAGCGCATCAACCTCTCTTTCCTGTTGTTGCCGATATTATAGATCCGAAACGGTGCATAGGAGATAGCCGGATCGGGGGCATCCCCGTTCCATCGGCGACTACCCTCGGGGACCTTGTCGATGACCCGGGCCACGCCCTCGACGATGTCGTCGATGTAGGTGAAATCCCGCTCCATATCGCCGTTATTGAAGACATCGATGGGCCGACCCTCCAGGATGGCTTTGGTAAAAAGGAACAGGGCCATGTCGGGCCGCCCCCATGGTCCGTAGACCGTAAAAAACCTGAGCCCTGTGGTCGGCAGACCGAAGAGATGGCTGTAGGCGTGTGCCATCAGTTCATTGGCCTTTTTCGATGCGGCATACAGGGATACCGGATGATCCACGTTATCGTGAACCGAAAAGGGCATCCGGGTATTGGCCCCGTAAACGGAACTGGAAGAGGCATAGACCAGGTGACCGGCTCCCGAATGTCTGCATCCCTCCAGGATATTGACAAAACCGACAAGATTCGTGTCAACATAGGAGTGCGGATTTATAAGGGAATACCGCACCCCTGCCTGGGCTGCCAGATTGACCACGGCATCGAAATGATGCTGCTGGAACAGCCGTTTTATCGCCGACCGGTCGGAGAGATTGCAGTCGACATGCAGATAGTGATCGCACTCGGCAAGGGCCGCCATCCGGTCCCGCTTGAGCTGCGGATCATAATAGTCGTTCAGGTTGTCCAGGCCCACGACCTCGGCACCGCCCTCGATGACCCTTTTTGCCAGGTGCGCGCCGATAAAACCTGCGGAGCCGGTAATCAGAATCTTTTTCATATCAATCTTCAAAATTTCCTTTCGGACCCTGACTGACATTCAGCGTCTTGGCCCGGACAATAATTTTTTCTTTGCTCCAATCGTCGGGATCCTCCAGCCGTTCGGCCTTCGGACCAAGATCCGACGATCCGGCCGCAAGGATAATGTCCTTGGCGATAGCCGCCGTCCCCTGGGCGTTGAAGACGTTGACCAGGATATTGTAGACAAAATCCTCCACCCGACGGCACATCCTGTCTCTGACCTCCCGCGGCTGAGCCATAAGCAGCATGTCCATCGGCAGATTCAGTTTCTTGAAATTGCCGCCTCGCCATCCTTTGGACTCGGCATGGACCAGCATCTTGCCCCAGGTTTCTTCGGTAACGCCCTCGCCCTTCACCTTCTTCAGATTTCCGGCGGCATCGAGAAGGGCGTTGCCGTAATCGTTGACCTCGACCCCCCAGGAGGCCATCTGCAGAGCCGTTGCCACATTGGCCTTAGTGGTATGGGTCCCGGCGGCAATCTCCCGCAGACGCTCCGAGCTGTTGCCCGAGGTGCCGTGCTGGGCGCCGGAGACCCGATAGGGTTCCAGTGCCCTGTGGATCTCTGCGGTCAACCCGACCTGAATCCCCTGGCCGCTGGCCTCTATCCCATGGACGGACCCATTGTTCAGCGCTATCCAGTCGGGGCTGATCCCATGGGCATTCAGGCCCTTGATCAAAAAGCTGGCATCATCGACGGTCGAAAGCCCTTCGTTTCCCTTGATCTCCCCGACCTCCGTTTCAAGTCCCGCCCAGGAGGGAATATACCGGTTCAGCTCGAGATTGGCCAGCAGGTTCTCATCGTCTTGCATATGCGAGGCATCGATGGCGATTGAAGTGATGCCGGCATCAAACATCGATGGAATTTCCATCCTGGCGAAGGGGATATCGTCAACCGACTTGATCCCGTAGTGATCGGCATGGACTGCAACCGGAACGGTAATGCCCAGTTCGTTGCAGGCTGCATCAACCTGACGGGCGATATTGAAAAAATTGACTGCGCAATAGGTCGATTCCGACCTGGCAATCTCGATGATAATAGCTGCATCAGCGCGCTGGGCCGCCCGCAGGGCGCCACGGATAACGAAGTTGGAGCGACCGTTTGCAGCAATGGTCATCGCCTGTCCTTTGGCGGTCAGGGCACGGTCGATGACCTTGCCGCTAACCAGCAATGCCCGGGAATGAGGGAATAACTTCTTAACATTGGGGGGCCGTCCGATTTCAAGTGCCTTCCGGAATTCTTCCTGTAACGTCATAGAAACCTCCTTCGTCGTATTCGATTTTGCGCAACTCTTGCGGGTCCACGGATGAACGCAATCAGATTTTGCAGACGATATTTTCCCGTATCCTTGTCTTCTTATAAGACACCACAGAGGAGAAATCCAGGCAACATTATTCTTTGCCGACCTCCGAAAGCTTCTCTTTCCCGTCGTCACCACCCTCCCTAAACCCGGCGATACGTTTCCGGCCGAAGATCCAGACCGCAACCAGACTGACCTCATAGAGCAGCATCAACGGAACGGCCATGATAACCTGGTTGACCACGTCAGGGGTCGGGGTAAGAAGAGCGGCGACAATAAAATTGATCAGAATGGCATACTTCCGGTTCCGGTTCAAAAAACCGACATCGACAAGACCGATTTTCGCCAGCAGAACCATAAAAATCGGCAACTCAAAGATGACACCGAAGGCTAGCAACAGGTGCAGCGCCAGGGTAAAATACTCGCTGACGGAAGGTAGCGATGTCAGATAGGCGTTATTGTAACCGGTCAAAAAACGAAAAGCCGGCGGGAAGACGACCAGGTACCCGAAGGCGGCACCACCCAGAAAACAGACCGTGGAAAGGACAGTGAAGGGAATGAGAGCCCGTTTCTCATGGATGTAGAGACCGGGTGCGATGAACCGCCAGATCTGGGAAAAGATCACCGGCGTGGCGAAGAGAACGCCGCAGACCAAGGCGAGCTTCAGATAAAAAAAAACCCTTCCTGATAGGAGGTGAAGATCAGTGTGGACCCCTGGGGCAGCACCTTGACCAAGGGTTTGAACAGCCAGACTCCTATGGGCTCTATATAGGCATATGCCCCGGCAAAACCTATGACCACGGCAATAACGGAGACGATCAAGCAGGAACGGAGATCCCGCAGGTGTTCGGTTAACGATTGTTTTGCAAACTGCCCCGTTGTATTATTCGTAGTCATAACGTGATCGGCGCCAAATGGAGATTTTTCAACTGTTTCCTCTTTGTAAAAGGAAGTCCGCGATCTTTTTACCACCGGCAGCCTGAATATGCAACGATTTGTACTGGAAAACCGCACCCTGGTATGATGCTTGCGAAACCTTGCAATGCCGGAAAGCGATTGAATACGAGTGACCTGTGACTCTGCCCGACCTATCCTGGTATGTCTATATTGTTGCCTGCAGGGATCGGACCCTCTACACCGGGATCACCACCGATGTGCAAAGACGGCTGCGGGAACACAACTCCGGCAAAAACGGGGCGGCATACACCCGGGGCCGACGCCCGGTTGCTCTGGTGTATATCGAGTGTCTCCCTACCAGATCGGCCGCCTCCAGACGTGAACATGCCATAAAAAAGATGCCCGCCCGTAAAAAGCACCGGCTTATAACCAGTCAGAAGTTGGAAATCCTCTCTTGATGATGTAGAATAAGAAACAACGCAAAACACGATGTGTTTCCAGTCATATCGCCCACGGCAGGGATCGCCGAAACGACTCTTTCCAATGAATTCCATAGCGGTTGGTACAGATGATATCAATTCTTGTGGTTGATGACGAGCAAGGCATGCGTGATTTCCTGAAGATCATGCTGAAAAAAGAGGGCTACCATGTCCAGACGGCCGGCAACGGGGAAACGGCTCTCGCATCCCTGCAGGAAGACACGTTCGACCTCGTCATCAGCGATATCCGGATGCCCGGGACAAGCGGCCTGGATCTTTTGGCCGGCATCAAGGAGCACTACCCCGATCTGCCGGTCATTATGATTACCGCCTTCGCCTCTCCTGATGACGCCGTAATCGCAATGAAAAACGGCGCCTTTGATTACATCAGCAAGCCCTTCAATATCGAAGAGATAAAGTCGGTGGTTGACTCGGCAACCTCCCGAAAAAACAAGGCGGTTCCAGCAGATTCAGGCATGGATTCGTTTCCAGGGATCATAGGCAAGAGCAGGGAAATGCTCAAGGTTTTCGATGTCATTCGTCGTATCGCCCCTACCCCTGCCAATGTTTTGATCTATGGCGAATCGGGAACGGGAAAGGAACTCGTCGCCCAGGCCATCCATGCGGGCAGCAAGGTGGCCAACAATCCCTTCATACCGATAACCTGCAGTGCCATCCCGGACGAACTGATGGAGAGCGAACTCTTCGGTCATGTCAGGGGCTCTTTCACCGGGGCCATCAGCGATAAGCAGGGGCTCTTTTCCCAGGCCAACAACGGGACGGCCTTCCTCGATGAGATCGGTGAGCTTACCCCGCTTATTCAAACCAAGCTTCTCCGGGTCTTGCAGGAACGAGAGATAAAACCCGTCGGCGGCACCAGGATCCAACAGATCAACGTCCGGATCATAGCCGCAACCAACAGGATCCTGGAAGAGGAGATGCTGGCCGGCAGGTTCCGCGAAGACCTCTTTTACCGATTGGCGGTAGTGCCGATCAGACTGCCTCCGTTGCGGGAACGTAAGGGTGACGTACCTCTTCTGGTCCACCATTTCCTAAATAAATACTCAAAACGGCTGAGAAAAGAGGTCCAGGAGATCTCTTCCTATGCGATGCAGGTCTTAATGAATTACGATTTTCCCGGCAATGTCAGGGAACTCGAAAATATTATCGAACGGGGTGTGGCCCTGGAAAACTCCAATATCATCCTGCCGGAGAGCCTTTCCCTGTCGGCAACCACCCGTCAGAACAAAAAGGAGAAGTCGACCAATCTTCCCATCTTCCAGGCCGTATCCGACGAAGAGGAACTCTTCGATATGGGCCTGGAGAAGGTCGTGGATAACCTGGAAAAAAGGCTTATCATCCACGCCTTGAAAAAGACGGCCAATTCCAAGATCAAGGCCGCCGATCTCCTGCAGGTAAGTTTCAGGTCGCTGCGATATAAGATAAAAAAATACGGCATAGAATAATCCCGGATGCATCCCAAATCCCTGTTCTCCCCATCATCTGAAGCAAACGATATCGATCGTATTCTCAGGAATCAGCTGCAGTGGATGCTTCTGCTTCGCGTCATCCTCTACACCCTCCTGCTGGCGTTGATCTTTTTCCTGGGGAGTCCCGAGTTTAAAATCATCGTGCTGCCCCGGTCGCTGTTGATCCTGCTGATCCTGATCGTCTATATCAGCTCCATTGTCTCGGCCCTGATAGCCGGATATCTTTCCTCCTCTTATCTTCGCAACTTTGCCTTCATTCAAAATCTGCTGGACACGATCTTCGCGTCGATCCTCGTCTACTTCACCGGCGCCTCTCATTCCATTTTTACCACGGTCTACTTTTTCCCGATCGTAGCCGGCGGACTGATCACCCCGAGGAAAGGCGGACTGATCGCCGCCTCCGCCGCAACCCTGCAATACGGAGTGATTCTGACCCTGGAATACAACGATATCTATCCGTCGTACTTCAACCTCTATAATTTCGTCCCGGTCCATAGCCTGAATTTTCACCTTGAACATTTCGCCGCCGAGGGCCTTATCTTTTTCCTGGCCGCCCTGTTAAGCGCCCTTTTCGGTATCCGACTGCGCAAGACGGAGGCGGTCCTGTCCAAGACCATCAGAAGCTTCGACAGGCTGACGATTCTGTACAAACGAATCTTCGACAACATCAATACCGGAATCATCACTCTTACTGAAAACGACGTCATCACCTCGATCAACCAGGCGGCAGGTCACATTACCGGCCATGATCCGGCTTTTCTGGTCGGCAAGAGGATAGGGGATGTCTTTCCGGATCTTCGCCTGCAATACGAAGGTCACAGGCTCACCGCCAATCTTATAAAGGCCGACGACAGCAGAATCAGGATCGGCTATTCACTCTCCAGACTGCCGAAATCGGAACAGGCGCAGACGCCTGAAGGAGTCGATGACACCGAAGAAGACCGGAAATTGATAACGCTTCGCGATATCGGCGCGATCGAGAAGCTCGAGCGTCAGTTGCGGCAGCGCGAAAAGATGGCAGCCATCGGCATGATGAGTGCCGGTATCGCCCACGATTTCAGAAACCCGCTGACGGCGATCTCCGGTTCCGCCCAGGTGTTGGCCGCCGAATTCTCAAATGATACCAACGTCGAGGATCAGACAAATTATGAACTGGCGGCCATCATCGTCCGGGAATCGAACCGCATGATCGAAACCATTGCCGATTTCCTGAAATTTGCCCGTCCCGAAACAGTCGACAAGAAGTGGTTTTCTCTGTCAAACTGCCTGACGGAAGTTCTTCAGGTCTGCCGGGCGGACCCATCCTGGCCGACCACATCCAGGGTGAACATGAACTTCAATGACAAGCTCGACATCTGGGCCGATGAACGCCAGTTCTTTACCATCTTCAATCATCTGCTGGGCAACGCCATGGTCTTCTGCCCGCCGGGCCGGGAGGTGATCGATATCGACGCCAGAGAACAGGAACAGAACAGCGGACAAGGGGAGGTGGTCATCGTGATCGGGGACAATGGCCCCGGCATCCAGGAACCTCTTCATGAAAAGATATTCGAACCCTTTTTCAGCCAGCGGGCCGATGGAACCGGACTGGGCCTGGCGATTGTCAGACAGACCATCCATGAACATCAGGGGACCATCGTGGTGGGTCGGTCAAGGGCAGGAGGTGCCTCTTTCACCATCCGCCTTCCTCTGCCGTGAAACCGGCCGACAGGCCCTGCCGGACAAAGAAAGCGACAGCACAATATCCTTGACTGCTCCGGAGAAACCGGATATAAGGGCAGTGCAAATCGAGGGGATGTGTGGTGATGGAAGCGACATTCGGCCTCCGGCGCCCCGACTTCGGCAGGTCTTCTGCTTGACACAAGGCATTGACCGTGATCAAGGCAGGAAGCCCCCCTCGACGCCACCTACGATTTCGGTTTGATAGCCGGGTCCTGCGCAACAGAGAATCACGAACCCCGCCAGGTCCGGGAGGAAGCAACGGTAGTGACCCTCTCTGTGTGCCGCAGGGGTGCCCGGCTATCATCTTTTCCAGGCCGTTTTACAAGAGGTTCTTTTCCTCTGCCGGTAAATATGTCCTATCTCGTTCTTGCAAGAAAATCCCGACCTCAGACCTTCGAAGAGGTCGTGGGCCAGCGCCCGGTGGTCAAAACCTTGCAGAACAGCCTCGCCCGGAACCGGGTCGCGCATGCCATCCTGTTCTCGGGGGTGCGCGGAGTCGGCAAGACAACCCTTGCCAGGATCATGGCCAAGGCAATCAACTGCGAGAACCTGGGCGGCAACGTCCCCTGCAATTCCTGCAATTCCTGCAAAGAAATCATGCAGGGATCCTCCATCGATCTCCATGAGATCGACGGCGCCTCCAACCGCGGCATTCAGGAGATTCGGGAACTGAAGGAGAGGATTCGCTTTCTTCCCACCTTGTCACGGTACAAGATCATCATCATCGATGAGGTCCATATGCTGACCACCGAGGCCTTCAACGCCTTGCTGAAGACCCTCGAAGAGCCGCCTGCGCATGTCTATTTCATGTTCGCAACCACCGAGCTGCATAAGGTGCCGATCACCATTCTCTCCAGATGCCAGCGCTATGAGCTCAAACGTATCCCTGCCCAGGAGCTGACGGATCACTTCTCCAGATTAGTGTCCCAGGAAGGAAAGGAGATCGATCCCCAGGCCATGGCCCTGATCGTGAGGGAGGCGGAAGGCTCCGTCCGGGACGGATTGAGCCTGCTGGACCAGGTCTTCTCCTTTGCCGAAACGAAGATCAGCACCGAAGACGTCGTCCAGGTTCTGGGCCTTGTCAGCAGGGATATTCTTTTGAACATCACCAAGTCTCTATTGGCAGGCAATCGGACCCAGGCACTGACGGCATTGAACGACACCTTCAGTTTCGGTATCGATCTCAAGCGGTTCTGCACCGACCTGCTGGAATGCTTCAGGGCCCTTATTCTCTGCAAAATCCCGGGTTGCGGCGAACTCCTCGATATGCCGGACCAGGATAAAAAGATGTTTGGCAAGCTGGCAGCCGACTTCACCCTGGAGACCATTCATCTGAAGCAGAGCCTGCTCATCCGGTCGGTCGAAGAGATGGGCCGGTCCCTGCAGCCGAGACTGGCCCTGGAGACCGCCTTTTTGAAGATCATCGAGGCAGGAAGCGTTGTGCCGGTAACTACCTTGCTCGGTCATCTCCAGGATCTGCTCTCGACTCTGCCGCAAGCTGCGGCAAAAGAGGCGCCCGCTCCCGCCGTCCTTCCCCCGTCGAATCAGGAAAAACAGCCGGAACAGACAGGGCGGAGGCACGAGCCCGCCACGACAGCACCTCCAAGCGATATCGCCTTGTCGACAACCGAGCAACAGGAAACCGCCTCCCCTGACCCACCGGACCAGGAGGAACAATTCCCGGATCCTTTACCCCATACCTCGCCTCCGGCATCCGAAATCCATGCCCACCAGCGCGATGTGCGCCGCGACTGGATTGCCTTCACCACCTATGTCCAGGATCGCAAGGTATGGATGTCCCAGGATCTGCAGAGAGCGGATTCCGCACGGCAACAGGGGGATGAGCTGCACCTCCATTATTCCGATCCGGCCAATTGCGCCCTGCTGCGAACCAAGGAGAACCGGCTGCTTCTCACCGAATTTGTCCTTGATTTTTTCCAGAAGGAACTCAAGGTCCGGTTCATCCTGCCTGCAGACGATGAAAAAAGCAACGGAGATGAGACCGACAGGCCGCAAAAACAACGGCAGCGCCTGGCCACCGCCCCGCAGGTCAGGATGGCCGTCGATATATTCAACGGCCAGGTCGGCGATATCCGGATCGGCCCGCGAAGCAGATAGGAAAACTACGGATTCAGGATCCGGGATCCGGTAAGAAAGAGATGTCACAGGCATCGAAGAGGATACACAGGATATGGACGTAACCAGTATCATGCAGCATGCCCAGCAGATGCAGGCCAAGCTGATAGAAATCCAGCAGGAGCTTGCCAAGAAGAAGGTCCAGGGAAGCGCCGGCGGCGGCATGGTCACCGTCACGGTCAACGGCCGCGGCGAGGTCCTGGCCATTGCCATCGAGAAAGAGATGCTGTCGCAAAACGATGCGGAGATGCTCCAGGATCTGATCGCCGCCGCCGTCAACGACGGGCTGCGCAAGGCCAAGGAACTCGGTCGCCACGAGATGAGCAAATTGACCGGCGGCTTGAATCTGCCGGGTATCTCCGATATGTTTTGATAGTGCCTTCATGACGATGCAGGTCATCCCCCCAGCCCTGGAAAGACTCATCCTCGCCCTGACCGAATTGCCCGGGGTCGGTAAAAAATCGGCGATGCGGCTGGCACTCACCATCCTTCGTCGCCCCTCGGCCGCCGCACTCGAACTGGCAGACGCGCTGGCATCGCTGCACGGATCAATTCAACTCTGCTCCGGCTGTTTCACCTTCTCGCAAAGCGATCCCTGCGCGATCTGCGCCGATCCGAGGCGGGATAGCGGTCTCGTCTGTGTCGTCGAACAGCCGGGAGATCTGATGGCCATTGAAAAAACCGGAATATACCACGGCCATTACCATATCCTGCATGGCGTCTTATCCCCGATGGACGGCATAGGCCCGGATGAAATCAAGGTACGCGAGCTGATCGCCCGGGTCGAAAACGGCACCATCCGGGAGGTCCTGATCGCCACCAGTTCCACTGTTCCCGGCGAGGCAACGGCCTCCTATCTGATCGATAGGCTCCATCACAAAACGATCAGGCTGACACGTCTTGCCTGCGGTATCCCGATGGGAATGGACATAAAATATGCCGACAGATACACCCTGGCCAAGGCGATTGAAAGCAGAAATCAGGCCATATAAGGGCAGGGAAACGGCACCCTTGCCTCCTTTTGGCGAAACGGATGGAATCGCTGCATCATTTGCCTGGTGAGATTATATTTTCTCTTGACAGAAGCAGCTGTTATTGGTAATTGAGTGAGGTTTACTCTACCTTTTTTATGCGGCCTTTCTCAAAAAAGAAGGTCGCGGAAGCAGGCGCGTAGCTCAGTGGGAGAGCGCTACCTTGACGTGGTAGATGTCGGCGGTTCGACCCCGCCCGCGCCTACCAGCTTCAGTGATTTGAGGCTGGCGACACTGTTATCAAAAGGCTAAAGGAAGAGCGCTTCTGCCGAGGTGTTCGCACTTTAGCCTTTGTTTTTATGTAGAATATTCCACCATGACGACAATATCCGCAACCTTGCAGGACCAAGAGGACATCCAGGTCCCGGCATCCACATCGGTGGGAGAGGTATTGACCCGGCTCCAGTCCAATAAGCAACGGAAGCGGACCATCGCCGCGCTGGTAAACGGGATTGCCGTCGATCTGACCGCGGAGCTTACGCAGGATGCCGTCATCAGTCCGATTCAGATCGATACCCCGGCAGGCCTGGACATCCTCAGACACAGCACCGCTCATGTGATGGCCGAAGCGGTCAAAGACCTCTTCGGCCCGGAGGTCAAGGTGGCCATCGGACCGGCCATCGAGAACGGTTTTTATTACGATTTCTTACGTGTCGAGCCCTTCACCCCGGAGGATTTTGCCAGGATCGAACAACGGATGGAGGAGATTGCGGCAAGCGCCGCCCCCTTCATCCGGTCGGAGATGACACGCGATGAAGCCTTGACCGCCTTCACCGCCCAAGGGGAAAAATATAAGGTCGAGCTGATCAACAATCTGGATGTTGCGACCGTTTCCCTCTACCGTCAGGGCAGCTTTACCGATCTCTGCCGCGGCCCCCATCTTCCGGACACCTCGTTCATCAAGGCCTTCAAGCTCCTGCGGGTGGCCGGGGCCTATTGGCGCGGAGACGAGAAAAACGATGTCCTGCAGCGCATCTACGGGACCGCCTTCTTCGACAAAAAGGAACTGAAAAAATACCTCGAGGCCCTGGAAGAGGCCAAAAAACGCGACCATCGCCGGCTCGGCAAGGAACTCGAACTCTTCACCACCGAGGACCGGATAGGACCCGGGCTGATTCTCTGGCAGCCCAAGGGCGCGCTTCTCAGAAGGCTGATCGAGGACTATTGGAAGGACGAGCATTACCGGCACGATTACGAATTGCTCTATACGCCGCATATTGCCCGTCAGGACCTGTGGAAGACCTCCGGCCACCTGGATTTTTATGCCGAGAACATGTACGCGCCCATGGATATCGACGAGGTCAAATACCAGCTCAAGCCGATGAACTGCCCGTTTCATATCGGCATCTATAAGAGCCGGAATCGCAGTTACCGTGAATTCCCTATCCGCTGGTGCGAACTGGGAACGGTCTACCGCTACGAACGGGCGGGCGCCCTGCACGGGCTCCTCCGGGTACGGGGCTTTACCCAGGACGATGCCCATATCTTCTGCCGCCCGGATCAGCTCGAAGACGAGATCTTCAATATCCTGGCCCTCAACCTGCATATCCTGAAGACCTTCGGTTTTGCCGAATATGATATCTATCTGTCGACCAGACCCGACAAGTACGTCGGCAGCGATGAGAACTGGCATCAGGCCACCGAGGCCCTGAAACAGGCCCTGGAGAAGAAAGGCCTCAGCTACCTGATCGATCCCGGCGAAGGCGTCTTCTACGGGCCGAAGATCGACATCAAGATCAAGGACCAGCTGGGCCGCTCCTGGCAGTGTTCAACGATCCAGGTCGACTTCAACCTGCCGGAACGTTTTGAGGTGACCTACACCGGGGCGGACAACCGGGAACACCAACCGATCATGATCCACAGGGCCCTGATGGGCTCGCTGGAACGGTTCGTCGGTGTGCTCATTGAGCACTACGCCGGAACCTTCCCGCTCTGGTTCGCACCTGTCCAGGCACGTCTGTTGAATATTACCGACAGTCAGGCTGCGTACTGCGAAGAGGTCTACGCCGAAATGCGCAAGGCAGGGGTCCGTATCGAAAAGGATTTGCGTAATGAAAAGCTGAACTATAAAATCAGGGAAGCACAGCTTGCCAAAATCCAGTATATGTTAATAGTTGGGGATAAGGAAAAGGAAGACCGAACGGTTACGGTACGTCTGCGCAACGGGAAAAACCTGCCGGCCATGACCATCTCGGAATTTATCGCCAAGGTTCAGGAGGAATGCCGAGAGGGCCGGGGAATCTAGTCTCAGAGGCCTTCGGTTGCGGCATAATAATTATTCTTAGGTTCGTAGATCCGAGGAGGTGGAGCTATTATAAAGAGAGGAAAGACTGTTCCGGTACGAGAAGACCAGGTAAACACAAATGAGAATATCCGTTATCCGAAGATCAGACTGATCGGCAGTGACGGGGCTCAACTGGGGATTGTCACTGGCACTGAAGCTCTGGAAAAGGCCTATGAGGAGGGACTGGATCTTGTTGAGGTTTCAGCAAATGCCGACCCGCCTGTCTGCCGGATCATGAATTATGACAAATTCCGCTACGAACAAAAGAAAAAACAGCAGGAAGCAAAGAAAAAACAGACGATTGTAGAAACCAAGGAAATCAAGTTCCGGCCGAAGACGGAGGAACACGATCTCACCTTCAAGATAAAGAATATCAAAAAGTTTCTCAGTCAAAAGAACAAGGTCAAGATCACCATGCGGTTTCGGGGACGGGAGATCGTCTATTCCCAGTCCATCGGCATGGAGGCAATGAACAGGATAGCCGAGGCACTGGCGGAGGACGGCAACATTCTCCAGGCGCCGAAGATGGAAGGCCGGCAGATGATCATGTTCGTCGGCCCGAAAAACTGAGTGGTCCGCGGGCCGGCGGTTTAAAAAAGAATCGACAGACACGGCTGTGGGGCTTACCCGCTCCCACGGCACAGGATAGCGACTGAAAAGGAGTAGCGACAATGCCAAAGATGAAAAGCAATAGAGGCGCCGCCAAGCGCTTTACAACCACCGGTACGGGAAAGATCAAACGGAGCAAGGCCTTTGCCAGCCATATCCTGACCAAAAAATCGACAAAGAGAAAACGTGGTCTTCGTACGTCGGGATTGGTTGATTCCGCCAATATCAAGTCCATCAGGAAGATCCTTCCTTACATGTAATTTCAGGTCCGCCGACTAAGCGCCGGAGTCTTTCCGGCCATGGCCGTTGGTCGGCCACGGTTGTGACCACCAGGTACGGCACCCCTCAAGAAGAGTGCCGACAGCAATCAAAGGAGTTAGCACATGCCACGCGTAACACGAGGTTTTAAAGCACGGAGAAGAAGAAACAGAATACTGAAGCTGGCCAAGGGATACATCGGCGGTCGCAGTCGTCTCTACAAGACGGCCACCGAGACCGTTGATCGCGCGCTGGTTTATGCCTATAGGGACAGACGGGCCAAAAAACGTGACTTCCGTCGCCTCTGGATTGCCCGCATCAACGCGGGAGCCCGGATGAACGGTCTGAATTACAGTCTGCTTATGGGCGGACTGAAAAAGGCCGAAATCGAACTTGATCGCAAGGTGCTTGCCAATATGGCCATCCTCGATGCCGAGGCCTTTTCGAAGGTGGTACAACTGGCCACTGCAGCCAACGGCTGATTTTTTATCCTCCCCGGAGTGTTTTCATGCAGGCCGGTTCCGATTTGATACAAGTCGAAACCGGCCTGCTGTTTGTTGGTAACCTTCCATCGAATCGTCAGAGAGATCATGGAGCAAGAACTACAGCGCCTCCAGACAGAGGCGAAGCAACAATTGGCAACCCTAACCACCACCGGCCAACTGGAAGAATTCCGTATCCGCTTCCTTGGCCGCAAGGGATCCTTCAGCAGCATAATGCGCAGTCTCGGCAAGGCATCCCCGCAGGAAAGGCCACGGCTCGGTCAACTGGCCAACACCATCAAGGCCGAGATCGAAGACCTCTTCAGCCAGAGACAGACGGCCATCTCGGAACGGCAGGTGATGCTCGCTGTCGACAAGAAAACCATCGATCTGACCCTGCCCGGCAGAAGGCCTTCTCTCGGCAGGCTGCACCCGGTGACCCAAACCATGAACGAGGTCTGCGCCATCTTCGAAAGCCTCGGCTTTTCCGTTGCTGAAGGCCCGGATGTCGAACTCGATCATTATAATTTCGAAGCCTTAAACATTCCGGCCCACCATCCGGCCAGGGACATGCACGATACCTTCTATGTCAGCGACTCCATCCTGTTGCGTACCCATACCTCGCCTATGCAGGCCCGGATCATGGAAACCAAGCAGCCACCGCTACGGGTGATTGCCCCCGGCAAGGTCTATCGCTGCGATTCCGATATCACCCATACCCCGATGTTTCATCAGGTCGAAGGGTTCCTGGTGGACAAGAAGGTCTCCTTTGCCGATCTGAAAGGCATCCTTACCGTCTTTACCCGGAAGATGTTCGAGAAGGACCTGGCGCTCAGATTTCGACCAAGCTTTTTCCCCTTCACCGAGCCGAGCGCCGAGGTGGATATCGCCTGTGTCATCTGCGGCGGCAAGGGCTGCCGGGTCTGCAAAAAGACCGGCTGGCTGGAGATACTGGGCTCCGGCATGATCGACCCGGAGGTTTTCAAGATGGTCGACTACGACCCGGAGATCTACAGCGGGTTTGCCTTCGGCCTCGGTGTCGAACGTATCGCCATGCTGAAATACGGCATCGACGACAGCAGACTGTATTACGAGAACGATCTTCGTTTTCTCTGTCAGTTTTAGACTCCCCAGCAATACGGAACCGAATGCCATGAAGTTTACCCTCAGTTGGTTACAAGAATACGTCGCCATAAACGGCCTCACAGCCGCAGAAATCGCAGACCACCTGACCATGCTCGGTCTTGAGGTCGATTCGGTCGAGGACCTGTTCACCGAATTGTCGCCGGTAAAAACCGCCCTGATCCTGAACGCTGCGGCCATCCCCGATACGGATCATCTCCAGGTATGCGAGGTTGCGGTGGGAAACGAGACCCTGCAGATCGTCTGCGGTGCCCCCAATGCCCGAAAGGGACTGGTAACCGCCGTCGCCCTGCCGGGTACGGTCCTGCCGGGCGACATGAAGATCAAGGCCTCCAAGGTCCGCGGTGTCACCTCCTCGGGCATGCTCTGCTCGGAGCGCGAACTGGGGCTGTCCACCGAGCATGCCGGAATCCTCGAACTGCCGGCCGACACCCCGCATGGAACATCCTTTATTGAGGCTGCAGGCCTCGCCGATACGATGATCGAGGTCGACCTGACGCCGAACAGGCCCGACTGCGCCTCGGTGATCGGGATCGCCCGCGAGGTGGCGGGGATCACCGGCCAAAGCCTGTGTCTGCCGATCACCGATGCGGTGATCAGCGCGCCGAGCCGGGAATTCACGGTCGAGGTGGAATCGCCCGATCTGTGCCCGCGCTATGCGGGCCGTCTGATCAAAGGGGTCACGGTCGGGCCTTCGCCGCTCTGGCTGAAAAACCGCCTGCTGGCCGTGGGCCAGCGGCCGATCAACAATATCGTCGATATCACCAACTATGTGATGCTGGAATACGGGCAGCCCCTGCACGCCTTCGACTTTCATAACCTGTCGGGGGCCAGGATAGTCGTCAGGACGCCGCGGCCGGCAGAGACGACCTTCGTCACCCTGGACGGCAGCGAACGAGCCCTCGAACCGGATATGCTGATGATCTGCGACGGCGAAAAACCGGTGGCCGTGGCCGGCATCATGGGCGGGATGAACTCCGAGGTCGGCAACGATACGGTCGATATCCTTTTGGAGAGCGCCTGCTTCAATCCGGTGTCCATCAGGAAGACGGCCCGCCGGCTGAACCTGGCCACCGAGGCCAGCTACCGTTTTGAACGCGGTGTCGACCCGAACGGTTGCGTCAATGCGATGGAACGGGCGACAAGGCTCATCTGCGAGATCGCCGGCGGCATCTGCGGCCCCGACGAAGGAGCCGACATATATAACGGGCGCAGGCCGCCCTTGTCGCTCTCGCTTAGAATCTCGCGAACATCCGATCTGATCGGCATGGACTTCGACCGGGAAAAGATCACCAGGCTGCTGACCTCCATCGGTATCGACTGCCGCCCCAAGGATGCCGATACCCTCGTCGTCACCCCGCCGTCGTTTCGGGTCGATATCGAGCGCGAGGCCGATCTGGTAGAAGAGGTGGCCCGGCTTATCGGTTACAATGCGGTGCCGATCTCCCTGCCCCGGGTGGATCTCAGCTATCCGGAGCAGGACAAAGGCCGCCTGCTGCGGGATAAGGCCGGCAGGACGCTTACCGCCGCCGGTTTCTTCGAGGCCATCAACTACAGCTTCACATCGGAGGATCACCTGGACAGGCTGGAACTTCCTGCGGACGATTCGCGCCGCAAGGTCGTCCGACTCCTGAACCCGCTCAGCGAGGAACAGGCCGTACTGCGTACGCTTCTCCTTCCCGGTCTTCTGGAGAACGTCAAACGAAACCTCAGCTTCCAGCGGACGGCCGTCAAGCTCTTCGAGATCGGCAAGGTCTTTTCTCCGACCGGACGCAATGAACAGCCCACTGAAAAAATGCACCTGGCAGGGGTGCTTTCCGGCAATACCCACGGGGACAGCCCCGAACTCTACTTCAAGCCGCAACCGGTCGATATCTTCGATGCCAAGGGGGCAGTGGAATTTCTGTTGGATCAGCTGAACCTGCTCGGCACCGCGACCTCGCAGCCGCTTGTCTTCAAGATCCCCGCCGCTACCCTGACCGAAACGTTTTTCGATCCGCACCAGTCTCTTGCGCTCTGTCGGGGTGAGCAGACGGTCGGCAGACTCGGCAGGCTGAAAAAAGAGGTCTTGAAACGGTTCGGTATCAAACAGGACGTCTACTCTTTCGACCTCGATTTCGAGGCGCTCTGTTCTCTTCACGCTCCCGTAAAGGCCTTTTCGGCCCTTCCCGTCTATCCGGCAGTGAAACGCGATATCGCACTTGTCCTGCCCCTGCGGGTTTCTGCCGGAGAATTGCTCGATGCGGTGGCGGATACCCGTGAAAAGCTTATTGAGCATTGTGAGATTTTTGATATATATACTGGAGAACCAATCAAGGCCGGTTACAAGAGCGTGGCTCTATCCATCACCTACCGGTCAGCAACCAAGACATTAACCGAAAAAAACGTAGAAAAATCCCATCAGAAGATAGTCGCCACTTTGAGCGACAAATTCCAGGGGAGTTTCCGTGAGGCTTAGAGATGCAACAGAATAATCTGACCAGAAGAGAGCTTGCCGAGGCAATTGCCGACCAGCTCGGGTATCCGAGAAGCAGCTGTTCCGACATCGTCGACAGCTTTTTCCAGACAATGAAGGCCTCCTTGATGCAGGGAGAACCGATCAAGATCGTTCATTTCGGGACCTTCTCCCTCAGGGACAAGAACCCGAGAAACGGCAGAAATCCCCGGACAGGCGAATCGATCTTGATAAAAAAGCGTCAGATGGTAAGCTTTAAACCGAGTAAGATCCTGCGGGAGCGGCTGAATGAATAGCTGATATACACTCTGTAACAGGGATGTATGCAATCTGAGATTCCAGACAAAATCTATTTTAAGATTGGAGAGGTAAGCAAGCTAGCCGACGTGGCTCCACATGTCCTGCGCTACTGGGAAAGCGTATTTAAACAGATCCGCCCCAAACGGGCGAATTCCAAACAACGGCTCTATCGGCGCGAGGATGTCGAGATTGTTTTGAAAATCAAGATATTGCTCCACGAACGCGGCTATACTATATCCGGGGCCCGGAAATTTTTGGCAAGCGGTGAAGAAATCGTGCCGCTGTCGCCCTCTCCCGAAAAGCTTCATGTCTCCATCTTCCTTAACAGGATCAAGAAGGAGCTGCTTCAGGTCCAGGATATCCTGAATGTAAAGAAGGGCAAGAGGCTGAAGGCCAAGGACTGAAGGGGAAAAGACGAATCCCGAATCCGGCACCCCTTCCGGCCACCCTTGACCGCTTTGGATAAAAATGGAATCGCGGGAAAATGCGTTTCATGGGAGGGAGAGGCAGCCGGAAGCTCAAACCGGCTGAATCCTTCCTGCCAAGGCATGGCCTGAACAACCGGCCTGGCCAAACGGAAATAAAATCGAGCCGATGAGACGCTGCTTCGGTTGACAGTTGTCGGCTCGCATGGTAAGAAGACGGCACAAAACGGGATGTAGCGCAGTCTGGTAGCGCACCTGAATGGGGTTCAGGGGGCCGGAGGTTCAAATCCTCTCATCCCGACCAGTAAAATCAA
>JBJKPM010000019.1:0-11457 GCA_046706325.1 Desulfocapsaceae bacterium | reverse complement strand
CCTACTCCACGACATAGCCAAAGGAGAGCCCGACCATGCCGGCGCCGGGGCGGCGATCCTGAAGGAATACGGATTTGCGGCCTTGGCCGGAGCGGTCGCCTCCCACATGGATATTGCCGTCCCCCCCCGGGGAACAGTCGGCGTGGCAGAGCTCCTTTATATGGCGGACAAGCTTGTTCAGGGGGAGCGGCGCGTCTCCCCGGAAGAGCGGTTTGCCGCCAAGCTGGAAAGGCATGCCGGCAACGCCGAAGCGGTCGCCACGATCAATGCCCGCCTGGAACGTACGCTCGCTATCCGCACGAGGATCGAATCCGAGCTGGGGAGCACGCTGGAAAAGGTGCTGAACAATGATCAGTTTTTACCGGGAGACCCCCCCGGACCGGCTCCCAGCTGATACTTTCAAATGGAAACGAACTAGGCAGGCGGGTGATGTATTTTTGGGCATCCGCACACATTCATCCCCCTTGGCTTAACCGATAAACGCTGTTTTCCCATGGGCTAGGCGACGGTATAGGTGCAGCGCTGCTATGGAACGCTTTGTGCTTTACCATTCATGGGCAGGCAAGCCGTCCCCCTTACACTTTAAGCTTACTCTCCATTTACTTGGTGTTATTGTCGGTGTATATTTAATTAAAGGAAAAGATACAGTCAGCAACAACTCCGGATAAAAGTCGCCGGAGTTAAAGATGCCAGCGCGCATTCCAGGAGGAGGAAGCGGGGGAATTGCACGAATCAGGTTAAACAGGAGGAAAGTCATGAAAGTAAGCGCACGAAACGTTTTGCCTGGAAAAGTTAGTGGAGTAAAAAAGGGGGCGGTTAACGCCGAAGTAGCTGTAACCCTCAAGGGGGGGATCCCGGTTGTGGCGGTAATCACCAATACGAGCGCCGACAACCTCGGCCTTGAGGCGGGTAAGGATGTCTTTGCCATCGTCAAGGCAAGCGCCATCATCATCGGCACCGACCTCCACGATGCCAGGGTGAGCGCCCGCAACATCCTCTGCGGCACCGTGGCGAAGGTCATCGAGGGGCCGGTGAGCTGCGAGGTGGACGTCGAAATAGGCGGAGGCAACACCATCAGCGCCGTGATCACCCATGAAAGTTCGCGGAAGCTGGGGATCAAGGCCGGCGGGCACGCCTGCGCCCTGTTCAAGGCTTCGGGGGTAATCATCGGGGTGGCGTAGGGTCGGACAGGCCGCTCTCTTTTTCCATAACGTACGTTTTCCAATAAGCGTGGGGGGATAATGACCAGAACCATTTCTCTGATCAGCTTTTTTCTGTTGCTCCTGGTGAGCGGGGCCGCCCAAGCCGGTCAGGTCACCCTGTCGGTGGCCGCCAGCATGAGGGATGTCATGAATACCCTCACTGACGACTTTTCCTCCATGAATCCAGGTGTCAAGGTACTGAAGAATTACGGAGGCTCCGGAGCCCTGGCCGTGCAGATCGAGAACGGGGCGCCGTCCGACATCTTCATCTCGGCCAACCCCCAGTGGATGGATTACCTGAAGGGGAAGAAACTGGTCAACAATCCTTCAGTAAGGGTATTCGCCTATAATACCCTGGTCTTCGCCGGCCGCACCGACAAAAGGGTAACCACCCTGAAGGATGTTCTCAAGCTGGAGAGGGTTGCCATCGGCAGTCCGCAGAGCGTTCCCGCCGGAGAGTATGCCAAGGCTGCCCTGACCAAGGCAGGGATCTTCACCACTCTTGAAAAGAGACTTGTAATGACCAAAGACGTCCGACAGTGCCTGATGTATGCCGAGTTTGGGGAGGTTGACGGCTCTTTCGTATATCGCACCGACGCCCTGTTGGCGAAAAAGGCGAGGATCCTCTTCACCGTTCCCCAGGATCTCTACCCGCGGGTCACCTATCCCATGGGTTTGACCAGGGCCGGGGCGAAAAATGGCGACGCCAGAAACTTCTACCGTTTTCTCAGTTCCCAAGAGGCGAGAACCGTATTGCAAAAGTACGGTTTTGCCCTCCATTAAACAATTTTCCTGCAAAGTGGAGCAAATATATGGTAATGATCACCAACGAACCTATCGATCCGAAAAGCGCCTACGACCTTATGGCGAAGGAAACCGCCGGCTCCGTGCTCTGCCATTTCGCCGTGGTCAAGGCCCAGGAAGGTGATGAGGGGGTCACGCACGGCATGGAGTTTACCCCGGTCGGTGACGTCGAAGGGGAACTTTCCAAGATTGCCGTGGAGATTGCAGCCTTGTGGGAGATCGAGGATATCCTCCTGATCCGCCGAGTCGGCAGGGTCGACGTCGGCGGGATAATATCACTGGTCGCGGTGAGTTCATCCTCCAGCGAGCATGCCTTTGCCGCCTGCAAAGAGGGGATCGGCCGCCTGAAAAAGATGAGCAGCGTCGCCAAGAGAGAGGTCTGCGGATAAACGCCGTTCCTAAAATATGGACAAATATTCCATTACCACGGGATATCACCCATAGCGCCGGCCGAACAGTTCTGCCGACGACTCGCGTCACGGGGTCGCACCGTGAACCTTGAGACTTTACTCCGGGAAGGGCGAAGCCTCCCGTGCTCCCCTTGCGGGGGCCGAAGGTGTGCTGCAAGCACCGCTACCTGGGTTTTTCTAACATCCGACCAGAACGACCATACATGCTTTCCCCGATTCCTTGCAGGTAGGGGAAAGGTGACATGATCGCCTCTCGGAGTTGGCAAACACGCCTCCTCCGGGATCGGCTGTTCGCGGAAACCAGCACCGCGCCGGGCTATGGCTAACGCCGCACCCTGATGGATGGAAATACCACAGCTCTTTGAAAAGTTAATCGCGCCGATCGTGGAGGTATAGGCCGGATTGACCTCGATCACCTCGATACCGGACCGGTACGCGGCTGTGTGGATCTGCTGGATGATCTTGTTGTACGCCAGGCTCGACAGCATCCGGGCCCGCCGGGGATGCTCGGCCTCCAACTCGGCCCTCTTCTTCCCGAAGTCGAGCTTCTCGATGACGATGGGCTTTGTGGCGGCGACTGCCTGGGCGACGATGCCTTTGACAGCGTCGCCAATCAGCGCCTTGGCCTGATCACCACTCTTGCCATAGGTGACGAGAGAAATTACCTGGGTCCCGGCCAGATTCCCGAACAGGTCGATCTCGGTAACCGCCAGACAGTCTTCATTGATATCTACGCCGATCATGCCAGACTGTTTGATGGAGACGATTTTTACCTCCGGCAGGTTCGTGCTGACGAATACCCGCCAGCCCTTCTCGTCAAGGAGGAAACAGTAACTGATAGCCTGACCTTGCAAAAGCGCCTGCCGGATCACATCGGCGCCGTAGCCGAACCTGACTCCATGGATCTGGAGATATTTACCCTTTTCCAACAGCGCATCCGGCATCCGGAGTCGAAGGTCAAACGTTCCGTCGATATTGGCGGTAATAACGCACCCCTGGCAACCGGCGGTCTCGTCTTTGGAGCCGAGCACGTAAAACTGGGCGTCGCGCTTCGATCTCCAGTCGGCCAGCCACTCTTCATGGGACCGATAACCGTTCTCCTCGAGACTGAACTGCTTTCTGAAGAGCTTCCGGCTGCCAAAACATATTCTCGGGTCGCCAGACTCCTTCTGTGATATCAGTGCCGCCCGTCTGGTTTCCAGATTCGCCAATCGGCGCTTCTTCTGGTGGGTCCTGTTTGCATTTCTTGAGCCGCCGATGACCTTTCTTGCTCTGGTAATGGCGGTATCCAGTTCCTGCAGACGCAAGGGGAGGAGTTCCTTCACCGACTTAATCTTCCCCTCCAGGTTCCTGGCGATGGCGTTAAACTGCCGGGCGGTGATCCGAAACTTCCAGAGATACTCGTTCTTGAACGAAGCGGTCTGCTTGCCACTCTGCCGCATGTCGGCATAGAGACACCTTTCCACATGACCGTAATGAGCGGCATACGCGGAAAGAACGGACTCGATCTCTCCGGGCACGGTTATCCGGGCCTGGTATGTGGAAATGTGGTCACTCATTGATTGCTTCAATGGCCTTCTTCGCCTTGTTCTTTGCTGAGCGCCGACCGTAGAGCCTGGCGCAGAAGGAGGTAAGCACCTCGATCATGTCCTGAACGAGGTCATCTTTAACCTCGGCAGGGTCCACAACTATCAGCTTGCGCCCTTGGGCGGCAAGAGCGGACTCGACATATTCCGCACCAAAGCGCATAAGGCGGTCCCGGTGTTCGACGACTACCGCGGAGACTTCGGGATCGGAAAGGAGCTTCATCAGTTTCGGCCGGTGGCCGTTCAGACCGGAGCCGATCTCGGTCACAGCCCTTGTCACTGTCCACCCTTGGGCATTGGCATAGGCGACGAGACGGCCGAGTTGCGCATCCAGATCGTTTTTCTGATCTGAGGACGACACCCGGGCATATAGGCCGACATTGAGGCCCACGGTCAATGGCACCGGAGAAGAGTGTTCAGTTACGACTATTGTTCCCGTCGGCATCTGTTCCATCCTGACTCCGGCGGGGATGTTGCCGTCTTTAAACCATCTCCATGCGGTGCGGTAGCTTATTCCTTTTTTATCGGCCCAGTCTTTAAGTTTCATGGTAACAATATATCATTTATGAGCATTTATGACTATAAACAAATTAGCTGTTGAGAACCCTGCAATCATATGCCCAGTTTCTCACCCTTAGACTACTTCGCCATCGGCCTGTCAGCCAAGGTCGCGATCACCGCCACGATCCTGTCGCTCCCTTTCGGCTTTGCCACCGCCTATCTCGCCACCTACTGCAATTTCAGGGGTAAGATGTTCATGGAGGTGCTCATCAATCTGCCGTTGACCCTGCCGCCGGTGGTGATAGGCTATCTCCTCCTCCTGCTCCTCGGCAGGAACGGCTGGCTCGGCAGGGTACTCGATCATTTCGGCATCAGCATCATATTCACCTGGAAGGCGGCGGTCATAGCCTCAGCGGTTGTCGGCTTCCCCCTCATGGTGCGGTCGATCCGCATCGGCATGGAGTCGATCGACAGGCAGCTCATACACGCCTCGCGCACCCTCGGGGCCCACTGGTACGATACCCTAGCGACAGTGATATTGCCCTTGTCGATGCGCGGCATCGTTGCCGGTTCATCGCTCATGTTCGCCCGCAGCCTGGGGGAATTCGGCGCCACCATCATAGTCGCCGGCAACATCCCCGGCATCACCCAGACCATCCCTTTGGCCATCTACGATTACGCCAGCACCCCTGGTACGGAAAACGCGGCCCTCTCCCTCTGCTTCGTTTCCGTCCTTCTTTCGCTGATCGTCCTCTTTCTCCATGAAGTCATCGGCCGGAAGCTTGCGGGGAGGGACTGACATGGAATTGCATGTCGCCGCGGTCAAGAGGCTGGCCAATTTCACGATGACTGCCGATTTCACCGTCTCCGGCGGGAGAATCGGCGTTTTCGGCCCTTCGGGTAGCGGCAAGTCGACACTGGTCGGCATGCTCGCCGGTTACATCCCTCCCGACTCAGGGGAGATACATCTAGACAACGAATGCCTCTTCAGCAGCGCCACTAAGATCAACGTCCCTCCGGAGCAGCGCAGGATAGCCATAGTCTTCCAGCAGCCATTCCTCTTCCCCCACCTCAGCGTAAAGTCGAACCTCCTCTACGGCATCAAGCGCCTGGCGCCGCAGCACCGCGCCATCGACTTCACCACCCTGGTAGAGGCGCTCAGGCTGGGAGATCTCCTGAAACGGGGGGTGAACAATCTCTCCGGAGGAGAGAAACAGAGGGTATCTCTGGGGCGCGCAGTGCTGGCCAACCCCCGCCTTCTCCTCATGGACGAGCCGCTGTCGGCGCTGGACGACACCCTGAAGTTCTCCATCGTCCCCTACCTGAAGAGCGTGAGCGAGCAGTTCGGGATTCCCTATCTCTTCATCTCCCATTCCCTGGTGGAGATGAGGCTGATGACCGAACAGGCGCTGGTGGTTGACGAAGGACGGATCGTCGACTTCACCACCACCGAAGAGCTGGCGCGGATGCGCATGGGACAGAGCGCCATCGGCTACATAAACATCCTCAGGCTTGCCATGCCGCGACGGATAGGGAACCTCTTCGCCTACCCATGGGGCAGGGGGGAGCTACTCATTTCCACCGGCAACGATCGGCGGGAAGCCATTTTCGAGCTCTCCTCCAAGGACATCATCCTCTGCAAACAGCACCCCGAGGCGATCAGCGCCAGGAACCTCCTCCCCTGCACCGTGGCGAGCACCTTCGTCTCCGGCAACAGGATCGGCGTTGAACTGTCGTGCGGCGGCGAGCGGCTGACAGCGGAAATAGTCGAGTCGGCGGCGCGAGAGCTGGGAATTGCCGCCGGATGCGAGCTGTTCGCGGCCATCAAGGCCTCGGCCTTCCGCAGGCTCGGCTGATGCGGGAGAGAACATACTCCGTTTCCTGCCATGCGATCAGCAATCGTCACGGAACTGCGCTTCGCCGGGCATGTCCCCCATGCCGGCGTTGGGCAATAAGATTGTCAATTTCATAAAGCCCCCTTACTTCATTTCTAATCATCCCTTAATCTTTTCTGTGATATTATCGCCCTGATACAACGTTCATTTTCGGCCATCCTGAGATTTTTTTGAAGCGGAGGCTAAAATGTTTATGACGATGCAAGATGGGAAATTGGGACCTTTTCTCAAAACATGCCATTGGAAAATGTTAGAGGCCGCCGCTTTCCTGTTTCTTTCGCTATCGTTTGCAGCTGGCCCGGCATCGGCTGATGAAGCGTTGCGCAAAGACGATCTTACCGAAAGTTGTAAGAGCAGGATCTTCGGCATAATCGAAAAAGCGCCGCTGTCGAATATCGGCACTTGGGTAGTGGGGAGACGCGAAGTCAGGGTCACCAGGGAGACACGGATAATCGAAAAACACGGGAAGGCCGAGATAGGTGCCTTTGTCGAGGTGGTAGGCAACAATACCGGTAAAATATTCTCCGCTTATAGGATAGAAGTGAAGCGATCTAAGCATCGATGAAATTTCATTATTATCGTGTTTCACCACACAGGGATGATCATGAAAATTCTCGTCATCGAAGATGAAAGGAGATTGGCCCAACTCCTGAAGAAGGGGCTGGAAGAGAACTCTTTCAGCGTTGAGCTGTCATACGACGGAGAAGAAGGCCTCTATATGGCCGAAAACTACCCTTTTGACGCGATTCTCCTGGATATTATGCTTCCCGGAATTGACGGCCTGGAAATCCTGAGAACTCTGCGTGCCGGTGACATGGGGGTGCCGGTCCTTCTCATCACCGCCCGGGGCGAAGTCGAGGAGAAGATCAAGGGGCTCAATATCGGCGCCGATGATTATATCGCCAAGCCTTTCGACTTCGCCGAACTGATGGCCAGGTTGCGCTCCGTGATCCGGAGAAACAAGGGGAAACCGTCGCCCTTGCTGGTGATTGACGACCTCGTCATAGACACAAACTCGCGCAGCGTGGCACGGGGGGGCAAGGATATCCCACTTTCGGCCAGGGAGTTCTCTTTACTGGAGTACCTTGCGATGAATACCGGCAAGGTTATCAGCAGGACTGAACTTGTGGAGCATATTTATGAAAACGATGACGAACGAGACAGCAATGTAATCGATGTGTACATCAATTACCTGCGCAACAAGATCGACAAGGGGTTTGCAAGGCCGCTCATCCAAACGAGGCGCGGCGCCGGGTACCTGTTGAAAGGAGATTAATGTTGGTTCAATCACGCTCCATTATCACCAGGCTCGTCTGCTGGCTTTTTGTCTGCACCTCGGTCATCATGGTCGCCGCCGGTATCTTTCTTTACGAGCGGATCGACAACATAGTGATCACTTCGGTGGACCGCACTCTCCATTCAAAGCTGCAGATCATAACCGGGCTATTGCATGAGGAGCGGGGGAGGATTGAACTCGAACTATCCGATGTAATCGCCGGCGAATACGTCATTCCCCGCTCCGGGCACTACTATAAGGTCATGGCCGGCAACAGCCTTTTGGCTGCCTCTCCATCACTGGCTGGCGATGATTTCGTTTTCCCCCTTCCCCACTCATCTGTCGGAGTTAACAGCATCGGCGAAATCATGTTCACCAGCACGGGACCTGACGGTGAACCGGTCCGCGTTCTCCGTTACGGTTATAATGCACTTGCCAGAAATTTCACAATAACCCTCGCTGAAAACCTGGATGACAGTTACAGGATCATTGCTCAATTCAGACATTTTCTCCAGCTGACCATACCTCTGTGCATACTTCTGCTCTGTGTCAGCGCCTGGTGGATCGTCAGGAGTTCCCTCAGTCCTATCAAAAAGTTTTCCATGAGGATGGAATCCATAACCCACAACAACCTCACGGAAAGGATAGATGCGGCTGACACAGCGCTGGAATTGACCATACTCGCCAGATCATTCAACTCCCTTCTCGATCGCCTCCATCACCTCTTCGAGAGCCAGAAGCGACTGGTGGCCGATGCATCCCATGAGCTAAAGACACCCCTGTCGGTAATCAGGACCCAGTGCGATGTAGTTATGCAACAGGAAAGGAGACCGGAAGAATACATCGAAGCGCTTCGCACCATTCAGACATACAGCCTGAGCATGACACGTCTCATCAACAATCTCCTCTCCCTGGCCAGATTTGAAGCAGGGCTTCTCTCAGCGGGAAGTTTTGCCGATGTCTCACTGGCGGAGTGTATCGATGACGCCATTCACACAACAGAGCAGCTTGGGCACGAACTGAACATCCCTGTCATTTCCACGATTGACAACTCTCTTTGCGTGAGGGGATCAAAGGCTGATCTTGTGGAAGCGTTCCACAATATCGTTGAAAACGGCATCCGCTACAACAGGCCGAACGGTTCAGTGACGGTAAACGCGGTGCGAAAGGATAAGCGGGCAGTGATTACAGTCACCGATACCGGCCTGGGTATCAAGAAGGAGGATCTGGACAGGATTTTCGAGCGCTTTTTCCGATCCCCCACGGTTCGCGACAGGGACGGAACAGGTCTCGGCTTGAGTATCGTCAGATCGGTAATCATCGCCCATGGCGGAGAAATAACCGTCTCCAGCGAACCGGGCAGAGGGAGTTGTTTCACCGTGACTCTACCGTTGGCCGACAGATGTTAGAAACGACATGCCAGATCCATGCAAAGGAGGTGACCGCGTGCTTTACAGGAAAAGGTTTTTCTTGAGAGAACTTCGTAACGGGAAGAAAAAGGAAAATGGCAAGAGACCGCAGCAAAACGTAATTTTTGCCAAGGTAAACGACAGGAAAAAGAGATTGCTTGAGAAACTAACGTAACCGACTTCAAAAAGTATCACCGACATCGTTCTGGAGGCATCGGAGTGCTGGCGGTCGAGAAAAGTTGAGATGTGCACGGATCAATGACCATGATTTCCAGGAGAAGGGAGAAACGAGATGAAATGTCCCAGATGTGCCGGTATAAGCCTTGACATGGCAGAGCGCCAGGGAGTCGAGATAGACTACTGTCCGGAATGCAGCGGCATTTCGCTTGTCCGGGGCGAGTTGCAGAAAATCATCGAGCGCTCATACGGTCATGATCGGCTTCATTCGACTTCATCCGAAATACATCACGATCACGGAGAGTTCGGCGACTACAGGAGAAGCGAGCACGACCGTAATCACGGCAAACATCACAGGAGGAGATCCTGGCTGTCCGAACTGTTTGATTAGGCGATGCCGCAGAAACGGCAGAGACAAGGAGGTATCGATATGAAAGAACGATTCTTGGGCTGTTTCCTGATGTTGCTTATGGCTGAGGGGGTCGCCTGGGGAGATAATGACCCGCTTGAGAGAGCCAGGTCGCTTTTCAAGCCGATCCCGGCAAAAGCGCCGGTGCTCCGGGGAAATCCGGCTAACTCCGCAAAATTGGATCTCGGCGAAAAGCTCTTTTTCGATCCGCGGTTATCGTCGTCCTACCTCATAAGCTGCAACACCTGCCACAATGTGGGGCTGGGCGGTTGCGACCTGCAGGAGACGTCAACTGGCCACGGCTGGCATAAGGGGCCTCGCAATGCTCCGACAGTGCTCAATTCCGTCTTCAATATAGCCCAGTTCTGGGACGGACGGGCTGCCGACCTCAAGGCCCAGGCCAAGGGGCCGGTACAGGCGGCGGTCGAGATGAACAACAAGCCGGAGCATGTCGTGCAGACCCTTAAGAGTATTCCGGGATATCCCCCCCTATTCCGCAAAGCCTTCCCCGGAGACAAGGACCCAGTAACCTTCGACAATATGGCATCCGCAATAGAACTCTTTGAGGCGACACTCATCACGCCGGACGCCCCGTTTGACCGCTACCTTAAGGGAAACCGCAAGGCCCTGTCTGCCAAGGAACAAGAGGGGTTGCGGATTTTTATGGACAAGGGGTGCGCCGCCTGCCACAACGGCGTCAATATGGGAGGTGGGGGATATTTCCCCTTCGGCGTCAAGGAGTTCCCTGCCGCTGAAGTGCGGCCTAGCGGAGACCTGGGCCGCTATAAGGTTACCAGCACCGAAGCCGACAAGTATGTTTTCAAGGCCCCCACCCTGCGTAATGTCGACCTGACCCCCCCCTACTTCCATTCAGGCAAGGTCTGGCAATTGAGCGAGGCGGTCAGAATCATGGGGTCCGCGCAGCTCGGCATCAACCTTAACCGGGCGGAAGCAGACAGCATTGTGGCTTTTCTCCATACATTGACCGGAAGGCAACCGAAGATCGTCTATCCCCTTCTTCCTCCAGATTCAGACACCACACCGCCGCCGTTTCTGCAGTAAAGCGGCGCGACAGGCGCAGAGCGGATTTACACGCCCCAGTCCCGGGATCTTCATTCTGGAGGTTCCCCGTTGGCGGTGGCTCGCTCACCAGGGAGTATCGGTATGAGGGAAATGATGAGGAAGAAATTCAAAGCCGCCCTGATTGTTCTTTTGGCCGCTTTCGCCGTTATCCAGCTGATTCCCTACGGTCGCGGATCGGGCAACCCGCTGCCGGTCAGAGAGCCCCGCTGGGACTCGGCTAAGACCAGGGAACTGGCTAAACGCGCCTGTTTCGATTGCCACAGCAACGAGACGGTGAAGCCATGGTACGGCTGGGTGGCGCCGGTGTCATGGCTGATCTGGAGGGATGTCGAGATGGGGCGCGGCGCCTTGAATTTCTCCGAGTGGCGGGGGGACGGAGAGCGCGGCGAACTTCCCGGCGAGATTGCAAAGGAGATTCTCGAGGGAGAAATGCCGCCACTGCAGTACCGGCTCTTCCATTGGCCAGCGCGTCTATCTGGCGCGGAAAAGCGGCAACTGGCGGATGGCCTCGCGATTACGGCGAAACAGAGTATCGCTGTGGCCGGACAGCTGCGCAAAACCTGCCTGCTGGTTACGGATCCGGAGCTGTAAATCTGCTCGGATCTTCAATTTTGTGCATTGAGATCTCTAATTCAAGGAGTTGGCGATGAAACCCGTAAAGCCAAAAATATCGGTCGTTTTACCGGCTCTGGTCATCTTCTGTCT
>JBJKPM010000018.1:0-173959 GCA_046706325.1 Desulfocapsaceae bacterium | reverse complement strand
TCCCATGGAAGAGCAGTGGGCACAGATGAGCGATGAAGAGAGAGCAGAAATTATGTATCTTCCGTAAGCGTAGCATTGAATAGCACCATTTGCCAGGGCTAGGTTGATCCCCGAAAAGCCGTGACCTTGACGGCCCGCCCTGGTGATTCTTTCAAGGATCTTCATGAAGGATGAAGGTATGGATTTTATCAACCTTATGTCTGTGTTGAAAACTATCGCAACTTGTGTTCAAGACGAAGGAAAAGACGATGCTTGTTTTTCTGGAATTTTTATACAACAGGCATACACTAGAACACAGATTAATATGTTCTATGGTCTGGCTGCGGAGTTTTGGCCACCAGATCATGCAATATCGGGTGGCCATTGCCCACGTGAGAAAATGGGCGAGATGGAATATAAGTTTTCACAGGCTGCCTACTTATTGAATAGAGCTCTACGTCAAACAAACCCGATGGATCGGCCTACTTGGGTAGAGTTTGATCGGGGAAACAGATTCCCTGTCATAGATGAAAATGGAGAGATAGAAAAAGAAGGATTTGAAATTCTTAATGCAGCAAATAGCCTGTCTGATCATCATTGGCTGCCAGGCATAGACCCTAAACAACCATATCGAAAAGATAGAGGCGACCCTTTCTTTAGACCTGTGGATATAGGCTTCGATCGAAAAGAGATAATCACTTTTCTGGAAAGCAACGGAATACCCCACACTCTTGGCAATGACGAACAGATGACATGGAGAGAAATAGCTAACTACTACCAGGAAATTAGTGAGAAAACAGCTCAAAACTGGAATAATGCGACAGGAGGAAAGTACATCAAAACTCCAGGGAAAGGAGGCAAAGGCAGCCATTGCCTTACAACCCATGCCAAGCTCGACAAGATGTTTGATGAAGTCAAAAAGATAAAATATCAACACAAAAAGAAAGAAAAATAGTTTACGCGATTCTTTTTTAAAACCTGCCTCACCACAAAGTAGTAACCGATTGAAACCGCTATAAAAAGGCGGTTTTCCTTTTCCCCCTCCCGTTTCCAGAAAACGATCTTTACGCAATAAGCGCCTGTTTTACGTGATTCACCCCTCTTTTTACGCGATTGATTACGCATTTTAATGAATTATACCAATTAGTTATCTATTTACAAATCACTTCACCTGATATATTCTCATGTCATAAAGCCGCATGCGAGTATCGACCTGGGACTCGAGAACCAGGCCAACCAAAATGCAAAAGGTGAATCGAATGAACCCCAAGGAAGTAAAACAACGAATTGTTCGGAAGCGGGAATTGCTTAACATGATCGGGTTAAGTGACCCGACGATTTGGAGGATGGAGAAAGAGGGACATTTTCCTAAACGGTTACGACTGGGCGGAAATTCTTGCGGGTGGTTGGAGTCGGAAATCGACGCTTGGATAGCCGAACGTGCAGCGGCGAGGGGCTGACATGACTGCCAAAAGCAAAACCGTTTCCCTACGAAAAGGCTCGGCAGCCAAGAAAACGGTTTTTAATAACTGCCTACATAATACAACAAAAAAGACAGAAAAGCAATGTATTAGATTATCGCATACGTTAATTCGGCGAGTGGTTTTTCAGAGATCAGGCAGCGCCTTTATAGCCGAACCCCTACAGGAGGTGCCTAATGATTGACTTCGAATGGATCAACAGAGCGGCTCTTTTAGAATATTCTGCCTGGCTATTTGAAGTATCTCCCGGCGGAAAGATTCAGGGTGATGAATACATTGCCAGTGAGATAACCGGCGGTCCCGGTGGATCATTTTCATTCAATCTCGGGACAGGGAAATGGGCTGATTTTGCAAAAGAAGATAAAGGCGGCGATGCTATCTCACTTGTGGCGGCGGTAAATGGCATTCCTCAAGGTGAGGCGGCACTATGGCTTTGTGAAAAACTGGGAATAAATGCAGGCAACGCCACTAGCCTCCCTACTAAACGCGAAAAACAGGTCGGTACATGGACAACTTGCCCAGCAGAATATGTGCCTCGCACAATCCGACACCCGGACCGCGGGATGCCGTCCAAGATGTGGAACTACTTAAACAAGGACAGCGCCTTGCTTGGTAACATCTGCCGTTTCGATAATCCGGATGGCTCGAAAGATGTGCTCCCTTTCACGTACGGTGAAGACAAGGCCGGAAAGACTGGTTGGCGCTGGAAGGCGTTTTCGGAACCCAGGCCACTTTACGGTCTCGATCGACTGGCAACACGTCCAGATGCACCCGTGGTGATTGTGGAAGGCGAAAAATGCGCTGATGCTGCAAGACGGCTTATCCCGTCATGCGTGTCAACCACATGGCCGGGCGGCTGTAAAGCAGTATCAAAAGCAAACTGGCGTATGATGAAGAGCAAGCGCGTTGGAATATGGCCAGACAATGATGAACCCGGCAGGCAGGCAGCGAAGGACGTAGCGCAACGATGTCTTCAGGCTGGGGCAGCTGAGGTGTTTATCATCGATATCCCGTCAGACAAACCAGATGGCTGGGACATTTCGGACGCTGAGGTGGAAGGCTGGACAACCGAGCAAACCACCGACTGGATAAAGAACCACCGGCAAAAAATCAACCCGAAGGCAACGACCATTCCGGATCCTGGCCAGTTGCCGGTCAACCGGCAGAAGAAAGGCAAGAACGAATGGCCGGAGATCCAACCCTTGATTACCCACGAGGAGAGCACACCATATCCTGTTGATTCGTTTCCGGATATTATAGGCGCGGCGGTACGCGAGGTGGTGGATTTTGTTCAATGCCCCACTTCATTGGCTGCATGTTCCGCCCTTGCTGCTGCGTCAACCGTTGTGCAAGGCCTGGTGGATGTTCGGCGCGCAAATGGCCTTGAAGGCCCAATAAGCTTATTTTTCCTGGGCATTGCTTATTCCGGCGAACGGAAAAGTTCCGTGGACGGTCATTTTACCGATCCTATCCGCGAATGGGTCCGCTTGAAAGAGTTGGAACTCGCCCAGGATCTTGGGAAATTTTCAGCCGAAGAAGCGGTGTGGAAGGCCAAGGAAAGTGGATTGCTCGCTTCGATTCAGAGCGCGGCCAAATCTATCCAGCCTACCTCCAAATTAGAAGAGCAGTTGCTCAAACTTGGGGAGCAAAAACCTGAATGTCCTGTAATACCCCATATCCTGTACAACGACGCCACACCCGAAGCATTGGCCTATTCTCTCGCACATCGGTATCCCATTGGTGCGGTAATGTCCAATGAAGGCGGAACTGTTCTGGGAGCTCACGGAATGGGTAAAGATAGCATCATGCGCAACTTGGCAATGTTGAACGTCCTATGGGATGGCCAGCCCCTGCAAATCGACCGTCGGTCGGTTCCGAGCTATACGGTTGACGGTGTGCGGCTTTCAATGTGCATTGCAACTCAACCGGATACAATTCTCTCAGCTATGGAGGCCGCAAAAGGGCTTCTCCGAGGAATAGGGTTTTTTGCTCGATTCCTGATCGCCTGGCCAGAATCGACCCAAGGGACCCGCATGTTTAAGGACCCGCCGGCAACCTGGCCGAATAAAAAGAAGTTCCACGAACGACTGTATGCGCTCCTCAACAGGTCTTTGAACTTTGACGAAACCGGGCGTCTCAATCCCGATATGCTTGAACTGTCAACAGAGGCAAAACAGATATGGGTGTCTTTTCATGACGATGTTGAAAGCGAGCTACGCGCCGGAGGCGATATGTCGGAAGCTCGGGACGTGGCATCCAAGGCGGCTGATAATGTCGCCAGATTGGCGGCGTTATTTCACGTCTTTGAGAATAGACCAAGCGCATCGATTGGGCAAGATCACATACGAGCGGCGGCAAGCATTGTCTCATGGCACTTGTACGAGGCTAAGCGATTCCTTGGAGAGATTGGCCTGCCTGCTGAATTGCAGTATGCGGTGAAGTTGGATGCTTGGCTGATTGAACGCTGTAAACGAGGGCACGTTGCCGAGATTAAGAGGCGGGATATTCAACAGCTTGGCCCATACGCAACGCGACGAAAGGCTAACCTCGATGGAGCACTGGACGAATTGATCGAAGCAGGAAGGGTTAAGAAATCTTCTTCGAAGGCGGGGAAACTCCTGGTGCAAGTCAACCCTAAGTTGCTGGAGGGTTAAAGATGGCTCTTCGAAATTGGATTGCTCAAGATATGGACATTGCTACTGCTACAGCTGCTAATCCTGCTACACCCTACCTAGCAAGAAAGAATCAAGCTGTAGCAGGTGTAGCAGAATTAGCAGTAGCAGACACTCAAAATTCGAAGGGTGAACCGACTACAAGCAAAACAGCGATCACCGGCCCGGCGATCTGTGAAGGATGTTCCCGGCTGGAGGTGATCTACGTGGCAGGAACTCCACTTGCAGGATGTGTCAGGGAAATGGGGTCCGGTGAGTGGCGGAGGGAATGGCACCGGCTGCCGGCAAATCTGAAGGTCTGCAAAAATCGGATAACCAAGGCTCCAGATGCGAAAAGCAAGATTCCTTCTCATGGTGGCGATCTGTCTAAAACCGGCACCGAGGAGCACGTCCGGCAGCAATTCAATTGCCAAGCCTTCGAGTATAACGGCGTCATAATGAGCACACATGAGGCCTTTTGCCGACAATGGCAGGGACCATACTGCAACGGCTGCATCTTGGTACAGTGGCTCGATATTCCACAAATTCAATAAAGGGAACAATGATATGGCACATATAAAGAAAACCATGAAAAAAACAAGTACAGCTCGAAAACAGGCCTTGCCTGCCCCGGAAGAGAAGGCAATCGAAAAATACGAACCCACGGACCATGAGCGGGAGGCTGCCAGGATTATGAGGGAACGAACAACCGCCAGACCACCCGCACCTGGAATTAAGATGACTCGTGGCAAGGACGGCCGTATGAGTTGGGAGATGGACCATCAAAATATAACCGCATGCCGTGTGTTGATGGATAGCGCCTTTGCTGCAGCTGTTCCTATCAGATTCACGTATGGTATTTTAAAGCAGATAGTTCATACTGTGAGCGGACCCAATTACGACGATGAACAGGCGGTTAATTTTGCATTGGCAGTCATCGACGGAGTTGAACCCAGGGACCAACTTGAAACCATGCTGGCGGCACAAATGGCGGTTGTCCATATAGCAACCATGAAAATGGCAAGAAGGCTAGGCAATGCTGAGACTATCCAGCAGAAGGATAGTGCAGAGCGTGCCCTGAATAAGCTGGCCCTGACCTTCACTTCACAGATGGAGGCTCTGAAACGGTATAGGACCGGCGGCGAGCAGAAAGTCACGGTTCACCATGTTACCGTCAACGAAGGCGGACAGGCTATTGTTGGGCATGTGGAACAATCCAAAACCGGGGGGGAGGGGGAACATGGAAAAGAGTAGTTACCCCATGCCACGGACATTCTGTGGTGCAAAAACACGCCGGGGAAAGAGCTGCCGGCAACCGGCTATGAGAAATGGTAGATGCCGTCTTCATGGGGGGAAAAGTCTTTCAGGAAAAGCGCATGGTAGATACAAAACCGGGGAATTTACCAAAGAAGCTTTGGAAATGAGAAGGCAACTTAGTGCTTTATTGAAATCTGCAAAAGCCATTCTGACAAATATATGATATAAAAAAGAGGTTATCAACTATGTATTTTGTCAGTTGATTATGGGGAATAGGTCATCTACAAGAATTATTAACGATAACCGGAGAAAAGCATCATGAAAGAAATTGCTTCGATGTTTTTATGCTTATTATTCTTATTTTTGCCCTGTTCGTTGTATGCCCAAGATAATACGTCACAATATCCAAAAGACCACCAATGGAAAGAATATAGTGTCGATTCTATTTCGGTTTCTTATATTGATATTGCATCTATTCAAAGAACTTATGAAAACTATGGAAAAGATTTGGGGGGAGGGAAGGCTGTCTTGCGAGCTTCAGCATGGTTTTTGACTAATCACCCATCGTGGCCCCCTGATGGCAATTCAATAATTTTAAATAACGGTGAAAAAATTCCCAATCCTGGCGCAACAAAGTTTTCTTCCGTTCTAATCCATGTGGAGTTCGATTGTCAGCATAAGCTATCCCATTTACTAAGTATTACTGAGTATCGGGGCTATATGGGCCATGGAAAAATTGTGGATTCCTCCTCATCTGATACTAAATGGGTGAACGATTTTGACACAAATTCAAATCAGCAAATTGAAGATTTGGCCTGTAATGGATTCCCTTATGGCTATGTGAAACCAGAGAAGCAACACGTGCGCAAGGAAGAGGTCAAAAAACAAACCGATGTTGCAATACACAATCAAGGCCGTTCATCGTTTCCCACAATGACACCAGACGGAATATCGATAGAAGATAAAGCTGTCCTGATCGATACAAAGCCGGATACGTTGAAACTAATAGACCAATCAGTAAATATTATTCGAGAAAATGGATACCAATGCACCAGTATTAGCGGATTTCATCCGTTTATTACGTCGCGTGGATTTGAATTGACATGTAATAATTTTTCCTATGAATACGATTTTGAAGATAAAGGGCGGGGTTTTGAATTTGTTCAACCAAAATAAATGGGGTTCCAATACCGATGAAGCCATCAATCGAGGATCGCATTAATAGAGCTTTCAATGAGCATAGAGAAACATTAATTCTACTTAATAATCTTGCCAGGGAACGCAAGCACCCTAAAGAAATCGTAATCTTAGTTTGTTCAAGATTGGACGCCCTCGCAAACTCGGCTATGACGAACAAAGAGTTGCAACGGGAACGTTTTACATCGTTCCTGTTTAAATACTATGAGAAGCCAAATGAGCTTCAACAAGTAGCATTGCCCAACATGTACTTCGACATAATAACTAGGTCTGAAATATTGGAGCTAACTTTTCCAACGGCTGGCAGGATACGTTCGTACGACATGACGGGTGATAGAGTCTTTCTTGAATTTATCAATGCCTCAGGCTTACCTCTGACATCCGACGATGTCAGGAAGTTGCTTCTGCGTTTGTCTTACTGGTTACGGCAAGCATATCGCACCTCATCCACACAGCCGAAATCAAAACCTCATATTGATATCGTTGATAGTGTTGTTCGAAATCTAGAGACCAAATCAAAAGCCTATCGAAAAGGCTTATACAACCAGGCTGTCACTAAAATTAAACCGTTTGTATGTCAATTCCGCCTTGCAGAAATACTATATAGGGATTACCGCTGTCGATCCATTCATGAATCTTCCTTTGCCACAGATGAGCGGTTTTTTACAGAACCAGGGCTTTACTTAGAGACACGATATCATACATTTTTTGAGACGAGGTCTTTAAATTTATGTGTATCAGCGCGCTGGTTGATTGAGTTGTATCGATCGATTGCATATCGATATCAGCAAAAGCTCATCCATCTCGGGAAAATCCCAATTGATCTTTGGATAGAACTTTGCGGAGTGTCCGAGTTATCTTTCCTCGACGAATCGACTATTCCAAATGGAAAGGATTATAAATAACGATCAATCGTTAACTGAAACTCCCCGTCTGGCTTCTTGCTGTTCGGATTTTTCTGTGCTTAGAAGATCAAAAAGCAGGATTCACGCAGGAAAGAATCTACTAGTATACTAGTACAAAGTACAGTTTAGAGTTTCGGATATAGTCGCTTTAATTTGATACGGGCGTCATCCGTTTTAAAATGCCAATCTATCTTTGTTTGCCTGTTGTTTCGGTCATTATTCCAGGCCAGCACTTTTGATCGCATTTTTTTAATACAATCGATTCGAACAGAAAGGCATTGTCGTTTTAAAACACTGAGTTCAATCTCTGCAATGTTGAGCCAGCTTCCATGTTTCGGCGTGTAATGTATCTCCAATCGATTCGCTAAATCTCTTGCCTTGTCAGGAGAAAAAGCCAAATACAATGAGGCTGTTGTATGAGTATTGAGGTTGTCCATAATCAGAACTACCTTCTCGGCATCTTGATACCGTTCTTCAAGCATTTCTCTGATGAAATATGCCCAGTCGACCTGGGTCCGATGTTCAGTGATTTTTACCTTTCGCTTTCCTCCAAGCGGTTCCACTTCCATGAATATATTGGCAACTCCATTACGAACATATTCGTCGTCCACAAGAACAGGATGGCCTGGTGCTGCCGGAATAGGCTGTTGTACTTCTCCAATCAACTGCATACTCGATTCATCCATACACACCACTGGAAACTTGGGATCATACGAGCGTGCATAAACCTCAAGAACATCTTCCATTGCCGCTACAAAGCTTGCGTTTTGGTCCGGTGGGATTTTCCAGTACTTGCTTTGGTGAGGTTTAAGTTCATTTTTTTTAGAGTGTTACATACCGTCATAGGGGAAACGCTCGGCACAATTTTCAACTCGACCATCTTTTCGGCCAAAAGTCGAACCGTCCACCGGCTTCTCCCTTCAGGTGCTTCCGAACAGGCCAGGGTCAGAAGTTGTGCTTCAAATTCGCCGCCAAACTGTATCTCACGCGGAGGTGTCATCCGTTCTTTACGTTCAAGTGCAGCAGAAAGGCCTTGCTCTACAAATCTCTTTTTTAGGTGTTCCAGGCTTCGGGGAGTCACCCCTAACGCTTCTGCTACCTTTTCAACATACCATTTGGGACCATATTCACCAGCATCAAGGAGCAGCAATGCGCGAGAATACAGTACTGTCCGAGCCGCTCTTTTTCCCTTTGTTGAAATGGCTCCCAATTCATGTCGTTCATCTTTAGTCAATGTTACCTTGTATCGTGGTGCCATGTCGTCCTCCTTGGTATGGGATATATGAACGACAATAACACACATTACTCTAAATACGAATATTTATGTTGTACATTGTACTAGTAGATATCGAGTGAACGATGACTTTCTATGGCTTCGTAAAAAACCATACGAGCCCTGATGACAAGATACCTGTAAGAAATCCAATAATAACACCACGAATAGTATCTTTATTTTGCCAAGAGAAAGTTTTCCTGGTTGCCCACTCAATTTTATCATCTACACTCAGATACTTTTTATAGAATTCATCAATGGCAACTGAAGTTTTCGACCAAAGCTCAAATGATTGAGCCGGATCCGGGTTGCTTTCTTTTAATCGAGCCGCCTTCGCCAACCCAATTATATCGCTTTTTTCAGAAAGAAGCTTGGGTAAGAATGCTCCATTATCCAAGAGTGAAAGATCTATCTTACTTTTTAAAAGAGGCTGGAGGTCTTCATGGAAATATTTCAGCTTCAGCTTGAATACATCGAGGGTCCCTCGTTTCAGATGAGATATAGCCTTATCGGCAGAAATTTTGGGATCTTCCTCGTTGACGTAACTACGTTTTAGATGGTCAAAAGCAGCATGGATTTCAAAAAGGAGTTCGACAGGCAGAGAATTGTTCCTGGCTTCAATCTCACAGTAAAGAGGTTTTACGAAGTCTTGGTAAAAAACGAAAACTTCCTTCACTTGTTCCTCTTAAGCACCTAAGATTTCATCCATCATTCTGTTTATATCTAAAGACGAAGTAATTCCTTCACGTAAAACATTACCCCTTCCTATTTTGGGGAATTCGGTAGTGATAGAAAAGCTCTTCCGCGTTTTTTTTGTTAGGTGTTCTCTGAGCTCTTCTGGCGATATGTCTTTGATTTTAGAAGAAGACAATCCTGCTTTGCGCTCAATCCCCAACATCACTTTTTTGTTAAGCGGCATTACGTGATCTCCTTTCCATTTCTGTCAAAGCAATTTTTCTGATTTTAAGCATTTCATATAATATATGATATGCATTTTGCAAGGTATTTTGAATGCAATCCAAACTAATTAGCCGAATAATAGACAGTAATGCTTTTATTTGTCATCAATTGTATTGATTATAAAGGGAATAAGAATCTTTGAAGAACGCTAGAAGAAAGGATATTCTCCAATTCCTTGTTGTCTTCTTGTTGATCGATTTTCTTAATTCCAAGCGAAGAGGTTTTTGTACCCCATTTTGTACCCCGCGAAAAAATAGGGGGAAATGAAGGGCTATGTCACAGTAATAACAACTTGAAATCATTGGTCGGGGCGGAGTGATTCGAACACTCGACCTCCTGCTCCCAAGGCAGGCGCGCTAACCAGACTGCGCTACGCCCCGACATAGGCAATGAAAAAAGCCCGATCCGAGAATCGGGCTTGAGGTGTTTGGCTCCCCGGGACGGACTCGAACCGCCGACAGGGTGGTTAACAGCCACCTGCTCTACCGACTGAGCTACCGAGGATTAGAAAGGGACTCCGCTTTAGCACAACGCATCGACAAACAGCCGGGCATACAGGCGCCTGCCTGCAAGGCCCGGGACCACGCCGCCATGGAGCTCCCGTAGCGCGTGAATATAAACAGGTGCGGGTATGGTGTCAATACATTTTTCTCCTTCTCCCGGCCATGCCGTATCACTCTGGCTTTCCGTTCCTGTACACCGGGAAAGGCCCCCAGCTTTGCGCCACAGGCATGATCTCCATCGAATTGATATTGACATGGGCCGGCCTGCTTACCGCCCAATAGATGCTTTCGGCAATATCTTGTGCGCTCAGGGGCGACATCCCGGAATAGACGCCGTCGGCCTGTTCCCTGTTGCCGTGAAAACGGACCAGGGAAAATTCGGTATCGGCCAGTCCCGGTTCGATATTGGTGACCCGGACCCCGGTGCCGTGCAGGTCGGCACGCAGGTTCCTGGAGAAGTGATTGACGAAGGCCTTGGTCCCTCCATAGGTATTCCCTCCTGGATACGGCCAGTTGCCGGCCACAGACCCGATGTTTACGATGTGCCCTCTTTTACGCTCAACCATCATTGGAAGGATCGCCCGGGTCAGATAGAGAAGCCCTTTGATGTTGGTATCGACCATCGTCTCCCAGTCGGTAAGGTCGGCCGATTGGGCCGGTCCCATTCCCAAGGCCAGTCCGGCGTTATTTATCAGAACATCGATTTCGCCGAATCCTTCAGGCAGCTGGTTCACCATGTCCCGGACCATTTGTTTGTCCCGGACATCAAATACGGCACAATGTACCGGCACGGCGGCCAGTTTCACAGCCAGGGCCTTCAGGCGGTCCTCTCTTCTGCCGCAGAGGATAAGCCGCCAGTTCCGTGCCGCAAACAGCTCCGCGCAGGCCGCGCCGAACCCGGATGTCGCTCCGGTAATGAGGAGTGTGTCCATTTCAGTTTCTCCGAGGTTAGAGATCGCGAATAAAGTTTTCAATCAGGCGATGAACCCTGCCTGCACCTTCTCCGTTGATGAGAGTATACGTTGCACTGTCGATAAGGCAAAAGTGCTTTCTGTTCGAACCGAGCCCGTCATAGAGAAGCCGCGATCCTCTCTGGTCGATCACCGGGTTGTCGTTCGACTGGATGATCAGGGCCGGTTGCCGGATAGTCTCGAGCTTGTGTCTGAGGTCGTCCAGAAGCCGCCCCACCTCCATGACCCCCGAGGCCGGATTACGATCGTAGCCCATGCTCAGGTGATCCGATGCCAATTCGATAAAATGTTTCTCCTGGGCATTGCTGTTGATCTTGGCGAGTATTCGATTCCAGACATAGATATTCGGCATGAACCGTGTGGAAAAATCGTGCAGCGTGTGGGGGGGACAAACGGCGAAAACACCGGATATCCCTTTGACCCTGGCCGCAAGTTCAAGGGCCAGACAGCCACCGACGGCAACACCACCCAGGACGACATCCCGGCAGATATTGCTCATGATCGCATACCCGGTTTCCACGGAATCCAACCACTCTTCGTATGTCCTGTCGGACAGGTCTTCAGGTGTCGTTCCATGCCCGGCCAGACGCGGGACGTAGACCCAGATCCCCCTGCGGCGCAGATGGGCGGCCAACTGGCGCACCTGCTCCGGATTCGCCAGGTAGCTGTGAACAAGGACCAGGCCGATTCTTCTTCTCGCAGCCCGCAACAGGTACGGTACCGAATTCGGCGGCGGGGTCTTTTCTCCAACAGAATGTACCGCGAAATCCTTGCCATACTGTAAGCGTTCCTGGTGCAAGAGGAACCGGACAATACCCAGCTTAACCAGGAAGACAGGCTGCCAGGCAAGAGAGATGATCAGCCTCTGCAGCTTCCTCAACGGCTCGACCTCGTTGGCGATCACCTCCACGGGGTTGTCGATTCGCCCCCGATGGAAGTTCAGCAGCTCCGACAGCTTCGATGTATCCTTGACCAGCCAGCCGTCTTTTTCCCTGACGATTCCCTTTTCCACGGCAAGATCGAGGAAGTTCCGGTATTTTCCGAACCGGTCATCGATTAAAAGGTGGATCTGGTTCTCCTTGATGGATCTATGCATATGACACCCGGCCCTTTCCTGATCGGACATCAGGGTTGCGGCCCGGAACACCCGGCGTTTCAAATCGCCCACCCGCATTCTTTTTTTGGGACACCACCTGAGAAAGGAGGCAAACAGATGCTCGTGGTTGATGGTGGTCATATCATAAATAGCCTGCATGTACCTCTGCATGATGGCGATCGATTGCCGCCGGAAGAACTCTCTCAGACCGGCGGGCGCAGTAAAGTCCCGGGCCAGGGACGACTCCAGTTCCCCCGCCACCTCCGGGCCTTGGAGAAAGGTATCGATACGGATGGCACTGCCGAACCGGATGTCGACATCCACACCGGAAAGCAACATGGTCCCCTCGGTCATTATCTCTTCCACCGCTCTCTCAGAAAGGTCTTTGACCAGTTTGGCGGCCATTGTCGAGGCAATATTTTCTTTGGCCCGGATCGGATAATAGGTCAGATTGACCGGGACGATAAATGTCGGTCTTTCTTTCAGCAGCTCTAAGGAATCGATGGCGGCCATTTCGAGAAATCGCCCCACTTCCTCGGGCGCCTTTTTCTCCCTGGCTATAAGATGCATCCGCAGAAACTCGGTTCGCAAGGCAAGCAAAGCGGCACCGGTATGCGGCCTATGCCCTCCATCGTCATAGGAGACCAGGAACTCTCCCTTGCTCACGGTCTTTTTGGTCTTGACCATGTTCCCTTCCGGATAGATTATCCAGTCGGTCGCGCCGATCAACAGATTACGGAGGATTAACCGGTCACGCTGCGGGTCCTTGGTGGAGATTACCCCTATCATGTCGAGCAATTTCCGCAGGGCCCCTTTGAACAGGGCGGCATCGGCAAGCGACCAGACGGGAACCGAGGTCAGATTATAGATGTAATAGGGGAGAAGCAGGGTCTCTATCCTCGTGAAATGATTGATGACGAAGATGATCGGCCCGTTGGGTATGTTTTCTTTGCCATGCAGGATGACATCCGCCTTGGACAGGCTGGAGAGGGTCTTGATTGCCAGGTTGGCGGTAAAGTATGCGGATCTATTCATGGAAGAGTATGAAAGAAGGTAAACTATCCGTTCCCATTTGCCTGAATATATGGAGATTTTAACAAGAGGTCAAGTCTTCTTCTTCCAGGCACCGGACAGGCCGGTTGCGGCTACGCCTTCACAACCACCGGGGCCTGCAACAATCAACAGGTCAAAATATTTGATATTGCCTTCGATTTCCACTACAACCAAGAAAGAGACATAAAAGAAACCGATGAAGGAGGAGGCCATGGGCCTGAATTTCACCTATATCCCACCGGATTTTAAGCGGCGGCAATATGCCGACAGCCCGTTTGTCGACCTGCAACCGGCACCGGCCGACGGCATTGCCCCGGCATATTTTCATGCCACATCGAATTTCCCGGAATATATCCATTTGCCGGACAAGGGATGGGTACTTGCCGCCGAGGGCCGGATGGATGCGGTGGTGAGGGTGACCGCAGAAGGCCTCGATATCGTCGAGGCACGCCGGCTGAAAAAAGGCGACCAGGTCGTCATCGGCCGAACGGAAAACGGCGAAGACGGCATCCTTGTCCATGCCGACTGTTTCAAGAGAAAAGACCGAAGAGGCAAGACCGACAAATTCGCCTTCCGCTCCCGGGGGACAAGGGAAACCCCGTTTTCCCGTTCCTATGACGAACTCTACTCCATACTGAAACACGACCGCAATCACGGCTATATCGTCTGGGTCCTCGGTCCGGCGGTGGCCTTCGATAAAGACAGCCGGGAGGCCATGCAGGGGCTGATCGAAAACGGCTACTGTCATGCCCTGCTGGCCGGAAACGCCCTGGCCACCCATGATCTCGAGGCGGCATATTTCGGCACCGGACTTGGCCAGGACATCTACACCCAGGAACTGCAGCCCATGGGCCACTACCATCATCTGGACATCCTCAACGAGGTGCGCAAGGCCGGATCGATCAAGGCGGCTCTGCAGACGCTTTCGATTGAGAACGGCATCGTCCGCGCCTGCGAAGAGGCCTCGGTCCCCTATGTCCTGGCCGGCTCAATCCGCGACGACGGCCCCCTTCCCGAGACCATGGCCGATGTCTATGCCTCCCAGGATAGCATGCGGGTGCATGCCCGGCTGGCAACCACGGTGATCACGATGGCGACCCAGTTGCACTCCATCGCCTTCGGCAATATGACCCCGAGCTACCGGGTCCTTGCCGACGGGACGATCCGCCCCGTCTTTTTCTATGTCGTCGATATGTCGGAATTCAGTGCCGACAAGCTTGCCAACCGCGGGTCCGCCCAGGCCCAGGCCATCCTCACCAATGTCCAGGACTTTATCGTCAATCTCTGGAACAATCTCTCAGCCTAAAAATGCCAATGAAAAAATCCGTGCGCATCATCGGCATCCCGATGGATCTCGGCCAGAAGCACAGGGGTGTGGATATGGGGCCGGTCGCGATCCGCTACGCCGGTCTGGCAGGTGTTCTCCAAGGGCTCGGCTACTCGACAATAGATGCCGGGAATATCGATATCCCCGGGCATTACACCCTCATCGACACCCGGTTGAGCGAGCGGATCGTGCCGATCCGCAAGGCCTGCTCCAAGGCCTACGCCCTGGGCCGTGACGCTCTGCGTAACGGCGAGATTCCGATCTTCCTGGGCGGGGACCACTCCGCCGCAATCGGCTCGATCGGCGGCGTCACCCACGACGGGCCCTGCGGCCTGATCTGGGTCGACGCCCATGGCGATTTCAATACCCCGGATACCTCAGACACCGGCAACGTTCACGGCATGACCCTTGCCATCCTGCTGGGAAACGGTCCCGGGGAGTTGATCGATGTCGGGAGAAGGGGGGCGAAACTGCAGGCGAAAGACGTCGTCCTGATCGGCATCCGCGACCTGGATCGGCAAGAAAAGATCATGTTGAGGAATTCGGGCTGCACCATTTATACGATGCGCGATATCGATGAGTTGGGAATGCACAGGATACTCAGGGAGGCACTCGGCAGGATAGCCCATCGGGCATCGATCCACCTGAGTCTCGATATGGACGCGATCGATCCGCTGGAGGCGCCGGGAGTCGGGACGCCTTCAGCCGGAGGTCTGACCTACAGGGAGGCCCAGCTGATTATGGAGATCATCGCCGATTCCGGTCGGCTCCAGTCGGTGGACGTGATGGAGATCAATCCCATCCTCGACCATCGCAACCGGACCGCCCGGACGGCCGTGTCGCTGCTGGCATCACTGTTCGGCAAATCAATTATTTAGTCACCCGTCAAGCCTCATCTGCCGCAGCCGGCTTGCCTTTTCGGCTTCCCGGCCTTGCCACTCCAGCGGTCACGGAGCGCCGCCCTGCTTCTTCAGTCGTGCCTTGCAGGATACCCGGACAGCCTTGAGGCACCCGGTGCTTGACACTAACGATTTTTGAAATAGCTCTGGACATACTGGATATGCTTGCGCATCGACTCACCCGCCTCCAGTGAATTTCGATTCTTTATAAAGGAATAGATGGCGGAATGATGCTCGATGACATTTCGCAGGGCCTCCTTGTTTTCATACATATGCAAGAGATTCTGTCTGATGCCGAGAAACAGGAAGTCATAAAAATTTCTCATTATATAGATCAGAACGGGATTTTTCGTTGCAAAGGCGACCGCCATATGAAAGGCCGCATCGGCCTCGGTGCCGATCCGATCGGTGGTGTGGAAATCCTCCTGCATCTCTTTCAGGGCCTTTTCAATGGAAAGGATATCCTGTTCCGTAGCCCTCAGGGCCGCAAGCTCGGCGGCATTGCATTCGAAACCCAGCCGCACTTCAAGGAGATCATCCAGCGTTGCATCCTCCGTGGCCATCGCAGCGGCCAGAGGATTTCCCCGGCGGCTGTCGGGTGACGAAACGAAGGTCCCCTGGCCCTGTCTGTGCTCCAACAGACCGATGGTGACCAGCTTGTTGATCGCATTGCGCACCGAGGTCCGGCTTACCTGCATCGTGGTAGCCAGATCCCGTTCGGGCAGGATCTGTTTGCCGGGCTTAAATTCGCCTTTAAATATAAGCTCTCGTATTTGTTCGAATACTTGATCCGATATTTTCTTTGGTTTTATCGGCTTGAGATTCATAGCCAGCCCCTCCCCCCTGTCTAACATACACAATGCTTCGAGATATCCGACCGTCCTGCCGTCACCCCTCCCGCGACTCCTTCAACCCGACGCCGAAACCGTTTCCTTTCCTGCGGCCCCGCGGTGATATATCCATTTCCGCCAAGCAAACAATGTTACGGGATAAATCGTAATATTGCAAATTAAAACACGCCCTCTGCCGGATGATTCCGGCGCCGCCATCGGTTCCATTCATGGCAGCAGGGACCAGGAGGTTTTCGGTCTCCCGCCCACTCTCTCCAATCGGCAGGCCGTTTGGTCCGGCCGCATGGACGTGGCGGAAAATTGGATGATGTGGTAATCCATTTTTGGTAGTACCAATAAATATTTCCAGGCCTTGCCCTGTTTTACCGACCCCATGCCACCGGCCTTATATCTTGTGTAAATCCTGCAATATCCCGGTATGCTCCCGACGATATTTATTCTTGACATGCAGATTATTTATGATAAATTATTGGTACTACCAATTGTCTACGGCGTCCGAAAGGGGCCCTGTCGCGGCTTCTCGAGGGCCGGCCGCCGTCTATTACGATCCAATGGGGATGGACTCGAAAGAACAGGAAGAAAAACACCACGTCAGCAGGATATACAAATGATCGCCAGCCAACCAACTCATCTGGAAAAGACCTGTGTACCTCAGGGAGAAGAGAGCGAAACAACCGCCAACCATGTGCAGCTCTTCAGCGAAAAGGCCCGGGCAATTTCCGCAGTGGTCAAGACCGTCGCCACTATCCGACAGGCGCTCGATTATGCAATCGGTCTGTGCGAGCGAACAAGAAGCAGCCGCCATGGGGATGAAGGCAGCCGGGTGTCGCTGGCCGCCCCTTCGCTGAGCTCCGATGATCTTGCCCTTCTCAACGGCCTCTGCAATGATCATAACATAGATCTCTTGCACCATGATCTTCGCAACAACCTCCAAGGGATCGACCTTGGGCTGACCTATGCCGACTACGGCATTGCCGAGACAGGAACCCTGGTGATCAATTCAACCGGTGAGGACCTTCGTCTGGCAACCATGGTGACAGACATCCACCTGGCCGTCCTGCCGGTATCGCGCATCAGACAAGACGATCGGGAGATCGCGTCTGAGCTGCATGCCCTGTTGGCGGATCCGAAAAACTATACCGCCTTTATCACCGGCCCGAGCCGTACCGCCGATATCGAACGCGTCCTTGCCATCGGCGTCCATGGACCACTGGAGCTGCATATTCTTCTTCTGGAGGACCCGTCATGTCAGACAGCCCGAATATGAAATCATATCGAAAAGATATCAAACAATCCCTGGATAACCGGTTTCTCCGCACGGCCATGGACAATTTCGCCGTGGCCTACCGGAGCGGCCGGTTGAAGACCTTCTGCGATCTCGACTTTGCCGAGCTGGCCGGTGAGATAGCAGCCCTGAAGGACAGCGCCGCAGCACGACTGATGCCCCTGTACGAGGAGTTTAAACAACATGCCGAGGCCAAGGGAATCCGGGTCCATCTGGCCGCGACGGCCGAAGAGGCGAACACCATCATTGCTGAGATCGGCCGCGAAAACCGGGTGCGGCAGGTCATCAAATCAAAGTCGATGACCGCCGAGGAGATCCATCTCAACGCCCATCTGGAAGACAAAGGCTTCGAGGTGACCGAGACCGATCTGGGCGAGTGGATTATCCAGCTCCGTCACGAAGGGCCGTCGCATATGGTCATGCCGGCCATCCATCTCTCAAGAAACCAGGTTGCCGACCTCTTCACCGATGTCACCGGCAAACACCAGGAAAACGAGATTGAACGGCTGGTGAAGGTGGCGAGGTCCGAGCTTCGCCGGAAATTCATCGAGGCCGATATGGGGATCAGCGGCGCCAATTTCGCCATCGCTGAAAGTGCAACCATCGGTCTCGTCACCAACGAGGGCAACGCCCGCCTGACCACAACCCTTCCCCGGGTGCATGTCGCCCTTATCGGTCTGGAAAAACTTGTGCCGACGCTTACGGATGCCCTGAAGATCGTCCGCATCCTGCCGCGCAACGCCACCGGCCAGGCCATCACGTCCTATGTCACCTGGATCACCGGGGCCAATCCCTGTGCATCGGCTCCGGACAGGCACAAGGTGATGCATATCGTCTTTCTCGACAACGGCAGATCAGCCATGGCCGAGGATCCGGATTTCGCCCAGGTCCTCCGCTGTGTGCGCTGCGGCGCCTGCGCCAATGTCTGTCCGGTCTACCGGATGGTCGGCGGCCACAGCCTGGGTCACATCTATATCGGTGCCATCGGTTTGATTCTGACCTATTTCTTTCATGGACGCGACAAGGCCAAGGATCTGGTGCAGAACTGCATCAACTGCGGCGCCTGCAAATCCGTCTGTGCCGCGGGCATCGACCTGCCGCGCCTGATCAAGGCGGTCCATGCCCGGATCCAGGACGGCGGCGGCCATCCTCTCCAGTCGGTCCTGCTCGGCAAGGTCCTGAAGAACCGCAGCCTCTTTCACAGGCTGCTGCGGACGGCGCGCATCGCCCAGAAACCGGTCAGCGGCGGCACCCCGTATCTGCGCCACCTGCCGATGGTGCTGTTTAAGGAACATAATTTCCGTCGCCTGCCGGCCATTGCCGCCAGACCTTTTCGCGACCTCTGGCCGGAGATCAGACCCGAGGTCGCCGATCCCGTCTGCCGTATCGCCCTGTTCTCCGGATGCGTGCAGGACTTCGTCTATCCCGAACAACTGCAGGCGGCAATCAAACTGCTGGCCCAAAAATCCATCGCCGTGGAGTTCCCGATGGATCAGGGATGCTGCGGCCTGCCCGCCGAGATGATGGGTGAGACGGCAGCAGTCCGCGATGTGGCCCGGCAGAATGTGAGATCCCTGGATACGGACATCGATTACATCGTCTCCCTGTGCGCCTCCTGCACCTCGTTTATCAGGCACGCGTATCCGCGACTCCTTAAAGATACGGATATGGCGGCCCGGGCAGCCGCGATCGCTGAAAAAACCCTGCCGTTTTCTCAATTTTTAAAAGATATTGCCGGGGTAAGCGCAGATGATTTCGCCGGACCGGCGACCCCGACGACCTACCATGCCCCCTGCCATCTCTGCCGGGGCCTGGGCGTCAGAGAGCAGCCACACGCCCTTATCCGGGAGGCGGGACTTGCCTTTCTCCCGGCCGCGGAAGAGGAGACCTGCTGCGGCTTCGGCGGGACCTACTCGGGCAAGTTCCCGGCCGTCTCGTCGGAGATCCTGAACAAGAAGCTCGAAGACGCGGTGGCCACCGGGGCAAAACTCCTGGTCACCGAATGTCCCGGTTGCATTCTCCAGCTCCGTGGCGGGGCCTTGATGCAGGGCAGGGACCTGGTGGTCAGGCATCTCGCCGAGGTACTGGCACAACGATTGAAATAGTCAGCAGGAAAATCAAACGGCTCGGCATGAGCATCACGATGGCTGCAGCACGTCTGAACGGTCCGGCCACCCGGTACCCACCGCCCGTCAATCCTCGAAATCCGGCTCCCGGCCGGTGCCGACCGCAAAGCTGCAGGGACGGAGCGCGGCGTCAGGGAAGGATGGATGGCTGTCATCCCTCCTTATTCTGCCACCCCTGGCGCCGCGCTTCCGTTACTTGATTTTCGTTCATCGATACATATAATGGATGTATCTTGTCGGATCACATCGTTCATCTTCCCACCGTTAAAAAGGACAGAGTCACCCATGTTAGAGCATCTTTTTTCGCCGGAGACCGTTGCCGTCATCGGCGCGTCGAAGACCCCGGGCAAAGTGGGTCATGATATTCTCAACAATCTGGTACTCGGCGGATTCGCAGGTAAAATTATCCCTGTCAACCCATCGGGAGGGACCCTGATGGACCTGCCGGTCTACCCGAGACTCTTAGACTACGGAGGGGATGTCGATCAGGTCATTGTTACGGTTCCGAAGTCAGCCGTTGTTCAGGCCGTAAAGGATGCCATTGCCAAAAAAGCTAGTAATGTCATAATGATAACCGCAGGGTTCAAGGAAACGGGCAGCGAAGGCCAGGACCTTGAAAACGAGGTGGTCGGCATCTGCAAACGCGGGGGAGCACGCCTTCTGGGCCCGAATTGCCTGGGGCTTCTCAACACCAGGAACCATCTCAACAGCTCCTTTGCCGGCGGCCTGCCGCTGGCCGGCAGTATTGCGGTCATCTCCCAGTCCGGGGCGTTATGCACCTCGATCCTCGACCTGGCCGCCGGCCGTCATCTCGGCCTGTCAAAACTTGTCAGCATCGGCAATAAGGCCGATATCAACGAAAACGATCTGCTTTCCTACTTTGCCGGCGATGAGGAGACCCGGGTCATCGTCGGCTATCTTGAAAACATCGTCTCCGGCGACCGGTTTATCAAGGTTGCCGATGCCACCTGCTCGAAAAAACCGGTCATTATCCTTAAATCGGGCACCAGCCAGGCAGGCCAGAGGGCGGCAGCCAGCCACACCGGCGTCCTGGCAGGGGCGGACACCGCCTATGGTGCCGCCTTTAAACGTTCGGGCATAATCAGGGCCGATACCTTCGAGGCCCTGTTCGATTACGCAACGGCACTCTCCATGCAACCGCTGCCCAAAGGCGATCGGGTGCTGATTATCACCAATGCAGGCGGTCCCGGAACCATGGCGGCGGATGCCGTCGAGCACGCGGGGATGACGGTTGCCGAACTCGATACCAACACAGCCGCCGCCTTACGGGATAAACTCCCCGAAGCGGCAAGCATCGGCAATCCGGTCGATGTCCTGGGAGATGCCCCGCCCGAGCGGTATGCCGAGGCGCTCAAGGCCGCGCAGGACGATGCCGCAGTCGATGCCATCATCGTCATCCTGACACCCCAGGCCATGACCAATCCGACAGAGGCAGCCCGGGCGATCGCCCACCAGATCAACGGCAGCAAACCGGTGCTGGCCTCCTTCATGGGAGGCAAGGAGGTCCTCCCCGGCAGGCAGGAGCTGGCGGCGGCCGGGTTACCGGATTATGAATCTCCCGAGCGGGCCGTTGCGACTTTGAAGGTGATGTACGAGTATGCCACCTGGCTCAGACGCCCCCCCCGTATCGTTACCCGGTTCCGGGTCAATCGCCGGCGCGCAGTTCGAATCATCACCCGCAGCCAGCGCAATAAGATACTGCAGCTCAACGAGGTCAAGGCGAAAAAGGTCCTCGACGCCTACGGCTTCAATGTCCTCCCCGGGCAACTGGTGACCTCGGCCGACGAGGCGGTGGAATTCTCACGCCGGATCGGTTTCCCGGTAGCCATGAAGATCGTCTCCCCCGATATCATCCACAAATCCGACATGGGCGGCGTCAAACTCAATCTGGCCAGTGTCCAGCAGGTCAGGGACGGCTATGATCTGATGATGATGCGCATTAGCCAGCGGGTCCCCAATGCCCGTATCACTGGAATATATGTGGAAAAAATGTCTGATCCCGGGCTTGAGGTGATCATCGGCATGAGCAGAGACCCGCAATTCGGACCGATGCTGATGTTCGGACTGGGCGGTATCTTCGTCGAGGTCATGAAGGACGTCACCTTCCATCTGGCGCCGATCACCCAGGACGAAGCCGTCCAGATGCTAAAATCAACTCGTTCCTACGGCATCCTGGAAGGCAAACGGGGGCAACGGGGCGTCGATATCACGGCGATCGCCGGAGGACTGCAGCGTATCAGCCAGCTGACCACCGATTTCCCCCAGATCATGGAGCTGGACATTAATCCGTATATCGTCGGCGAGATGGGGACCGACCCGGTCGTGGCCGACGCCAGGATCACCCTCGCCCCCATCAACGAAAAGCCCGTCCTGTAGTCCGATTGTGTTTTGACCACCGGCTGCATCCCGAAAAAAAGGTACGAAGGAAAGAACATGGAGTTCGATACAAACTGGCAGGAACAGTATAAGGATATGATCAGCACCCCGAAAAAGGCCGTACGCCAGATTCGGTCGGGTCAAAGGGTCTTTATCGGTACCGGCTGCGGCGAGCCGACCGAGCTGGTCGGGGCGCTGACCGAACGGGCGGGAGAGCTCGCCGACGTGGAGATCATCCAGCTCTTCACCAAGGGTGATGCCGCCTACGCCCGGAAGAAATTCGCCGACAGCTTCACGGTCAACTCTTTCTTTATCGGTCAGAATGTCCGGGAAATGATCCAGGAGGGGCTCGGCAGCTATACCCCCACCCTGCTCTCCAACATCCCGCATCTGTTCAATACCGGGAGATTGCCGCTCGATGTCGCCCTGATCCAGGTGACCCAGCCCGACAAGACCGGCAGGGTCAGCCTCGGGATCTCCGTGGATATCGTCAAGAGCGCCACCGAAAACGCCTCCCTGATCATTGCCCAGGTCAATCCGCAGATGCCCTGGACCCTTGGCGACAGCTGTATCGATATCTTTGATATCGACATCCTGGTCCCGGCGGATGTGCCGCTTATCGAAAAAGAAGACGAGCCGCTGAACGAGGTCAGCCAGGCCATCGGCCGCAACGTGGCCTCTCTGATTCCCGACGGCGCCACCATCCAGTTCGGTCTGGGCCGGATGCCCGGGTACGGGCGCATCCCCCACGCCGCCATCGGTTTTTTGCAGAACAAAAAGAACCTCGGAATCCACAGCGAGGTCATCACCGATTCCATCATCGAACTGATCGAGTCCGGGGCCGTTACCGGCTCCCGCAAGAGTTTTGATCCCGGCAGGATCGTCGTCAGCTTCTGCATGGGAACCCGCAGGTTGTACGACCTAGTCGACGACAACCCGCTGTTTTGTTTCCGTCCGACCGAATATGTCAACGATTCGATCATGATCAGCCGACAGACCAGGATGATCGCGATCAACATGGCCATGGAGATCGACCTCACCGGCCAGGTCGGCACGGATTCCTACCAGGGGAAGTTCTACTCGGGGATCGGCGGCATGGTCGACTTCAACCGCGGGGCCGCCCGGGCGAAAGACGGCAAGACCATTGTCGTGATCCCGGCCGCCGATATCGACCTCGGCAAGAGCCGGATTGTCAGCGCCTTGAGCCCCGGGACAGGCGTGACGCTGACCCGCGGGACGGTCCACTTCGTGGTCACCGAATACGGCATCGCCTATCTGTATGGGAAGTCCATCCAGGAACGGGTCATGGCCCTGATCTCCATCGCCCACCCGAAATTTCGTGAACAGCTCTGCCAAGAGGCCGTCACCGCCCACTACATCCGGCCGGACATGGCCGGAATCGGCGACAAGCTCCTGCTGCCCGGCGAAGAGTCCATGAAGAGTACCCTGCTGCTTGACGACGGCAGCCAGATCAATTTCCGTTCCATCCTGCCGACCGATGAGCCGAGCATGCGCGACCTGATCTACGATCTCTCCCGGGAGACCATCTACTACCGGTTCATGAGTCAGCAGAGCAAGTTCACCCACCAGCAGATCCAGAATTTCGTCTATATCGACCACAGAAAGGATGTGGCCATCGTCGGCACGGTCCCCGAGGCCCACGGCGAGGATATCATCTGCGTCGGCCGGTATTATCTCGACGAACACACCAACAGGGCCGAGGTGGCCTTCGTCATTCGCGACGAGTGGCAGAACAGGGGCATCGGCTCACATGTCTTCAAACTGCTGGCCACCATCGCCAAACGCAACGGGATCGCCGGATTCACCGCCGAGGTGCTCCGCGACAACCAGCGCATGCGCACGATCTTCAACCATTCTGGACATAAGGTGACCCACCAGGTTGAAGAGGGGGTCTACAGCTTTGTTATCGATTTCTGACCTGCCGGGTCAGATGACGGCCGACATGGCAACGAGACCTTCAGGAAAGCACCGTCAACCCGACGGATCGGCATCCTGCCCGAAAATCGGAGCCCTGCCGTCAAACAGCTCGGCAACGGCGATACACTCGAGGCCGAACGGCAGATACCCCATATACCCCAGGACCGGCATCTCGAAGACCGCAAACCGGGAGACGTAGGGAATACTGTACATCCACTTGGCCAGGCTGTAATAATTCCACATCTCCCAGAAAAAACCGCAGATCATCGCCGCAAGGGCGGCAGATACCGCGGGGCGCCAGTCGCCCTTGCTCATCGTGCTGAACAGGGTCTCTTGCCCCGTCAGTGATTGCAGCGAAGTCAACAGGACCAGAGGTGCGATCCACAGCATGGCAAACAGCGCATCGGGCCTGAGGCTTATCCCGATCATCGCCAGGCAGGCAAGTAAAAAGACCGCCCCGGCAGCCGGTCCCGCAGCGGATGTCCTCAACGAGGGCAGGCCGTAAAAACGCCGACGAAACCACCGTGCAGTAAAGACCCACTCCCGGATGGTATAGACCGCCGGCAGTACGGTGGCAAAGGAGATGGTGGCATGCAGACTGTAGGCTATGGCCCCGTAATCGACCCCGGTATAGTACCAGTTATGGACAAACTGGTTCAGGTACTCAAAATACCACCAGAAAGCGGCGCTGACAGGAAACAAGGCAGCAAGGAACCGCGGCCGATCCACCAGGGGACAGCTGCCCGTCTGACGAAAGCAGAGGGCGTTGGCGAACACGATAGCGGAAAGCCACAGCGGAATGAAGGTATCGGCTTGCAAGGAGACAAACCAGGGCATGCGCGTCCAGGCAAGAAACCAGCTGACCATCAAGGCCGCCAGAGCCGGCCAACCCCACCAGGGCAGGTGCCTGCCGGCCGGGACGGCCTCGGTCTCGCCCCTGGGGCCCTCTTCGCGGGCAGCCAGCCCGATGACCGACAGAAGACCAAGGGCCAGGAGCAGGTACCCCGAAAAGATCGGCCAGGAAAAAGGCGCGTGGCCCGCCGGCCGGGTCAAGGGCGGAAAGGAGACGACCTGTGCCGCCGACCGGCCTGACAGATAAACACCCAGCAACGGCAAGCCCGTTACCAGGACTGTAAATGGGATCAGAATGCCTGCTTTTTTCATCACGGAAGGCCTCGCTGGCACTTCCTCCCGGCTGGTTTCTTCGCCTGGTCGACCGTCGCCTGCTCTGCCGGGAGGCGTACCCAAACCTGCAAATTTTGTCGGCATCCTGTTGATGCCGCCATTAGGCTGTTAAGCCGTCTGCCGGCGGCTGCGCGGCGGCAGCAGGACGACGGGTGTGGTTGCTTTTTTTCATTGCGACGGACCAAGGGCCGGCGGACCACACTGCATTATTATCCTTGCTTTTCCCGCCCGTCTTTTGCTACCCTTGTCCTTACATGGAGTCCCGACTCCGATCCTGTCGGCAGATATCCCGAAATTACCTGCCCCGCACATGCGCACGGCCCCCGTCTGTGCCCGATCGAAACCTATCCGTAAGATGTGGAACCCGCATCTTCACAAAAGGAGGGAACGATGATCACATTAACCATAAACGGAAAAGAGAACAAGGTCGCAGCACAACCCGACACCCCTCTGCTCTGGGTGCTGCGTGACGAACTGAAGCTGACCGGCACCAAGTTCGGCTGTGGAGAAGGGCTCTGCGGCGCCTGTACCGTCTCGGTCGAAGGGGAACCGATCCGCTCCTGCGTCACCTCCGTGGAGGAGGTGAAGGGAAAAACGATCGTCACCATCGAAGGACTGCCTGAAAACCACCCCGTCAAACGGGCCTGGCTGGACGAGGAAGTCTCCCAGTGCGGCTATTGCCAACCCGGTCAGATCATCACGGCGGCGGCCCTGCTGCACGACAAGCCGCAACCGACCGATACCGAGATCGATGCCGCCATGAGCGGCAATCTCTGCCGCTGCGGCACCTACCCGCGTATCCGCAAGGCCATCAAAAACGCTGCAGCCGACGGAAAAGGAGGTGGCAAATGAACGGTATCGTCAAACTGAATCGCCGCGACATCTTACGGACCGGCATCGCCATGGGCGGTGGCCTGGTCCTGGCCTATTACCTCCCGGCTCCCGGATCGAGTGAAGCTGCTGACTCCGTCGCGCCCTTTGCACCGAATGCCTTCCTGCGTATCGGCAGGGACGGATCAATAACCGTTATCGACAACAAATCGGAGATGGGTCAGGGCGTCTACACCTCGCTGCCGATGATCATCGCCGAAGAGCTCGACTGCGACTGGCGGAGGGTGCGGGTGGAGGCGGCCCCGGTTGATCCGGCCTATAACCATACCGAGTTCGGCGGCCAGGTGACCGGCGGCAGCACCAGCATCCGCACCGAATGGCATCGGCAGGCCCTGGCCGGAGCCACGGCGAGGGCGATGCTGATTACGGCTGCGGCCAAGACATGGAAGATCGCCCCCGCTGCCTGCCGGACCGAAAAGAGCAAGGTCATCCATCCCGACGGCAGGAAACTCGATTACGGCAAGCTGGCGGCCAGGGCGGCAAAATTACCGGTTCCCGGAAAGGTGCAGCTCAAGGACCCGTCCCGCTATGCCCTGATCGGCCACCCCGTCCACCGGCTTGACAGCCCGGCCAAGCTGAACGGCACCGCCGTCTTCGGCATCGATGTCCGGCTTCCGGGCCTCTTGACGGCCGTCATCGTCCGGCCGCCCGTCTTCGGTGCCACCCTGAAAAAGTACAACGATACAAAGGCCAAATCCGTTCCCGGAGTGAAGGAGGTTGTGGCGGTACCGTCGGGAGTGGCGGTGGTCGCCGACGGTTTCTGGCCGGCCCTTACCGGCAGCAACGCGTTGCAGGTTGACTGGGATGAGGGTTCCGCCGCCGCGCTTTCCACCGAGGAGATACGGGGCCGCTTCGCCGAGCTGGCAGCCACACCGGGTGCCGTCGCCCGGCGGGAAGGGGACATCCAGACTGCCTTGGCAGGCTCGGCGCGGATCATTGCCGCCGAATATGAGGTCCCCTTTCTTGCCCATGCCCCGATGGAGCCGCTCAACTGTTGCGTCGACCTGCGGCCCGACGGCTGCGATATCTATACCGGCACGCAGATGCAGACCGGGGACCGCAACGCCGCGGCCCAAGTCTGCGGCCTGCCGCCGGAGAAGGTGCGAATTCATACAACCTTTCTGGGCGGAGGCTTCGGCCGCCGGGGCAACCCCGCCTCCGATTTCGTGGTCGAGGCGGTACAGGTAGCCAAGGCGATCGGCAGACCGGTCAAGGTCATAAGGACCCGCGAAGACGATATGCGCGCCGGGTATTACCGTCCCTTCTATTATGAACGGATCACAGCCGGCCTCGATACCCGGGGATCGATTCTGGGATGGAGGCACACCATCGTCGGTCAGTCGATCATGGCCGGAACGGCCTTTGCGAGCAAGGACCCGTCGGCAATCGACAGGACCTCGGTGGAAGGGGCCGCCGACACACCCTACGCCTTCCCCAACATCCTGGTCGACCTGCACAGCCCCAGGCTGCCGGTCACGGTGCAGTGGTGGCGATCGGTGGGCCACTCCCATACCGCTTTTGTTGTCGAAAGCTTTCTCGACGAGGTCGCCCATGCCGCAGGCCAAGACCCGATAGCGCTCAGGCGCACGCTCCTTGCCGGTCATCCCCGGCATCTCGGCGTGCTGGAGACGGCCGTGCAAAAGGCCGGTTGGGGAGGCCCCCTGCCTGCCGGGCATGGCCACGGCTTTGCGGTTCACTCCTCCTTCGGCAGCTATGTCGCCCAGGTGGCCGAGGTCTCGGTGACTGCCTCCGGAAAGATACGGGTGCACCGTGTTGTCTGTGCCGTCGATTGCGGTCGCCTCGTCAATCCCGATACCGTCGCTGCCCAGATAGAATCGGCGATCATCTTTGGTCTGACTGCCGCTATCCACGGGGCCATCACGATCAAGGGGGGCCGGGTCGAGCAGGGAAATTTCGATACCTACCCCCTCCTGCGCATGAACGAAAGCCCGCAGATAGAGGTGCATATCATGCCCAGCACCGCCTCCCCGGGCGGGATGGGAGAACCCGGAGTCCCGCCGATTGCCCCGGCGGTGGCCAACGCCCTGTTTGCCGCCTCCGGCGTCCGGATGCGTTCTCTGCCGATGACCCCGGCCAAGGTGTCGGCGGCAATGAAGAACAGGGCGTGAGGGCCTTTATTTCAGTTTCCAGACAGGGGTTCGCTTTTCCATAAACGCCGCGATCCCCTCCTGGGCATCCTGGGTGGAACACAGGCGGGCAAAGGCCTCATTCATATACTCGAAGGCCTTGCCGTAATCGAGATCAGCAGCCGAATAAAAGGCTTTTTTGGCAATCTGCAGGGCCACGGGACTCTTTTGTGCCAGCGTTGCGGCCCACTCACGGGTCGTCCGATCGAGTTCAGCCTCGGGAACAACCCGGTTGACAAGCCCTATTCGCAGTGCCTCCGCTGCCGGGATCAGGTCTCCGTAAAAGAGGAGTTCGAGGGCCTTTTTTCTGCCGACGGACCGGACAACGGGAACCACCGGTCCGATACAGTTGAGTCCGACGTTGATGGCGGTCAGCCCCATCCGCGCGTTTTCAGAGGCAACGGCCAGATCCGCCGCTGCCACAAGCCCGGCGCCGTTGGCTGCGGCAACGCCTTGGACCTGGGCAATGACGGGTTTGCTGATCCGGCTGATGGTGACCAGCGGGGCCTCCATGCATTCGATCCAGTCCCGATACTCCATCGTGCTCTTGTTGGGAATAAAGCTGACATCGATGCCGGCACAAAAGGCCTTGCCCGCTCCTTTGATGATCACTACCCTGACCTCGGAGTTCGAGTCCGCCTCGATGAGGGCCTGATTGAGTTCCCGGGCCAACGGGATGGTGAATGTATTCAGCTTTGTTGGACGATTCAGAAGTATTTCGGCAACATGATCGTCACCGATCTGTACTGCGATATGTTCATAATTCATTTCTGTCCTCTCTTTCGTTGATATCGAGTTGTTAAACCGGCAGCCATCCCCATTCTCCACCCGAGGATAGCGCCGCCGGTCACCAGAGGTCGGTACCTGGTACGATACCTGATCCGATGGCGAAGAAAAAGAGAAAGTATGCCGCACCACCCGATTTCCGGACCGGCAGTCTTATCGCTTACGGACCAAGAATACGATCGATCACATCCCGCAGTTTCAATTCATAGACCATAAGATAGACAAGAGACGCGGCATAGGACAACAGCGTTCCGCCGATGACGCCCAGCAGTGGAAAGGTCCAATGGACAAAGAGGGAAAAGACGATGATTGCAATCATCGCCAGCGGGGTATCCCGAAAAAACGCCGGGACGCTTTCGCCGCCGTAATGAAAATGAAGGATCATCACCGACGGCAGGATAATGGTCGGAAAGGTCGCCAGCAACCCCGACCAAACGGGTCCCACCGCGGCGGCAAGACTGGTGACGCTCAGGATGACCAGGGCGGCAAAACCGGCACGCACTGCGAGCATCGCCCAGGAGACGGTCACCTTCTCCTTGATCCTCCGCAGCGAGGCTCTTCTGAAGGCGATGGCCGGGACAAAGAGCAGCAGAACGACCAGCACGGTACGGACCGCCGCATGCTCCGGCATCACCAGCCTGATGACCGCCGATGTAACGACATAGCCGGACAAACCCACGATGCAGCTGCAACAGAGCGCTGCCTTGGTCCTGGAGGGAAACCAGGCCGCGCCCCTACGATACCACCAGCAGAACCCGAGAGCCGCCAGAATGCCCTGTATGCTCCAGAGGGCGCTCTGGGCGGCAAAGGCCGGCCCCTGTTCGACACCCAGGAAAAAGAGCATCAGGCCGGCGCCGAGTGGAAAACCGACCATCACCCCGGCCAGCCGGGTGCTGACCCGTTCAGCCGTCAGAGTTATCACGATAACCATACCGGCCGACAGCGCGATCTTCAGGGCAACGTGCGACAAGAGGATCATCAGAGGCCGAAAAGACGGGGAATCCAGAGAGAAAGAGACGGCAGGGCGATAACGATCACCAGGGCTGTAAGCATGGCCAGAACCATCGGCCAGACGGCCTTAAAGGTCCTTTCCAATCCGATGCCGGCCAGGTGCGTGGTCACATAGAGGTTCACCGCCACCGGAGGTGTAAACTGGCCCACGGCCAGATTCATGGTCATGATCACCCCGAACCAGACCGGGTTCCAACCGTAATGCTGGATAATCGGCATAAAGATCGGCAGAAAGATATAGAAGATACTGACCGCATCGATCAGCATGCCGGCGATGAAGATTATGCTATTCAGGACCAGCATCGCCACCCATTGGTTACTGCTCAGCCCGATTAAGGCTCCGGCCAGCCTGTCCAATATACCGACGGTGGCGCCGGCCCAGGAGAAGAGCCCGGCGAAGGCCACGATGAGCATGACGATGGCCGAGGCCTCCCCGGCATCCACCAGGATGTGGTAGATGCTCTTCAGGGTCAGTGAGCGGTAGACCACCAGGCCGAGCAAGAGAGAGTAAAAGACGGCGATCACTGCCGCTTCCGTCGGCGTAAAGACGCCTCCGTACAGACCGCCGAGGATGATGATCGGCGCCATCAGCCCCCAGAACGCCCTTTTAAAGGCCGGCCAGAGCCCATCCTGCTCAGACTCTGCTTGCCGATTACTGCCGAACCCCTTCTTCCGGGCCATCCAGATCGCCGGAATCAACAGCGACAGGCCGGCCAGAAAGCCCGGGATGGCCCCTGCGGCAAAGAGGGCCGGGACGGAGGTGTTGGTGATCGCGCCGTAGATGATCAACGCAATGCTGGGCGGGACGATGATGGCCGTGGAACCGGCAGCGGCGATCAAAGCGGCGCTGTAGCCCCGGCCGTAGCCCTGGGCGCACATGGCCGGAATCAGGATTGCACCGATGGCTGCGGCATCGGCCGGCCCGGAGCCGGAGACACCGCCGAAGAAGACGCAGACCCCGATGGCCACGATGGCCAGACCGCCGCGACGTCTTCCCACCAGGACATTGGCAAAATGGACGATCCGCTGCGAGATCCCGCAGCGCTCGAGGATAAAACCGGCCAGGATGAAGAGCGGTATCGCCAGCAACGGGAAATTGGCGATACCGGCAAAAAAATTAGGGGAGATAACGGGGGTCCCCAGCTGCCCCAGCCAGATCACCAGGAAGGCCGGTATACCGATGGCGACGGCGATGGGGGCCCCCAGGAAGAGCAGGGACAAAAAACCGACAAAGAGCAGGACGCCCATCACCTCTTCCTCATTATATCCCTGATGGTCGCCTGGATGATGCGAAAGACGATCAGTCCGCAACCCACCGGGATGCAGAGCGTGTATACCCACTGGGGAAAATTCAATGATTCAGAGGTGATCTCAAGAAAACGCTCATCACAAAGCTGTCGGTAACCCAGGACCCCAAGACTTGCAAACAGACCGACAGCAAGCAGGGAGAGGACAAGATTCAACAGCCGGCGGACCTTCTGCGGCATCCGCTCCTGTAAAACCAGCAACCGCAGATGCCGTCCGCGCCGGAAGGCGGCGGCCGTGCCGAACAATGTCAGCCAGACCAAGCCGTTGACCTCCAGCTCTTCGGTGAAGGCCAACGACAGATGCAGGATATAGCGTGACACCACATTGGCAAAGGCCAGGCAGGACATGGCCGCCAGCAGCGTTGCACCGAGCACCTCCTCGAGGTGCTCGGCGATCCAGCGTAATTTGGCCACGGTTATCCTTATTTCGCTTTGGCAATGGCGGCTTCCGCCTCTTTGACCAGACCGGCGCCGATGACCGGGACCCACTTGTCGTACACCGCTTTGGTCTTCTTCTTGAAGGCATCCCGCTGGGACTGATCGAGAACGGTCACCTCCATGCCGTTTGCCTTCAAGGTGTCAAGGGCACTCAGGTCGGGCGGGATCAGGCCCTTGCGCACGACCTTGATCTGCCCGGCTGCCGCCTCCACGGCCGCCTCTTTGATGATCTTCCGGTCCGCCGGGGTGAAACTGGCCATGACCTTGTTATTGACGGTCAGCATCAGCGGATCGATGACATAGTGCCAGATGGTGATATATTTATGGAACTGCCAGATCTTCAACGGAATCTCAATGGCCACCACCGGATTTTCCTGACCGTCCACCACCCTCTGCTGGAAGGCGACCTGGGCATCGCCCCAGTTCATATTGACCGGGTTGGCCCCCAGGGACTTCATGATATCGATGAAGATCGGCGTCCCGACAACCCGGATCTTCAGCCCTTCCAGATCCGCCGGTTTGACGATCGGACGTACCGAATTGGTGATTTCCCGGAAGCCGTTTTCGCCCCAGGCAAGCACCGTCACCCCTTTTTTTCGCAGATCCTTTTCGATCGTCTTCCCTGCCGCCCCGTGGGTGACGGCATCGAGTGCCGCATAATCAGGGAAGAAAAACGGCAGGTTGAAGAGATTCAAGGCCTTGATGCTGGTCGACCAGTTGATCGTCGAGGCAAAGCAGAAGTCGGCAACACCTTCCCGGTGGATCAGAAATTCGTTGGTCTGTTTCCCTGCCATCAGAGAAGAGGAGGTATAGACCTTGATATTGATGCGGCCATGGGTCCGCTCACGGACAAGGTCGGCAAACTTTGTCGCTCCCTCACCCCAGGGAAACTTCGGGCCGACGACGACACTCATCTTGTATTCGTCTTTATACTTTCCTGCCAGGACCTGCTGAGGCAGGCAAAACGCCAGAATCATCATGAGACCACATACCACCGAAAATGCACGCATCACGTCCTCCTTTTTTTGTTGGGCTGCGAAAACAGCTTCTCAGAAAAGACCCTCCACGACATTTGAGAATAAATAATTGCTCGGTGCCGGTCAACCGAAAAGCCATATGTACCCCAAACCCCGTTGAGAGAAAGTCATTTTACTGCCCCCCGGGAGGTACCTGTTCCGGCATAACCAATCTGTCTGGGGGAATTATTCACCGGCCCCGATCTTGAATGAAGCTCATAATTTTTCACGACACCTTGAAAGCAGCCCTACCGGAAATACAGGCCATCACAAAAGGAGAAAGAACGGAGAGACCGCTTTTTGGAACGATCTCTCCGACCTGGAACAGGGTGAACCTGAAAAGGAAAACCCTAACTGCCTTTTATCGTATCAATAGAAGGGATTGGCAAAGAAATGTTCGCCGTCGAAGCTGGTGAAAAAGACCTGGGGCGGTTTGGGCAGACCGGCGATCTTCCATGCCTTCATCGGATCGACAAATTCATCGGTGACACACTGCCGCGATGAGGCATGAACCTTGGTACAGACATATTTAAGAATCGGAAAGGACGCAAATTTCCGATGGTATTCCCTGAGAAAAACCAGGATGTCCAGTTTCGACTTGGTCAACTCAGGTATCCCCTCCTGCCGAGCCAGCACTGCCGCGACCTCCTCGTCCCAGTCGTCCGCTCTGTTCAGAAACCCGTCGTCGTCCACGTCAAGAATCTTGTTTTTTGCTATCAATTGAGCCATAACATGCCTCCTTTCATTCGACAAACAGAGAAAAAAGCCGGGCAACCGGCACGGCCTCCCTCTCTTTCATCTCTTCCCGGTCACTCCACCGCCGGGACAGCTTCCCCGGCTGCCGGAGTGTTCCGTTTTATTCCTACAATGTAGTAACGAGCGCCGGAATGTCAAAGCGTCCCCTTTACTGATCGAGGGTATCGACCCGGGCGAGCTGGGGGAAAAAACGCGCCCACAGGATAACCACCATGAGGGTGCCGATGCCGCCGATCAGAACCGCCGGGACGGTGCCGAAGAGAGCGGCGGTCACGCCCGATTCGAATTCGCCCAGCTGGTTCGAGGTGCCGATAAACAGGGAATTGACGGCACTGACCCTCCCCCGCATCTCATCGGGGGTCCTGATCTGCACCAGGGAATGGCGAATGACGACGCTGATGACATCGGATGCCCCCAGCACTGCCAGGGTGGCAAGGGAAAGGGCGAAGGATGTCGACACGGCGAAGACCACGGTGGCCGCGCCGAAGACCGCCACCGATCGAAACATGGTCCTGCCGACATGGTGACGCAGGGGCCACCGGGCCAGGCAGACCGACATGACCAGCGCACCGACGGCCGGTGCCGAGCGCAGAAGGCCGAGCCCCCAGGGACCGGTTTTCAGGATGTCCCGGGCATAGACCGGCAGCAGCGCTGTTGCCCCGCCGAGCAGCACGGCAAAGAGATCGAGGGATATGGCGCCCAGGATCACCTTTCGGCTGCGGATATAGGCGATCCCGGCAAACACCGACCGGAAGCTGACCGGTTCGTGCATCACGGGCGTGTGCCTGATCTTTATCAGGCTGACAAAGACGGCGGCCGTCAGGTAAAGGAGCCCCGAGACGGAGTAGACGGCGGTCGGCCCGGCTGCATAGAGAAATCCGCCGAGGGCCGGGCCGACGATGGTTGCCGTCTGCATTGCCGAAGAGGACCAGGCCGCAGCGCGGGGAAAGACCTCGACCGGAACCAGCCGCGGAAGAAACGCCTGCATGGTGGGTCCCTCGAAGGCCCGTGCGGCACCGACAAAGAAGATCAGGGCAAGAATACTGCCTTTGCTCTGCCAGCCGGCAAAGCTGGCCCATGCCAGGACCCCGGCGGAGAGGCCCTCGATTATCTGGCAGATCCGGGCAACGCCGCGACGATCATAACGGTCGGCGACCTGACCGACAACCAGTGTCAGCAGAAACATCGGCAGAAACTGCGCAAGACCGACAAAGCCAAGATACATCGCACTGCCGGTGAGCGCATAGATCTGCCAACCGACGGCAACACCCAGCATCTGAAAGGCCATGAAGGTGGCCATGCGGGCATAGAGAAAAAACACGAACGGCCTGTGCCGTAAGACCGACTCGGTGGATAAGGATTGCATGCAGCTACTGTATGTATCGGAGTCGTCTAAGGCAACGGGAGTCTTTATTTATCGGGCCCGATTATCTGTACGGCACCGCCTCCTCGCCGATGAACTCACGGGCAATGATCAGCTTCTGGATATGGAAGCCGCCTTCAGCCCCGACCAGATAGGACATCGCCCCCTGCAGGGCGGAGCCCAACGGGCACTCCTTGACATAGCTCGACGCTCCCAGGTGGGTCATGCAGTGCTGCACGATCTCAACGGCCAGTTTCGGTGCGGTCATCTTGCAGATCGAGACCAACCGGCTCAGTTCGCGGTGGGACATGACACCCTTTTCCCGATAGATCCTATCGGCACACCAGGCGGTATAGCGCAGGTAAATCCGCAACTGTTCCAGGCGGGCGTGATCTTCCGCCAGCTCAAAGGAGATCCCTTCGAACTTGGCAAGCGGCCGGCCGAACAACACCCGCTCCTTGACATAATCGCGGGAAATCTCAAGGGCCCTCTCGGTCATTCCGACACAGGCCGAAGAGACCAGAATCCGGGCGAGATTGAAGCCTTCCATATTGAGATAGAAGCCCCTGTTCACCTGCCCGAGGACATGGTACAGAGGCACCTCCACGTCCCTGTAGTCCATGGTCCCGTTGGAGAGCCCGCGCCGGCCTATCTCCTCCAGGACCGTGTAGCCGGCACCCGGCAGGCGCGCCGGGATATAGACCATCGTCAATCCTTTATGCCCCGCCTTGGGATCGGTGCGGACCAGGGTGATATGTCCGCCCTCGCGCTGCTCGAAGGCCTCCCGGACCCCGCTGATAAAGATCTTCTCGCCGTTGATGACGATCCTGTCCCCCTTTATTACTCCCCGGGTCCTGACATTGGCCACGTCGGAACCTCCGGCCGGCTCGGTCGTCGCAATCCCCAGGAAATATTTGCCGGTCACCACCTTGGACAGGATCTCCTCCTTCAGCCGGTCGGTCCCGTGCTTGACGATCAGGCTTCCCCATCCCAGGCAGAGCAGGACATACACCGGCAGGGACATGCTCATATCGGCCCGGGCCAGCTCATGGACCGCAAGGCTCGCGTAGATCATCTCTTCGCCGGCAGGGGCCGAACCGCCGTATTTTTCAGGGACGGTGATTCCGAAGATGCCGATTTCGGCCATCTTTTCCAACAGCTGCTCCGGGATGCCGCCCTGTTCGCCATCGATCTGCCGGGCCAGGGGGGCAATCTCACGCTTACAAAACTCGCGCAGGGTCTGCCGAAACAGCCGCTGCTCTTCATTTAACCCGAACTCCATGCCCTGCCTCTATCGGAAATTTTTCATATTGTCGGCCTCACAAAAATACCACCCGCTCTTCTCACCAGAAGTATAGCATCGGAGCAGAGGCTTGAACAGGGCTATTCCCGGAAACCGCCTCTTCCCGGCCCGGCTCTCTACAGCGACCTGAAGATATCGCCCCGATCGATCAGCAGGGCCAGAAGAGAGAACTGGCGCAGAGAACGCCGAAGATTATCCTCCGGGTCTTCGATCCTGAAATACCGGTTGCCACCCAGAAAGTCGGTCAGAAGACGAAGACCGAGCTCAAAGCTCAACAGGCAAACGGCCTCATGAACATATTCCTTGTCCCTGGGGCTGATCAGCGGACCCGCCCCGGTGAAGTACCCGGCCAGGATCTCCCGGGCCAGATCGGCATCGAAACGGACCGCATCAGTGCCCTTTTCTCCCGCCGGGTTGCAGCAGGAGCGGAGACAGTCGCCGATATCGTAGTGGAGAATCCCGGGACGGACCGTATCCAGATCGATCAGACAGAGAGCCTGCCCCGTTTCCCGGTCGAAGAGGACATTGGCCGCTTTCGGGTCCCCGTGGATGATATGGGGAACGAGCAGCCCCTTCTCCTGGGCACGTCGGAGCCGATCCATCCTGCCGCGATACCTGGCGACCATCCCGAGACAGTGCTTCAGTTCGACGGACCTTCGGACCTGCCTCTTTTCTTTGATACGATCGAAATGATCGAGATAAACGGCAAGGACATGAAAGCCGGGCAGCGTCTCATACAGGGCGCCGGGAGACAGATCGGCAAGCAGCCGGTGGAAACAGCCGACGGCCAGGCCCACCTGCCGGGCGCGTTCCGGGGAATCGATGATGGAGAAGGTCGTGGTCCCGTCAAGATAGGTCTGGGCACGCCAGAGATCTCCGGACGCCTCCCGGAAAGAGGACTCGCCGGCGATTGTCGGGATCAGGTGGATCTCCCGCCATTGGGGACAGCCTTCCGGGGTCCTGCCGGCAAGGTGCGCGGTCACGGCCTGGAAATTGGCAACCACCAGTTCGGGCCGGGGAAAGACATGGGGGTTGATCCGCTGCAGGACAAAAGACCGGCCGGGGCAGCGCACCAGATAGGTATCGTTGATATTCCCGTCACCGAGTCCTTCCAATTCCAACCCCGTTGGGGCCTCGACAAACTGCAGCGCCGCTTTTGCCGCCCGGTCACGATGCGCTTTGTCCATGGGCCTCCCGGATATCCGTCAGCATAAGGGCAGAAAGAACCGCCGGCCAAATGCCGCCGCCCCGCAAAGGACCGCATCGCGTTTCAGAATCAGCCTGATCGGGACCTTCGCCATCAGCTCCGTCATCTTCTCCTTACGACGGAAGGCCGCAAGAAGGCCTGAAAAGGGGATCCTGTCGACCAGCCGCGGCAGGAGACCACCACCGAGATAGAGGCCGCCCATGGCATAGAGCTTCAAGACCAGATTGCCCGCCTCGCTGCCCAGAATCGACAAAAAGAGCTCAATCGTCGTGCGGCAGAGTGGGCAGGGCGCCTCGGAGATCGCCCCGCCGAGGATCACCGGCGTCGCATCCCTGACGGCCTGGAGCTGCTCTCTAATCGACGCCGTCTCGGCAAAGATGCCCTGTTCTCGGCAAAAGGCATAGAGCGTGGGTATGCCGAGACCCGAACAGAGCATCTCATAGCTGACCGGTCTCTTCCTCCGGCCAAGCCATCGGAGAAGCTCGAGTTGTTGATCGTCCGCCGGGGCGAAATCGGCATGGCCGCCCTCGGAACCCGTGGGCAGAAAGACGGCCCCGGTCTCGATCAGGTAGCCTTCGCCAAGTCCGGTACCCGGGGCGATCACGGCCCTTGTACCGTCCTTTCGCCCTTGTCCTTCCTGGAGTGTCAGCAGATCGTGGGATCCCAGAGAAGAAAGCCCGGCACAGAGGGCGGTCATATCGTTGATCAACTTGACACCGGCAAATCCAAACTCTGCGGCCAGGTCCGCCTCGGCCATCCGCCAGGGAAGATTGGTTATGCGTGCCGTGCCGTCGGCCACGACCCCTGCCACACCGAGACAGGCAACGTCAGGTCTTGCCCCGATATCGCGAAGATACCCCCCGAGTATCTCTTCGAAACCGGCTGAACCGGCACACTGAGCGACCAGCCGCCGCTGCGGTTCAAGCCCCCGGCCGCGCAGATCGAAGAGTGCCAGTTCGATCTTGGTTCCGCCCACATCAACGGCCAGCAGCGTTTTCATGGTCGTGTCCCGGTTCAGGCCTCTTCCAGGAGGCCGATCTCCGAGGCCTCCGTCCGGTTGTTTTCCGGGTTGGTGACGATAGTGAATTCGAAGATAGCGGTGGAATCAAGGAACAGGGCATCATTGGCGATATTTGATTTGGAGCAATGAAAGAAGACACTCTCCGGAATCAGCCCTTCCTTTTTGATCGTATAGTAGCGCATGAAGCCGAAGCCGCGGTCGGGATTGTAGTTGATCGATACCCCCCGCTGCCTGTTTTCGCTGTGCGCTGCATGCATCGGCAACAACCCGGGAATCAGAAAGCCGGATAGAAAACTGTCGGCAACCTCCTTCAACTCGTTGCTGACGTTGTTGAAGGCGATAATCTCGACCCGGCAGCCCATGTTCTGCAGGGCAAGCACAAGTCGGATAAAATCCCCGTCCCCGGTGAGCAGGATGATACGATCGAGGTTCCTGGCCTGAAGCAGCGCGTCGATGGCCAGATCCATATCTGCATTGGCCTTGGTGGTCAGGATGCCGTCGTCGTCGACGAAGTGCTTGACATACTTCTTGATGACCTTGAATCCGCATTGACGCAACACATCATGATAGCGGTACAGTTTTTGCCGGTATTCAATGTCCTCTTTGGTCCGGGCGCGATCCTCGGCCAGATAACAGTTGGCCCGCAACAGCACCGACTTCCCGAGATTCGCCAGTTCGACCAGGACGTCATAGCGCATGCCGTAGCCGCCGCTTAACCTGATATTTTCCGCATCGACATAAATCCCTGTCTTCAACATCTTCCGCTACCTTTTATGGTTGGCCGGCGATGTCAACACCCCCGGACTTCCCGTCGCCCCGCCTACAAGTATAACCATCTTCAGGCAGGCTTGAAAAATCTGCTTTTTCAAGCCTGCCGTCAGCCTTATTCCCATTCGATGGTCGCGGGCGGCTTGGAGGATATATCATAAACCACCCGGTTGACCCCGCGGACCTCGTTGATGATCCGGCTGGAGATGACGCCCAGGATCTCATACGGGAGCCTGGACCAGTCGGCGGTCATCGCGTCGCGCGAATCCACCGCCCGGAGCGCCACCACATTCTCATAGGTCCGGCCGTCGCCCATCACGCCCACGGTCTGGATCGGCAACAATACGGCAAAGGACTGCCATACCTTCCTGTACCAGCCGCTCTTCTTCATCTCCTCAAGAACGATGACATCGGCCTGACGCAGGATGGCAAGCCGCTCCCGGGTGATCTCTCCCATGATCCGGATCCCCAGGCCCGGGCCGGGAAACGGCTGCCGGTAGACTGCCTCCTCCGGCAGACCGAGTTCAAGCCCCAACTGCCGGACCTCATCCTTGAACAGCTCGCGCAGCGGCTCGATCAGCCTGAGTCTCATGACCTCCGGCAGACCGCCGACGTTATGGTGCGATTTGATCGGGGCCTCGCCGCGAAACGATACCGACTCAATGACATCGGGGTAGAGGGTCCCCTGGGCAAGATAATCAACCTGACCCAGCTTATGCGCCTCATCCTCGAATATCCTGATAAACCCCAGGCCGATCCGCTTCCGCTTGATCTCAGGATCCAGGACGCCCTGCAGCTCACCCAGGAAATACTCCGTGGCATCGATGTCGATCACGGTGAGTTTGCTCTTTTCCCGGAAGAAACGCAGGATTGACTCGGACTCGCCGGTCCGCATCAGACCGTTATTGACATAGATGCAGGTCAGCTGACCGCCGACGGCCCGATGGACGATGGCCGCCGTCACCGAGGAATCGACCCCGCCGGACAGTGCGCAGATCACCTTGGCGCCTCCGACCTTGGTCCGGATCGATTCCACCGTCGACTCGATGAACGAGTGCATGGTCCAATCCGGCCGGCAGTTACAGATCCCGAAGATGAAGTTGCGCAGGATATCGGTGCCGATCAGGGTGTGGGCGACCTCGGGGTGAAACTGCACGGCGACAAAGGGCTTTTCCTTATGCCGAAGCGCAGCATAGGGCGAATTGGCGCTTACCGCCGTGGCCTCGAAGCCCGACGGCACCACCTCCACCCGATCCCCATGACTCATCCATACCTGGTAGCGGATCCCGTCGGCCTCCAGTCCGGCGAACAGTCCTTCGGTATACCGGATAGTCAGGTCCGACTTGCCGAATTCACGCTTCACCGCCTTTTCGACCCTGCCTCCCATCTGCTGGATCATCAGCTGGGCACCGTAACAGATACCAAGGATGGGCAGTCCCAGTCCGAAAATGCCGGGATCGGAAAGCGGGGCTCCCTGGTCATAGACCGAACAGGGACCGCCGGAGAGGATCAGACCCGTCGGTTGCAGCTCGTTGATCCGCGCTAAAGAGACCGAAAAGGGATGGATTTCGCAGTAGACCTTCTGCTCCCTGATCCGCCGGGCGATAAGCTGGGTCGTCTGGGAACCGAAATCGAGGATTACAATTTTCTGCCTGTCTAAAGTCATACCGTCATCTCAAATGAAGAGTCAGTTTAAGCCATTCGGTAATTGGGGGCCTCTTTGGTGATGATCACATCATGGACATGGGATTCCCTGAGGCCCGCCGACGAGATCCGGACAAATTTCGCCTTCTGGCGCAGATCCTCGATGGTGGCCGCCCCGACATATCCCATCCCGGAACGCAACCCGCCAAGCAGTTGATACAGGACATTGACGAGCGAGCCGCGGTACGGAACCTTGCCCTCGATCCCCTCCGGCACCAGCTTCGACAGGCTGGTGACATCCGACTGGAAGTACCGGTCGGAAGAGCCCTGGCCCATGGCCCCCAGAGACCCCATGCCGCGATAGCCCTTGTAGGTCCTGCCCTGGTAGAGAAAGGTCTCTCCCGGCGTTTCATCGGTCCCGGCGAAGAGGCCGCCGATCATGATCGCATGGGCGCCGGCCCCGATGGCCTTGGCCAGATCACCCGAATGCGTGATGCCGCCGTCGGCGACGATCGGGATGCCGTATTTCCCCCCGGCCGCAACGCAGTTCTTCACGGCGGTCATCTGCGGCACCCCGACACCGGCAACGATGCGGGTGGTGCAGATGGAACCGGGCCCGACCCCGACCTTGATCGCGTTGGCCCCGGCCTTGATCAGGTCCTCGGCACCCTCGTAGCTCGCCACGTTTCCGGCAATGACCGGCAGCTTGGGAAAGGCGCTTTTCACCATCTCGACCGCCCTGATCACTCCCTTGGAATGCCCGTGTGCCGAATCGACGACCACCACGTCAACACCGGCCCGCACCAGTTTCTGGGCGTGTTCCTCGATATCTGCCCCAACGCCCAGGGCTGCGCCGACAATCAGACGACCGAAGCCGTCCTTGGTGGCCAGCGGATACTTTTTTATCTTCTCCAGGTCCTTGATGGTTATCAACCCCTTCAGGTTCCCGGCATCGTCAACGACCAGGAGCTTCTCGATCCGATGTTCATGCAGAAGGGCCTTGGAATGCTCCAGATCGATACCGACTTTGGCGGTGACCAGGTTCTTGCTGGTCATCACATCCGAGACCCGCAGCTCGGCATCGGAGACAAACCTGAGGTCCCGATTGGTGACGATGCCCACCAGTTTGCCATCGTGCAGGACCGGGAGGCCGGAGATCTTATAATTGCTCATGATCTCCTGGACCTCGGCAACAGACTGATTCTGGGTCACCGTAATCGGATCGATAATCATCCCCGATTCCGATTTCTTGACCTTTTCGACTTCCAGGACCTGCTGGTCTATCCCCATGTTCTTATGAATAATCCCGATCCCCCCCTCCCGGGCCATCGTGATGGCGGTGCGGTGTTCGGTGACGGTATCCATCGCCGCACTGACCAAAGGGGCGTTGAGGGAGATGGTGTCTGTCAACTTCGTCACCAGGGACACCTCATGCGGCAGGATCTCCGAGGCCGCAGGGATCAGAAGAAGGTCGTCAAATGTGAGTGCAAGTTCAATTTCTTCCGGTAACATGGCAGTCTCCTTGTTCAGGGAGCAGGGGAAGGGAAAACCAACTGTCCCACTCTCTATTGTATATCATTTAGTCCCGAAATCTCAAAACCTTTCGGACGTGCTGCCGCATCCTTGAAAAGGTCCTTGGAAATTCCCCGGAAAAGATGGTATAAGGTTGAGTTTTTATCCGTTGCAATGCTCTACTTAAAGTAGAGGAGAATGTGCTATGGTATTTTTCATTAATCCCGACAATCCCCAGGTCCGCCTTATCCGGCAGGTTGTTTCCATCCTGAAGGACGGGGGAATTCTCTGCTATCCGACCGACACCGGCTACGGCATCGGCTGCGACATGTTCGACCAGAAGGCGATCAAACGGCTTATCCAGATCAAACGGCGCCCGAAGGACAAACCCTTCTCATTTATGTGCTCCGACCTAAAAAACATCAGTGAATACGCGCACGTTTCAAACACCGCTTACCGGCTTCTGAAAAAGTGCCTCCCCGGCTCCTATACCTTTGTCCTGCCGGGGACGAAACTCGTCCCGAAGATCATGGCGACGAAACAGAAGACCGTCGGGATCAGGGTTCCCGCTTCACCCATCTGCCAACTCCTGCTGGCAACACTCGGCAATCCGATCATCAACACCAGTATACCGACCGACGATGCACCGGCACCTGCCGAGGTGTATGAGATCGAGGAGTTGCTCGGCAACAGGATCGATGCGCTGATCGACGGCGGTTCGATCTACCCGGATCCTTCGACGGTTATCGATCTCACCCACGACATACCGGAGATTCTTCGTGTCGGCAAAGGGGATATCAGTCTGTTTCGTTGATCAGGGCTTCCTTTAACGATTTGCTCATCGTAAAATGGAGCGTCTTCCTCTCCGGGATGTTCATGGTCATGCCGGTCTTCGGGTTCTTGGTACAGCGGGATTTGCGTTTCCTGATGGAAAAACTGCCGAACCCGCGGATCTCAACACGCCTGTTTTCGGCCAATGCGTTGCCCATCGTTGACAGGATGATATCAACAGCCGTGGTTACATCCCGTTTCTGCAGGGAAAGTTCGGAACTTGCTTGATGAATGAGGTCTTTTTTTAACATGGTCTCTTGAATTAAATGTCCTGCCGGGTCGTTATCGACCCGGCAAGAGGCTAAAAGGTATAAAAAAAGGCTGTCTTGACCGGGTGTTCCGGACAAGGCAACCTTTTTCTGTTTTTACCAGAAGATCTCGGCCGAGAGCACTTACTGCTCGTCCGTCTGGCTCCCGCTTGCAGCCGCTTTAAGCAGGTCGCCAAAGGTTGACGGCGAATTATCCGCACTCTCTTCAACCTTTTTCATCTTTTCCACTGCCTCGCCTTCACCGTCACCTTCCAGGGTCTTGATGGAGAGGGCGATTTTTCTGTCTTTCGCCGATACATTGATGACAATGGCCTTCAAGGTATCACCGACCTTATACATGCCGACCGGGGTCTTCACCTTATCCTTGCTGATCTCGGAGACATGGACAAGACCCTCGATCCCCTCTTCCAGCTTGACGAAGACGCCGAAGTCGGTGACGTTGGTAATGACGCCTTCAATGACGGTCCCTGACGGATAATTATTATAGGCGGCCTGCCACGGATCCGGCGTAAGCTGCTTGATACCCAGTGAAAAGCGTTCGTTTTCCTTGTCGATTTTCAGCACAACCGCCTGGATGGTCTCGCCTTTTGTGTATTTCTCGGACGGATGTTTAATCCGCTCGGTCCAGGAGAGATCGGAGACATGGATCAGCCCGTCAATCCCCTCTTCTATACCTATAAAGACACCGAAGTCGGTAATATTTTTGATTTTGCCCTCGATGATGGAGCCGACCGGATAGGTCTCGGTGACCAGATCCCAGGGATTGGGCTGGAGCTGCTTCATGCCCAGCGAGATCCGTTTGGTCTCCGGCTCGATATTGAGGACCATGATCTCCACCTCATCACCGACCGAAACCATCTTCGAAGGATGGCGCGGTTTTTTCGACCAGGTCATCTCGGAAACATGGATAAGCCCTTCAACACCCTCTTCCAGCTCGACAAAAACACCATAATCGGTGATCGAGACGACCTTTCCCTTGGTATTTTGCCCGATGGGATATCTCTCGGTGACCGTTGCCCACGGATCTTCCCGCAGCTGTTTGATACCTAAAGAGACACGGTCATGCTCCTTGTCGTATTTGAGAACCTTGACCTCGAGCTCCTGGCCGACCTTATAGAGCTTGGCCGGATGAGAAACCCGACCCCAGGAGAGATCGGTGATATGGCAGAGACCGTCCATACCGCCCATATCGATGAACAGGCCATAATCGGTGATGTTGGTAATCGCACCCTTGATGATCTGTCCCTCCTCCAACAGGGAGCGCATCTTTTCGCGCAGCTTGTTGCGTTCCTCTTCCAGGATTGCCCGTCTCGAAATGACGACGTTGTTGCGCTTTCTGTTGAATTTCAAAATCTTGAACTCAAAGCTCTGTCCGATCAATCCATCGAGATCCTTGACCGGACGGAGATCGATCTGGGAATAGGGCAGAAAGGCGGGCACACCGATATCTACCGACATTCCACCTTTGACTCTGCTCTCTATTTTGCCTTCAATGGTCTTGTCATCTTCCTGAATCTTGGCAATATCCTCCCAAACCTTAATCGCAATCGCTTTTTCCCGTGACAGAAGGAGCCCCCCTTCCTCTTTACGGCGTTCCACAAACACCTCAAAGGTGTCGCCTATCTTGATCTGTGCGTGCTCTTCAAGGCGGAATTCGGCTTTGGCGATATAACTCTCGGCCTTGTCACCGACATCGACTAAGAAAAAATCGTCGACACTGCCGATGACGGTGCCCGTGGTGACATCACCGACGGCAACGACCTTGTTATTTTCCTCCATCTCAAAAAGTTCTGCAAAGCTCAGTTCTTCGCCGCTGGTTTCTTGGGTTGATTGGTTACGTTCTTCTGTCATGGAATTCGCTCGTCTTTTTTGGCCAGGGGCCGAATGGTTAAGGTTTATCTTTGCCGATAAAAAAAGGCATTTCCCCGCTGCAGGTTGTCCCCTTTCAGGAGAGCAACTATTCCGCACTGTAAAATATTATTTTATAACAGAGAAAAGACAGAATGACAAGGACATCTTGCAATCAACCGAAAAAAACCCCCACCTGCAACCTTCGGCATACCCTGGCTCCCTGCACCACATCGCCTTATACCCGCTTTTTTCTCTTTCGTCCCCGGTCCCCCGTCCTCGGCGTTCCGGGTCCCGCCATCTGTTTCGGCGCCGGGACCAACAATTCCTCATCCGGAACGGTGCATTCCAATTTCCGCCCGATATACTCTTCGATCTGCGGCAGGTAAAAGGCACCTTCTTCACAGGCGAAACTGATCGAGATGCCTACAGCCCCTGCCCTGCCGGTCCTGCCGATACGATGGACATAATCTTCCGGCTCATAGGGCAGGGTGAAATTAACGACATAGTCTATCCCTTCGACATGAATCCCCCGCCCGGCCACATCGGTCGCCACCAGCACGGGGACCCTGCCGCTGCGGAACTCCTCCAGTCTTTGGGTGCGGTGCTGCTGAGGGACGTCACCGGTCAACAAGTTGCAGTTGATGGCATTACGTTTCAACCGCTCATTCAGTTTTCTGGCCTCATTTTTCTGATTGGTGAAAACCAGGATACGGCGACCGGGATTTTTCATCACCAGATTATAGAGGACGTCGTATTTTTCCGCGGTGGTAACCAGATGGACGATTTGCTCGACGCTTTCCACTGCGACCTGCTCCGGTTCTATCTCTATCGAAACGGGATCCCTGCACCACTGGGCGGCCAGACGACGCACCTCTTCGGTCACCGTTGCCGAAAAAAGCATGGTCTGTCGTCTGGTTCCCTCCGGGATCCGATGGATAATCCGGCGCACATCCGGGATGAACCCCATATCGAGCATGCGATCCGCTTCGTCGATGACCATGATCTCGCAGTCATCCAGTGAAATGATATTCTTACCGAGATAGTCGAGAAGTCGACCCGGAGTGGCGACCACCACATCACAGCGTTTTTCCTGCAGGTCCTTCATCTGGGCCCGGTAGTTCACACCGCCGAAAACAGGATGGATCTCCAGGGTGGTATACTTGGCAAGATTCCTGCCGTCCTTGGTAATCTGCACCACAAGCTCGCGGGTCGGAGCGATGATCAGGGCCCGCGGTCTGCCGCCTGCGCCCTCCCGACGTCCCTCTGCCAGCAGTTGCGTAAACACCGCAATCAAGAAGACCGCCGTCTTTCCCGTTCCGGTATTGGCCCGGCCGATGAGGTCCCTTCCCCGGAGCGCTGCCGGCATGGCCTTCTCCTGGACGGGCGTGCAATACCGAAAGCCCTGATCGGCAACCGCATGCATGATCATATCGGGAAGAGCAAAATCATGAAACCGGGATTTCCCCGCCGCAGGCTCCACCTGAAATGTTGCGATATCCCAGGGGTGTTCTTCCTTCCTCCTGCGATGTCTTGGTTTCCGCCCCTGTTTTCGAGCCGTTTGGTCGGCAACCGGTTTCCCCGGCCCGGCTGCATCACTTGCCTGCCCCGTCTTTGCCGTTACGGCATCGGGGCTATCGCCAGGGAGACCTTCACGGAGCGCCTTCGTCTCGACGGGCCTTTTCCTCCCGGACCATAAAAAATTTCGGATCTTCCGTCCGGCCGACCAAACTATTTTTCTAATCATGCCCTGCCCTGTCGATCACCAGCTCCATTCCAGTGTGCAATCATCTGCCATGATGGCGCAATTCTTCCATGATCGGCCCGAAAAGCTCTTCATACTCAGGAATTGCCTTCCTGAGTATGATGCCGAATTTCGGGACCTCGCTGTCGTTGACCACGAGATTGGCCGAATAGGTGAGGGCTTGAAGATTGTAGAATGTCTTGAATTCCTTGCCGATTAAAATATAGAAGATGAACCGCCTCTTGGCCATGTTCATCGCACACATCTGCCTATGAAAGGCATTGGCCATGATGCCGTTTGATTCATAGAGCGAATGAAGGACGATACAGGCATATTCGACAAACTGCACCTTTTCGACGGCATCGGTGATCGAATCCACCAATTCCGCCTTATACCCTATACTCTCCAAGGCCTCTACCACATATTCCCGGTCAGGCCCCTCGTTCATCAGAATCAGCGCCATCGGAACGTCTTCAATGGTATCCTTTCCCTCATATCTGCCATCCTTAAGCCAGGAGATATCGGGAGGCGGGGGGGGAGCGACAAACCGAGAGTCCTTCTTCTCCTGTTTCTTTGTCGCTGCCGTCTTTGGACCGGACCCGGCAGATAATGAGGGTCCGGCAGTGAGCGGAATGCCTCCGGCGCATTGCGGGCATTTTACATTGAGTATTTTCCCGGCGGCAAGCCCCCTGACATTTTCCTCAACCTTCTTCGAAATCTTAAGCTGTTTTCCACAGCTTGGACAGCTGACTATCATGGTTCCCTCTTGTTCGGTTAGATTCGTCACATCAGATTCCAAACTCCGGCCATTTTCCTACCTCCGGTATTTGTCTTTCGTCTCCTCCTCCTCCATCGCCAGCCCCGACAGCGACGAGGTCGCCTCGCCCCGTTCCGCCTTCAAGCGGTCAAGCCCGCGACTGACCTCATTCCGATGGGAGCAGTACTGCATGACGGTCTGTTCGGTGATAAAACCACGGCTGTACATATCGAGGATGTGTTGATCGAAGGTCCGCATATCCTGGGCGGAGCCGTTGTGGATGACATTATAATAGGTCTTATCTTCTGTTTCCCCATTCAAGATCAGGTCCTTAACCCTTAGACTGGTACAGAGGATCTCCATCGCCGCGGTCCTGCCGCCGCCGACCCGCGGCAGCAGACGCTGGGCCACAACCCAGCGGATCGTATCGGCCAGGCGGTTTCTGATCTGGGGTTGCTCTTCCTGATCGAACATGCCGAGCATACGGTTGATCGCCTGCCCGGCGTCGATGGTGTGCAGGGTGGACAAGACAAGGTGACCGGTCTCCGAGGCGGTCAGCGCAATCTCCATCGTATCGCGGTCACGGATCTCGCCCACCAGGATCACCTTCGGTGCCTGGCGCAGGGCGGCACGCATGCCGGTGGAGAAGGAACTGAAATCGTTGCCGAGCTCCCGCTGGTTAAAGGTTGCCTTGTCATGATGGTGGACATATTCGATCGGGTCTTCAAGGGTGACCACATGCACGGAGCGCATATGATTTATCCGATCCAGAAGGGCGGCAAGCGAGGTCGTCTTGCCGGTACCTGTTGCTCCGGTGAACAGGACGAGGCCGTTGAGTTCCCCCGCCATCTTGCCGAATGCGTCCGGAAACTCCATGGACTCGATACTCGGCACATCGGTCTCAAGCTTTCTGAGCACGATGGAAAAACATCCCTTCTGGGTAAAGATATTTACCCTGAAGCGGGCCTTTTCTCCAAGGGAGTATGAGAGATCGCAGGAGCCGCTTTCCACCAGGTTGGTCAACAACCGTTTGTTATTGCCGATCAGATTCATTGCAAAGGTCTCGGTCTGAAACGGCGTCAGCTCCTGAATGGGAGGCAGGACCTGGACCGGAACGAGCTTCCCGTCCGATTCGACCTGCAGAGATTTGCCCACCGTCAGATTCAGATCCGAGACATTGGTGTGGGACGCAAGCATTGCCGTAATCCAATAGTCGATTTCCGTCTTTTTCATTATCCTCTCCCGAAAAAATATGCTATACCGTTTATTTTCATAGTATATTGTCACAAAAGACACAAGGAATTCCAGCGAATTTTTAATTATACCCACAATTATTCGTTATATCGGGTGGGTTCCAGACGTCAAGGAGTAAGAAATGACCATTCCATTACGCAGCGCAACGACAACCCAAGGACGGAAAATGGCGGGTGCCCGGAGCCTCTGGCGGGCAAACGGCATGAGCGAGGACCAGTTCGGGCAGCCGATCATCGGCATCGTCAACTCATTCACCCAGTTCGTGCCGGGACATGTCCATCTGCACGATATCGGGCAGCACCTGAAGAAGCTGATCGCCGACCTGGGATGTTTTGCCGCCGAATTCAACACCATCGGCATCGACGACGGTATCGCCATGGGTCATTCGGGTATGCTCTATTCCCTGCCGTCACGCGAGTTGATCGCCGACAGCGTCGAGTATATGTGCAATGCCCATACGGTGGATGCGATACTCTGTATCAGCAACTGTGACAAGATCACCCCCGGCATGCTGATGGCGGCAATGCGCCTGAACATACCGGCCGTCTTTGTCTCCGGCGGGCCGATGGAGGCCGGCCGTGACGGGGAGAAAGGGTACGACCTGATCGATGCAATGGTCATGGCCGGCGACCCATCGGTCGCCGATGCCGACATCGACAGGATCGAGCGCCTGGCCTGCCCCACCTGCGGCTCCTGTTCCGGGATGTTCACCGCCAATTCCATGAACTGCCTGAATGAGGCTCTGGGCCTCGCCCTGCCCGGCAACGGCACCGTGGTGGCCACCCATGCCGCGAGGACCACGCTGTTTGAACAGGCGGCAAGACTCATTGTCGGCATGGCCCGTGCCTGGTACGACAACGAGGACGCATCGGTGCTGCCGCGCTCCATAGCCTCCAGGGCCGCCTTTATGAATGCGATGGCCCTTGATATCGCCATGGGCGGCTCCACCAACACGGTCCTGCATCTGCTGGCCGTCGCCCAATCCGCCGGGGTCGATTTCACGATGGACGATATCGACGACCTCTCCCGGAAGGTCCCGAACCTCTGCAAGGTCGCCCCCTCCTCATCCTACCATGTCGAGGATGTGAACAGGGCGGGCGGTATCATGGCGATCCTGGGCGAACTTGACCGGGCCGGCCTGATCGACACCTCCGTCCGCAGGGTGGATGCCCCGACCCTGAAGGAGGCCCTGAGCCTCTGGGATATCCGCCGCGATTCCTGCTCGCCTGCGGCCAGGCATATGTATCTGAGCGCCCCCGGCAACAGGGGCAGGAACCTGGTGCTGGGCTCCCAGAAGACCGTGTACGAGCAGGCCGACCTGGACCGGGCAAACGGCTGCATCAGGGATAGCGAACATTGCTATACCAAAGATGGCGGACTTGCCGTTCTTTACGGCAATATCGCCGTAAACGGCAGTATCGTCAAGACCGCGGGTGTCGACTCGTCTCTGTTTCGGTTTGGCGGAACGGCCCGGGTCTTTTCCTCCCAGGAGGCCGCCTGCGATGCGATCCTGGGTGGAGCGATCAAGGCGGGAGATGTCGTTATCATCCGCTATGAAGGCCCGAAGGGAGGTCCAGGCATGCAGGAGATGCTCTATCCGACCTCCTATCTCAGATCGGTGCATCTCGGCAAGGAGTGTGCGCTTATCACCGACGGCCGCTTTTCCGGCGGCACCTCTGGACTCTCCATCGGTCATGTCTCGCCGGAAGCGGCTGCAGGCGGCACCATCGGCCTGGTCGAAGACGGTGACCGAATCGAGATCGATATCCCGGCCCGGAAGATCCGGGCGTTGGTGAGTGAGGCGGAATTGGCACAACGCCGGGAAGCGGAGGAGGCAAAAGGTCCGCTCGCCTTCAAACCCGTTGACCGTGACAGACCGGTTTCGCAGGCCCTGAGGGCCTATGCGCTGTTTGCGGCCTCTGCCGATAAAGGGGCCGTCCGCATCCTCCCGGAGGATTGATGCCAACCGGCCGCACCGCATACATCCGGGACAGGGGCTAGTGCCGGCGACCTTCAGGGCAAGATGGCCCGAGGCCGTTCATTACGGCTGGCTCATCGTTGCCGCCGGAACGTTCTGCATCTTTGCCTGTCTGGGTCTGGGAAGATTTTCTTTAGGAATGCTGCTGCCTTCCATGGGAAAGGCCCTGCAGCTAACCTACTCGCAGATGGGCCTCATCAGCACCTCGAACTTCATCGGCTATCTGGCCGGTGTGCTGATCAGCGGCCGGTTGATGCGGCATTTCGGGGCCAGGAGGCTGATCGCCGCAGCCCTGCTGCTTGTCGGGGTGTCGATGATATCGGTGGGGCTGGCAACCCGGCTGCCCCTGCTGGTCCTCTGCTACACGGTAACCGGCATCGCCAGCGCCCTGGCCAACATCCCGATCATGGCCCTGGTCTCGGTCTGGTTCTCCAGCCGCAGACGAGGCACGGCGGCGGGATTCGTCGTCATCGGCAGCGGACCGGCCATCGTCTTGTCGGGATGGTTGATCCCGTGGGTAAACGGTCTGTATGCCGACGGCTGGCGGATCAACTGGTTTATCCTGGGCCTGACGGTCCTGCTGGCGGCAGCCCTTTGCTCGGCCGTCATCCGAAACTCCCCACAGGAAATGGGGCTTGAGCAGGTCGATTCCGGCCAGGGGCGGCACCGGCCCCTCTCTGCTCGGTTCTCCCCCGTCACCCTCAGGTCCCCGGTGGTCCTTCACTGTGCGCTCATCTACTTTCTCTTCGGCTTCACCTACGTCATCTATGTCACCTTCATCGTCACCGATCTGGTCCGGGAAAAGGGCTTCCCCGAGGCCCTGGCCGGGCATTTCTGGTCCTGGGTCGGTCTGCTCAGCCTCCTGTCGGGACCGGTCTTCGGCACCTTTTCCGACCGTTTCGGCAGAAGAACAGCCCTGATGACGGTCTTTTCGATCCAGGCGCTTGCCTACCTGTTCGTCGGTCTGCATCTGCCGCAGGTCTTTCTCTACCTGTCCATCGGTTGCTTCGGTATCGTGGCCTGGAGCGTCCCGTCGATCATGGCCGCCCTGGTCGGGGATTATGCCGGCCTGCAACGGGTGGCGACCATCTTCGGCTTCGTGACCTTCGTCTTCGGCCTGGGACAGATCAGCGGGCCGTACCTGGCCGGGGTCCTTGCTCAGACCACGGGCGGGTTTTCCACAAGCTTCCTGATGGCCTGCGGTATGGCGGTCCTGGCGGTCCTTCTCTGTGTCCTGCTGCCGGACAGCCACCAGAGTGAATCATGAAAGAGAACGCATCCCTTACCGGCCGGCCTGCAAAAAAAGGACTTCGAAATAAAGGGCAAATATGCTTTAATGGGTGTCTATTGCTCGTTACCGATTTCACCCGGCATGTCCCCCAATGGAACATGCCCTGATACCATTCCAAGCGGGATTTCGCCATTGAAACCGACAGATATCGAGAATCCGGAATATTTTCATAAGGTCATCGATTGCCAATATGCCTGCCCCTCCCACACACCGGTTCCGGAGTATATCCGGCTGATTGCGGAGGGGAGGTACGTGGATGCCTATATGATCAACTGGCATTCCAACGTCTTTCCCGGCGTGCTGGGCAGGATATGTGACCGGCCCTGCGAGCCGGCCTGCCGCAGGGGACGAGTGGAAAAGGACCCGGTGGCCATCTGCCGTCTGAAACGGGTTGCCGCCGACTTCAAAGAGGACATCAGGGCTCGTCTGCCCAAGATCCCGAGGGAAAAAAACGGCAAACGCATCGCCTTGATCGGTGGCGGCCCGGCCTCCCTTACCGTTGCCTGCGATCTGATGCCCCTCGGGTATCAGGTCGACCTCTATGACGAACAGGCGGCGGCCGGCGGCTTCATGCGCAGCCAGGTGCCCTCCTTCCGTCTCCCGGCGGATGTCCTGGATGAAGAGATCAAGTATATCCTCGATATGGGGGTCGCAACCTTTTTCAACCGTCGCATCACCAGCATGAAGGAGTTTCTGCAGCAGGATCATGACGCCGTCTTCATCGGCACCGGGGCTCCGAGGGGCCGCGACCTGAACCTGCCGGGACGGGAGGAGGGCAAGGCGGATATCCATGTCGGCATCGAGTGGCTGGCGGCCGTTGCCTACGGCCATATCGAAAGCGCCGGCAAGACCACCCTGGTCATCGGCGGCGGCAATACGGCCATGGACTGCTGTCGGACGGCCAGGCGCCTGGGCAGCCGGGATGTGCGGGTGATCATCCGCGGCCCACGTTCGAAGATGAAGGCCTCGCCCTGGGAGATCGAGGATGCCCTCAGGGAGGATATCCCGATCGTCGAGCACTTAAGCCCGCTCGAATACGTGATCCGTGACGGCAGGCTGGCCGGCATGCTCTTCAAACAAGCGGCCGGGGAACCGCTCATGATCGAATGCGACCTCGTCCTTCTGGCTATCGGCCAGCAAAACGCCTTCACCTGGATCGAAAGAGATCTCGGGCTGAAGCTGAAGAACCACTGGTTGCCGTTGATCGACGAGATCACCCTGCAGTCCACCATCCCGCACATCTTCTTCGGCGGGGATGCCGCCTTCGGTCCGCAGAACGTGATCTCCGCCGTAGCCCACGGTCACCAGGCGGCCGTCTCCATCGACCTCTTTTGCCGGGGTAAAGACCTGCACGACCGTCCGGCTCCCGCCATCAGTCACTCCAACCAGAAGATGGGCTATCACGAATGGATCTACGACAGCAAGGTCATCGACGAGGCCCGCCAGCGGGTACCGATCGTCGAGACGGTCAAGTCCATCCGCGACCGGATGCTGGAGGTGGAGCTGGGTTTCGATGTACCCCATGGAAAGATAGAGGCGGAACGCTGTCTGAACTGCGATGTGCAGACGGTCTTTTCGTTCAGTGACTGCATCGAATGCGACGCCTGCGCCGATATCTGTCCGACCGGCTGCATCACCTTTACCGCCGATGGTGACGAAGACGATCTGCGGACACGTCTCACCATGCCTGCCGGGAATACCGGCCAGGACCTCTATGTCTCCGACATCCTGAAGACCGGCCGGGTCATGGTCAAGGACGAAAACGTCTGTCTGCACTGCGGCCTCTGCGCCGAGCGCTGCCCGACCGCGGCCTGGTCCATGGTGAAATCTCTCTACACTTGTGCGAAGGCTGGACAATAATGAAGAAGACTGCAAGCGTCAACGACTGTGTTATCCGGTTTGCCAACGTCAACGGGTCGGGATCGGCCAGCGCCAACAACCTCTTTGCCAAGGCGGTCTTTCGACTGGGGGTCCCGGTCAGTCCGAAAAATATCTTTCCTTCGAACATCCAGGGCCTGCCGACCTGGTACGAGGTCAGAATCAACGAATCGGGTTATCTCGGCCGCCGGGGCGGCTACGATATGGTGGTGGCCGTCAACAGCCAGACCATGGCCCTGGACTACAACGATGTCCTGCCCGGCGGTTATTTCCTCTATGACTCGACCAGGCCGCTGCCGGAAGACTTGCGCCGGACTGATATCACCGTGATCGGCGTGCCGATGACCGAGCTCTGCAACCGGCATATCGAAAATCCGCGCATCCGGCTGTTGATGAAGAATATCGTCTACATCGGCGCCCTGGCCCACCTCCTCGATATGGGGCCCGATGTCTTCATCGAGTCCCTGAACCGGCAGTTCAGCAAGAAACCCCATCTGGCCGAGTCGAATATCGCCGCCCTGAAGATCGGCTACGACTATGTCGCCGAGCACTTCCCCGGCACCTGCCGCCTGTCGGTCAGGCCATCGGTCCGGGCCAACGGCATGATCCTGATGGACGGCAACAGCGCCACGGCGCTCGGCGCCGTCTATGCCGGGGCCACCGTGGCCGGCTGGTACCCGATCACGCCGTCCACGTCGGTCATCGAGGCCTTCGATCGCTTCACCAAAAAATTCCGTCTCGAAGAGGACTCGGGCAGAAGACGGGCGGCCATCGTCCAGGCCGAGGACGAACTGGCGGCCATCGGCATCGTTATCGGCGCCGCCTGGAACGGGGCCCGGGCCTTTACCGCCACCTCGGGTCCCGGTCTCTCCTTGATGAGTGAGTTCCTGGGTCTGGCCTATTTCTCCGAGATCCCGGTGGTACTGGTCGATGTCCAGCGGGCCGGTCCCAGCACCGGCATGCCGACCAGAACCCAGCAGTCCGACATCCTGGCCGCAGCCTATGCCTCCCACGGCGACACCCGGCATGTCCTGCTCTTCCCTTCCGATCCAAAGGAGTGCTTCGACATGACCGTCGACGGTTTCGACCTGGCCGAGCGGCTGCAGACGCCGGTGATCATAATGAGCGATCTCGATCTCGGCATGAACGACTCGCTCTGCACCCCGCTTGCCTGGGACGACGGCAGACGCTACGACCGCGGCAAGGTCCTCGGTGCCGCCGACCTGGACAGGCTGAATGAATGGGGACGCTATCTCGATATCGACGGTGACGGGATCTGCTACCGGACCTATCCGGGCACCCATCCGAGCAAGGGTGCCTACTTCACCCGCGGCTCCTCGCATAACGAGTACGCCGCCTATACCGAAGAGGGTGCCGCCTATGAGCGGATCATGTGCCGATTGCTGAGCAAATGGGAGACGGCCAAGGGCCTGGTCCCACCACCGCAAGAGACCGTCGCCGATCCCGGCTGCCGAATCGGCCTTATCTGCTATGGAACCAGCAGTCATGCCGCCTGCGAGGCCGTCGATATCCTGCATGGCCAAGGGACGGCGATCAACATCCTGCGCCTTAAGTCCTTCCCGTTTAGCCCCGAAGTGCTTGCTTTCATCGACCGGCACGACGTGGTCTTCGTGGTGGAACAGAATCGGGACGCCCAGATGCGCAGGCTGTTGATCGCCGAAGGCGGTGTCCCTGCAGCCAAGCTGGTGCCGGTGCTCCACTTCGACGGCCTGCCGATCACCGCCGCCTCGATCAGCGAACCTATCGCCGCAACCCTTGCCGCTCAGGGAGGAAGGCCATGACCTTTATCCGCCCGAAATTCCGTCACCCCGATTCGCCCCCCAACACCCTCGGCTATACCCGGCGGGATTATGAAGGGGCGCTGTCCACCCTCTGCGCCGGCTGCGGCCACGACTCGATCAGCAACGCCATCATCCAGGCCTGCTATGAACTGCCGGTGGAGCCGCACCAGGTGGTGAAGATGTCGGGCATCGGCTGTTCGTCCAAGACGCCGGCCTATTTCCTCGGCCGGTCGCACGGCTTCAACGCGGTCCACGGCCGCATGCCGTCCATCGCCACCGGGGCCAATATGGCCAACCGGGGCCTGGTCTACCTCGGGGTCTCCGGCGACGGCGACACCGCCTCCATCGGCCTGGGCCAATATGCCCATGTGATCAGGCGGGATCTGAACATGGTCTATATCGTCATGAACAACGGCTGTTACGGACTGACCAAGGGTCAGGACTCGGCCACCGCCGACCGGGGCTCGGCCGGCAAGAAGGGGACACCCAACCCGTTCGAGTCCATCGACCTGTGCGAGATGGCGATCCAGACCGGCGCCACCTTTGTCGCCCGCAGCTTTTCCGGCGACAAGCAGCAACTGGTGCCGCTTCTGAAGGCGGCCATCAACCATAAGGGCTTCTCGCTGGTGGACGTGATCTCCCCCTGTGTCACCTTCAATAATACGGCGACCTCGACCAAGAGTTATCAGTATGTCCGGGATCATGCCGAGGCCACCGGGGCCCTGGACCTCATCCCGCTGCGGCAGGAGATCACCACCGAATATGAAGAAGGAGCAACCCGGGAGGTGACCCTCCACGACGGCAGCGTCATCTATCTCTATAAGGGGGAGAGTGCCCGCGATATCACCAACCGCAAGACGGCCATCGATTGCCTGGAAGACCACAGGGCGGAAAACCGGATACTGACCGGCCTGCTGTATTTCGCCGAGGACGCCCAGGACACCCATGAAAGAATCGCCACCTCCCGGCGGCCGCTCAACAGCCTCACCCAGGAAGACCTCTGCCCGGGTAGTGCCGTCTTGCAGAAGATCATGGCGGCCTATCACTGACTCAACCTCCCGGGTCGGAGAGAGCCCTGATCAAAGAGGAAAGGATATCAACCCTGCCTGAACACCTTATAGATTGCCGAGAAATCCTCATGGGCAAATCCCAGCTCAAAGGTCCTGGCAAAGAGCTCCTTGATCACCGACCCGGTAAAGAGGGTCTTCTTCTGGTCATAGGCCAGATCCTGCAGGCAGTGGAGATCCTTGTAGAGCAGTGCATTGGAAAAATGGGTCGAAAAATCTTCGACCAGAAGTTTATCCTTTTTCGCATCCAAGACCAGCGAACTGCCGCCTCCGACAGTGAGGATGTCCAGGACATCTCCCCGGGCGATACCGCAGTCCTCGGCCAGGACCAGGGCCTCGGCGATGGTCGCCATGAAACTCCCAAGGGCCAGGTTGTTGATAAGTTTCATCTTTGTCGCCAATCCCGGCTCTTTTAAATAAAAAATATTCCTGCCGATATTTTCCAGGATCGGCCTCACCTTGTCATAGGCGGATTGCCCGCCGCTGACAAGGAGGGTCAAGGCCCCCTGCGAGGCGGGAACCACGCTGCCGAGGACCGGGGCCTCCAGATAGGTACATCCGGCCTCCAGGCAGAGTTCGTGGAAGGACTTGACGGTGTTGAAGTGGTTGGTGGACAGATCGACAACGATCTTCCCCGCCACATCGCCCGAGAGAAGTCCGTCCGTTCCGGCCAAGACAGCCTGTACGGCAGCGCTGTCGAACAGACAGAGAAAGATGACGTCGCATCCGGCCACCGCGGCGGGCAGATCGGCCACATCCGCTCCCATCTCCCGCGCCTTGGACGGTGTCCTGTTCCAGACGGTCAGTGAATGACGGCAATCCAGGAGCCTGGTGGCGACTGCCTTGCCGAGCCGGCCGAGACCGATGAATCCTATATGCATAGCTACCTCTTTACTGTTGTAGTGACGGGTGGCTTTTTCCTTTCCGGCAGCTTGTCTCTCGCCGGAGAACACTACCGCATTCTATTACAGCCCGATGGTATTTGACCAGATATTTCCGCAGCCGATATTGAGACAGCATTCCCCGACAACTCCTTCTACTCCCACCGAAGACATCCGCTCACCTTTATGGCGAGTCAGATCTGCAGATCCTGAGCGAAAGGAAAGAGATGAGCCGGTGATAAGGCCGTAGAGCAGCGGCCGGAAGCGGCACTCTCAGCCGGGTTATTGCCTTTGCCCCGCCAAGGAACGCAAAATCCTGATGAGCCTGATTTTCTCTATCAACCAAGCACCTCCTGCTTGCGAGGGGAAAAGCCTTGCCAATTTCGTTAATCTTTACTAACATGACATCATTCTTAACAAATATTCCCCGTTAGGGCGAGAAATTCATTTGGAAGACAGGCATTCTTACCACCACAATAAGGGACGGAGAAACCCATCATGGAGCCGAGATACCACCTGCGCTTTACCGGCCGACTGCAAGACGGTCTGAGTCACGAAGAGGTAGCCGCCAACCTGGTCAAACTTACCAGTCTGTCCCCGGAAAAGGCCACTGCCTTGCTCTCTCCGGGAAAACCGCTTGTCCTGAAAAAAAATATCGATCTGGATACGGCGAAAAAATACCGCACAACCTTTGAAAAGGCCGGCATGATCATCCAGATCGTGAAGGCGGCAGCAACCACCCCTGCCGAACACGGCACACCGCAAACCGAGCCGCCCCCATCCGCTGTGAACAAGACGGCACCGGGACCTGCAGCCGGTACACCGCCGCCGCTGCAGCGCCCCATCCCGGAAAACCCCTACGCCTCACCGAAGGCCGACTTGAAGGTCAAGAAAGCGACCAAAGGCGGCTGGCATGATCAGCCGCGGAAGGTCCCTGCTTCCCATGGCTGGGACTGGCTGATATCCGCCACATCGATGTTTTTCGAGCAGCCGTGGATATGGATGGGGATGTGGCTGGTGTTCTTTCTGCTGATTTTTTGTCTCAACTTGATCCCCTTTATCGGTCAACTCTGTGCCGGTCTGCTGGGTGTGGTTCTGAGCGGCGGTCTGATGCTGGCAGCCCAGGCCCAGACCGACGGGGAAGAGGTAAAGGTAAGTCATGTGTTCAGCGGATTTACCCATAACACCAATCAACTCCTCCTGGTGGGGCTCTTTTATATCCTGTTCTTCGTCTTTTTTGGGCTGATCATGGGCGGCATCATGGGATTCAGCCTGTTATCGGCGTTTCATTCAGGCAATCCGGCCGCCGCTGCCGCTGCACTCAGAACCAACCTACCGTTGATACTGGGTGTATCTTTATTCTCAATGCTCCTTGCCGTTCCGTTGATGATGGCCTACTGGTTTGCCCCGGCCCTGGCCGCCCTGGCCGACCAAAGGGCGATGAATGCCTATAGACTGAGTTTCAAAGGCTGCATGAAAAATTGGGCGGCATTCCTGGTATACGGTCTGGCAATCCTGGTGGTCGGTATCATTTTCATGATCATCTTTTCCGCGGTGTCGGGAATACTGGCCTATCTTATCCTGCATAGAGGATCGTTTCTGTTGGCCTTCCTGCCGATGCTGATCATTGTCCTTCTGGGGATTCCCACGGCCGCCGTTATCAGCTTGACGATCTTCACCGGCTGCAGGGATATCTACTATCAAACGGCCTGAACGCCTTTTCCTGCCATGCCGTCCACGGCAAGAGCCGGGGAGGAAAGGTGCTTGCCGGCAAGCACCAACACACTACCGACCGTTCAGTGTCGTACCCTGGACCTGTCATGTTGCCCCTGCAGTCTCTGCAGGTTTCTGCGAGGTCATCAATCTTGGCACAACAGCTCGACACAATGTTGCAGTACCAGACCCCGGAAGGTATCGAACTGAACCTTTTGCCGGCGGGACCGATAATCCGGGGAATCGCCTGGCTTATCGATCTGGGAATCCGGATCGTCTGCTATGGTATTCTCGCGCTCGTTCTGGGTTGGCTGGGCGGCGTTGGTTCCGGTCTGAAACTGATCGGCGTGTTTCTGATCGAATGGTTCTATCCGGTGGTCTTCGAGGTCCGCAACGGGATGACTCCGGGCAAGAAGGTGATGGGTCTTCGGGTGGTGCATGATGACGGAACGCCGATTTCCTGGACCGCATCCCTGCTGCGAAACCTGCTGCGCCCGATAGATCTGCTGCCGCTTTTCAATATCGTCGGTTTCCTGACGATGCTCCTTAGCTCCCACTTTAAACGGCTGGGGGATCTTGCCGCGGGGTCTATCGTAGTGTATGTCAGGGATGAGGCCAGGGTCTTCCACATTCCCAGGTATCCCGCCAGCCCGGCCCCCCTGCCGTTGAAGCTCTCGGAACAGCGGCTGATCCTCGATTTCTGTGAGCGGGCGGCTCAGCTCTCGGACGAAAGGCGCCGGGAACTGGCCATGCTGCTGTGTGATCTTACCGGGTGGAAACAACCGGAAGACCGACTGCTGGCCTATGGCAACTGGTTCCTCCGAGGAAAGGACGGCCGATGAACCAGAGTCAGTTTGAACAGAACCACCACGAGCAGTGGCAGCAGTTCAGAACCCTCTTGGAGTCGATGGAGGACAATCCTGCCGCGATGATCGCCTTTGATATCCCCATCGAAGAGTTTCCGAGGCGATATCGCCGGCTGTGCAACCACTACAGCCTGGCCAGGGCCCGTCACTACAGCCCTGCCTTGGTGGACAGCCTGCATGGTCTGGTCCTGCGCGGGCACAGGCAGCTGTATCAAAAGAAAACCCGGCCTGTCTGGGCCGTCGTGAATTTCATCGCCGGGGATTTCCCCCGGACGCTGCGGCAGCAGCTGCCTGCATTCTGCCTGGCCTTCATCCTCTTTTACCTCCCCCTGGTCTCCATCGGTATCGCCACCTACCGAGACCCGGTCCTGGTGTATTCCCTTCTGGGTGAACCGGGGGTGGCCCGGATGGAATCGATGTACAGCCCGGAGGGCTGGAAGATCGGTCGGACGGGAGCCCAGAGGTCCGAGACCGACGTCCGGATGTTCGGCTATTATATCTTCAACAATATCTCCATCGGTTTTCGAACCTTTGCCGGAGGTATCGTCTTCGGGATCGGGTCCGTGTTCATGCTGGTCTTCAACGGCACGATGATCGGCGGGATGGCGGGATATCTCTCCCATCCACCCTATGACCGGGTATTCTGGCAGTTTGTCCTCGGTCATGGAGCCCTGGAGCTCACAGCCATCATCATCAGCGGGGCGGCCGGCCTGCTGCTCGGCTACAGCCTGATCCGCCCGGGAAGGTACCGGCGCCTCGATTCTCTGCGTCTGCAGGCTCCTGTTGCGCTGAAACTCGTCATGGGCGCTGCGGCGATGTTTCTCGGAGCAGCCTTTATCGAGGCGTTCTGGTCGTCCTTTGACCTTCCGGTAACGGCTAAATACAGCTTTGCCGGCTGTGCCTGGACGCTTGTCATCGTCTACTTTTGCTTTGCCGGAAGGAGAAAGGCATGAACCTGGAAAAGGTCGCCATCGATATCCGTCCCCGCACGCCCTGGGAGGCTATCGATCTCGGCTTTCTGCTGGCCAGGCGATGGTTCCCGAGGCTTTGGCCGATCTGGATGCTGACAGCCCTTCCCATAGTCCTCCTTGCTCTTGGTGCAGGTCTGCTCCTGCCGGGTTCAAGCGCGACATGGGCGCTGTTTCTATTCTGGTTGTTCAAGCCCTTCACAGAGCCTCCGGTCCTCGCCTGGGTTGCCAAGGCCCTGTTTGACGAGGAGCACACCATCACGGAAACCATCAGGGACGCGAATAAGGCCTTCAGTCTGCAATGGATCCGCACCCTGCTGCTCTTACGCCTCAGCTCGTTTCGTTCGTTTTCCCTGCCGGTGGCAACGCTTGAAAAGCTGGAAGGAAAGAAGAAAAGGCAGCGTCTGGCCCTGTTGCAGGATGCCTCCGAGATAGCCGTTCTGTTGACGGTTTCAGGATTTTTGCTGGAATCCGCCTTGACTTTCTCTCTTTTGATAACCCTCTATCTCTTTATCCCCGACGAACTGCGCGGGGTCGATTTCGGGCGCTTCGTCCTGCTGCCGGACAGGTGGCTCCTGCTTATCTGTTACCTGATGAGCTGCTCGATCATCGCCCCTTACTATGTCTGCTCCGGCTTTATGATGTATATCTCCCGGCGGGTTCAACTGGAGGCCTGGGATATTGAGATCGGTTTCAAAAGGATCCGGCAGAGACTGGAGAAGAAGAAAAACGGCCTTATCGGTACCGCGGGCCTTCTGTTGATCTGCCTTGTGGTCATCGCCGCACCGGGTATCGGCAAGGCCGGAAGCCTTGATCCGCAGACCGCCAGGGCCGTCATTGCCAAGGTCCTGCAACAAAAGGATTTCGGCAGGAAGGTGACGGTCTCCCGCTGGGTGCCGAAAAAAAAGAACGCCCCGAAGGCACCATCGAGCTGGGCGGAGTTCTGGCGTCAGTTCTTTTCCCTTCTGGGACAACTCTCCAAGGCTATCGTTCCTTTCATCGCCAGGTACGGAGAGATTCTTGTCTGGTGCTGCGCCGGCTGCATCATCGGCTTTTTTCTTTTGAAATATTCGACATTGTACCAGTGGCTGGACCGGCGGTTTTCACCGCCGGCAGGCGCAGCCAACCCACCCGAGATCATGTTCGGTCTCGATCTCAGGCCTGCCAGCCTGCCGGAGCGGATCGACACCGCCTGCCTGCAGCTGCTCGACCAGGGAAAAAAGCGGGAGGCCCTTGGTCTTCTCTACCGGGGAACGCTCTCAACCCTTGTCAACCGTTTCCACCTTGCAATCCTGCCCTCCTTTACCGAGGGTGAATGCTGCCGCCAGGTGGGGAAAAACAGACCGGAGAAGGAGTCAGGCTTCTTTCATGATCTCACCTCGCTATGGCTTTTTCTGGCATACGGCCACCGGGAACCTGAGACCCAAGCCTGCCAAAACCTGGTCAGCCGATGGCAGTCCTTGTACGGAGGGCAATCATGACCTGGTCCCGCCCCCGGGAAAAACTGCGGTCTCCCTGGGTGATCGTTCCGGTCGCTCTGGCCGTGACCCTTTCCCTGGGCATCTTCTGGTTTCTGCAAAACTACGAGAAAAAGACCTTTGAAGAGGTGCAAGGGGGATCCCCTGCAGCCTGGAAAGATCCGCTGCTGGCGGCCGGGAGATACCTGCAGGCCTCGGGCAAGAACGTCTTCGAGAGCCGCGGCATCTCCTTCCTCTCCACTCTGCCGCCGCCGACAGGCGCCCTGGTTATCTACCGGTTGCCGCGGGGCTTGAGTCGGTCCGTCACCAACAGACTCCTCACCTGGGTCCGAGCCGGGGGCCATCTCCTGTTTACACCCAACCCCTGGACAGGCAAAGGGCAGGAAGATGATGGCATCCTGTCCCGGTTGGGAGTGCAGATACAAAAGAAAACCTCAGCCTGGAAACGCCCGGCAGGAGGCGGCCCGCAAAAGGCCGCCGGAAGGCATAAGAAAACAGACGGGAACGGATACCATCCCTTCGATTCGATTATCGAGACGACCATCGACGGCTTTGCTGTCCGCATCAAGTACTTTGGGGCCTCCCTTCTCGAAGACCGGAACAAATCCGCCACCTTCCGGATTAACGGCTCCTGCCGTATCCACTACCGGCTTGCTGCCGATGAGAGACGTAAAGATAACGATACCGTTAAGAAAAAAAGCGGAGATTGGCTGTTGCAATACAGGGTCGGGGCGGGCAAGATTACGGTGGTCAGTGAAAACTCGCTCTTCACCAATCAGGCGATCGGCGCCCTGGACCATGCCTTTCTCCTCACCTGGCTCCTGCGGGACGATTCGACGGTCCGATTGCTCGTCTCCTCCGAGGCCAAAGGGCTGCCGGCAGTCCTTTGGGACAAGATGCCTCTCTTCTGGGTCTCCCTGTCGGTACTGCTCGCCCTTGCGCTCTGGCGTCTGCAGAAGCAAAGCGGCACCCTGCTGCAGGTCGGGGCGGATGAGCAGCTCAATATCCTTGCCCATATCGACGCCGCAGGCATGTTCAACTGGCGAACGAACAGGCTCTCCTCGATCCTTGCCGCCAACCGGAAGACCTTGCTGCTCAGATGGGGCGAACGAAAATCCGCGGCACCGGATCAACAGCCTGGGCCTACGTTGCTTTCGACACCTGCAGCCGGGAGCGGCCTTGCGGAAAAGGACCTTGCCGATGCGTTCCGACTGCGCATCCAAGGGGAGCAGGATCTGATAAAGACAAGCAGGGCGCTGCAGAAAATACAGGGGCAACTCCATGGTGGAGAATCGCAACCTTTCTAGGTTTCTCAATGTTTTTTTGCAGATCGCTCAACGGTTATGGAGAATCAACACAAGATGACGGATAACACAACAGCTGACGGCCTCTCCTTTGAGGAGGGCATACGGAAAACCGCTGCCTTGGAGCAGGAACTGAAAAAAAGCGTGGTCGGACAGGACAGGGTAGTCAAGGAGATGGTTATCGGTCTGTTGGCTGCCGGGCATATCCTGATAGAGGGAGTCCCCGGTCTCGGCAAGACCCTGCTGGCCCGAACCCTGGCCAAGGCCGCCGGCTCCAGGTTCAACCGGATCCAGTTCACTCCGGACCTGATGCCGAGCGACATCACCGGGCATTCGCTCTTCGATATGAAGGAAAACATCTTCAAGATCAGAAAGGGGCCGATATTCTGTCATATCCTGCTTGCCGATGAAATCAACCGGGCTCCCGCCAAGACCCAGGCGGCCCTTCTCGAGGCAATGCAGGAGCAGCAGGTGACCATCGAGGGAAAGACCCTGCCGCTGGCCCGTCCCTTCCTGGTCACGGCGACCCAGAACCCGATCGAGATGGAGGGGACCTATCCCCTGCCCCAGGCCCAGACGGACCGCTTCATGTTCAAGATCTTTATAGACTATCCGAACAGCGCCGATGAAGAGAGGATCGTCCACGCCGTAACCCGCCTCTGTATCGGCGACGGCCTCGAATGCGGCCAGGTCGATACCATCCTCGAACCGGCCGAGGTCCTGGACCTGCAACGGCTGATCACCAGGTTGACCGTCGATAAGAAGATCGTCGAGTATGTCGTGAAAATAACAAGGACCACCAGAAACTGGAACGGCATCGACTACGGTGCAGGCCCCCGCGGGGCCATCAATCTCCTGCGTGCCGCCCGCGGCAGCGCCCTCATGGCTGCCCGGAACTATGTCACCCCCGATGACGTGAAGTCCATAGCCTTGCCGGTCCTGCGTCACAGGATCAAGCTGTCCGCCGATATGGAGATCGAAGGATATACGGCGGACCAGGTCCTGAAAGAGGTCCTCGACAATGTCGAAGCACCGCGACTCTAGCGCCATGCCGGGACCTGCCGCCCCTGAGCGGACCCCGTCGGGGTTGATATGATCCTGCCGACCCCTTTTCATATCGCACTGTGGGGCGCACTCGCGGCAACAGGCCTTGGTGCCTCCCTTTTTCCCGCAGCGGCGCATCTCTGGGCCATGGCGGCAGGCCTGAGTCTCGGAACGGCCCTGGTTGATGCACTTCTTGGCCGCAGGCGTCCGGCAGTGGAAATCGAACGAAGGATCCACCATAATCTCCCTGTGACGGTCTGGAGCAGGGTGGCTGTGAAGATCACCAATACCCAACGGCATACCCTCTTTCTGGAGATTCACGACCGTTGCCATCGGGATTTCACCGTCAAAGGCCTGCCTCGCGTGATGCGCCTTGCAGCGGGACAATCCGCGACGTTTGACTACAAGGTCTTCCCGACAAAGCGAGGTCACTTCACCTTCGGCGGTGTCGATCTCTTTATCCAAAGCCCCCTGCATCTCTGGCAGAAGAAATGGTTTTTCCCGTTGCCCGATGAGACCAAGGTCTTTCCTAATTTCAGGGAAATACACCACTATGCCCTTCTCGCCACCCATCATCACCTGAGCAGGATGGGAATCAGGAAACTGACCCGACGGGGCGAGGGAAGCGAATTCCATCAGCTGCGCGAATACCGGCAGGGAGAGAGCCTGCAGAACATTGACTGGAAGGCCACCTCACGCTATAGGCGTCTGATCGCCAAGGACTATCAGGAGGAACGCGACCAGCAGATCGTCTTTGTACTCGATTGCGGACGCAGGATGCGCCACGTCGAATCGGGAAAGAGCCATCTCGATCAGGCCCTGAACAGCATTCTGTTGCTGGCCTATGTCGCCGCCAGGCAAGGCGACGGAGTAGGTTTCTATTCCTTCGGCGGGACACAGAAGTGGTTGCCGCCGCAGAAACAGGGGAATTCCGTCAGAGCCTTGCTCCTTGCCATGTACGATGTCGAATCGTCTGCGGACGCCTCGGATTACCTGCAGGCAACCCAGGATCTTATGGCCCTGCAAAGCCGCAGATCCCTGATCATCATCATCACCAGCAGCCGGGCCGAAGACCATGACGACCTGCTGAAGATGACCGGCCGGCTGCGCCGCAAACACCTGGTGGTGGTTGCCGATCTCAGGGAAACCATCCTCGATGAGACCCTGCACGCCCCTCTTCCAGGTTTTGCCGAGGCTGTACGCTACGAGGCCCTGCTCCACTATCTGAACGAACGCAGGTCACTGCAAAGAGAAATGAAACACGCGGGCATTCATACGTTGGACGTCACCGCCGGCCAACTCCCGGCGGCCATCGTCAACAGGTATCTGGAGATCAAGAGCGCCGGTTCTCTTTGATCGCCTGAAGCCCATGGTTTCAGGAATTTTCAACAGATATAGCCTCCATCAGGTAGCAGAGAGAGAAAAACCTGAGAATTTTTATGTGCAATTTTTTTCAATCCTTGTAATATAGAGCCTGTCGGATCTAACGAATCGTAAGCTCAGAGACGATGCGTCCGCAAGAACCCTTCAGGGACTGCAGGGGCAACACGTTGGATCACCACGGTTCAACTCTGGCCGACGGCCGGTGAACCTTTTGCTATGCCGGCTGAATTTTGTGGAATATACCCTCTCATGGGGGCATGAGGTCATATTCACATCAGCCTTTCAAGTTCACTACTCCAAGGTCATTCGGCCTCTGCGAGTATCTTGTCTACGAGACATTTTCTGCTATCCGGGGAAGCAAGAAAATACTATCAAGACCACGGATGAGGACTGCTCATCTGTGTGACCTGGCGCATGCGTTTAACCAACGGACAGGTCTTTTTTCTTTAACTCAAGTTGAAGAACCAGGGGATGATTTTCCTGTCGGGAAATTCATCCCCCTTCGGGGGAACGCCCCCCACGACAAAGGGCTGCTCGTGTCCAAATCAAAGACATTCCAGATAAGGGAAGGAAGAATGCTCTTCAAGTGTCCTTTCTGCCTCTTTAAAAAGCTGATTGCCGTTACCACCAATCTCCGGCGGAGAACGGTAACCTGTCAAAGATGCGGTGAAAAAATCTTCTGTATCCTTAACCGCAGACGGGTGGAAAGGACCAATCAAAGCGGACGGGTCCTGTTGCTGAGCGGGAATGGAAAAGTCGAAGTCAGTCTGTTTGATATCTCGGATAAGGGAGCCGGGTTTGAGATGGATATCCGGTCGGGAATTAAGATTTCCGTGGGTCGGGAAATCGAGCTGAAATGCGGTTGGAACTCTCGGTTGCTGAGTCAGGGCCGCTATGTCGTCAGATCCGTCAGGGGTCTTAAGGTGGGGGTAGAACGCCGGTAGAAACCCTGAAACCTGTACACATGGGGAATTGAATTCGGACCACGGCCGATAAGGTTGAACGTCCACCGAGGCATTACAGAAAGAGAAGGAAGAAAATGGAAGAAAACAGAAGACATCCACGAATTGCGATTAGGAATCTCTCAGTTGATATCCACGATGGGAATGAATTTTTCCAGGGCACGGTGTCCGATATTTCCCGACATGGCATGTGCATGACGGAGCTGCCGGAACGGTTCGACGCCGATACCGAGGTCATGACGGTTGTCATTGCAGGCAAAGAGGATTATTTCAGGATGTTCGTACGACCGAAGTGGTGCAGGCAGCAAGAGGAAAACAAGACCGTCGGCACGGAGATCATTAATATTTCATGGAGTTGGAAAGAATTCGTGATGAAGCGGGAACCGTTGCCTGAAAAAGATATATCCGATCTGATTCGCCGAATCCATCAACGTCAAAAGCGACGGACCAGACCCTAGCACAACGATGAGACTAGGGCTCGGGATATCGGTCCCCTCGAACGCGGACCGATACCCTCCCTCTCTCGAGCGATTCTCCCCGGGTAACGGAGCCTCCGACAAGCCTTTACACCTCGACCTGTCGTCGTATTTCAGCTACTGTGGAAGAGTTCCAGGTTATGCTTGAGTTGGCCGATCTGCAGGCTCAGCGGGATACACCTGTCCTTATCCAGACAATCCTGGGCCTCAACGTCCTCGATAAAGGTCCTCAGATGCTGCCTGTCGTCTTTCAGATCAACTGCCCATGCGTGCGCGTCGGTGTCGTATTCAACCTGGTAGTCTATGCCGCACCTTCCGGCCTGGGGAAGAACCGATTCTATTTTTTTGCAGATATCTTCTTTGGAAGCCATTGTCGTATCTCCTGTGCAGATTTTATTCTCTAGGGCATAGAGGATATACTACAATGTAGGCATCGCTTTGATGAAATCAAGCCTTCCCGAAGAGAAGAAGGGGTGAGAACAGGGAAGCGCAGACTCCGAAATATCTCATTTCCGGACAGAAGCCGGTCAACCTATCCGCAAGACCTTTGCCCCCCGGATCCTGCGGGTCTTTAGCTCGATCAGAGCCGTGTTGGCCTCTTCCAGACCAAATTCCTGAACCTCAGGTCTGATACCCGCTGCAGCCGCCAGGGCGAGAAACTCCCTGACGTCTCTTCGGCTGATATTGGCCACGGCCTTGATTTCTTTTTCCATCCAGAGATGGGTGGAATAATCAAGACCGAGAAGGGCCTCTTGGTCCCGGTCTTCTTTGCCGATGGCGTTTATTACCAGTCTGCCTCCGGGTTCGAGGTTTCCCAAGGCCGCAACCACGGGTTTCCACGCCGGGGTGGTATCGATGATGCAATCAAGCCTTTCCGGCGGCTTCCCTCGGCTGTCCCCTGCCCAGAAGGCCCCGAGTTCCATAGCGAATTCCTGTTGTTTCCGGCTTCTGGCAAAGACGAAGACCTTTGATTTCGGAAAAACGTGCCGCGCCATCTTTAACACGAGATGACCGGAGGCGCCGAAACCGGTCAGACCGAGATTCCGCCCGTCTTCAAGCCCGGCCAGACTCAACGAGCGGTAGCCGATGGCCCCGGCGCACAGCAGCGGCGCGGCCTCTGAATCATCGAGACTCTCTGGAATGCGATGGGCAAAAGCTTCCGGAGCCGTCATAAACTGCGCATATCCGCCATCAATATTCCTTCCCGTGGCCCTGAAATCGCAGCACAGGTTCTCCCTGCCGGACCGGCAGAACCTGCAGGTCCCACAGGCGGAGTAGATCCAGGCGACGCCTACCCGCTCGCCGACAGCAAATGATATTTTCGATTGCAAAAGCCGCCGCTTTCACGTAAACAAACATACGCAGATGTCCCTGACGCTTTTTCCTGCTCTCAATCCTTGATGACCTCGCAAAAACCCTTTGAGACTGAAGGGGTAACACGATAATTCGAAAAGGTAAACGCTTTGAAAAAGGTGCCTTCGCTCACCATCCTGTTTTGGTTTTTGCTGGTCGCCGCCTACAGATTTTTCCCCCACCTCCTCGAAAAGGAGCCCCTCCTGTATCCGCTTGTCATCCTGCTCTCGATTTTGCTGCCTGTAAGTTTCTGGCTTGAGATCCAAGACGGCAGGAGGTACCGCTCGCTTATTTTTGTCTGTATATTTTTCATAAATATCACTGTGTTGCTGTTTGCCCTCGGACAAAACTATACAGCGCAGAGGATGCTTGAAAATACAGGGAGAAAAGGAATCTACCCGGAAATTGCCGAGTTGTTGACACATGCCGAAACCCTTGAAAAAAGACGACTCGCAGCCCGGTTCATCTATCAGCGGTATGCGGTTGTCATGCCTTACAGATCCGCAGATTCCACCTACGTTCTCTATGTGCCCAACCCCATTGACCGGGACCGCTATAGAACAAATTTTGTTCAGACTACCCATGCGGAGGTTGCAAGAATGCAGGCAACGGAACAGGTGCTGACCGACTTTCTGTTTCTGCTGCTGCATGCAGGTATCTTCCTGGTCCTGATGGTCTTTCTAAGCGTCTATGATCAGGAAGGGCCACCAGCCGAAACATCCCCAGCCAATCCAGGCAAGCAGCGGCACTAATCGCTCTTCTTCATTTCCTGCTGCGGAGACTCATAATAAACGGGATTTGTGTTCTTTGTCGCGGCCTTTTGCTGGAAAAAGGCATTGATCTGCGCAGGAAGTCTGGCAAGGCTCTTTCCGGTGAAATACTTATAACCGTAGAGTATCCCGAGAAAGACAATGATGAAGAGTGCAATTTTTTTTAGTAACGTAGACATGCGTTTCCTATCCGTTATCCTGATCGACCATTGCGCGATGGATCTTGACCCCGGATTTCCAGAGGGCATCCATCATCTTCTCCATCTCCTCCCCCTGGAGGCGAACGGTCAGAAGTTGATAATTTTCACTAAAACCGGGATACAGTGCGACAGATATGACGAGCATATTGAATTCCTTGAAAATTCTGAAGGTTTCATAGAAATCCGCTGCATCTTTTCCTATCTGGAGTTCAATTCTTGCCCCGGACTCCTGCACACCGAGGATGTCTGTAAGCGCCCTGCAGATATCCGACTCGGTGATGATTCCGATCAATTCACCGGCAGGGGAGACAACCGGCAGACCGCCTATCCGGTTCTTACACATGATATCGCTGACGGTCTCCAGCGGATCCATCGGGTCCACTGTAATCGGGCTTGCGGTCATAAAGGCCGCAACCGGGACCTGAGCTCCGATGACCGAATCATCCAAAGGCGGGTCCACCGGCACCGCTTTTACAATATCTTCCCGGGTGATTATCCCAATGAGTTTGTTGTCGGTTTCCACAACCGGCAACCGTCGTATGGCGTGTTGCCGCATTAAGGCATCCGCTTCGGCCAAGGTCTGCTCCTGGACCACCACTACCGGATCTTTCTTCATCCAGATCTTAACAAACATAGTGCATCCTTTTAGAGAGGTTCCATCGCTATCGTATTGGTCGTTTTATCGATCCTGAATCTCTTTTTGTTCTGATTAAGGGCAAGGGCCTGGGTCAGATTACCGATACGTATCAGGGTCCCGGCATGGATTTCACCGTAGACGACAATCTCGGCATCATCGTCAACGGTAAAATCTTCGGACATTGAATCAACGGGAGAACCGGGGATCAGATTCAAGGCGGCAAGCTCGCCTTTGGCATCGGCCAATTCCTGTTCCATCTCGATCATCTTATTCGACGTCTGCGCCTCCGGTCCATACCGCTGCAACAGCAGGGCGGTCTGTTCAGTCAGATCGATGACTTTTTTATGCAGGTCCCGATAGTGCTGATACCGCTTGATATCGGTCCCGACCGCTATATTTGCAACTCCTGCCGTTCTTGACCCGATCTCCCCCGCAGTCAACGAACCGCTGCAGACCAGGACGCCGCCTACGATCTTGGACTTTGATTCTCCTGCGATATTGCCGTCGGCAACGACGGTGCTGTAATAGGAACTCTTTCTGATCACCACATTGCCGCCGGCATGGATGGTCCCGTTCTCGATGAAGTTGATGTCCGCATCCCCCCGGATGTTGATATTGGAAGCCGCCCCGACTATCCCCCCCTTGACCACCAGATTGCCGTGCGAGTTGATTATGGCCGACTGGACATCACCGCCGATCAAGATATCACCTCGGGCTGAGACTACGAAATCCCGCTTGACCGAGCCGCCTATCTCGATAGAATTTTTCGAGTAGATATTGCCGGTGGAAAAATCAACGTCCCCGCTGATCGTCTGTTTGGACGAGACCCGGATGGTCGTATCCTTGACGATGGTCACCACCCCGGCTTTCAGAGCCCGCACAGTCAGATCTTCTTCATTAAAGACGGCATCTTCCGTGACCCTTACAGTGATATCACGGCCTTCTTTTTGGGCAATCAACTGTCCCATCACATTCTTTCCCGGGATGCCTTTGGTCTCCTTGACCTTCGTGGCTATCAACTGCCCTTCCTCAACACTTACAAACATCCGCCGTTCCCTGTAATCAATGCTCCCGTCCCCCCTGATCTTGCCGGGCATGGCACCTATTTCAACCTCCATGCGCAGGTGGGCGTCAAAGCCGTTGATGGGTGGCATGGCATGGGCGACCACCAACTCGAAGACCGGCATTTTTTCCCGGTTTGCCTGTTCCAACCCCTTTTTCAGGAAACGCAGATCGATGCCGTAAACGACACCTGCCTCTCTTAAGAAGACCTGCAGGTCCTCGACCTGTAATTCGGGAGCGCCGCCGACGGGCGGATGCAGTGTGACGGCTGCTTTCATCCTGTCTTCCGTAACCGTTACCATCGGGATGACGGACACGATTACCAGCTGTTGCCCCTCCTCGTCCTTCAGTTCAATATGAGGGTAGCCGGTGACGGTGGACAATATCGACTGGCCACCGACGGAGAGTTCGCAGTTCTTGGCCGCAGCCAAATGAATAAGATTGGGGTTCTGTTTTACCGTAGATGTCCCATCACCCGGGTTGATGGAGACCACAAGGCCACCGGAACGAACAAGTTGGGATATCTCAAGATCGCGCGCACCTTCGCCTTCTTGGATAGTTAGCATTTCCGACAGGATATGAATATCTACGGGGATGTTTTTTTTGTCTGGAATGGCCATTATTTCCCACGGGATAATTTTTCAGCCATAATCCGGTTATCGGGTCACCTTTTGATCGACTCCGGTCCATCATTCATATTATCAATTTTATTGTAACCTTAACACATTCGAAAGGATAAATATTTTTTAGCATCCACGAAAAAAAAGGGGAGCTAGGGGAAAAACGGTCGTCTCCCCTTTCATCCCGACATGCTACTGCCCTGCCGAAACCAACCCTCGTCCAAAGGTATCTGCCGCTGAAAGAGTCCTCTCCTGGCTGAGGATATCCTCCCTGGCCCGTGTTCCGACTGCCTGAATCCGGCCACCCAGGGTAAATCCGAGCAGCGTATATACCCTTTCCTGGTAATCGAAATACGGTTTAAAGAGATCGGCATCCGGATTGCCCTGGGTATAAGCGAAGGTGATCGTTTTCACCCCATTGAGACGGCTTTCATAGGATGGAGTCAGCAGCCGGCAGAGTCTGTCCATAAACACCTTGGTGGTTCCGCTCACCTGCCACGCATAGATCGGCGAGCCCAGAACGATGACATCATGTTGCTGAATTTCATCCATAACCGGGTCCATGTCGTCCTTCACCACGCACTCTCCCGTGGCCCGGCACGACCCGCACCCTCGACAATACTCAATCGAAAGATCAGCCAATTTGATAAATTTCGTCCAGCCTCCCGCCTCTTCGGCCCCGGTGAGTACCCGACGAACCAGCTTCTCGGTATTGCCGTTTTTTCTTGGACTCCCGTCAATTCCCAAAATCTTCATTTTTTCTCCTTGTCTTTGTTCCAGCTTCCGATACCCGGCAGTTTCTCAGCACGTGCCGAGCCGGATCTCGATAGTACGTCCTGCCGACCAACGGCCAATCCATCCTCCAGGGATCGATTTTCCAGAAACAGTTGCATAGCATAAACCGGGCTGCGGTAGAATTCGATTGCAGGCCCATGGTACAACTCCGACTAAATGCCGAATAATCGCTTAAACAGGTGTTTTTGTCAAGCAGGGCTGATCTTGCTACGAATGCGGGATGATGTTCCCTTGTCAAATCAATTTTCAATGGTATAGTCGAGAACACTACGGCAACGCAGGGACAATCATTTGCAGGCATTGTGTAAAGGCAAGAGCAACCCCTGGATGCCGCAACGAGGCACAAACCAATGGCACTTGTCAAACGTAGCGATCTGACAACCGCACTTGATGCGGCGCGGCAGGGAAAAAGACAGCAGGTCTATCTGTTCTTCGGCGAGAGATACCTTTGCAGGGAGGCGGCCGATCTGCTGCAGAAGGCACTCCTCGAAAACAGTGCCGGGGCCGTCCATGCAATCGACGGCGACCAGGAGGATGCCGGCCGGACACTCGGCCATGTGATGAATTTTAGTCTGCTGCCTGGACTGCAGATCTACCGGGTCACCGACAGCCGTCTGTTCCAATCGAAGCATATGGGCTCGGGACTCTGGGACAGGGCGTTGAAGGAGTTTGAGGCGGGTCGGCCATCGGCAGCGCTTCGCTCCCTTCTCACCATGGTAAGTCTTTCAGGAATCCCGTCCGACAATCCCGAGATCTTCTCCGAGCTGAGCCCCGAACAATGGCAGGTCCTTTTTTCCGCCGAGAAACCACAGGGGGACATCAGCTGGGCCGACAGGCTGGTGAAAGAGGCCGGACCAGGCGCCATGGCCAAAGGGGTGGGCGAAAACACGGCCGACCTCTACCTCGTGGCGCTTACCCGAGGCCTGCCTGACCGGAACATCCTGATCCTGACGGCGGAGAACGTAGATAAGCGGAAAAAGCTCTTCACCTATATCAAAGAATACGGCCTGGCAGTCGACTGCTCTGTGGAAACCGGCTCCGGCACCGCAGCCCAAAAGGTGCAGAAGGAGGTCCTGCTGGAGATGATGCAAAAGACCCTGGCCGGATTCGATAAGAAGATCGAGCCCAAGGCGATGGCTCTCTTTCTGGAACGGGTCGGCTTCCATCCGGTGGCGGTGGTGACGGAAAGTGAAAAGCTGGCCCTCTACGCCGATACCCGGCCGCTGATCACCTGCAACGACCTGGAGACGATGGTGGGCCGAAGCAGAGAGGAGGCCCTGTTCGAATTGACCGATGCCTTTGGAAAACGGCAGCTCCCGAGGACACTCGCCATCCTGCATCATCTCCTTGAAGACGGCACTCACAGTCTGGCGGTCCTTGCCGCACTACGCAATTACCTGAGAAAGCTCCTGATCTTCCGATCCCTTCAGCTTCGTCCGCAACCTCTCTGGCAACAGGGAATGAGTTCACAGCAATTCCAGGGAAAATACCTCCCGGCCCTGAAGGAACGGGGAGAATGGCCGGAGCTGCTGAAAGGCCATCCCTACGCCCTCTATATGAATTTCACCAAGGCGGCGGAATTCTCCTGCTCAGCCTTGAAGAAGTGGCTGGAGCTGCTGCTTCAGGCCGAATTTCGCCTGAAGGGCTCACCCCTTCCCCCGCACATCATCCTGCAGGAGCTTATGCTGACCATGCTGCGCTCGTCACCTGCCGGCTGAGAGGACACCGAACACATTCCCTGCCCGCAGACGCCGACACTCCCGTTGGAATTCCGGCATCATATGGCTTATAAAAAAATAGTGCCTCCCCATCCCTGATCTATGGTAAAATAGCTCCTGCAGGAAAACGGAAAGGAAGGGAGGGAGCTTTTTCCCCGTCACCGGTATCGATGGTCCCCAAAAACCTTTGAATGCCAAGAATACGTACGATAAATCAACAATTTGCGATACAGATGCTGCGGTATGCGAATTTTTACGATGCCGACAATATTGAAAAAGGTCGTTTCGTAACTATTTTTCCTGTAAGGCTGGAAACCGCAAACCGAAAGTGGATTACGAGAAATCACCATGAGTGACCCGAGAGAAGAAGGATCGGTCTTTACCAAAGATCGGGCCGATACGAAGGAGCCTTCCCTTTTCAAGGTGTTATTGCATAATGATGATTATACGTCAATGGAGTTCGTGATCTCCATCCTGGAAAAGATTTTCAACAAATCAACGATCGAGGCAACCCGGATCATGCTGAATGTCCACAACAAGGGTATCGGGGTTGCCGGGGTGTATACCCTTGAGATCTGTGAAACAAAAATTGCGGTTGTCCATGAGCTGGCAAGGAAAAACAACTTTCCTCTCCGCTGCTCCATGGAACCGGCATAACGGTAAAATATTCGAGTACCCGACCATGCTGAGCAAGACATTGGAAATGGCCCTTATCCGGGCGATCAGAGAAGCGAAAAGCTATAACCACGAATATGTGACTGTGGAACATATGCTCTACGGGCTCCTCTATGACGATCTGGCACGATACATCATCCGCGAATGCGGTGGGTCCATCGAGAACCTGAAGCAACGACTGGAGAAATTCTTTTCCGGGGAAATCCCCCGTCTGTCCGCCGCCAACAGCAACGAACCGGCCCAGACGCTGGCCTTTAACCGGGTCCTGCAACGGGCGGTTGCCCACGTCCAGAGCTGCGGCAAACAGGAAGTCGACAGCGGTGATGTCCTGGTCTCGATCTTTTCCGAGGCGGAGTCCCATGCCGTCTATTTCCTGGGATCCGAAGGAATAGGGCGGATGGCGGTTGTCAATTTCGTCTCCCACGAGCTCCCCCAGAATCTCCAGCAGGAACCTTTTGCCAAGCCCCCGGAAGGTCCGGACAAAAAAGAAAAGGGCGCCGAAGAAAAGGCCTTGCAGGATTTCACGGTCAATCTCGCCGTTCAGGCCGCCGAAGGCAAGCTCGATCCTCTGGTCGGACGCGATCTGGAGATCAGCAGGATCATGCAGGTCCTCTGCCGGCGGAAGAAAAACAACCCGATCCTGGTCGGCGAGCCGGGCGTCGGCAAGACGGCCATCGCCGAGGGACTGGCCTTGCGGATCCATCAGGACAAGCTGGCGAGAGATGCCGGAGACAAGGCGATCGTACCCGACCTGCTGCAGGATGTGGAGATCTATCTTCTCGATCTGGGATCCCTGGTGGCCGGGACAAAATATCGCGGTGATTTCGAAAAACGACTGAAAAACGTCGTTGCAGCCATAGAAAAGAAAAAGAACGCTATCCTCTTTATCGACGAGATGCATACCGTGGTTGGAGCAGGCGCCACCAGCGGCGGCTCGATGGATGCCTCCAACCTGCTGAAGCCGGCCCTGCAGGCTGGGATCCTGCGCTGTATCGGTTCGACCACCTATGAGGAGTATAAAAACCATATCGAAAAAGACCGGGCTCTGTCACGGCGTTTCCAGAAGATCGACGTCGAGGAACCGTCGGTTGAGGACACCAAGCTGATCCTGCAGGGATTGAAGTCCCAGTACGAACAGCATCATCAGATAAAGTATTCGAGAAACTCCATTGCCGCTATGGCCGAATTGGCCGACCGTTACATCAACGAGCGCTTCCTGCCCGATAAGGCCATCGACGTAATGGACGAGGTCGGCTCACTTTTCCGCTTGGAAGGGCGGGTGCACAGCATGGTCAAGGTCGGCGATGTGGAAAAGGTGGTTTCCCGAATGGCCCGGATCCCTGCCAAGAGCAGCAACCGGTCCGAGACCGAATCCCTCAGGGACCTGCCGGAAAGACTTAAAAACGTGATCTTCGGACAGGATGAGGCCATTGATGCGGTGGTCAAGGCCGTCAAACGTTCGCGGGCGGGGCTCGGCAATCCGGACTCCCCGACCGGCTGTTTCGTCTTCGCCGGTCCCACCGGGGTCGGGAAGACCGAGGTGGCACGACAGTTGGCCAGGGTTCTCTCCGTGCATTTCGAACGGCTCGACATGAGCGAGTATATGGAGAAACATGCCGTCGCCCGGCTGATAGGCGCCCCTCCGGGCTATGTCGGTTTTGATCAGGGCGGCCTGTTGACCGAAGCGATCCGTAAGCACCCGTATGCGGTCCTGCTGCTCGATGAGATCGAGAAGGCCCATATGGACATCTACTCCATCCTGCTGCAGGTCATGGACCATTCGTCTCTAACCGACAATTCCGGCAGACGGGCCGATTTTAGAAACGTGATCGTGATCATGACCACCAATGCCGGAGCACGGGAGATGAGCGCCTCCTCCATCGGTTTCGTCACCGACGGCAGTAAGAAAGGCGAGGCCCAGCAGGCGGTGAACAAGATCTTTTCCCCGGAGTTTCGCAACCGGCTGGATGGGATCATCTCCTTCGCCGCGTTGAGCACGGATTCCGTCGAGAAGGTTGTCGACAAACTGATGGGCGAACTGCAGGATCAGTTGGCCGAAAAGCGCGTGTCCATCGTGCTCTCCACGGAGGCCCGAAGCTGGCTGGCTAAAAAAGGCTACGATCCTGTTTATGGAGCCCGGCCGATGCGACGGCTGATCATGAAGGAGATCGGCGATGTCCTGACCGAGGAGATCCTCTTCGGCGAGTTGAGCCACGGCGGAGAGGCAAGGGTGGGTCTCGCGGAGCAGAAACTGATCTTCAACTATACCAAATGAGGCAACAGTCTCCATTCACCCTCCATTGCCGCTCCTCCGAATGCCGGGCCAAAAGAGGAGAGGTCCGCACCCGGCACGGCAGCTTCCAGACCCCGGTCTTCATGCCGGTCGGGACCCAGGCCACGGTCAAGGCGGTCACTCCGGAAAATCTCGTGGCCATGAATGCCGAGATCATCCTCGGCAACGCCTACCATCTCTACATCCGTCCCGGGCATGAACTGATTAGACGTTTCGGCGGCCTGCACGGCTTCATGCACTGGGACCGCTCGATCCTGACCGACAGCGGCGGTTTTCAGATCTTCAGCCTGCAGGAATTGGCGACCATCACCGAGGAGGGCGCCGCCTTCCGCTCCCACCTTGACGGCTCGAAACTCTTCCTCAGCCCGGAGGACGCCATGCTGGTCCAGGAGGCCCTTGGCTCCGATATCATGATGTGTCTCGACACCTGCATCCCTTACCCGGCGGACCGGACCGAGACCATCACCGCAACCGACCTGACGACCCGCTGGGCCAAACGCTGCCGCACCGCCCGTAGCGACGAGGCGGGACTCCTCTTCGGCATCGTTCAGGGGGGAATGTATCCGGACCTCAGGCAGGCTTCGGCACAGGCCTTGGCGGACATCGGCTTCGACGGTTACGCCATCGGCGGGCTTTCCGTCGGTGAATCAAAGTCCCTGATGCAGGAAATGACCGAGGCTACCGTACCTCACCTGCCCTCCGACTATCCGGTCTATATGATGGGCGTCGGGACGCCGTCCGATCTGGTGGAGGGTGTCTGGCGCGGTGTCGATATGTTCGACTGCGTAATGCCGACCAGAAACGCCAGGAACGGCCAGCTCTTCACCTCGACCGGAAAAATAGCCATCAAGAACGCCAAATACAAAGACGATACGAGACCATTGGACGAGAACTGCCGCTGTCCCACCTGCAGAAACTATTCCCGGGCCTATCTGCGCCACCTCTATCAGTCCCGGGAGATCCTCAGCTATCATCTGAATACCATCCACAACCTGCACTATTACCTGCATCTGATGGCGGACCTCCGGGAGGCCATCGCCAAGGATTGCTTTTCGGCATTCCGGAAAGATTTTTATGGCAGGCTTGAGGATGAATGATTATGGTACGGCACATTTGGACAAATACTCGACCGGTACGGGAACCGGTATACCCTACATGGAGGAATTATCATGACAGGAATTGCATATGCAGCCGGAACTGCGGGAGCAACGGGCGCAGGAGGGTTCGGACAACTGGCCTCCTTTGCCCCGTTGATCCTTATCTTTGTGGTTTTTTATTTTCTGCTGATCCGGCCTCAGCAAAAACAGGCAAAAAAGCACCAGGAATACCTGAGCAACCTGAAGGTCGGCACTAAAGTGGTGACCAAAGGCGGACTCCACGGCCAGATCACCGGCCTCACCGATACCATTGTCACCATTGAGATCGATAAGGACGTTCGGGTTAAGGTCTCCAGGGATGCCATCGGCATGGGGGCGGAGGCAGCGCCTGCCAAAAAAGAGGTGAAAAAAACAGGCGCCTGAGGAATCAGCGGATGTTGATTTCTGCAGGCTGTAGAACGTATCCAAGGCAGGTCTCTCTCAACGGACCTGCCTTTTTTTATGGAAAAGAGGATGGCCCCCAAGAAATTTTATGCCGTTGCATCGGGACGCATACCCGGTATCTATACCAACTGGCCGGATGCCCAGGCCCAGATAAAGGGATTCCCCCGGGCACGATTCAAGGGATTTGCCGGCAGAGAAGAGGCGGAAGACTGGCTTAATAAACCAGCGGCTCCCGTCATCCGGACATATCGGCAGGAAAAGACCGACCACCGGGAGAGGGAGGGAAATACGCCTATCGGAAGGATAGAGATCTATACCGACGGCGGTGCGCTGAACAATCCCGGCCCCGGAGGCTACGGTATCGTCGTGATCTCATCCGGCGGACGAAAGGAACTGAGCGGCGGCTATCGCCTGACTACCAATAACAGGATGGAACTGATGGCCAGTATCGTCGCCCTCAAAGAACTCGAACAAAAAGACAGGCAGATTGTTCTTTATTCCGATTCCAGCTACCTCGTCAACGGGATCACAAAGGGATGGGCGAAAAACTGGCGGAAGAACGGCTGGATAAAATCAGACAAGAAACCCGCACTCAACCACGATCTTTGGGGTGAACTGTTGACGCTGACCGAGGGGTTGAACATCAGTTTCAAATGGGTCAAAGGCCACGCGGGAAACCCCGAAAATGAACGATGCGACGAACTGGCTGTCGCCTCGGCCAAGCAGCACGGCCTACCGATAGATACCGGCTATGAACGATAATTCCCAATCAGAAGCCCTTTGACTTTGAAGGCTTGCGGCAATCATGGCTAAAACCGAAACCAAAAAACGAACCGATATCAAGATCCGTCCGATGGAGGTGGACGATCTGGCCCCGGTGTTTCACCTCGGAGAAAGGTTGTTTACCGCCAACAAAGTCCCCAATCTCTACCGCACATGGGACGAATATGAGGTGGTTGGTCTCTACCAGAGCGATTCCGAATACTGTTTTGTGGCTGAGACTGAAGACCACCTGGTTGGATTCGTTCTGGGAACGGTGATTACCAAGACCAAGTCGGCCTGGAAATACGGGTATCTGATCTGGATGGGAGTCGACCCGGCCTTCTCCCGACAGGGGATCGCCGATCGCCTGGCCAATTATTTTCTCCAGACGATGCTCGAGGAAGGCGTGCGCATGCTCATCGTCGATACCGAGGCGGACAACCTGCCGGCATTGCAGTTTTTTCGCAAAATGGGTTTCGGCAATCCGCAGGAACATATCTATCTCACCATGAACCTCTCCGACCGGCGGCAGATTTCCATGGAAAAAAAGGCAAACGGCCGGACAAAAAAATAGATCATGGCCGATACCGCACACGTCCGCAGTCCGATCCGTCCCCAACGGCTGCTCCGTCTCCTTAAGGGGATGATCGACATCTACAGCCCTTCCGGGAAAGAAGAAGAGGTGCTGGGCTATCTCTTTCAGTTCCTGAAGAGGCATCACCTCCCGGTCCGGCGCCAGATGCTGGAGGACGGCCGCTACAATCTGATTGTCGCCCCTGCCGATACCGATATCGAACTGGCCCTGATCGGCCATGTAGACACGGTCGCCGCCTCTGACCTGGAAGAGAGCGGCTATTCCGCCTCCGGTGGCGTCATATCGGGCCTGGGGGCCGCCGATATGAAGGGAGGGTGCGCAGCGCTGATTGAAGCCTTTCTCTGCCTTTGGGAATCAGGCCTCGGGCAGAGGCCGGCGGCACTGATTCTGGTTGTCGGTGAAGAGGAAAACGGCGACGGCACCGCACGACTGCTGGAAGACTATCGCTTCCCCTGGTCCATCATCGCCGAACCCACCCGGTTGGCTCCCTGTCTGGCTGATTACGGCTATATCGAGATGCAGTTGACCACCCGGGGAAAACGCCGCCATGCCTCTCTGGCAAAAAAACGCGTCAACCCGGTGGAGAGTATGCTCAAGACCCTGTTGACCCTGACCCAACATATGGAGGCCGAGCGCCCGGAGGCCGTCTATAATATCCGGGATCTGCGGACCTCCCAGTCCGGTTTCGCCGTTCCGGAATGGTGTCATGCCTGGCTGGATCTCCATCTGCCTCCCCACACCCCGACCGGAGCCCTGTGTGTTGAAATCGAAGAGGTGGTCGCCTCAATGCCGACCTTCAGGGGCCTCAGCCAGGCCGAGGTCAGCTTTCACACCATCCAGGATGGCTACGTCCTGCCGGAAAAGGGTCCTGTGGTCAAGACCTTGCAGGAGATCTACGCCCACTTCTCCCTGCCCTGGCAACCAGCCGCCTTTCCCAGTCATTCGGATGCCAATCTGCTTTGGGCCCACGGCATCAAGACCATTCTGCTGGGCCCGGGAAGCCTGGCCAAGGCCCATGTCCCGGACGAATCCGTCGAAGAAAAGGAAGTCCTTCTTGCCGCCGAGATCTTCTCCCAGTTATTGTTCGCGATGTTTCCCGTAAATGAAGTATAAGCTCAGAAAACGGGGGGCTGTACACTACCATCTGCCAAGGCCGGTTACAATGCCCGCATATGTTCCGGTTTGATCGCCGTATCGCCCCGCAAAGCGCTGTCGATCAAGGCAAGCACCGCCTCCTTGTCCCGAGGAAGTCTGGCCTTGATCGGCAGGTAGTTTGAGGCATGATTGGCATGGAAGAGTCCCCTGGTCAGGTTCGTCTCGGCAACCATACTCCGCAGTTCGTTCAGCATCGCCAATGGCCCGGGCAGGACAAACCGCCCCTGACGATACTCGTCATATAGAGGCGTCCCCGGCGTGATCATCAGGGTCAACGCCCCGACATACTCCGGATCGATGGCAGTCAGGACCCGGCCTGTCTCCGAGGCATGGATATCCGAACGTTCGACTCCGGCAACCCCCAACAGGACGGTGATGGAGAGTTTCATCCCTGCGGCGCGGATCTTTCTCCCCATCTCGATCATACGCTCGGAATCCGCCCCTTTATGTATCGCATGCAAGGTAAGGTCGTCGCCCGACTCCAGGCCCATATAAGCCAGGGTAAGACCCAGATCATGAAGTTCCCGCAGCTGCTCCGGGGTCTTATGCCGGATGCCCTTGGTGTTGGCATAGGTTGCCACCCGTCGAATCCACGGCAGTTTTTCCTTGATTGCCCTGAGGATGGGCACCAACCGTCTCTGGGGGATGGTGAGCACATCACCGTCGCAGAGAAAGAGACGGGACTGGTTGCGGCAATATTTCGCTGCGAAGTCGATGTCGGCCATGATGACCGAATCGTCCTTGAGCATAAACCGGATACCTTTGTACATCCCGCAAAAGCTGCATTTATTATGTGAGCATCCGCAGGTCACCTGCAGCAGGATGCTGTTCGCCTCGCTGGGGGGCCTGAAGATATTGCCTTCATAGTGCATGGTTCATCTCCCTTTCAGAAAGCCGTTGAAGTGCTTCCCGGTCATGGTGTTTCATAGGACTTAATCTGTAATCATTGCATCCGGCAAGTGCAACCGGCATAGGCACAGGATTGTGCTTGAATTTTTCTTCCTATCCTTGTAATCAAAAGAGAGTGGCGACCAGCCGATGATCTTTTCGGCCCATCCTCTTCCGGCAGGCACAGCCGGTTTCGTTGTTCAGAGGTTCCCGACAGACAGTTTGAAGGTATGAAAGAAAAAGAATTCAGGAAATTTGTTGACCGTCTCCCGGAGGTGCCGGACATCCTGTGCCGAGACCTCTATTTCAATGCAGCGGTTCTGGTCCCCTTCATACTCATCGACGATGACTTTCACATCCTCTTCCAAAAAAGGGCGGCAGATATCCGGCAGGGTAGCGAAATCTGCTTTCCCGGAGGCGGACATGATCGCAATCTCGATCGGGACTTCCTGGAAACGGCCGTACGGGAAACAGTTGAAGAACTGGGGATTTCTCGGGAAAAAATTATCGTTTCAGGACATCTCGGCACACTGGTGACACCCCGCGGAGTCATTGTCGAGACCTTTGTCGGCAGGCTTGCCGTCGATGATCTGAACACACTGAAGCCTGATTCCAACGAGGTGGAAGAGATCTTTTCCATCCCTGTCTCCTGGTTTATCGACAACAAACCGGAAATATATTTTACCAGGGTGGAGGTTCAATCCTCGACCACCGGTCCGGATGGAAAAGAGAAGATCCTGTTGCCGGTGGAGGAACTCGGTCTGCCTGCCAAGTATCAAAAAAACAGGGAAGGAATGAAGTATAGGGTGATTGTCTACAAGACGGACAACCGTGTCATTTGGGGAATAACCGCAGCGATCCTTTTCGAAATGATCCATAAGATGGGACAATGAACAATCGGCATCGCTACAGGTCAACATCGCTTTCTGCACCTTTAACAGGGACGAACCGATGACTTTGCCCATGACCATCAGCTTTGTCTCTCTGTGTGGACTTCTTTTTGTGCTTCTGGTCGCTAATTTCCACCGGAGAGGGGTTGAAAAATCATTGAAATCGGCGCGGGACCGGTACGAAAACATGTTCAACAACACTGCCGTTGCCCTTTTCGAAGAAGATTGTTCGGCCGTCAAGATGGAAGTGGAAAAGCTGAAGGCCCAGGGTGTTACGAATATGGAGGATTATCTGAACGCCCACCCACAACATGTTGACAAGATGGTTAAAATGCTGAAAATCCTTGATGTGAACCCCGCAGCACTCCGTCTCTACAGGGCCGACAGCAAAAAGGATCTTCTCGAATCCCTGGGCAGGATCTTTACCCCGGACGCGCTGGACGGCTTCAAACAGGTGGTAACGGCAATTGCCGAAGGACGCTCCTTTTTCGAATGCGAAACCGTGAGCCAGAAGCTCACGGGACAGCGAATGCAGGTTATCCTGAGCACAACCCTCCCGGCACACCGGGAAGAGTTTGCCAGCATCATCATCAGTGTGCTGGATATCACCGAACGCAAACGTTCCATCGAAGTCATGCACCGGAGTGAAGAACGTTTTCGCACCGTCTTCAACAATGCCGCCAGCGGCATGGCACTGGTCGACCTCCGTGGACATTATATCAGGGTCAACGAGGCATTTCAGCGGATGCTCGGATACACCACCAAAGAACTGGAATGGAAAAACTGGCGGGAGGTGACCTCTGCGGACGACATCGGCCTGACTCAGAAGATGATTATATCCCTAATTGCCGGCCAGCACGTGCAACCCATGGAAAAACGGTATATCACCAAAGAAGGGAAGACGGTCTGGGCCCTTCTCAATATCGCTTTAATCGTCAGCAGACATCGAAAGCCTCTCTACTATATCACCCAGGTGCAGGATATCACCCAGCTCAAGGAAGAACAGAAAAAAATGCAGGAACGGGAAGAACGCTACCGGCAGATCTTCGAGGCTGATCTCAGCGGTTTCTATATCGCCGGTCCCGACGGTGAACTTCTCCTGTGCAACAAAGTCTTTGCCGATATTTTAGGCTTCTCCTACGTGGAAGAGACGATCGGCACAAACCTGTGTCGATTTTTCAGGGACCCGGAACTCTGTGCCAAGCTCCTGCATGATCTTAGAGGCAAGAAAAAACTTGAGCATATCGAGACCGAATTCAACCGCTGCGATGGTGCCGTCGTTCATGTCCATCTCAACAGTACCGGTCGATTCAATGATCAAGGAGGACTTATCGAGATCATGGGATATGTCATAGATATAACCCACCAGAAGAATCTTGAAGCCCAGCTCCTGCATGCCCGAAAGACCGAAACGTCTGAACTCCGAAACCGGGCGGTGTAGTCCCTGGGACTCATCTCAGGGATGAGACCGTGATGGATTTCAGATTCTTCTGCAGGCGGAACTGCTTCCCGGATACGGTCCGGTCGAGGACCATCACCCGGTTGCCGATCCGGATCCGGCTGCCGGCATAGATCGTCCCGTAGACATCAATGCGGATTTTTGCGATATCGCCCACCTCCTCCTGCGCGGTGTCGTCAACGCCGCCGCCGCGAGAATAGAGTCCGGTCCCCGGTATCAGGTTCAGCTGAAGGAGTTTGAGCTTGGTATCGGTGAGTTCCTGCTCCATCTTCCGTATCTTTTTCGACTTGGCGCCTCCTCCATAGAGCTGCAGCCGGCGGATAATTTCATTCTGCTGCTGTATTATGCCGTCCTGCAACTCCTTATGGAGAACAAGCCGTTCGGCATCAACACCTGCCGCAAGAAGGGTTGAATCACAGTTATCCGAGCCGACATCAGCCAGAGTAAGGTTCCCTCCGGAGATAAGCTCCCCTCCCATGACCTTGCTGGACTTCCGGCAACGGATATCCGAGACCGCTGTGATCCTGCTGTAATAGGATTGCGTTCGCACAACCACCAGGCCACCGGATTCTATGGTTCCCTGCTCAATAAATCTGATATCAGTATCGCCCACCGCCTTGATCAGAGAATTCTTTCCGGTGATCCCCCCTTTGATCACCACATTTGCCTGACACATAATGCTTGCCGACATCACCGAGCCGCCGATCTCGATATCGCCGTCGGCACAGACCTTGAAACCCGGATGAACAGAGCCGCGGATGGTCAGGCAGCTGTTGGACTCGACATGTCCTGTCTTGTAATCGATATCACCTTGAATGACCTGCCGGGAACAGACCTTGATAATGGAATCGTTGACAACGGAAAGAACCCCGTCTTTTACCGCCCTCACCTTCATATCGTCCTCGGAATAGACGGCATCATTGGAGACCCTGACCGGAATGTCCCGACCTTCGATCGGCTCGATTACCTCGCCCAGGACATTGATGCCAGGCGCCCCCGGGACAGTCGGGATCTTCGTTGCAATATGCTGGCCGGCACAGACGCCCACCATGATGCGGCGTTCACGAAAATCGATGGTTCCATCCTCCATGATTCTACCGGCCAAGGGACCGATTTCGAGTTCGAAATGAAGAATGGCATCGCTGCTTTTTCCCGGGGCCTTGCCCTGGGCTATCGGTATCTTGAAAAACTCATTGCTGATCCGCCTGATGAATGTGACCGCTTGCTGCAGAGTATCCGGGTCAATACCGTAAACAACACCCGCATCCTCAAGGAGTTGAGGCAGATCCTGGTCGACAAGAGCGCATGAGCCGGGGACCGGCGGCTGGATGCTGAGGGTTGCCTGCATCTTGTCGGGATTGATCAGCACAAGCGGCTCAACAGAGATACTGGTCGTCGGCTCCCCTCCCTCATCCTGACGTATCACATCAATTCTTGGATACCCGGCAACCAGGGCCAGAAGGGCATTGCCGTCCTTGGAGAATGCGGTGTTGCTCCCAGCCTCAAGTTTGCTCTTGGCGAAGCCTTTCTCGGCGTATTTGGCAAAATCAGGAAAATCAGCCAGACAGAAGCCCGCCTTGACAAATTCAGAGATATTCTTTCTGGTAGCTACCCCATCCTGAAGCACCTCAATCCGTTTCCGGAAAAAATGGATCACGGGTTCCATGCATTTCTTGTTTTCCTTGCCGGAAAGGCTCATCGAACATTCCTCCTGTGCCTGGGTATCACCGGCTGAGCCGGAAAATCCGGCATCCCCAACATCTTCATGCCCCCCTCGGTCGTCTGCCATTGTATAAACTCGGGTTGCCGACGTAAACCAAAAAAACCCGGACCGTTTGATCCGATCCGGGTTTTTTCGCGAGGCCGACGAGGCTGAAGACTCCGAGAAAATCTTTCATTGCAGAAGAAAAACGTCCTATTCCTTTTCCAGAATCTTCACCGGAATTTTTCCTTTCAGGAGATCCCTGAATCGATGGGCATCCGCAAGTTCACCAACCAGCGTGCCGTAATGCATCGGGATAGCCAGGGCAGGTTTGATGATAAGCGCTGCCTCGGCCGCTTCTTCAGCCGTCATCACATAGGTCCCGGAAACGGGGAGCAGAGCGATATCCGCAGCGATCCCGTTCATCTCCTCGATGATATCGGTATCGCCTGCATGGTAGATTCGAATACCATCGATATCAACAATAAAACCCAACCACCCGTTTTTCTTGGGATGAAACTTCTTATTGGTATTGTAGGAAGCAACGACCTGGATCGAAACACCTTTTACGGCCAGAACGTCTCCCGGAGCCACCGTCTCAATCTTGCCGTCAACTTTCTCACGGCAGGAGCCGGCAGTGACGATGACGGTTTCAGGACCCTGAATCTTGTCTATATCCTCAGGCGACAAATGGTCATAGTGATCATGCGAGATAAAGATGATATCGGCTACCGGACCGGGATGGATCTTGAACGGGTCGAAATAGATGGTAATCCCTGCATCGACCCGCACGGCATCATGGCCCAGCCAGTGTATCTTGCCTGCAACCTGTTCTATGGTCATGGTCTCTCCTATCGTTTGCGCTGTTTCAGATGGGTCCTATTTAAAGATCTTCAGGATGATTGCGATAAGGATACTGATAATCACCGAGGTGGTAATCGGAAAATAAAACTTGAACCCCGGCCGGGAAATAATGATATCCCCCGGCAGTCTGCCGAAGGGAATTTTGCCGAGCACCGGCCAAAACAGCCCGACCAGCAAGACGACAAGACCTGTGGCCAACAGGATCTTCTGCATGATCCTTCCCTCCTTGACGTTGAAAGAAAACTAAATCACAATCTTTTTGCCACCCATTCCATGCCAGAACATGCTGCCGATGCTCATTCCAGGTTGGTACTTTTCACCGGACAGGTACAGTTCTTCGACCTTCAGCTGGCGAAGATCCTTTGGGTCCATTGCCAGCGGATCCCGGTTTAAAATAGCAAAATCCGCAATTTTCCCAACCTCCAAACTGCCTCGTTGCCGTTCATCAAAGGTGCTCCGTGCCACTTCGAAGGTAAACATCTTCAATGCCTCCTGAATAGAGAGGGACTGCGTCGAATCGTAGGGATGATTGCAGGCGCCATATATCCCCTCAATCGGGTCGGGAGCCGCCACGGGAGCATCGGATCCTCCACTGAGAGGAATCCCGAGATCGACGATCTTTCGAAACGGAGAGCTGGTCTTCAGACGATCCCCTAATATTTTTTCGAGATAGGGAACAGGCTCGAGGGGAAGAATCAACACGCTCGGCTGCATGGTAAGGGCAATTCCCAACTCGGCAATTTTTTGCAAATCTTCCTGAGGAATCAAGCAGGCATGGATGATCGTATGACGGTGATCCTGCCTGGGAAAATCCTGCAGGGCGGCTCCAATTGCCTCCACCGCCCGCGACACCGCGGCGTCGCCGATTGCATGCATTGCTACTTGTAATCCTGCCCGATTTGCCCTTTTTACAAAGGTCATCACCTCATTTTCCCGATGAAATAAAATCCCTTTATTGGCAGGATCATCCGTATAGGGTTCATGCAAGGCGGCATCACAGGCGCCGAAACATCCATCCAATGCGGCAGCAAAGCATCCACCGATGCGTGGGAGCCTCCGCTTGAGGACCTTGTCGACATCCAGCGTCTGGAAAAAGACCCGCGTCTGAAAGTTATTCTTCCTCGCACGTGCCTTTGCAATCAGGCTGGCTAATGTGACATCGATATCCCTTGGGAACCCGACGCCTTCAACTATATCGATCAATCCGATTCCCTTTTCCGCCAGAATGTCGTAGGCCGCAATACTGCTTTTGATGAGCGTAACCGGCGACACCAGCGAACTGGCATGATCGACACCGGAATAATAGGCCTCATTGAAGAGGTAGCCTCTTTCTTTATCAAATCCCCGCGATTTTTGAACCTTTTCAGGAAAGACATCCATCATGGGGGAGTTGCAGATGGCGGAGTGGCCATCATAACATATGACCATCAAAGGAACCCGGGGACAGACCGAATCAAGTTCCGGTCTGGTGACAAGCCTCTTTTCCTCAACGCTGTGTCTTGAGGCGCCAAAGGCGATAATAACCTTTTTCATCCGAGGATGATCGGACACGAATCGGGCTATCTGTTGCCTGATCTGCTCAACGTTCTTCGCCTCTCGAATATCAAAAAACGTGGCGGCAAATAAGGCATAATTCGAAAAATGCAGATGCGCATCGCCGAAACCCGGGACCATGGCCTTGTGTCCCAGTTCAATGATCGACGAGGCAGTTGCCGGAGGGGAAGGAAGGGCATCACCCACATGGAGAATTTTTCCCTTGTCTTCCACAAGGTACCTGTAAATGTGATTATCGCGATCGCAGGTGATGATTTTTCCATGGAGTATTTTCATAGGAGGAAGGATACATTACGTGTTTTATAGGCAGCCGCGGAAAACAGCCCGCCCGGTGATTGCCTGTATCCAGTCCGGACCCTGCCGTGCCCCAGGGACACAGGGGGTGACGTCTCCCTGCTCTTAAGAAGAGGACAGGGATTCCAGCTGTCGTTCCCGCAAGCCGAAGCGGTCGTGTAGGATGCGTCATATTGCCTATTGATTATTCATTGTAACACTGATAATGTGTCATAACAATTATATATTCCCCAGATATCTTGAACGCCGGTAATAAAAAAATCCATGGACCCGTGCCGATGAAAAACCCGTGCTCATGCTCCGTCTGCCGCCATACGGATAGCAGAGCGGATTTCTAACAGGAGGTTCGGTGTGGCGATTCTTGAACCGGTTATCGTCCGGATTATTCTGTTTATCCTGGTCTCGGCCGCATTTGTGACCATCTCTTGGCGCCCCCTCCATAACCCCCGATGTCACGGCTTTTATCGTTTTTTTGTCTTCGAAGGGATCGCCATCCTCTTTTTTCAGAATGTCCCCTACTGGTTCATGAATCGCTTTTCCCCCCATCAACTGATCTCGTGGGTTCTCCTTTTCGGTTCCGTGGTCTTCGTCGGCAGCGCACTCTACCGATTGCGGAAATTCGGCGGCTCGGAGACAAGGGCGGAGCATCCTGAAAATTTTTCCTTCGAAAATACCACCCACCTGGTAATAACCGGCATCTACCGCTATGTCCGGCACCCCATGTACAGTTCGCTCGGGTTGCTGGTCTGGGGGATTTTCGCCAAGCATCCATCTCTGCCGGGTCTTCTTATTGCCGTACTATCGACCGGCTTCCTGCTGATGGCCGCCAGGATCGAGGAGCTGGAAAATATCGCCTTCTTCGGACCAAGATACATTGCCTATGGAAAGGTCAGCAAGATGTTTATTCCCTATCTGTTCTGAGGAAGGAATGCGTTGATGAAGTCGACTTCAAGTCGCCGGACCCTCTCCCCTCCGGCCGATAGGGTTAGCAGACCATTCCCGGGATAAGGAACAACCACTCGATCAAAGAGCCCAACTCCGGGTCTTTGCTGAAATATTCCGGCATCGCCCACCCGCCAGCCGATATGCTGATACGATAAAAACAAGTAAAATCGCAGATATATTGTATAGTGAACCTGTTTATCATCAATCCGCCGGCAATCGCAGGAAGCAATAAAAAAAAAGTTGCATCGATGTTATTCATCGGCTAGGATTGACCGTTTCAAATCCGGGCGATGTGGGGCATCCTGCCTGGAAAAGTGCTATTGAGCTTTTACGGAACTGTCAAGATATGGGTTTGAAACCAAGCTATAATCGCCTGGTATTTCTGTTACCGGTCTGTCTGATCACGGTTGTCTTGTCCTGTTCCAGCGGATGGGCCCGGGATGCCGGTAAAGATCATGCCGAGGGGAAGACCTGGTGGGAATATCTCAAGGGGGAGCCGACGGAAAATCAACTTTACCTGGGGATGTTTACCTACCACTTTGATCCTAAAAGCCGCAGGATCCGCAATTGGAATCAAGATCTTATCGGTTTTCAATACAATGGCGTTTTTGTCGGTACGCTTATCAATTCCTATTATAAAAGGACATGGGCCATCGGTTTTTCGCGCAACTTCTATACCAAGGAACTGGGCCGTCAATGGGACCTGGCACTGGGTGGCCGTCTGGGTCTCGTCTACGGGTACAAAGGGGATGAGGCTCCCCTGTCAGACATCTCTCCGATCATTCCGATGATCGAACTGTATGAGCAATTTGTCTACAGAAAGCACTACGGTATCGAACTGATGCTGACGACTTCGCTCTCCCTGGGCTTTTTTTACCAGTTTTAGTTGGAACAGCCATCGATTATCCGTGCGAGACCCGATAGACCTCTTCGATGGTGGTTATCCCCTGAAGAATCTTCATCGCGCCGTCCTGCTGCAGGGTGATCATCCCGTTGTCAACAGCGGCCTGCTTGATCTGGTTGGCGTCCGCCGTCGTCAGAACCAGACGCTTCATCTCCTTATTCATCAATAAAAGTTCATAGATCCCGCATCGTCCTTTGTATCCGGTATGATGACAGAGGGAGCAACCGGTACCGCGCCAGACCTTCGTGCCCTCTGCCAGACGGTAGCCGAGATCCAGTTTCATAAGTTCCCCGCAGTTGGGGATATATTCCTGCTTGCACTGCGGACAAATCATCCTGACCAACCTCTGAGCCAGGATCGCATTAATCGACGAGGCAATCAGGAAGGACTCGATCCCCATATCCCGCAGCCGGGTGATGGCCCCCGCCGAATCGTTGGTGTGCAGGGTCGAAAACACCAAATGCCCTGTCAATGCGGACTGGATGGCTATCTCGGCTGTCTCAGTGTCCCGGATCTCGCCGACCAGGACAACATCCGGATCCTGCCTGACAATGGAACGCAGACCAGAGGCGAAGGTCAGGTCGATTTTCGGATTGACCTGCATCTGGCCGATACCGTTTATCCGGTATTCGATCGGGTCTTCGATGGTGATGATATTGATATCGGTTGTATTGATCGAGGCCAGGGCCGCATAGAGCGTGGTCGTTTTTCCCGATCCGGTGGGGCCGGTGACCAGGATGATACCGCCTGCCTTCCGGATCTCATTGGAAAAGGGCTCCAGCCTATCCTCGGGCATGCCGAGTTCGGTCAAGGACAGCAGGATCGACGACTTGTCGAGCAGACGCAACACCACCCGCTCTCCGAAGGCGGTGGGCAGGGTGGAGACCCGGACATCAATCTCCCTGTCGGCCACCTTCAACTCGATCCTGCCATCCTGGGGCAGCCGTTTTTCGGCGATATTGAGTTTGGCCATGATCTTGATCCTGGAGACCAGCGCCGACTGCACATGCTTGGGAGGACTCAGCATGTCGTAGAGGATACCGTCCAGCCGCTGCCTGATCTTCAGGTTGTGTTGGTACGGTTCGATATGGATATCCGAGGCATTATCGCGCACGGCCTGGGAAAACATCAGGTTGACGAGACGAACGACCGGGGCGCTGCTGGTATCATCAAGCAGGTCGGCCGCCTCGCCGATCTCGGAGAAGAGGGCCTCCGGATCCTCCTCATCAATATCCTGCATCACCTCTTCAGCGCTGCTTCGGGTCATGTCATAGGCAAAATTAATCGCCTTGGCGATGGCCGGATACGGGCAGAGAACGGGAACGACCCCCTCCCAGCCAAGCAGAAGGCGCAGATTATCAAGGGCCTGAAAGGCACAGGGATCATTAATCGCTATCACCTTCTCCCCCTGATGAGCCACCGGCACCATTCTATTTTTTTTCAGGAAACCGATGGCGATCCGGGAGGTGAAATCGGTCTGAATCTCGGCTGGCAACGAGGAAACAACCTCCATGCCGAACTGGAGACCAAGTGCTGACAGCAGTGTCATCTCGTCAATCTCTTTGCGCTCCATCAAGATCCGTCCCAGCCTTTGTCCCTGCACCTCCTGGACCTTAACCGCCCGCTCGACAACCCCAGGCGAAAGTCCCCTGGTTTCAACCAGTATCTCACCGATCTTTTTCATCAATCGCCTCTGAAAACGGCAGTGCGGGTCGGGATCATCTCGCCCCGCCCCTGTTTCTCGGAGCCTCGGGGATAACGGCATGCAGGCGAAGCAGGCTTTCCTTTGCTATGGTCACCAGCGACTCACCCACCATCTTCGGGTCACTGGAACCACTGGCAATCCGTGTTGTTCCGGAGAGAACCACCTTGCGGTACGCCGCCACGGCCTTGTCGGGCTGTCCCTCTTTCTCATAGACCACCGCAAGGTTGATCAGGGCATAGGGATTTTCCGGATCGATCTGCAGGGATTCCAACAGGTGATCCTTTGCTTCATCAAGCCGATTGTGCTGCAGCTCCTCGTAGCCCCGCTCGGAGATCTTCAACGCTCGAGCCCTATCATCCGATCCGACGGTACCGCCCCGGATCTGCAAAACGGACCGATCCGATTTCATCCGCTTTTCACGGGTCACCCGGGAGATCTCCGCCGGGTTATTGATGATATGCGGAGTCACGAAAATGAACATATTGGTCTTGGTGCCGCCTGTGGAATGCGTCTTGAAAAGCCACCCGAGGACCGGAATATCACCCAGCAGCGGCACCTTGTAGTTGCTTACCGTTTCATCATGTCCGATGATTCCACCGATCACCACGGTCTCATTGTCCGGGATGACGACGGTGGTATCGGCCGTCCTTTTCAAGGTCGTCGGGGTCTGGGATGCGGACTGGGCGCTTGAGTCACTCAGCTTGACCACCTCCGTCTTGATTTCCAGGCGCAAGGTCCCCGTCTGATTGATATGGGGAACTATGGTCAGCTTTGTCGCCACATCCTTGTATTCGTAATTGGTATAGTCCTGCTGCTCACCCGTTGTCGTATTCTTGCTGGTGATATACGGCACATTTTCGCCGACGCTGATCTCGGCCTTCTTGTTGTCGGTGGTCAATACCTGCGGGGTTGCAATGATATTGATATCCGAATCATTCTTATAGGCATTGATGACGGCGGCCAGATTAGGAAAGGTTACCCCGCCGATGCTGATCCCCTCTTTGAAATATCCGAGTGTGCCCCCCGCCGGGAGGGTGGGTGTGCTCGACGTGATATTATTGATGATCCCATAGGCCGATGAATCATTGCTGAACCCAGAAAAGACCTTGCCGTCGGACGAAATCCACTGGGCTCCGACCGAAAAGTCCTTCGAGGTATCGACCTCCATGATCAGGGCCTCCAGATAGACCATCCGCCGAGGGATATCCAGTTTTTTGATGACGTCCTCCAGGGTGCTGTATTCGGCGGGGGAGGCATTGACGATCAGGCTGTTGGTCTCTTCGTCGGCCATGATCCGTATCTCCTTGGAGACAGCCGACGGATTGTCCTTGCCGTCTTGCGCGGCATGAACCTCAGGCAGCTGGTTCAACACCTTGGCCAGATCCTTGGCGCTGGCATTTTGCAGATAGAACACATGGATATTACCGTCGCCCTTTTCCTTTGCCGAGTCCAACAACCTGATAAGGCTCTTTATCCGCTTCATGTCGGTGTCCGAGGCCATCACGACCAGGGCATTGATCCGATCATACGGAACAACCCGTGCAATATCCCTCGATTCATCCGCAGCCTCCTTTCCCGAAGCCGTCTTCTGAAAGATGGTATTGATCACCCCCGCGGCGGCGCTTGCCGACCCGTTTGTCAGCGCAACCACCTCTATCCGTTCTCTCCGGGAAGGAACGTCCAGTGCCTCAATGATCGAAAGGAGCCGATGGATGTTGGAGAGGGTATCGGTCACGATCAGCATGCCCGACCGGGTATGGGCGATCATCACCGAAGTCTTGGCAAGCAATGGGGCCAACGCCCTTTTAATCTCATCGGGAGAGCTGTATTTCAGCGGGATAAGCTGGGTTACCACCTTGTCCTCCGGCCCCTCCCTGCTGTCCATCCTCACCGTATCGATATCCTGGGTGCGGGCGGTGGCCGCCGGAACGATCTTGATCACCGGCCCAGCGGGGACGGTGGTGAAACCATGGACCTCCAAGACCGATTCGAAGACACGATAGGCCTCCTCTTCCGAGATCCTGCTCGGAGAAATAATCGTCACCTTGCCCTTTACCGCCTTGTCAATGATGAAATTTTTTCCCGTTAATTCACTCATATATTTAATAAACAACAGGATATCGACATTGTCGAAATCGATGCTTATTCGCCTGCCGTCCGCCTGCATCCGCTGCGGCTGCAACTCTGCCTGCGAATCGGCCCCATAGCCTGGCAACGGACTTACGAACATACCCAGAAGCATCACTGACACAAGAACGGAAGTAGGTATTCTCACTGGAAGTCTCTTGATAATATGTTAACTGTCATACCTTGTTTTATCTCTCGCTCGCCCGGCCGCCGGCCGGAAGAGAAAATCGCCGGGTGGGCGGCATGATCCGCGTTACCGGAGCTATCGGACGGTCATCCCTTATCCCGGCGGCAGGAGTCCCCCGCTGCTGATGCCGGGATGACGGACCCGTTGTCCTTTCGGAAAAATACCTTCTTGTCTCGGCCATATCAAGGATTTCATCCCTCTCCGGATAGTGGAGAACGACCTTCTCCCAGCCGATATCCTTGATTACCGCCCCTTTTATCGAATCTCCGATATGGAAAAGCCGCTGTTTGCTTGTGCCGGTATCCATGATGATCGCCCGCTTGTCTTTCCGGTCCCCGGCAATGGTGCCCATAAGGAGCATATCAGGCGAGGCCAGAGCCAGATCTGTCAGCAGATCATTCTGATTTTCCTCGGTTTCGGACCTGCCCGGCCCGGTCCCGAACAGGTTTCGTTCAAGGATGATGCGGTAGCCATGAGAGCTGGAACCGTTTCCCGCCCCGGGGCCCGATTTTTCGGCGGGAGACACGGGGGAAACGACGGCGATCGGTCGGAGCCAGAGATGCTCGATCACCTGATAGAAGACAAGCACCCCGCCGACGCACAGCAGAGTGATGCCGAGAAAAAGACGTATGTTACGGAATGCCATCTGTTTCTAACCTCAGAATCAACCGCCGAACCGAAATTGAGGACCTGTCAATGTGCCGCTTACAACAAAAGGCAATGCCGACTGCTTATATCGTCTCCGAAGAACGGCCGCCACATTTTTCCACCGCCGATCGCTGCTGATCAGCAACGGGGTAGGTGCCAGATAGCCGGATATCTTCATCCTGCATTGATCCGGCGGAAGGGCGATATGCACCATTCCGGCAAATGTCCCGTTGAACTCTTTTCCATCAAGACTGCCATTTCCGATCGCCAGTGTGCGGTCGTGCAACGTGAATTCCATTGCCGAATCCTGCAGACCAAGGGTATCCAGGGATAGGATCGGTCGCAGCAGTTCCATCGATCCCCCGTGAACGCGGGCTGTACCGCGGGCCTCTCCATCCAAAATCCGACCGAATCTCCCCGAATAGCGACCGGTGATATCGAGAAATCCGGAGATGCTTCTGCCCAGGAATTTTTGCAATCCCGGCCACTTTTTAAGATTGAGATGATGAATCTTCACATCGCCCAACCTTAATATGCCGCTGTCCCGATCCATGAACAACCGGCATTGACACCGCCCATCATAGATTTCAGCAAGGATTGTAAAGCCCTGCCGCCACGGGTCCGCACGGATGGACAAGCTCGGGACCTCGACAAGAAGCTCCCTGGGTTGCTGCGCTCTCCTTAGGCGGATATCACTAAAACGCAGCGTCAGCGGAAATGTATAACCGATGGATCCGACGACACATGTGGTCCCGGGAATCATCCGCTCCACCGTCTCGACGCAGTATTTCCTGAACTGCCGGGTGGGAAAGAAAAGGACCAGCAGCACCGTTATCAGCACACTCCCATAGAGGAGGTAGAGAAAGAACAACCAGATTCGACGTCTTGCTGCTGTCATGTTCATCTCTTTATTACCGTGGCAATCTGCATCGTCACATCGATCAGGTTATCCCGTGCGCTGTCCTGAATGGAGATCGTGTGGACAAAAACCATCTTTTCCGAACCTTCGATCAGCTTTAAAAAAGCCACCAGTCGTCCCAGCGAGATCCTCTGCAATTTGATTTCAACAATGGATTCCTGTAGCTTATCTTCATTTTCGGTAGTCGACGGTTTCATAGACACTATCTGCTGTTTGATATCGGCACGCACCGCCTGCTCCTCGACAAAGGAGAAGAGAGAAAACCCCGTGCCCTGCCCGGCTCCCCCGGTCTCGACTCCCCCGTCCGCACCCTGCAGACGACGATATTGCCTCTGCAGGTCGACAATCTTGGCCAGCTCCGCCTTTTCTTCCTTCACGGATCGGGCAAGTCGCTGACGAGCAGAAAAATAGGGGAAAACGATCAGTTGAAAGACAAGGAACAAGATCAGAAAGACACCGCCGGCTCCGACGAGCAGCTTCTCCTGCGGTCCCATTCGATCATAGCCGATTTTTTCCCTGATCACCGGCAGGATCTTTGCAGCTGTTGGAAAGATCATGGAGTCATGAGCCGCCAAGTTGAATTTTCATCTCGAATGTGATCTCCTCCCCCCGTTGGCCGAGGTTCGCCGAACTAATGGTCACGGATTGAAAAAGCGGAGACGTCTCCAGCTCCTTTTTTATCCTATCCACCGTGTTGAAGGTATCCGTCGTGCCTCGTAGCCTCACTCCTCTTTTATCTATCACCATTTGGGTCAGGCGCACCCGGGATGAAGAAGGAATGCGCCTGGAAATCTCCGCCAGGAGATCCAGGACCCGATTGCCGTTCCCGATCCCCAGGCCTCCGCTGTGCTGTAAACGGTTCACTTCGGCCTGCAGCTGTCCGACCGGGTCGACGACCCGGGAGACACCGGGCAGGGTAGCGGAAAACACAGTCTGAATCCGTTGTGCCAACCTCTTTTCCAGGACCTTATGGGAAAAAAAGTCATAAGAAAGAAAGCAGACCATCGCAAGGACCATAACCGCCGCTGCGCGTCCGATTCTTGTACCGGAAAGACCGATCTGTTTCAGGGAAGGTCTGCGTTCGAATCCTCCTTTTAATACGTTGAAGCCGCTTCCCTCTTTCGCCGGTCGCAGCCCCAGTGCCAGGGCCTGATTCATGGCCCCGGGAACCCATCCTTCCGGTGTGCCGTCCGGTTGCAAAGACCCAAGCAGGTCAAAGTGTTTGATCTCGACACCGAGGGAATCGCCGAGAAAGGCCGCCAGTCCCGGCAGCAGAGCGGCGGGTCCACTCAGATGGATGGGTGGACATGCCATCGGGCCTGAAACTGCACGCAGGGTCTGCCGTATTGCCAGGACAAGAACGGCAAATGCATCCTCCAGGGATTCCGGCCTGGTGGGCAAAACCCGGGTCAGGCCCGGATCGAACCTGCATTCGGCGCGCGATCGACCGAAATCAAAAGCCAACGGGCGAATCAAGACGATCCAGGTATTTTGAACAACGATCATTGTCGCCCGACGCAGGCCGAGATCCAGAAAGACGAAATTCGTCGGACCTCCCGGAAGTCGCGTCAACCGGCTTGCACTCTCCGACCCCGAAACGGTAACGATCTCGGGATCGAGCCCGGCCGCATTGGCCGCCGTGAGCACCTTCGATAAAACATCACGTTTCAGCATCGCTGCAATCACTTCCGTCTTCTTGCCTTCCAACCTGGCAGGTACGGCATCAACCACCAGATCATCAATGGTCGCCGGGGAGATATCCTCAAGTTCGAACGGGAGTACCCTATCGATCTTCTTGCTGTCTGAAAAGGGGAGCGACAGGTTCGAAAAAAAGAAATGCTCCGGCCCGAGCGAGATCCGGCATCTTCCACCGGCAAAACCGGCCTGGCGCATAAGCTGAGACAGCACCTGCGCATCGACGCCATCGCCCGGATCAACGGCTCCCCAACCCGCAACAAGGGGTTTGCCGCCTTGCAGTTGCACTACCACACCACAGACCAGATCGTCCCGTATATCTATGGAAAAAATTGTTCCTGCCATCTCTCTAGTCGACCTTCCTGCTCAAGAAGCTGATCTTGTTGTCGGATTCGCGATGCACTATGACCTCTTCCTTTTCCGTCAGCGAACCCGACTCGCCAACGGAGGTAATAACGAAATAGCGGCTCTTGGTGGCAATGGTCTTCTGATCAAACCCCAGACCGGACGGCCATTCAGGTATATTTTTATACCAGGTGGGAGATGAGAGGTTCGGTGTATTTTTTTCATCCGCCCGATATTCAACCATGTCGTGGGCCAATTCTTCCGACATATTGTCATCCATGGCCTGGAGCAGCACCGGGTCGGCGGTGTTGATATTGATCCTGCCGTCATTGCCATGGACGGTAATATAGGGGGCCAGCCCTCCATGGTCCCTGGTGCCGTACAGGATCTCCCGGCTCATTCCCTTTACCAGCAGCAACTCCTCCATAAAGGCAACCGGACCGTTCCTGCAGTCGTACGGGGGGTTGAGAGACCGGTAATAGCCATTTTCCGCCCCATACGGCGATTCCCGGTCATCCGGGTCGATCCAGTCCACCAGGGAATCGATGATCCCCTGTGCCTGTTCCTCTCCGATCTCACCAAAGGTGCCGGAAAGCAGAAGCCTTTTCAGGATCTCCCGCGATTTTCGGGCGGTTTTTACATCCGCGCCCTCCTTTCCCTTTCCGTCGCTGACCAGGCTGTTTATCTGCAGCCTGCCCGACAGATCTGAAATCCTAAGATGCAGAGCCCCTTGGGTAAACAGCGAAGAGACATCCCGGCCGGCTATCTTGTGCCAGACATTGTGGAAGGAATCGGAACCGGTTGTCCTGCCGTCCCAGGCAAGGAGCTCCATGGCGATATTGACCCCCGAGATCGCTATGCCATCGGCCACGGCAGTATCCTTCAGGTTGGCTGCCGAAAGGTATTCCCGGCGCATGCCGAGGCCGAACTGCACGATCACTACAACGAGCAAACTGATAATCATGATCGTCAGAATAAGGGCCATCCCTTTCTGATCACATGGTATTCTCTTCATGGTCCGGCGGCCTGCCCCGCTGATTTTTCTTGGACGGCAAGGCCACCGCCGTTTTGAAGACCAGATCATTCCCGTCTCCGCCGGGAAAACGCAGGACCACTTCAATCATTACCGGCAATCTTCTGGTCTTCTTCCCCGCCTGTACACCGTCTGACTCCGCCTGCCATTCGTCCACCTCGTTTCCTGCCTGATCATAATAGGTAAAGCGGACGGCACGCAGCCCGTCACAGAGGAGATAGCCTTTCTTATCCGAATAATCCTGCGCTAAAAAGCCGGGTCGATACGGGATATCGAGGCGAAAGAGCTGGAGGAGTTTCGTCCCGGTATCCTCGGCAACACCATAACTGATCACCGCAAGACCGGCCGGCGGTTCCTTCTTGTCGAACGTCAGGTGGGCGGTGGATGTAAACTTCAGCGTATCGGCTCGACTCCCGGAAATTTCCTGTCTTCGACCGACAAACAGGCTCCCGTCACCAGGGTAGCAGCTTTCCAGATCAGCCGATATCCGCGTCATGGCCGTCCGGGCCTTGTTGTCGATATCCGCCTGCGATTCGACGGAATCCGTTACCGTAACAATCGTACGGTAGACACCATACACGGCCGCCATCACAATGGCAAAGATGAAAATCGCAATCAGAAGCTCCAGCAGGGTGAAGCCGGTGCCCGTTTTTTGCCTCACGATATCCCTCATGGGGAATCCTTGGCCCTGATATAGTACCTGATCCTGAAAGATGCCGCCTGTCCCGCCCATGAAATGGTAAGATCGACCCGTCGCAGGTCTCCAGATACGACCGCGGGCAATCCGGACAGGTCTCCCGTCGCATCACGGACGTCCATCTTCCAGGTATAACCGGGGAAATCCTTGCCGAAATCCCCCTGGGCATCAACCGGTGCCAGCCTGCCGCTCTCCAGTTCGGCACGTTTCAATCCCGCCAACAGGGAGGCAGTGGTGGCAAACTTTGCCTCGGCGGCAAGATTGAGGCTTCCGGACTGTGCCCCGAAAAGGGTCGTCAGGGCAATGGCAAGGATGGCCAGGGCCACCAGAACCTCGAGCAGGGTAAAGGCCCTGCGGTCCGATAGTGCGGGGCGCCTCCTGCTTTCGCCGTTGTCGGATAGGCAAGGACCGCGGCCGGCCGAAGAAAGAGGGGACAAAACGGCAGTGAATTTATTCCATGTCTGCATAACCGGCAACAACCTTGATCGAGCCGAGAAAGGCTGAAAAGAAGATGCTGAGTGTATCGCTGTCACCAGCCAGATGAATCACGGTCATATCCATATATCCCTGCCTGCTGATCCACAGGTTGACGATGCCCCGGCTCTGCCTGCCGGCGGATTTGGTCCGGATATCCAGGATTCGAACCGATGACGGCAGACGGGTACCGTTCCTTGCCGAAGATTCCCCGCCGCGGTCCCTGCCGTCGGCACGTTCATACCAGAAACGTTTCCGATCCAGATCGAACGACAGGATGTACGCTTGCCGGGAACGGATGGCGTCCTCCCGCAGTTCTCGGACAGTGCCGATGACCTTCCTGCTCGCGACCCTGAGCTGATCGGTCAGCAGGGTGTCATGCACGACCGGAATCGTCGCGGCCAACACGATCGAGACCAACAGGCAGACCACCAGGATTTCAATCAAGGTAAAGGCAGCCTCGTCCGCCAGCCGATTGCCCCGGCGTATCAGAGATCCAACCGCAGCCATCCGACCTTACTTCTGTATTTCCCAACTCTGGATATCGGCATCCTCCCCCTCTCCGCCGGCCAGACCGTCGGCGCCACGGGAGGTGATATCAAAATCACCGTGAACACCGGGACAGAGATAGATATACTCGTTGCCCCATGGGTCCTTCGGCACCTTCTCTTTTTCCAGATATCCCCCCTTTCTCCATTTGGGAGGCAGATTGCCGATGATGGGCCTCTCGACCAGCGCAGACAGCCCCTGCTGGGTTGACGGATACCTCCCGTTGTCAAGTTTGTAAACCTTCAGGGCCGTCTCCAGCCCGTCAATCTGCACAGCAGCCATCGTCCGTTTTGCCTCTTCCGGCCGCCCGATAATCTTCGGCGCTATATAGGTGGCCAGAATAGCAATGATGGCAAGGACGATTAACAACTCAATCAGGGTAAACCCCCGTTCTGATGATACCGCCATTTTCTTGGATCTCCGAAAGGAGTTGGAGCTATGTTCTTACCCGACCAACTGGTTCATCTCAAAGATCGGAAAGAGTATTGCGAGCACGACGAAACCCACACAAAAGCCCATAATCAATATCATTATGGGTTCAACCAGGGCGGTCATGCGCATCACGGCGGTCTCGACATCATGTTCATAGGCCTCCGAAACCTTTTTCAACATCGGTCCGAGATCCCCGCTTTGTTCACCTACGGCGACCATCTGCACAAGCATAGGAGGAAACCAGAGAGAAACACCAAGGGACTGGGTCATGCTCCTGCCTTGCCGTATCTGCTCTATCGCCTCATCGATGACCGCATTGACATGCACATTGTCGAGGAGGTTCTTGACGATCTGCAAAGACGGTATAAGCCCGACGCCGCTTTCCAAAAGACCCGCAAGGGTGGAAGCAAACCTCGCCATCAGGATCTTTTGCAGGACGAAGCCGACAATGGGCATCTTCAATTTGCAAAGATCAACAACAGACCGCCCGTATCCCGTCCGGACAAAAAACCGGATCGACACTAGCCCTCCTGCCAGCACCACCAAAATGAGCCACCACCAGACCTTGATGAATCCACTCAACCCAAGGAGCAGAAGCGTCGGCAGAGGCAGCACCTGCCGCATATCGGCAAAGACCTTGGTGATACTGGGTACGATATAGGTGATCAAAAACAGCAGTATACCTGTGCCGACGACTGCCATAACAGCCGGATAAATCATAGCCGTCTTCAAACGAGCCTTGATGGCCTCCTGTTTCTCTTGGAAATCAGCCAGCCGGGCAAGGATCACATCCAACGACCCCGATGCCTCTCCCGCCCTGATCATGTTGATGTAAATATTGGAAAATATTTTGGGATGCCCCGCCATGGCATTGGTCAGGCTGCTGCCTTCGTTGACGGATTCCTTAATCTCGGCAACGACCCTTTTCAGGACGGCATTCCGGGTCTGAACAACCAGAGAACCAAGTGCCGGGACCAGCGGGATGTCCGCTCCCAGAAGAATGGCGAGCTGCCGTGTAACATCTGCAATCTCCCGAGACGGTACGTTTTCAAAAAGCGCCAGGGCCGAAAATATTGTCTTGTCATCTTTCCCCTTTCGGGCAGAACTTTCCCGCAGCTCCACCGGGTATTGTCCAAGGGCACGAATTCGCGAACGCGCACCGCTTTCACTCTCGGCATCGATGATCCCCTTACGGGATCTGCCCTCTTTATCCAGGGCCTTATATTCATATACAGGCATTACAGGACATGCATCATGCGGTATCTGAAAACAGTGAATAACAGAATCAAATAATCTTCTGCGCCCGTTCCGTCCAATGAAAGAACAAACGGGATTATACTAACGAACCGGGGAGAAGAAAAACCTTTTTCATTTTCCCGAAAAAGATGGCCTGGTAAAAATCCTCAAAATCTGCAGGGGCAACGCGGTAATTCAACAAGTTACGCCGCTGAACCGTCGGCGAGCGGACTTTTTCTGGTGGCGCCGAAAAGCATCAAGGCAAATTTTCGACGTATTTGCAAGAGTAAAAATCCGTCGCCCGCCGCTCATCCCTTTTAGCGTTGCTCTCGACACCCTCTCGCCAGGGCGGACCTGCAGGTCGGCGGGCCGCCAAAACACGTTGTCCGGCTTGCCGGAACAGGGTATGATGGAATGGATTGCAAAAACATCAGGAACAGGAACCATGACAACTCATTCACAAACGGTCACCGATCTGATCAACCCCCTTGTGCGCGGTCTGGATCAATCCGATACCCTCGCCATTAACGAAAAATCCAAGGAACTCATTGCTCAAGGGAATATTGTATACAGGTTCGGATTGGGCCAGTCTCCCTTCCCCGTCCCCGATAGTGTCGTAGAGGCATTACGTCTCAATGCCCCGCAGAAGGACTATCTTCCGGTAAAGGGGCTTTCCTCTTTGCGCGAAGCGGTTGCCGATTTCCACAGAAGAAAGGATACGGTCGCCGCGAGGTCCGACTGCGTACTCATCGGTCCGGGCTCCAAGGAGCTGGTCTTCCTTCTGCAGCTTGTTTTTCATGGAGAAATCATTATCATAAGCCCCTGCTGGGTATCCTATGTTCCCCAGGCGCAAATCCTGGGCAAGGAAATTTCCATTATCCATAGTACCTACGAAAATAAATGGCAGCTCACGCCCCGGTTGTTTCGAGATTTTCTGCAAAAGAGAAACCGCAAGGAAAAACCAGCCTTACTGATCCTGAATTATCCCGGCAATCCCGATGGCGTCTCGTTCCTTGAAAAGGATCTGATTGAGATTGCCTCACTGGCCAGAGAGCATCACATCTATATTCTCTCCGACGAAATTTACGGGCAACTTCACCATCAGGGGAAGCATGTCTCCATTGCCAGGTTTTATCCCGAAGGGACCATCATCAGTTCGGGCCTTTCCAAATGGTGCGGTGCTGGAGGGTGGCGACTGGGGACTTTCACCTTTCCGGAAGAACTGCAGTGGTTGAGGGAAAAGATAGCCGCGGTTGCAAGTGAGACGTATACTTCCGTAAGCGCACCCATTCAATTTGCCGCGGTCCAGGCATTCAAGGGCGGGACGGAAATTGAAGAATACCTCTGGCAGGTGCGAAAAATACTTTCAACCCTGGGCAGAGACTGCGCCCGGATATTGCGCAAGGCGGATATACGCCTTCACAAGCCAGTCGGCGGCTTCTATCTCTTTCTGGATTTTGCACATTTTGCCGATGCCTTCCTGGCCAAGGGAATTGCCACGTCGAAGGATCTCTGTGCACGGCTTCTTGATGATACGGGTGTTGCCCTGCTTCACGGCAGTTGTTTCAGCCGGCCGGCTGAGGAATTTTCGACCCGCATGGCCTATGTCGATTTTGACGGCGCCTGCGCACTGGCGGCGGCGAAGACCGTCCCGCTCCATAGCCCGCTTCCGGATGATTTCGACAGCATCTATTGTCCGAAGGTGATGGAAGGCGTCAGCCGGATCATCGAATGGCTGCAGGCCTTCAGGTAAAACGATATCCCGGATAGTGTTCGGTTATGTATACGCAGTATTTCGGGCTCACGGAAAAACCCTTTTCCATCGCCCCGGATCCCCACTTCCTCTATCTGAGCGAACTCCACCGGGAGGCCCTTGCCCATCTCCTCTACGGAATAGAGCGTGGCGGCTGCCTGGTCCTGTTGACGGGTGAGGTGGGAACCGGCAAGACCACGGTCAGCCGTTGCCTGGTGGAGCAACTCCCGGAAGCAACCGATATCGCACTGATTCTCAATCCGAAACTTACCGTTTTCGAACTCCTGACAACCATCTGCGAGGAATTGGGGATTGCAGGAATCGAAGCCCAGGGTTCCGTCAAGCACCCCATCGACGCCCTCAATCGCCATCTCCTTAATAACCACGCAAAGGGCAGAAACACGGTCCTGATCATCGACGAGGCCCAGGACCTCGACCCGGACATCCTGGAACAGCTTCGCCTGCTCACCAACCTCGAAACCGACAAAGAAAAACTGCTGAAGATCATCCTTATCGGCCAACCGGAACTGAGAGAGACCTTGAATCGGCCGGGGCTGACCCAGATCAACCAGCGGATCACCAGCAGATATCATCTGCTTCCTTTGCAGGAACAGGACGTTTTTGCCTATATAACCCACCGGTGCAAGATCGCCGGGACCGGCCGGGCCAGCCTTTTTTCCGACAAGGCGGTCAAACGCATCCATAAACTCAGTCAGGGTATCCCGCGTCTGATCAACCTCCTCTGCGACCGTGCCCTCCTGGGGGCCTATGTGGAGGGGAAAGACCAGGTTGACCGCGACATCGTCGACAGGGCCGGCCGCGAGGTCCTGGACCCTTCCCGTACCATGGCAGCGCGCCGTAGCGCCTTCTTCCCGCCGCTTCGTTTTCCTGCCGTTCTGGCGGCCTCGCTTATCCTGGCACTCCTTTTCACCGGTACGGCCCTGGTCTTTTTCTCTGATCACCTTGGCGGACTGTTTGACAAGAAGACACCGTCGGCCCGTGTGACGGCCCCCTTACTCTCGGACCAAACAAAAAAGAAACAGGTGCCGACACAACCTAAAGACCCGGGAGGCAAACGGACGGTTCATGAGCTGCACCGTAAGAATGAAGAGAGGCATGATAATGCCGGCAACTAGCAGACACCTCCTTTCCTTTTGTACCCCTGTTGCCGCGGAGGCAGACTGATCATGTCCTATATCCTGGAGGCATTGCGAAAATCGGAGGAGGAGAGAAAACAGGATAAAATCCCGATACTTCAACAGCTCTCAACTGTCCGGCAGCCTGTTCCCCTGCGGCCGAATCGCCCTTCAGCGAAGCGTCTTGGTTGGGTGGCCGTCCTTCTTCTGCTGTGCGCCGTCGTTTTTGCCGTCATCGGCCGAAGGGATCGGCCATGGCACATAATCACCCGGCAAGGACAGCGGACTGAGCAAAGATCGCAGGAATCAATGACACGAGGTGGTCTTGAAACAGGCTCCGGCCTCGACCTGGAAAAGATACCGGCAGGGTCCTCGAGAATCCCTGCAACCGGCAGCAGCAAAACCGCCGGACAGCCGCTGCACCGGGAAAAGGCGGATGTACTGGTAATCAACCGACAGGACCGCAACAGCATCCCGGCAACGAACCTTCCCCTTTCTGTTCAACATGACCTTCGCAGCATGCGCTTCGCAGGTCATGCCTATTCGCAAGACCGGTCCCTGCGGTTGATCATGATAAACGACAAAATCCTTCATGAGGGCGACAGGATCGATACCGATCTGCGTCTGGAAGAGATCAGCGAAGACGGCGTTGTGCTCCTCTACCATGCAACCCGCATACGAATAAATCTATTTTCGCCGACGCATTGACGACACGCCTGCCGCGGGATCTTTTGATTTGACAAGCCCGACGGGCCCAGGTATACCTGCGCACAGGTGGTGCATTCGACCGGACATCATCCAATCGCCGTTTTCAATGAATCAGACACTCTACAACCTGCTTGTTCACAATCCCACTCTGATGGTTGCGGTACCGTCTGCAATCCTGTGTTTCGCCGTCGTTCTTGCAATCGCCTCCAGACATCGTCGTCTCAAAGGGCTCCTGGGCGCAAAAGAACAAGAGATCCGGTCCCTTCGGGTCCAGGCTGAAGAACTACGAACGGCGCTTACCGAACAGAGGATCCTTGGGGCAAAACTGGAAACCCGCCTTACGGAAGAACGGCAGCATAGTACGGAGAAGCTGGTCCTGATCGAAAAGGCACGAGACGAACTGCGCCTCCAGTTTCAGGCGCTTGCCCAACGGATATTCGACGAAAAGAGTGCCGCCTTCAGCGCCCAGAACAGTGAAAGGCTCAGTGCCCTGCTTCTGCCCTTTCAGGAGCAGATGGCATCGTTTCGCAGGCGTATCGATGACATCTATCTCAACGACTCCAAGGAACGCGTCTCCCTGAAAGAGGAGATCCTCCATCTTCGTGAACTCAACAGCCGGATCAACGAAGAGGCCATCAATCTCACCAGGGCACTGAAAGGGGATCGAAAGCTGCAGGGCAACTGGGGAGAGCTGGTGCTGGAACGGGTTCTCGAACAGTCGGGGTTGCGCAAAGGCCGGGAATACGAGACGCAAGGGGGGTTCAGAGACCGGGAAAATCAGCTCCTGCGACCCGATGTCGTCATCCATCTCCCGGACGGCAAGGACATCATCGTCGACTCAAAGGTATCGCTTACAGCCTGGGAGCACTACATCAACTGTGATGATGAGGAAAGCAGGCATTCCTTCCTCGACAGGCACATCCAGGCCGTAAGGGAACATATCACGGGTCTCGGGAGCAAGGACTATGCCGGGGTCAAGGGCATCCGAACCCTGGATTTCGTTCTGATGTTCATGCCCATCGAGGCGGCCTTTATGACCGCTTTCCAGCATGACGAAAAACTCTTTGCCGAGTCCTTTACCCGGAAGATTATCGTGGTAAGCCCGACCACTCTGCTGGCGACGCTTCGAACCATTGAAAATATCTGGCGTTTCGAACACCAGAGCAGAAATTCCCAGGAGATTGCCGACCTGGCCGGGACGCTGTATAACAAGCTCTGTAATTTTATCGAGGATATGGAAAAGATCGGCCGACAACTGGGAGGTGCAACCACCTCCTTCGATTCGGCAATGAACAGGCTGACCCACGGCCGGGGAAACATCATCGCCCTGGCCCACGCCCTCCCGGAACTTGGCGTGAAGGTAAAAAAGGCCCTGCCCCGAAGCGTCACCGAAGACTCGGAGCTTGATCTGAAAAATTAGACCGCCATTCAACTTTCGTAACTCTTCAGTTATGAGCAAAAAAACTTCAAAGCCGGGGATGGTTCTGTTGAGCCTGCTTCTGGTCTCGGTGCTGTTGCTCTGCCTCTCCCCCGATGTCCCGGCGAACGGCGCCGGACCCGCAGGCCGGGAAAAACAGCCGGCGGCAATCTCGTCACAGGCCAATCTGATCCCAAATCCGCACTTTGCCCCGGGGCCGCCTGCTTCCGCATCGGCTGAGACCGCACAACTTCCCTCGGGCTGGTCCATCGGTGCCGGCGGCAGACTGCGTGATTCACGATTCTGGCTGCCGGCTCGGAAAGATCCTGCAGACAACGCCATCGGCATAACCGGCGGGCAGGACCGGCAAGGGCGATGGAATGTCGTCCTGCCTCGGTGCAAACCGGGAGCCAGGTACCGTTTCGAGGCTGATTTCTACCGGCCGGGTCCGTCGGATCCCGACGTCTACCCTGAGGTCAGCATCTGGGGACGGACCTTCCGTCTCGATACGCTGCGCATGGTCGGGAGATTTCAGCGATTGCACGCCGAGATGACGTGTCCTGCCTCGGGCTCCCCCCGAGACAGGTTTTTTTCTTTCATCGATAGGCACCCGGGTGTTTCCTTCTGGATGCGAAATCCGAGTCTGGTCAGACAGAAAAACCGGCACTTCGTCCCGCAGGTGCCGGCAAAAATCGACTACTATCCGATCGGGGCCTATGGAGCCGATGCCGAAAATCTCCGCCTGATCAAGGAGATCGGAATGAACAGCGCGGTAATCGGGCTGAGCGAACGAAATGTTTCCGCCTGCCTCGAGTATGCCCTGCACTGCAGCTTTGCGGTCCCGCGAGACCCGAAACAATTGACCGCTGCGTTGGATCGGCTCGGATTGTTGCTGCATAAAGGGGCCTTCTCTTTTTATGTCAATGACGAACCCGGCATTCATTCGTTTCCCGCCGGGGCGGCAGCAACCATCCAACATATCCTGAAGCGCCGTTTCCCGAAGAGTTTTACAGCCATGGCCATTGTCCGCCCCCAGGTTATCCCCGACTATCAGGACGGGGCCGACTATTTCATGCTGGACCAGTACCCGATCCCCCATGTGCCGATGATCTGGCTCTCGGAATCGATGGATGCGGCGGCTGGTTTTGTCGGCAGAAGACGACTGCAATCCGTCATCCAGGCCTTCGGAGGGCCTCGATACGCCAAGGACGGCTGGCCGCGGCTTCCCACCTTTGCCGAGATGAACTGTCTGGTATTTTTATCGATTATTCACGGCAGCAGGGGGGTGTATTTTTTTTCCTGGCCGGAAATCACGTCCACCCCGGAAGGGAAAAAAGATCTCGGCCGCGTCGTACACCGGCTGAACAGTCTCCAGTCCTGGCTGGCACGGTACAACGACCGCGGCCGGCTCGGATTGAAGATGATATCACGTTACGGCTATGATCCGTCAGGGCATCCCGCCGTACAGTGCGCGTCGAAACGACAGCAAGGAACCAGGCTTCTGCTCTGCGTCAACACGATCAGGACCCCTGTCGAAGCAGCCGTGGACATCCCCTGGAAACACGACGACACCTGGCGGGACTTCTACAGCGGCGAACGATACTATACCGTCCGGAGGACGGTCATCCTTCGCTTCGCCCCCCTTGAGGCAAAGGTGCTGCTTGAGACCCGGTGACGATCACATCCTGTCGACACAGGCGGCCAGATCGTCGTGGAACTCCCGTACCGAGTCATACATGACATTGGTGCCGGCGGAGAAATGAAGGAGGACGTCGTTCAGGCCCTTGGGGACATAGGGGAAAATCTTCCGGATATTGAAGACCCTATCGGCTGCCACCAGGGAAAGGTCGTTGCTGTCCAGTTTTTTCAGGACGTCAGGCCCCATCTCGACGTCTTTCAGGATATCCGCCGGGCGAAAATTCCTGCGTCCCAGGATAAAGAGCAGCACATTGCCGAGACCGAAGAGATCGAGGGCGAACGGCCGCTCCGGCAGATAAAAATCATAATCGAAATCGATCCAGACGAAGCGGCCGTCACCGTGATCGACAAAGATATGGTCACGCCGGATATCCCCGTGTTTGAAGCCGTGGGCATGGAGCAGGGATATCGCCTTGACGGACTCGAGAAATTTCAACAAAATGCCTTTGACATGGACGTCAAAATATTCCCGATGGGTCTCTCCAAGGACTTCCAGATGTTTATCCAGTCGCTTTCCTTTAATAATATCCAGAATCCGCACGAGATTATCCGCCTCATCATGGGCGGAATAGCCTTGCATGAAAAGGGGATTGCCTCTGACCAGCTCAATCACCGCTGCCTCTTTTTCCGGACTGCGGTAGCAGGTCACCTCCAGCTTGCCGATGGTCAGCCTGTAGGACTCATGAAAGGTTAATTTAGCGATCTTCCTCTCGCCCGATTCCAGATCATAGACCTTGGGCACCCACTGTTTTGGCTGTTCATCGATGCCGAACCTTCCTTCCTTTGTATATCCCGTTATCAGGAAATAACGGTCTCCGATATGGATGACGTCACCGTAATCGAGATTGGCGAAGTTACCGGTATCCCCAATCAGTCTCGGCTGTCTGCGCAGGGTTTTGATGGCATAATGATCCTGGAGTCTCGACAGGATGTGCGCCGGAAAACGGTTCCAATCGACGATCATGGGTTCACCCGACAACCCAGGTCGTAAACCTGCAGCTGTTTCTGGCCAGGGCATTGGAGATTGAACCGAAAAGAAATTCCTCGGCCTTGGACACCCCGCGCTTGCCGACCACCACGGTACCGAACTCACCCTCCAACTGAACATCCAGGATCATCTGGCTGATCGTCTTGCCCGCTGCCAGATGGATGGCTCTGCAGATCATCCGGGACGGGATGCCTGCCTCCAGCAAGACCCGTTCTCCCTGGGCAAAGATCTGCTCCGCTTCTTTTTCCCTGTCCGCCTGATATGCGGCCAACCCCCCCCCGCTGGTATAAAAATCCGGTGGAGGCTCAGGATAGATATGCAGGAGACATATGGAAACCTCCTTCATTGCTGCGGCCATCCGGCCCACATACCGCAATGCCCGCAGTGAGGTCTCACCCTCATCAACCGCCACCAGTATCTTTTCCCATCCAGCCATTATCGTTGCCTCTTTCATGAAGTTGCGACCAGCGAGTTCTCGCCGTTTTTTCGTTTTCTCCTAGGCATGTTCGATCCCCGGCTTCCACTGTTCCAACAGCTTAATGAGCTGAAGGATCGTCCGGTGGGTCGGCACCGAAACACCGTGCATTTCGGCATATCGGCAGATCGCCCCGTTTTGGGCATCGATCTCGGTGCCCCGTTCATTGAGGATGTCCTGGAGCATCGATGACAGGTTATTGGCGCTCTGCTGACAGGTCTCAAACAGCAGCTGATAGAGATCCTCACAGACCAGATCGATGGAACAGGCATCGGCGACCCGCTTTCCCTCGTCAAGCAGGGTTTTCATCAGGGCCACGGACTCCTCCCTGGTGGTAAGACAACCATTGGGCACCTTCAGGATAGCGGAAAGCGGATTGATGGCCGAGTAGACGATGACCTTGCACCAAAGCCGACCGAGGATTCTGTGGGCCATCCTGGTGACGATCCCGCAGTCGTTGAAGAGTTGGGCGATTTTTTCCAGTCGCGGGGTAAATTCACCGGTTATCTCCCCGATATAGGTAGTACCGATCCCACCCTGTCGGACCCTGGCCCCACCCAGGGCCGTTCCCGACATGAAGGTCAGGCCGACCAGGACATTGTTTTCGGCGATGATGGTCTTGATCTCCTCAAGATTCCCCAGCCCGGTCTGAATGCAGATGACGGGACAGGTAGCGGTGATCAGGTGAGCGACGCTGCGGGCGGCGGCAAGGGTCGCCTGGGATTTGACCAGGATCAGGACCAGATCGCAGCTCTGCACCTTCGAGCCGTTATCCAGGGCGGTAACCGGTACCGAGATAACGATGTCGCGATCCTCCTCGTCCTGCGCCATCAGGCCGATTCCTTCCCCCCGGATCGCGCCGATCACCTTCTGATCAATATCGACCAGATTGACCTCATGGCCTCCGGTCCCCAGGAATGACCCGAAGAGCCTGCCTATGGCCCCGCCACCGACAATGACAATTTTCATGATGACCCCTTCTCTGGTATTTGATACTAACAGGGAGTGTTTTCATTGTATTTTTTGCAAAGGATCGTCCGGAGGTCAGCCCCTCGATCATCCCTTGATCCATTGTATAATGCGGTCCCCGGGAAAGCAAATTCTTCCCCGGCACTTTCTTCCCGACACCCTATTGAAACCGATGCTGTTGACAGTCTCCGGCTTTCAGCCTATGCTGACAACAGGTACCCCCTGGTCAGAGAGGGGATGGACACGATTGATGGTTTTTCTCCGATTCTTTTGCTGAGATCCGATGGTTCTTGCTATCGCCCATCGAGGCGCCCGCAGCCTCGCACCGGAGAACACCCTGCCTGCGATAAAAAAGGCCTGGGAAGTGGGTGCGGATGTGGTGGAAATAGATGTCACGGTCACCCGGGACGGCGCACTGGTCCTGCTCCATGACAATACCCTGGTCCGGACAACCGATGTCAATCGATGCTTTCCGGACAGGAGGCAGGATCCCTGTTGCGCGTTTAGGTTGGAAGAGATCCGTTTCCTGGACGCCGGATCATGGTTTGCCAGAGACGATCCGTTCGGTACGATCACGGCCGGAGATGTCGGACGAGACGAGCTGTCATCCTTTCAAGGGATCGCAGTCCCCACCCTTGACGAGGTGCTGGAATTTGTGCAGGACCGCCTGTGGCGGGTCAATATCGAGATCAAGAAGACACCGCCGCCAATGGTGGATTTTCCGATGGCAGAGGCCGTCCTCAACCTCATTGAACACAAGCGGATACCGGCGCAATGCGTGATTATCTCCTCATTCGAACATGAGGTTCTCCGGACGGTAAGGGCCAGGCGGCCGGACATCGAGATCAACGCCCTGATCGGCAGATCGGCTGCCGCTGATCAGGATTGGGGCGGATTTGAATTTTCGATCTATAACGCCGATGCAGACGCAACCGACGAAGCGCAGATCACAAAGGCGCACGAACATGGCTGCCTCGTTAACCTCTATACCATAAACAACCCGAATGAAATGCGGCGATTCATCAGGGCCGGCGTACGAGGATTGTTTACCGATTTCCCCCAGATATTGGTCGACCTGCTGCGAACCGAACGGCGAACAGGCCCACAAAGCCCGTCAGGCAGATAAAGGGCCTTGGATCAGGAAGGTCTTGCGGGGTAAAGCCGGGCCTTTTACCGCACCACCATGACCGGAATCTCCACTCCGTGCCGAACCGGATCGACCGTTTCTCCCCAGAGCAGATCGCCAAGCAGACGATGTCCGTGTGACCCCATGACCAGCATATCGACCCCATGCGACGAAGCGAATTTGATCAGTTCCTTGGACGGATCACCGTTGACCAGCGCAATCTCCACTGCAACTCCGGATGCACGCACCTCGGAAGCGATCTCCAAGAGATACTGCTCGTCGTCTCGCGTATGTTCGTCATAGACATCGCTGCTGTAGACCTGGGCCGGCGCGGAATCGACGATATGAATCAAGGTGAGCATCGCCGACTCCGCCTTAGCCAGGGAGAGGGCCCGGCCGACAATCACCGCATCACCCCCATCCCGGCCCAGGGCGGCTGCAATATGTCGCATGGCATGGGTTTCGATCCCCTCGATAACCGCCAAGGCACCGGCAGGTTGTTCTTCTTCCCATCTCTTGGCCCCGCGGATCAGGGGCAGGATAATAATGTAGACCAGGAAAAGGGAGATCGCCGCAGTGATGCCGATGGCAATAACCGTAACTACCAGGGGCGCCCCGCCTTGCATCCATTCCATGATCTGATCGTATACCAGTTTGCCGTTCAAGGCGATGATGGCAATCGACGTGATCCAGGCCAGGATCTTGACCCACACTTTACTGGCAAAGGCCCCCATCTTAAACCTGTCGCCGGTGAAATGTACCAGAGGGACGACTGCAAACGGCAATTGCAGGCTGAGGATGACCTGGCTCAGAATCAGGAGTTTGTATGATCCTTCATCTCCCGAGATCAATATAACCACCACCGCCGGCAACAGCGCGATCAGGCGGGTGATCAGTCGCCGCAGGTACGGCCGCAACCGGATCCTGACAAATCCTTCCATGACGATCTGTCCGGCCAGCGTGCCGGTCAGAGTCGAGCTCTGGCCCGAGGCGATCAGCGCCAGTCCGAAGGCGATGGAGGCCGCATGGGTCCCGAGAAGCTGGGCAAGCAATTTGTCGGCCTGCTGGATCTCGGTGACGACGATTCCGTGCCGGTAGAAAACGGCCGCCGCCAGGATCAGGATCGCCGAGTTGACAAAAAAAGCGGCATTCAGGGCAATCGTGGAATCAAGGAGATTGAACCTGCAGGCCGCCGCCTTCGAATCAATCGTCCGAGATACCCGGCGGGTCTGGACCAGCGACGAATGCAGGTACAGGTTATGCGGCATCACCGTCGCCCCGATGATCCCGAGGATGATATACAGGGACCCAGGGGGCAGGGATGGGGCGAGTCCGGCCACGGCCGCTCCCCAATCCGGTTTTGCCAGAAACAGATTGACGACAAAGCCGCCGGCAATGACACTGATCAGCGACACGATGAACATCTCCATCTTGCGAATCCCCAGCCTCTGGATGGCCAGCAGCAGGAAGGTGTCGAACAGGGTGACCAACGCTCCCCACAGCAACGGGACACCGAGAAGAAGGTTGAGCCCGAGTATGGTGCCTAAGAGCTCGGCAAGGTCGGTGGCGGCGATGGCGATCTCGCAGAAGATCCACAGCGCAAACGAGGCCGCTTTGGAATATTCCGAGCGGCAGGCCTGCGCCAGGTCCTTGCCGGTGACGATCCCGAGACGCGCCGACAGTGTCTGCAGGAGCACCGCCATCAGGTTCGACATCAGGATCACCCAGATCAGCGCATAGCCGAACCGTGACCCCCCTTCCAGGTCTGTGGCCCAGTTGCCGGGATCCATATACCCGACGCTGACCAGATAGGCCGGTCCGGCAAAGGCAAAGATCCGCATCCATAGCCTGGGGTGCTTCGTCTCTACGGAGCTATGGACCTCTGCCAGGGATATATCGTTGGCGCGGTGTCCGGGCTGAGTATTCTTATCCATAGGTGAACCCTGTTCTGTCTTTGTTTACCTTGGCATATCAGCCTTTCCGGGCCAAAGGGCCATATCCTCTCGTGATGACGCGTGAAGGCCCACCGATTTATGTGCAAGACGGCCTTCCAATGGGCAGACCTCCGCACCCAAAGAGTGCCCCTATCTTATCATAGTCATGTCTGGAAAAGAAAGGGCAAACCTCACCAAAAAAAGGCTAGCAATTCCACTGTCTCAATAGAAATCCCGGGTCCCCCGACCCAAACAGTTCACTCCTGCGCCTGAAAAAGGGGAAGGGCCGGAATGTTCCCAAGACCTGCAACGGATCCCTGGCCCGGGGCATCCTGATTGTATCCAGATCGAGGATACTGCCCCCCTACAGTGAGGGAAATCCGGCACGCAACAGCGAATCGCGGCTGATTATCCCTTTAAAACGGCCGGCGCCGTCAACCACCGGCAATCTCTTGATCACCCGGTCGAGCATGATCCGGATGGCCTCTTCGATCGGGGCGTCCTCCCGGACCGTCACCACCTCTTTCTTCATCACCTCTGCCGCGGTCTTGGCCTGCAGGTGTGCTTTCAACTCCTTGTAACGCTTGCCTCGCTCGGTGAACGGGACCCTGCTGATGACATACTCCCAGATTCCGGGATGACGATCGACAAAGGCGATCAGCAGATCCCTGTCCGATATCAAGCCAAGGAAGAAACCGTCCTTATCTACTACGCAGACCCGCTCGATATCATTGCAGTCGATTATACGTATGACCTCATCCACCGAGGTATCCGGAAGCACGGTAGAGGTATCGCGCCGGACGATATCGGATACGAACCTGAGGTCTTCCACCTGAACGCTTCCGCCCTGAAAACCCCTCCAGTCCGGGCACTCCTTAAGAATCGTATGAAAGACGTCGAGACGGGAGAGGATCCCGACCAGGTGACCTGATGGATCAACCACCGGCAGGCGTTTGACGTTCTTTTCCAGCATAAGGTTCACCGCCTCCGACGCCGGTCGGTCCTGCTCGATGACGACGGCTGGCTGCGACATGATCTCGCCGGCCTTCATGGTCTCGAGGGTGTTGAGGACCTCGTCGGTCTTGGCATGACCCGAACCGGTGAGGAGCCCCAATCGCAAGGGCATATTTGCCTTATAGATCAAATCTCCCTGGGCGATAACCCCGACGGGGCGGTTTTCCTCATCGACCACCGGCAGGCCGGTAAAGGTCGAAGAGAGCAGCAATCTGGCCACCTCGCTGACAGGCGTCTCCCTTATCGCTTTTTTTGGCGAGACGGTCATGATCTCCCTGACCCGCGTGTTCTTCGGCATCAGATGCCCCCTGGTCTTGTACCAGATGACATCCAGATCCCGAAGAGCAACGATGCCGTCTCCGACCATCTCCTGAATGCCGGAAAGCACCTTCTCAATCTCTGTTTCCGGCAGGATAATGGCAATGCGTACGGGCATATTATAGGACAGGACCTCCATCCTTCCGGAAGCGATTTCCCCGCTTTCGTAAGACCCCTCTATCGCTCTCGTTACAATGGTGCGCGCCGCGATTTTCAGACCGTTCACAAAACCGACGATGGCACTGTATACCGCCTGACCCTGCCAATGCGCCTCTTCGCTGGTAAATACCTCGATCATTTTGTACTTCAGCATCGTTCGCTCTCCTCTTAGACGAGACGGCCAAACCAGATACCCAGGAAAACCAGGGCGGCGCCGAAGATATTATTGCAACAGAAATTAGCCACCGCCACGGCGGAATCCGCCGCCCGTGCGGTGTTGACCGTCTCCAGGGCATAGGTCGAAAACGTGGTCAGCGCCCCTAGGTACCCGGTCATGAAAAAGAGCCGAACCGAATGACTCACCAGAGTGGTCCGATCACCAAGACTATAGATAAAACCGATCAGAAAACAACCCGTCAGATTAACAATCAGGGTCCCCCAGGGGAACCTCGTCCCAAAAAGACTTGCGGCAAGCAGCGAAATACCGTAGCGGGAAAGGGCACCAAGACTGCCTCCAGCCAGAACCAAAAAGATCTTCATTTTTCACTAATCCAAATTATAAAAAGAGCCCCACCACCAGGGCCAGCAATATGGCCGACAGTACGTAGGCGGCGTAGGCATTAATCCGTCCGTGGTGCATACGCGCCAGGCCATCAGCCAGATTCGTCATGATTTCCCGGGCCGGCTGGATCAGCCATCGGTCAACCACATGAACCGTCAGCTGTTCCCGGCGGATGGCCGTGCGAAAATGGTCGGCTACCGCCTCCCGCGTGTCCAAAACCGTCGTCGGACGAAAGACCGCATCAAAGATCACCCGTACCGGATTGGAAAAGCCTGTTGCCGTATAGGTCATCTCCGGCAACAGCCGCCGCACACCACCATCCCATCGGGTTCGTCGCGCCAGCTGCCGCCGGCGGGTCAGCGTCAGTCGGATAACAATGTAGGTCAGCAGCAGCAAGGCGGCCAGAACGATTACCATATAGGAGGTGGACATGGCGAAGACAACCGGATTTGCGGTGCCGCCGCGATGAAGCACCACCAGGCCGCGTCCGGGCAAGACGCTTTCTCCCACCTGGGCGCCGATAGTGTGAAAATCCTCAACGAAGGCAGGCGGCAGGGTGTTGTGGGCCGGACTGGAGACAAAAAACGGCGGCACCAGGGCATTGGCACCGGCCTCGCATTGCGGAATGCACGGTTGCAGCTGACGGCCCAAGGCCGGGATCATATAGGTAGGCAGCACACCCAAAAGCAGGCACAGCCCTGCCAGAAACAGCATCGGCACAAGGGATAGCCCGCGCGCTTCGACCGCCTTTGCAGCCTTTTCCGAGCGCGACATGCCGAGGAAACCCATCGCGAAGGCCTTGACGAAACACGTGACCGCCAAGGCCGCAGTGAGTGCCAGTCCGGCACCGCACAGTGCGAAGACAATCTTCACCGCGGTCGACGACAGCTCGGCTGAACGCAGCATCGTCTGCAACGTCAGCCATTCACTGACAAACCCGTTAAGCGGCGGCAGTGCTGCAATCGCCAGCGATCCGACCAGGAAAGCCCCGGCTGTCCACGGCATCCTGCGGATCAGACCGCCGAGCTGATTCAAGTCCCTGGTCCCGACACGATCATCCACCGTTCCGGCACCAAAAAACAGCAACGATTTATACATCGAATGGTTGATCAGGTGATAAAAGGAAGCAATGAAGGCGATCCCGGCCAGGACCGGTTTCTGGCAGGCGGCAAATATCATCCCGGCCCCGAGCCCTGCAGTCACCAGGCCGATGTTTTCAATCGAACTGTGGGCGAGCATGACATTCAGGTCATTCTCGGTGGTTGCATATAGAATTCCGACCAGGGCGGAGATCGTTCCGACAATGAGCACAACCAATCCCGCACCGGTGCTGCTCACCGGCAGGAGATCGAGATTCACCCGGACGATGCCGTACAGCCCAAGATTTAAAGCAACTCCCGAAAGGATCGCCGAGATGTTGGCAGGCGCTGCATGATACACGCGCGGCAGCCAGCTGTTGACCGGTACAAGGCCCGCCTTGACGCCGAAGCCGAAGAAGCTCAGCAGAAAGATTGCCCAGCGGGAGACAATGCCGAAATGGGTGCCTGCCGTCTTGAATGCGGCAAAGTCCAGCGAACCGGCCTTCACCCACCAGAACAGGAAAACCAGGGCAACCGCCACGAAACCCACTTCGCCCATCGCCAGCATCAGATAGCCGGCCCGGCTGGTTTCAGCGCGTCCATGCTCGAATGTGACGAGCAGATAACTCGAAACGGACATGACCTCCCATGCCAGCAAAAACGTCAGCGCGTCGCCGGCAACAAGGATCAGGATGATGGATGCAAAAAGGAACAGATACCACACCGTCAACGACTTGAGGCTGTGACGTCCCAGATATCGCAGGAGATATTCCGCCGAGAAAATGGAAACGGCCAGCACCACCAATCCGGTGACGAATAAAAAAAGTGCCGACAACCGATCGACCGAGATCGTCACCGGACCAAACCCGTGGATTGTCCAGAGCTCAGCGTGGAAAAGGTGTCCCGACCATAACACCTGGCCGCTGGCGAACAGGGTCAGCAAGGACGCCAGCGAGCCGGCCCAGGCCAACAGGGCGGGATTGCGCCGGTCGGGGACAAAAATACCCGCCAGGGCGCCTACGGCGCACACCGCGAAGATCAATCCCAGCACCGCCTCATTTGCTCCCATCATCTCTTCTCACCGCGTGGTTTCGGGTAGCCGTGACGCCGGCGGCTTACGCCCGGCCGCCATAAGCAGGCCATGCAGAATAGCCAATGGCGGCGGCGGGCACCCAGGTACCTCCACATCCACCGGCAGCACATCCCCCAGGCCCCTGCCACAGGCGAAACTCCCGGCAAACACCCCGCCGGACAACGCACAGGCACCGACCACCACCACCCGCTTGGGAGTTGGCATGGCATCAAAGATCTTCTGCACGGCAAATTTCATATGATCCGTCACCGGGCCGACCGCCAACAGCACGTCCGCATGTCGGGGTGTTGGTGTGATGAACAGGCCGAGCCGATGCATATTGTAATACGGATTGTTCAGCTGCCGTATCTCGCTGAGGCAGGCGCCGCAATCCCCTGCGTCGACAACACAGATGTGCATGGAGTGATGAAAGGGCCGGTCAAGGACATGCCGACCGTTGCAGACCGTTCCCCATTCGTAGGTCTGCTGCCATCGGACCGGATATTCAAGGCCCCGGGCGCAGCGGTAACAGTGAATGCAGCGGCGAGGGTTCGCCGTCACGCTGTCGCCGTCCCGGCGAAACACCTCCGTTGGGCATCGCGCAAGCAGCGACACGGTCTGGTTGGCGGGATACTCGCCACCCGCCGGAAGACCCGGCGATACTCCCGCTGCCGTTTCCGCCTTTTTCGGATAGCCGGTGGTTTTGATCCCGGAGCGAATTCCGTTAATGATCCATTGGCTCATAAGCTCTGCAATTGATGATGTTTGACTACTCGTTATCTGTCGTTTTCCGCCGCCGAGAGATCAAAGGTCGAGAGCATAATCGGGAAATCCTGAAAAGCGAATTTCTCCACCGACAGATGAAAGCCGTGCCAGTTGGCGGATGACGGCCCCATAATCCGGTAACGTATGACCATTCCCCTGTCATCCACCCGCACCCAATGAAAGGCCGCCCCCCGCGGTGCCTCAACCCATCCCAACGCCGCACCCGCCCGGAAATGGATCGTCTCGACAATCTCGCCACCCGGCAGCGAGGCAAGGACCTGTTCCATGATGCGAACCGATTGCCCCGCCTCGGCAAACAGGATGCGCAGCCGTGCATATCCGTCGCCCTCCTGCTCGCCGGGTACCTCGAACTCGAATCTGTCGTAGTCCAGATACGGCTGCGTCCGACGCAGATCGCGGATGAGGCCCGATGCGCGGGCAATCGGGCCGAGCAGTCCGTACGCCCGGGCATCTTGCAGGGAAACGGAACCAACCTCCTCCAGGCGGTCCAGAAAACTGCTGGAGAGGCGCAACCGCTTTTCCAGTGCCCCCAGTTGCGTCAGGACCTCTTGTGCCTTGACAAGCGCCCCGGCACAGGCATTGTTCGGCAGATCGCAGAGCAGCCCTCCCAGGGCCAGCAGTCCGAAGAGAAAACGATGACCGGTGAGTTCGCCGCACAGGCGCAGCAGGTCCTCCTCGAGGATTCCGGCCTGACTGGCGGCGACAACCAATGCGGTGGATTCGCAGATTTTATGGATCGCCCCGACATGTTGCCGCAGTCGTTCCAGTTCGGCCAGGAACACCCGTAAGGCCCGGGCCCGGGCCGGCACACGCGCGTCGCATGCCATTTCCACCGCCCGGCAAAAAGCCAGGCCATGGGCAAAGGCCGTGGTGGCGGCAAAGCGTTCCGCCAGCAACAGTACATCCTTTGCCGCTCTGCCTTCAGCAAGTTTTTCGCTGGCACGCCACTTGTAAAACAGCCGAGGTGTTGCCCGGATGACATCTTCACCGACGGTCTCGAGCAGGAAATGCACGGATTCCATGACGCCGGAATATTTGGGACCGATCGGCATCACGAAGGCACCGGCTTCCTGCACGATACGATGCGGCCGCCAGTCGTCGTCCGGCCGGCGTTGGCGCATAGCCTCCTGCCAGTCAAAGTGATGCCGCATCGGCTCGACACCCTCTTGCCAGGCATCATCATGGAGAATGAAATCACCCAGCCGGGGGTGCCCGGTAAAGACAAGGCCGTACATGTCCTCGGCCTCACGCTCGTGCCAGTCCGCCGCATAGACGAAGTTGACAATGCTGGGGAAGGTCTTTTCGGCGAGCGGCGCGGTGACCAGCACGTGAACCCAGCCCGGCGGCTCCGGCGCACCCGGCCCGGCCGGACGGCTCTCGCCGTAAAAGACATACCGCAGCTGCCATCGGCCTGCCCCTTCCTCGACGATCAGGCCGGCGAAACTGCAATGCAGTTCCAGAAAAAGATAGGCGCACACATCCGGCAGGAGAGGGCGGTCGCAGACCGCCTCGAATACCTGGCCGACACACGATCGCCAGGCAACCCGCCCGGGCCAACGCTGTTCGACTACATCTGTCAAGTGCTTGTCATTCATGGCAAATTATTTCGTCAAGGCCGCAGCGGCCTGGATGAGCAGGTTATGCAGCGGCCGGGGAATGGTCAGGCCGAGCACCACCACCGGCACGGCGGCCAGAATCAACGCCAGCCGACAACTGATGGGCAATCGTGAATTTTCCCCCTGTCCTGCGAACGGGACATCACCTCCGCTTGACGGCGGCAGGCAGGCGTCACCGCCTTCCGGCGCGCCGAAGACCATCCGGTTGATATTCCGCATAATTCCGAAAAAAGCGATGACGATGAAAACGGCGAGCAGGCCCGTTGCCAGGTAGTGTTTCTGCATCAAGCCGGCCTTGAGAATCGAGAATTCGCTCAGAAAAACCGCCAACGGCGGGGCTCCGGCAATGGCCAGGCCACCGAAAACCAGGGCAATGCCGGCAAAAGGCGACCTGCGGATCAGGCCATGTACCGTTGCCACCCGGCGCGTTTCCACGATGATCAACACGGCACCGGCGGCCAGGAAACAAAAGGACTTGGTCAGACAGTGGCTGACAATCTGCTGCATCGCCCCGTACCCGGAAACCGAGGCACCCAGACCGACCGCCGTCAGGATAATGCCCATATGCTCGACGGTAGAGAAGGCAAACATCCGTTTGTAATCGCGTACCTGGAGCAACAGAAAGGCGGCAGTGCCTACAGAGATCAGGCCCAGAACCATCGCCCAGCTTTCCACATGAGCTGCATGGGCAGCGCCCATCACCGGGAACAGGCGCAGGATCACGTACAGGATCGACGTGGTCTCGATACCGGAAAGCAGCGCGCAGACCGGTGAGGGCGCCTGGCTGTGCGCATCCGGCAGCCAGGTGTGCATCGGGACCAGTCCGACCTTGGTGCCGAGACCGATCAGGATCAGCAGGAAGGCCATCTGCAGCAGATAAGGCGGCATCTGCGGTGCTGCGGCAATCAAGCCGTTCCAGGTGTAGACGCCGTGGCTGCCCGATGCCTGCATCGCGGCGAACAGCACGAGGAAGCCAAACAGGGCAAGGCCGGCGCCCATCAGGGAGAGCACCACATATTTCCAGGCAGCTTCCAGGGCCTCACGCGTATTCTCAAAGGAGACAAGCAAGGCGGAACAGAGGGTGGTCAATTCGATGACGATCCACACCAGCGTCGGCTCGGCCAGGACCGGGATCGCCAGCATGGAAAAGACGAACAGGTTGTAATTGGCATAATAGAGCCGGAGTTTTTCCGGTTTTACGCTGCCCTGCCCCATATACCCGACGGAATAGACGGCCGCCGTGACTGCAACCAGCGCAATCAACACGACGATCAACGCACTGAGACCATCCACCGCAATCCATTTGAACAGCCCGGAGGGTAAGCCGGCGGCGATAAAATCGCCTGACGAAACCAGCCAGGCCATCCGGACAGCTAGAACCAGGCATGCCAGCGACGATACGACGGTGACACCGGCCGCCCAGGATTTTTTACCGGGCAGGCAGACCAGGGCTGCAGCAAGGAGCGGCAGGAGCAGGATCGTCAGGATACTCATCTCTCCACCTCCTGTTCTACCGGCTCAAGGGTGGATTCCTTTAAACTGGCCAGCTTGCCCACTGCCGTGGTGCCGATCTGTTTTTCCACCGCCCGGGTCAACACCCCCATGATAAAGACGATGATCAGGCCGTCTGTTGCAATGGCCAGTTCAACCAGCAGCGGCAGATTACGGGCGATGGCGATACCGCACAGAAAGGCGCCGTTTTCCATGGCCAAGAGACCGATGAGCAAGGGGACCGCTTCCCGGCGGACGGTGATGGCGAAGGCCCCCAGCAACAGAGCCGCAATGCCGATCGGTACATTGGGTCCGCGAAACTCCGGTGCCACGGCGTCCAACATCGGCCGTCCCAGAAAATAGGCCAGGATCGTCAGTGCCAGCGCAATGAGCAGGGCTGTCGGAATATTCAATGCCTGGGATACCTCCCGGCGGGTGTAAATCTCCGACGGGGTGGTCTTGCCGAGCAGCCAAGGAACGACGATCGCCTTGCTGATGATATTCACCAGGGCCACGCCGTAGAGTTCTCCTGTCTGATACCGCAGTCCCAACAGAATGGCGGAGGCGGCGAGCAAAAGTGATTGGACGACGAACAACACCAGTACGCCCCGCAGCTGCCGGGTGGCCACAATGCCGAAGGCCGTCAGCAGAAACATCCCGGTAACCATCGCATTCAGGTTGTTCAGCAGGTGAGAGGTGGTATCGTTCATAGCATGGTTACGGGAGGAAGACCTGTGCGATCATCGCTGCAACGGAGGTGATGAAGGCCACTCCCAGAAATTCGGCGATGCGGAAGAGGCGGAGTTTGGAGAGCGACGATTCGATGACGACCAGCACCAGGAGAAAGCCGAAAATTTTGCCCAACACCAAAGGAACGGCCAGCAATACCGCTGCAAACGTCGGGTCGCCGGCCAGGCCCCACGGGGCGACCAGCACGTTCAGAAAAATGCAGATAAGCACGAAAAACTTCATCTGGCCGCCCCATTTCATCAAAGCGAAGCCGCGTCCGGAGTATTCCAGCGACTTGGACTCGTCAATCATCGCCAGCTCAAAATGGCCGGTCGGGTTGTCAACTGGAATACGCCCGCCCTCGGCCAGGATCAGCATAAGAAACGCCAGCATCAACAGGACATGCGACGGCAGAAAAAAATTCGCCGGCGGCGTCACCCATCTTTCCTGAACGATGTAGGGGATCGTCGAACCGGCCACAAAGGACACGGTGAAAAAGACGATCATGAAGACCGGCTCGGCCAGAAATCCGACCATGCGCGTGCGGCTTGCACCCATCGGACCGTAAGGGTTGGCGGTGTCGATCGCCGCGAGGGTTGCGAAAAACCCGCCGAGCGCCAGGATGAACCCACCGCCGATCATATCGCCCATGAAGGCAAAAAACAGGGGATAATTGGTCAGCACCGGAATCAGCAGGGTGACGAAGAGGGGCGCGACGAACACGATGTACGGTGTGAAGAGGAAGATCCACGAACTGTCTTCCGACACAATCTCGTCCTTGTGAAAGAGTTTCCACAGATCCCGATACGGCTGGAAGATGCTCGGCCCGCGTTTGGACTGGACCATTTCCTTGAGCCGCGAAAGGACCCCGGAGAGAAGCGGTGCGAAGGCCATAACCACCACTACCTGAATCAGGTTGAACAGGATGTGTTTCAACATGGCCAATCGTCGGATGCCTCAACGGAGGTGATGTGGACAGGGAAAGGGAACGTGCGGAAGGGGCAGGTGAAAACAGCGCGATTGGCGACCGGACCGGGAGCCCGGAATCGCGACCATCCGCCAGGGAATCTGCCTGCACCGCCTGAACCGTTGGGCATAAAAAAACTCCTACCAAGACATTTTTTTGGTAGGAGTCATTAGCCTTTAAAATATCCGGCAGTTTTCCTCTACGGGGGGGCAAACTCCATTGCCGCCAGTATGCTACACCAGCCAAGGCTTTTTAACAACCCCTTTCTTGACGGCATGGCAAGAAAGGGGTTGCACTTCGGCTCTGTTCAAAAATCGTTTTTAAACGATCGTATGCGATTCTTTAAATTGCAGAGGGGCCTGGATGTGCCGGCAGGGTCTCGGCGACCCTCTCGGTGACATGCTCAGCCGCCAACAGCAAATACATGGCCGGTACCACAAAGAGGGTGAACATCGTGCCGATGGACAGACCGGAGGCGATGACCAGACCCATGTCATACCGGCTGATGGCCCCGGCGCCGGTTGCCAGGATCAGCGGCACAACACCCAGGACCATGGCGGCGGTGGTCATCAGGATCGGGCGCAGCCGGATGGCCGCCGCCATCTCGATCGCCTCCCGCTTCGAATGCCCCTGTCGCTGCAGGTTGTTGGCAAACTCAACGATCAGGATGCCGTGCTTGCTGATCAGACCGATGAGGGTCACCAGGCCGACCTCGGTATAGATGTTGAGGCTGGCGCCGCCGACCCCGAGGCTGATGAATATCAGAGCCCCGCAGATCGACATCGGCACGGTGACCAGGATGATGACCGGGTCGCGGAAACTTTCAAACTGGGCGGCCAGGGCCAGGAAAATGATGACCAGAGCAAAGAAAAAGGTGACCAACAAGGCACTGGATTCCTGGGTAAACTGGCGCGATTGGCCGGCATAATTGGCAGAATATCCCTGCGGCAGTGTTTTGTCGGCAAGCTGAGCCAGATACCCCAGGGCTTCACCCTGGGTCACGCCGGGGAAGGCGACGCCGGAGATGGTCGCGGCATTCTGTTGCTGAAAATGATTCAACGATTCCGGCACCACCGAGGTGGCAATATGGGCCACCGTCGATAGCGGAATCGCCTTGCCGCTGGTGCTGCGGATATAATAGTCCCGCAGCTGCTGGGTATTAAGCCGATAGCGTTGCTCAACCTGCGGAATCACCTTGTAGGAACGGCCCTGAAGACTGAAATAGTTGACGTAATTGCCGCCGAGCATCGCCGACAGGGCGCTGCCGACATCCCGCATCGACAGACCAAGCTGGGCGGTCAGGTTGCGGTCGATCACCACCTCGGATTGCGGCAGATCGTATTTGAGATCACTGTCGAGGAACATGAACATGCCGCTTTTTTGCGCCTGCTGCAGGAAGGTGTCGGCCACCTCGTTCAAGCGGCTGAAGGAATCAGTGGTCTGGATAACGAACTGGATCGGCAGACCCCGGCTGCCGGGCAGGGGCGGAGGCTGAAAGGCCACCACCCGGACCCCGGCGATATGGCTCAGCTCCTGCTGCAGGACCGGCTGCAGTTCATTGGTGGTCTTCTTCCGCTCATCCCAGGGCGTAAAGACCATACCGGCAATGGAGGTTCCGGGCATATCGAGCTGGAAGACGTGGTCGGTCTCCGGATGCTTCTTGAAGGTCTCGAATACCGCATGGGAGTAGAGCTGCCGCTGCTGCAGGGTTGCGTCCGGGGCTGCCGAGGAGGCGGTGATGACGACTCCCTGATCCTCCTGGGGCGCCAGTTCGGATTTGGCCCCGGCATAGAGAAAATAGATGCTGGCGAGCACGATCAGGGCAAAAACCAGCGTTACCGGAACATAGGCCAGCGCCCGATGCAAAAGGTTCTGATAAAGGCGGTGCAGGGCATCGAATCGCCGGTCGAGGTGGACCACGAACCGGGCCTGCCAGCCCTTCTGGTTGGGATCGTGCGGCTTGAGCAGCCGCGAACACATCATCGGCGACAGGGTCAGGGCGACGATGCCCGAGATGGTGACCGCAGCCGCCAGGGTAAACGCGAACTCGGTAAACAACGCCCCGGTGAGCCCGCCCATGAAACCGATCGGGATATAGACGGCTATCAGGACGACGGTCATGACGATGATCGGGTTGGCCAGCTCCCTCGCCGCCAGGACGGCGGCATCCATGGGTTTCGCCCCCTCTTCGAGGTGGCGGTTGACGTTTTCGACAATGATGATGGCATCGTCGACCACCAGACCGATGGCAAGCACCAGGGCGAGAAGCGTCAGCAGGTTGATGGAGAAGTGGAGCATCAACATGATGGTGAAGGCTCCGACCAGCGACAGCGGAATGGCAATGGTCGGGATCAGGACCGAGCGAAAGGAGCCCAGGAAGAGAAAGACCACTACGGTCACGATCAGCAGGGCCTCAATCAGGGTCTTTATTACCTCGTTGATGGAGCTGTCCACGAACTTGGTCGAATCATAGACAATCTGCCCATTGATTCCTTCCGGAAACTGTTTCTGGATTGACGGAAAGACATCACGGACCCGCTTGATGACATCGAGCAGATTGGACGACGGGGTCACCTGGATACCGATATACACCGCCTTCTCGCCGTCGAAGGCCACCTGGGATTCATAATCGTCCGAACCAAGCGTCACGTTGGCGACATCCTTGAGGCGGACAACCGCGCCGTTCTGCTGCTTGATGATAAGATTGCGGAATTCATCGAGGGAATGCAGGCTGGTAGAGGCGGTCAGGTTGACCTGCACCATCTGCCCCTTGGTGTTGCCGACGGCGGCGATATAGTTGTTGGCGGCAAGGGCATTCCAGATATCGGTTGCCGTGAGGCTGTAGGCGGCGAGTTTTTCCGGATTGAGCCAAGCACGCATGGCAAAGAGTTTCTGGCCGAGGATCTCCGCCGTCTGCACCCCGTCAATGGCCTGCAGCTTCGGCTGAACCACCCGGATCAGGTAGTCGGTGATCTTGTTCGAGCTCAGCTCCTTGCTGTTGAAGCCGATATACATCGCGTCGATCGTCTGTCCGACCGCAACCTTTATCACCGATTGCTGGGATTCTGGCGGCAACTGATTACGTACTGCGTTGACCTTGGTGTTGATTTCGGTCAGGGACTGGTTGACATTGGCATTGAGGCGCAGGTTGGCGGTGATGGTACTCAGGCCCTGGGTGCTGGTCGAGGTCATATAGTCGATGCCGTTGGCCTGGGCGATGGAATTTTCCAACGGCGTGGTGATGAAGCCGGCGACCAGGTCGGCATTGGCGCCGGTATAGGCCGTGGTTACGGTGACCACCGCATTTTCGGTACGCGGAAACTGCAGAACGGGCAGCAGATTAATGGAACGCAGTCCGAGAACAAGGATAAAAAGACTCAGGACCGTCGCCAGTACCGGGCGGCGGATGAAAATATCGGTGAACTTCATTGCGGTCTCCTGTTTACTCGTCCTGGGGCTTCGGCGCCGGGTTATCGGCCGGTTTGATGCTGTTGTTTACCACCACCGGCGTGCCGTTATGCAACTTGAGCTGGCCTGTGGTGACAACGATATTGCCCGGCTGCAGACCCTCGAGAATGGAAATCTGGTCCCCTCTGGTGGTACCGGTGGTGACAAATTTCTGCTCGGCGACAAGATGGGTCTTGCCGTCTTTGTCCTTTCCCTTTTCCTTGACCAGATAGACAATATTGCCATAGGGATTAAAGGTAATCGCCGTCTGCGGCAACGTGATCTCAGAACGCGGTTTGCCGACATCGATGTCGGCGGTCACAAACATTCCCGGCAGCAGGAGGTGGTCAGGGTTAAGAATCCTGGCCCGGACCTGGATATTGCGCGTATCGGAATCTACTTTCGGATTGATGGCCGAAATTTCGCCGGAAAAGGTCTTGCCGGTGAACGCGTCGCTGGTCACCTGCACGTGCATCCCGGTTGCGATCTGGTTCAATGAGCGTTGCGGCAGATAAAAGTCGACATAGATCGGATCGAGCGCCTGCAGGGTGACGATCTTGGTGCCGGCGTTGAGATATTGCCCCCTATCGACCGCCCGGATGCCGAGACGGCCGGCAAACGGGGCCCGAATGAATTTCTTGTCGACCAGTGCCTGTTGTTCGGCAACCTGCGCTGTGGCGCTTTTCAGGTTGGCCATATCGGTATCCAGTACCGCCTGGCTGATGGCATGCTCCTGGAATTGCTGCCGGTCGCGCTCGTAGGTTTTTTGGGTAAGCTCGGCATTGGCCTTGAGGGACTGCAGCTTTGCCTGATCGCTGCTGGCGTCCAGCTCGCACAGCAATGTCCCGGCCTTGACCTCCTGCCCGGACTTGAAGTTGATCTTGGCCACCAGCCCGCTGACCTCCGGGGCAAGATCGGCGCCGTTTACCGCCTGCAACGATCCGACCGCCTCAAGACGCTGCTGCCAGGGACTGACCCTCGCCGTGATCGTTGAAACCGTCTGCGGGGGAATGCCCCGCGATGACATGAATTTTTTAATCATGGCTCCCTTGAACGCCTGAAAACCGAATATCCCGCCGAACAACAAACCGACGAGAATCAGCATAATAATCATACGCTTGGTCATTCGAAACCTCTTTAGCAAAGAAAATTGGCCATGGCCGGTTAATCGGTTGATTTTTCGCCTGCTGAGCCGTCGTCAGCGGCTGCGGTGCGGTTCCACCAGCCGCCTCCCAGGGCCTGAAACAGGGTCGTGGTATCTGCATACCGTTGCGCCCGGGCGGTGATCAGGCCGATATGTGCCTGCTGGTAATCCCGCTGAGCGACCAGCAGGGTCAAATAACTCACCGCACCGAGCTGAAACTGCCTTTGCGTCAAACCAAGCGTTGCCCCGGCTGCAGCCTCGGCTTCGGCCTGGGCTTTCAAGGTCTGGGCGTCGCTGTCCAGCGCACGCAGGGCATCGGCAACGTTCTGAAAGGCCTGAAGCACCGTCAATCGATACAGGGCCTTCGCCTGGTCGTAGGCGGCGATGGCGGCACGGCGCTTGGCCCGGAGCTCGCCGCCGTGGAACAGCGGCTGCAGCAGGCCGGCCTGCAGATTCCAGATGGTATTCTGATTGGTGAACAGATCACCCAGGGAAGACGACTCGACACCGTACCCACCGCTCAGGGTAATCTGCGGATAGAGATTCGCGGTGGCCACTCCCACCGCCGCCGAGGCCTGGTGAAACAGGGCCTCACTGGCCCTGATGTCGGGACGTTGCCGCACCAGCGCCGAAGGGAGGCTGACCGGCAGCGTCCCGGGCAGATGCAGGGATTCCAGCTTAAAGTTCGGCAGTCCGCCTTCACCGGGCAGGCTCCCCGCCAATGCCGCCATGGCGTGACGGGTAAAGGCCAGCTGTTTGCTGAGTGCCGGCAGGGTGGCACGGATCTTGGCCAGCTCCGATTGCTGGGAGAGGACCGAGGCCTTGGATACGGCGCCCAGATCGAACTGTCGCTGCACCAGGCCCAGTTGCTCCTGCTCGGCGGCCACGATTTCATTGGTTGCCGCGATCTGGCCCCTGAGCGATGCCTCCTGGATGGCCGTGGTCGCCAGATCTGCGGTCAAGGTCAGATAGGCCGCCTGGTACTGAAACCTCTGATAATCGACCTGGGCCCGCAGGCCTTCCAGCTGTCGCCTGGTGGATCCGAAGGCGTCGAAGGTGTACGAGACATTGACCGATGCCGTCAGCATGCTGAATGTCGGGCTCGAGGTCCCGTAGGCAATGCCGGAAACCTTCTCCCGTGCCGCCCCCAGCTCGGCATCGAGATGGGGATAGAGCAGGGACCCGCCGGCGGCCCGGAGGTTTTCCCTGGCCACTTTGACAGCGGCCTTGGCAGCGGCAAGCGACGGATTTTTCTGCAAACCCTGCTCGATCAAGGCATCAAGCTGCGGAGATCCGAACATCTTCCACCACTGGGCCGAGAGCTGCCGGGTAAAATCAAGCTGCTGGGCGGCCCCGCCATCGGTCTGGGTTGCGGCGGTCTGCTTCGGCAGTGGTGAGGCGGTATAGCTGTCGACGCCGGGCGGGGGCGGTGTATGGAAATCGGGGCCGACCGTGCAGCCGGCCAGGGTCATCACCGCAATTCCGGTGATGGCGGTGTACAGTGTCAACCTCTTCATCATCTTGTAGTTCCAGTCATCGGGGCACGTTGTTTTGGCGAACGCGGCTCAAGCCCTGTCAGGAGCACGCGCACTCTATCCAGAAGTTGTTGCCGGGTCGCATCCGGAGGGACCTCCCGGGCAAGAAAATGATCAAACATTGCCTTATAAAACCCCCCGGCGAGCAGGAGTTCGGCGGCTGCCTGCGGTTCGATATCCGCAACCACCCGACCCAGCTGCTGCTCGGCCTGCAGATAGGCGGCAAGCACGGTTATCGAACACTGGGGACCTATGCCGCGTTCCGTCAAGATCTCCCGTGTCCGCCTGAGCAATTTATGATCGGCATAGAGCGAACAGACGATGGGCACGATTTTGAACTGGAAATCGAAGGCCGCCTGAACCGTACGTTCCAGGTTTTCCTGGACCGTCTGCTGTCCCACCTGCTGCGGCAGACTCTCCAGGACCTCATGGAAATCGCCCATGCTGAAACTCACCACCGCATGCAATAATTCGGCCTTGTCCTTGAAATGATGGTACAAGGCCCCTTCCGCAACTCCCGCTTCCCGGGCAATCTTGCGCGTGGTTACCAGAGCAAGGCCGTCCCGGCGGAGGAGCCGTTCGGTTGCCTGAATAAGTTTTTGTCGTGTCGGATTCATTCCCTGTCTCTGGATCGATTCTGCCATGGTCTCCGACTTCCGTTTTTGCCTGAATTCCTCTGAAAACCCCACCGAAACAGCCCTTGAACATTTGCTCAAGACTATTGAGCATCCGCCCGGGAATGTCAATGAAAAATTTTGCTGCCATCAGCAGCAGGCACCCCCGTTTGCCAGCCGAAAGATATGCCGACCCGGGCGGGACAGCGGCTGTCTCCGGAGGAGCCCGAACGTTTGTTCGGACGTCTGAAAAAGATAATCACGTTTTTTAAACTGTCGCGAGTCCGTTGCACAAACCCCGGAGAGGCCGAACCGGATATCAGGGGCTGGCCCTATCCGGCCCGATCTCGCCGTCGACTCCTGCCGGTCGCCGACTGTCATCATTTCAGCGCTGAAGGTCTCTTTTCTTTCATCCGGTGCACTACCCGGCAGACCAGAATGACATACGGCACCAGGTTGACAATGCCCGCCAGCAGTCCGAGAACCAGCTGAATCTGATGGGTGAGCCCGGCCGGATAGATGACCGGGATAAGGTAGTGCTGGATAAAACCGCTTGCATACCCCTGTCTGCCCGCCAGGCGGTTGAAGGTATTTTCCAGGGGGGTCAGCGGACAGAGATCGCCGGAGAATTCGATATAGACACCCCAGACAACGGCCGGAAGATGCAAAAGGGCCAGCCATCTCCGGCGCAGGACAAGAAGGCCCCCGGCCACGACAAAGAGGATAAACAGGAAATGCAGCAGCACAACAGTGTCGGCCAGAATTCGATAGATCATGGTTGCCTGCAGGCTCGCCCGCCTGCTCTTTTTCTCACTCCCTCTCCAGCACCTTCTGCAGCGGTTTCACTATCTCCTTTTTCATCCGCTTGCGATAGATTTCCCGGCGCATCGAAGGTATCTTTGTCAGGAGCAGCATCACCGAATTGGTAATGCGGGAGCTAACATCCCTCTGTGGAAAATCGTAAAGGCCGTTTTTCTTGAAGAAGACGTGATCCGCCCGGAAAGGGAAACGCAACCGGCTGTAGATGTCGTCCCTGAGGACCTTCCTGCCGCCGACGCCGAGGAAGCTTGCCGGTTTCGCGTAACCGTCATCGGCAGAGCGGACAAGACGTTTGGCCAGGGTCAGCAAAAGGGCATCGATCTCGCTGGAATCGCCGTCTTCATCGGTCACGAAATCGACGATACCCGCCTGCTGCATCTCAAAATAACCTTCCAGCACCTGCCTGAGATTCGGGATCTGGCTCAAGGGCCCGGAAATGATAAACCCGACCTGTTTCTCCTTCATCACCGGGACATGATTGTTAAAAAAGCTTCTGTCGAAAAACAGCTTCCAGCGTGATGACAGATACCTGTCCTTGATTGATCCGGCCACAACCAGTATATCGGCCTTTTTGACCTTGGTGTCGAAGAACTCGATGAAACCGTCCTTGTCACCATACCGGCAGCTGTTATCGTATCCGCATTGGATACAGCCCAGACATCCTCCTTTGATATCGATCTGATGGAGATCAATCACCTCGACCCCACCGGAAAAGGCACCGGTGAATCGGCGGAGCATGCGCCCCAGATTCGTCGCCTCATCCTTTGAATCCGTCAGGACCAGCACCTTTTTGCCGTCGAGGACGATCTCAGGCTGCAGATCACCGCAGACATAATCGAACGGCCGTGGTATCAACGGGCGGAAATTCTTCGGCCTGATCGCCTTGCCTTCCATGGTGTCAAAGAGAGATTCGGCAAACAGCGACAGCCGCCTCCTCTCGCTCTCCTTCATCAGGTCGTACATGGCGGCGGAGAACGCGCCGGCATACTTCATATCGAGGTCGTCGCTGATGGCGTTGATGTAATTATGGGCGGTATGGTCAAAGAAATGGACCGAGGTGCTCAGAGACGCCGCCCCTTTTCCCTTGAAGGCATCTTCGACCCCTCTCTCCCGGATGAGTTCTATGAACCGTTTGTAGTTGGAGGGCACCAGCAGGAAGTACACCGGAAAGGCCCAGAGCACGCCGTTTGCGGACCTGATCTGATCGATGATTTCCCCAAAGACGGCATCGTTTTTTTCAATGGCCTTGATCTGCTGCGAGATATTGAATATTTTCAGTTCATGCTGCGGAAACTTCTTCTGCACATAGCGGACATACTGCAGCGTAACGCTGAGCTCCCCCTTGGGGCTGCCGTTTAAGACGACGATTCTCATTGGTCCCTTCTCCCTGTGATTTTTTAATCGAAACGCTGTCGAGCAAAGGCTGTCGGTTGGAATCGACCCCGGCATACCGGTGGCCGATAATGGTCGTCATATCGAATTATTATCCGTACTTCCTTGGTTCCGGGTCTGCCAGCCATCCAGGATACTGCCCAGTGCCTCAAAATAGGCCTCGCCGAAATCCACCTCCATCTTCTGCAGTCCGGGGTCATCGGCGAAGACCTGCCGGACTACCGGAGCCGGCTCGGCGACATTGGCAAAACCGATGACCAGGGCATACATCCACATCAGGAATTTGAACCCCTGGCCGGGTCTGAGGTAGAGCAGACAGGCCTCGATCCTCCGGCCTGTCTGCTCCAGTCTCTTCAGTATCATCCGTTTAAATGCCGCAACGTCGTCATAGCCGACTTTGTGCTCCAGGAAGACATGCAGAATCATGATCAGTTTGACCATGCGCCTTCGCTCTTTCAGCTTGTCGGCAAGGGCGTCGAGAAAACGGGACCGACTGGTCGCCGCTTTGCTTTTGGCCAGCTCCGAGAGCATCTGATCCAGGGCATCGAACCAGGCCGCAAATTCATCCGCCGCCAGGTTGAAAAACAGGGCTTCTTTGGTCTTGAAATACAGGAAAATAGTACCCTTGGCTATCCCTGCCTGACGGGCTATATCGTCGATGCTGATCTGCTGGAAATTTTTTTCCTCGAACAACTCCAAGGCTGCCGACAGTATCCTCTGCCGTCGCTCGGATTTTTGTTCAGGGGTTCTCGCCCGTCTCACGGCTGCCACTCACTGCCTCCTTTTTTTAAATGACCATCAGTCATTTATTACGGAATAATATCTGACCGGCGGTCATTTGTCAAATTATTTTTTTGTTACGAACTGACGGCAGGAAACCTGCGACGAAAAGGCGGGCAAAAAGTGTGACCCTTTGACCCATGAATCGAATCCACGGAATGGCGGGATCGAAACGCCTTACAGGGTACGTTTGAAAAGCAGTGTCGCAAATGTCATTGCCAGTACCGTGAAAATACTCAGAAAGAGCATGTCGCCGCTGATCGCTGCCAGACCGGTGTTCTTCAGGATCAGCGATTTGAAGCCGTGGACCGCGTAGGTGAACGGGTCGACGCTGGTGATGACCTTCATCCAGGACGGAAAGGCATTGATCGGATAGACCGCACCGCTCGGAAAGAACAGGACGATATTCAGGACGCCGAAAATAGCGCGGGGTACCAGGGGATCGCTGACCCGCACCATGATCAGGAACATCATGCTGATCAGCGCCAGCGCCGTCAACGCCGCCAGCAATACCATCCGCGCCAGACGCAGCAGGTTGAACGGATCCGGGATGCCGGCGATCAGGGAACCGACGGTGATCAGGACCAGCCCGGAAAGGACCGCCTTGATCGCTCCGGCGAGATTGAAACCCAGGATCAGGTCCAGCTTGGTGATCGGCGTCACCAGGTACCCCTCGTGCAGGCCGCGTGCCTTGTCGTCGATAAAGATGATGCCGCCGCCGATCATCGCCGAAACGAAGATGGCCAGGACGATGATGCCCGGCAGGAGATACTGGATATAGGGCACATAGGGGTAGACCTCAACCACTGCCAGCATGGCGTTGGCGGTCCGCCGGGGACCCACCGGCCTGCCGTTATAGGCGCCGAGGAGGCCGCCAAGGCTTGCGGCCAGGGCCGAGGAACTGATCTGGTCGGTGTTGTCCTCGATCAGGGCGATCTGCGGGTCGGCCCCGGAGAGCAGCTTGCGGGAAAATCCGTCAGGGATGTCCAAGACCGCATTGATGCGGCCGGTGCGCAGGTCGCGCACGGCCTGTCCCCGGTCGCTGTAGGGGATGGTGTCAAAGGTCCTTGCGTTGGCGGCGATGGCGTTGAACATCCCCTTGAGCTGAATGGCGGGAACGTGATGATCCTGGTCGACCACGCCTACCTGCAGGTTTTTAATCTTCCCTTCAAAGGCATTGCCGAGGATCACCAGCTGGACCAGAGGCATCAACATCGAGACGACAATCAAGGTGGGACTGCGCCGGAAGCGTCGCAGGTCGCGCTCGATGAGCGCCCATATTCGATTCAAGGCGGACAGCATCGTCTTCAGCCTCTCCTGCGCATAAAGGGACTGTCCTTGACGGAAGGGGCCTGCAGCGCATCACGCAGCTGACGGCCGGTGTAGTGGACGAAGACGTCGTCGAGGGTGGTGCTCTGGACGGAAAGCGAGGCAATGGACGCCTCGGATGTCCGAACGGCGTCCATCAGCGCCACCGTTGTCCGCGGCCCGTTGTGCGAGGCGATACGAAAGACATGATCCTCCGACTTGACCTCGACGACATCAGTCAGGGATGCGAGGACCTCCGCCCAGCCGGCCGGCATGGTAACGAAGCTGACCTCGATCACGTTCTTGCCGGGAATCGATGCCTTGAGCTTCAACGGCGAATCCAACGCCACCAGTTTCCCGTGATCGATGATTGCAATCCGGTCGCAGAGTTTGTCTGCCTCATCCATATAATGGGTCGTAAGAAGGATCGTCAGATCGCGTTGTTCTTTCAGGTTTGCAAGCATCTCCCATACCGCTACCCGGGAGACCGGATCCAGTCCGGTGGTCGGCTCGTCCAGAAAAAAAATCTTCGGCTCATGGACCAGCCCCCGGGCGATCTCCAGGCGTCGCCGCATGCCACCGGAGAGCATCTTTACCGGTTTGTCGGCCCACTGCAGGAGATCCACAGCCTCCAGCAACTCCCGAATGAGACGGCGGCGTCTTGCCCGCGGGATGCCGTAAAGCTTGGCGAAAATGGTCATATTCTCCGTGGCGCTGAGATCGAGGTCGGAGGTCATGGCCTGCGGGATGACACCGATGGCATGGCGGACCTGATCGGCCGAGCCGACGACATCATGGCCTATGATCCGGGAATGGCCGGAGGTCGGCTCAACCAGGGTCGTCAGCATCCGGATAAGGGTCGACTTGCCTGCCCCGTTGGGGCCGAGCAGGCCGAAAACCTCGCCGTGATTGACCGCAAAGCTGAGGTGATCGACAGCGCAGAAATCGCCGAAGTATTTGGTCAGGCCGACGACCTCGACGTCAAAGGCGAAAGGCAGACCGGCGGCAACAGCATCGGGTTCCATGGCCGTCACCGCAGGGGCAGGGTGACGTAGGCCGTCATGCCGAGCGCCATACTGCGGTCACGATTGTCGCAACGCAGGCGGATTTCAAAGGTCTTGATATCACGCTTGGTGCGGCTGAAATCACGCTGGGTTGCATAATCCGCATCCACGCCGCGGAAGAAGACTCTTCCAGTCCGGGAGGAGCCGGATGGAAAACGCACGGCCAATTTTTCCCCCAGGTGAATCCTGTCGATAAAGCTTTCCTCGACATCGGCACGCACCCAGAGGTTGTCGGGATCGATGAGGGTGACGATGGTCCCCCCGGGGGTCACCACCTCTCCCTGGAGTGCGACCAGGACATCAACGATGCCGTCGGTCGGAGCGGAGATCCTGGTGTAGCCGAGGATCACATCCGACTTCTCGGTCTGGGCGCGGACGGCGGCAAGGTGATTGCTGCTGGCGGCAAGTGCGGCCTTTTTGGCCGCAATCTGCTTGATATCGGCTCTGGCCAGGGCCACGGCCGCCTCGGCCGCCTGCACCTGTCTGCCCAGGGCCTCGACATGCGCCTTTGCAGCAGCGTAACCGGTGCGCGCCTGGTCGAAGTCCTGCTGGGAATTGAGGTTATTGCTCCGCATGGCCTTGGCCCGGCGGTAGACGATCCCGGCAAACTCCAGATCGGCCTTGGCCTGTCTGACCTGGGCCTGATCCATGTCCAGGTTTGCCTGACTCCGGCGGATCTCCTCCCGCGTCTGGGCCTCCTGAACATCCAGATCGGCTTTGGCCCGGATAACCTGTTCGGCAGATTCCTTTTCAGCGTTCTGATAATAGTCCTTGTCGGCCTGTAATTCCTGCGGCCCAATGACCGCCAGCAGCTGGCCCTTTTTCACCGTATCGCCCTGATGCACCAGGAGTTCCTGCAAACGCCCCTGGACCAGGGAACTCACCTGCACATCATCGGTAGTAACGATGCCGGTGAGCTGCAGGGCCTGCGGCCGACGAGCCAGCCAGAAGCTGAGCCCCGCGGCTGCGGCGACGAAAACGATGGCAATGATGATGACTGATCGACGTTTCATTCCGACCCATGCCCATGCCTACCTGCTGACTCCGCCGGCACCGGCACGCACTCCCTCCATGTATCTTACACCTGTTACAGGTAAGCGTTCCATCACAGGGGAGGGCACGACGGAACTCTTCCGGCCGGTCACCCCTTTGCAAAACAGCAAAGGACTGTACCACGAAACAGGCGCCGGACGCAACCGGATTGAACCTGTGCCGAAGGCTTCGGGCGAAACCGTGTTGAGATGTTGAGAATGTGCCTTTGCCGCAAATTCCTTCAGGAGACTCACCCTGCGTATCCCAACAGGGAAACGAAAACTCACCTTTTCCTTGACAGCTCCCGCATGGCGAGCGAATATAGACGCAAAAGGACACATTTCGGTTAGTTGTCTGTCATTCATCACCCGGTTCGGATCGCTGCCTCCATGAAGGTGCCTGCGTGAGCGGAACTGCTGAACAGCTTGTAGTCTTTACCTTATCCGATCTGCATTGCGCACTTCGGATCCCGGATATCAAGCGAATACTCCCCGCCGTTGACATCACTCCTGTCCCGAAGGCCCCCGAGATTGTGATGGGTCTGATAAACATCCGGGGACGTGCCGTTCCCGTTCTGACTATCCGCAGGTTGCTCGGTCTCTGCGAAATCGAAATGTCCGTGAACCACATGATTATCCTGGCACAGACGACGACTTGTCCTGTGGCAATCCTTGTCGATGAGGTCCGGGGCGTCTATGAATGCGACACACGGGCCATTGTCGCACCGGAAGATCTGTACCCGGGAATTGCATATCTGCAGGGCGTGACAAAGCTGCAGGACGGGATTATCTATATTTACAATCTCGACCGGTTCCTCTCGTCGAAAGACAGGTCACAGATTGGACACCTGCTATCCGGCCGAACTCCGATGCCTGCCTGCCGGGAAACGGAAGACCATGCCTAGCTTCCGCTCGCTGAAAGACAAGGGGACAGCCGTTCCCCCTGCCCTGCTGGCACGACTCAACGCCTTTGTCGAGAGCCGGATCGGGTTGCATTTCCCACCGACACGTCAAAACGATCTGGAACGAGGGATAGGCACGGCCGCAGTCGAATTCGGTTTCAAGGATGTCGCATCCTGCATCGAATGGCTGCTTTCCTCGGCACTCTCCCACCCCCAGCTCGAGGTCCTTGCAGGTCATCTCACCGTCGGTGAAACCCATTTCTTCAGGGACAAGCGGGTCTTCGAAATCCTCGAGACCCAGGTGCTTCCGAAAGTAATCGCCTCCCGGCACGGCGGGGAGCAGATACTACGAATCTGGAGCGCAGGGTGTGCAACCGGTGAGGAAGCATATTCCCTCGCCATCCTGCTGGCCAGGATTCTCCCTGATCAACAGGACTGGAAGACGACCATTCTGGCGACCGACATTGCCCCCATACTCCTTTCCAGGGCAGCGGCGGGCATTTACAGGGAATGGTCGTTTCGCGACACACCGGGTTGGGTCAGACAAGGGTATTTCAGGAAGAGGGAACAGAAATTCGAGATCACCCCCACCATCAGGCGGATGGTCACCTTTGCCTGTCTCAACCTGGTGGAAGATCCGTACCCGGCCATCGTAACCGCAACCAATGCGATGGATATCATCTTCTGCCGCAATGTACTTATCTACTTCTCGCGCGAGCGTGCGAATGCGGTGGTCGAGAATCTTTCGCGCTGTCTGGTCGACGGGGGGTGGTTGGTGATCAGTGCCGTCGACGCCACCGGCATCGACCTGCCGGCGTCACTTGCCCCGATCCAGTTCCAGGGCGCCATACTCCTGCAAAAAAAGACGCAGCCGAAAGATGCCTTCATCCGATCGATCCCTGAGACGCCCCGGCAACGTCCGGAACCTGCACCCGTAGAAACGGCCGGGAAGGCCAGGATCAGCCTCCAGGAGAAACGGCAGGACAGGATTCCTCCGGAACCCGACCCCGCGGCAGGCAGGGTCGGGAGGATGTTGGATCAGGCTCGGCGGTTGGCCGATCAGGGAAGCCTGGCCGATGCCTTGGCCGTGTGTGATCAGGCGATGAATGATGCCAAGCTGAACCCGATACTCCACTACCTCCAGGCGACCATCCTGCAGGAGATGGGCAGAACCGGTGATGCCGTGGCCGCACTGCAACGCGCTCTGTATATCGATCAGGAATTTGTCATTGCCCATTTTGCGCTGGGGTCTCTGCAGCACCATCTGGGCAAACGAAAGGAAGGGGCAAAACATCTCTCAAAGGCCCTCGCATTGCTGAAGGCGTCCGCACATGAGGAGATTTTGCCTGAGGCCGAAGGGATGAGTGCCGGCAGACTGATCGAGATGATCACCATGATGCAGGGCATCGAGGGCCGGAGGTAAACGGATGAGCGAACGTCGGATCGACTGGGGAAAGATCCATCGCCGGATAGAGGCGGCGGGCCGGGCAATTGCAAGCGGTTATGCACCGACCCCGGAGCAGAGCATCCGCATCCTGAAGAAAAGAGCTGCGATATTGGCTCAAGAGGACAGTAAAAGCGAGGTCAGGGACCCCATTGAGGTTGTCGAATTCCTGCTGGCAAAGGAGCATTACGGTATCGAATGCCGCTGGATCCGGGAGGTCTGTCCGTTAAAGGACTACACCCCCCTTCCCGGGGTGCCGCCGTTTGTACTCGGTCTGGTGAATGTCCGGGGACAGGTTCTTTCGGTCATCGATATCAAGAAATTTTTCGACCTGCCGGATCAGGAGATCAGCGATCTCAGTACCGTCATCATCCTTGAGGCCGAGGCCATGGCATTCGGCATCCTGGCCGACGCGGTACTTGGGGTACGAACCGTCGCCGCAAGCGGGCTTGACCCCGCCCTACCCACCCTCACAGGCATCCGCGAGAAATTTCTCAAGGGCATTACCGGCGAACGAATGGTGATCCTCGATGCGGCCCGGATACTGGCGGACGAAACCATCACAGTTCACGAAGAGGTATAAGCAAAAGGAGAAGATATGAAATGGTTTGTCAATCTTGCAACGCGAACAAAGCTCTTTTTCGGTTTCGGCTTGATGGTCGTCTTCCTGCTGATGGTTATTGGGACCGCCTATACCGGCTTCACGGCGCTCAGCCAGTCCCAGGACAGCCTGTTTCACGATGATTTCCTGCCCACCATCGAGCTGATCAAGTTGCGATCGGCCCAGAACCGTGTCCATGCACAGCTCCTGGAGATGATGATGACAAAGAACCGGGCCAAGCAACAGGAGATCGAAAGGGACATCAGACAGAGGAGCAAAGAGGTGGATGCCGGACTCAAACTCTTCTCCAATTCGTTAAAAGACGACCAGCAGGAATTGAAAAAATTCGAGGAAATGGTTTCGCTTTTGGCCGACTATCGGAAGATGAGCGATGAACAGCTCTCCCTTATCTATGCGGACAAACCCGATCAGGCACAAGCCCTGGAAACCACTGTTCAAGGCGAACGGCATAACCAGATACGGGCGCTGGCAATCGACCTGGGTGATACCGAGATCGCCCAGGCGAAGAGGCGCGTTGCCGAGACGAAGAACAAGACAGATGTGCTTTGCCGGACCTTTATCGGCGTCAGCATCCTTATCCTTGTGCTGAATGTTGGGGCGGCGATATTCTTGAGCGAGATCATCGCCCGGCCGCTGAAGAAGATCAAGACCGCGGCCGAACGCATCTCTTGCGGCGACCTGGGAGTGGCGATCAATGGAAACGACAGAAGCGACGAGGTCGGCGATCTGATGAAGGCATTTGCCGCAATGGTCCGCTACCTCCAGGATATGGCCGCGGTATCCAGACAGGTCGCAGTGGGGAATCTGACGGCAACGATAACACCGGTCTCAACCCAGGATGTCCTGGGAAACGCCTTTGTCGATATGACCGGCTATCTCCACGAGATGGCGGTCCTATCCAAACAGGTCGCGGCAGGCGACCTGACGGTCACGGTACAACCGGTTTCGGATAAGGACCTTCTGCGGAACGCCTTTGCCAACATGCTGGAAAATCTACGCAAAATACACCAGGAGGTCTGGGACGGCGTCAATGTCCTGGCATCATCGGCCGGCGAAATCCTGGCCTCGACCACCCAGATCGCGGCAGGGATGTCCGAGACGGCGACATCGGTTACCGAGACGACTGCGACGGTGGAGGAGATCAAACAGACGGCATTGCTGTCGTCGAAAAAATCAAAGAGCGTTTCTGAAAACGCAAAAAAATCGGCGGATGTTGCCGAACTGGGCTACTCAACCGTGACCCGAACGGCGGAAGGGATCAATCACATCAAACGGCTGATGGAAGACGTCGCCGAGAGCGTGGTCAAGCTGAGCGACCAGACCCAGGCCATCAGCGAGATCACGGCAGTCGTCACCGACCTTGCCCAGCAGTCGAACCTGCTGGCGGTAAATGCGGCGATTGAGGCATCGAAGGCAGGGGAACAGGGCAAGGGATTTGCCGTGGTGGCCCAGGAGATCAAAAACCTGGCCGATCAATCCAGGCAGGCAACGGAACAGGTCCGGACCATCCTGGGAGACATACAGAAGGCAACCGGCAAATCCGTGCTGGCCGCGGAGCAGGTCAGCAAGGCGGTTGCAGACGGTGTCAAGCAGACATCCGAGTCCGGGGAGTCCATCCGCAGGCTGGTGGAAAATATCGGCGAGGCGGCAAAGGCGGCCGAGCAGATAGCGGTCTCCAGCCAGCAGCAGCTGACCGGCATGGATCAGGTTGCGATAGCGATGGAAAATATCAAGCAGGCAACCCTGCAGAACGTCTTGGGGACCAAACAGGCGGAGCAGGCGGCACACACCTTGAACGAGCTCGGACAAAAACTCAAGGAAATGGTGTCACTATTCAAGGTGTGACGGGTAAAAGGCCCGGTTGAAAGAGCTCAAGGAATTTGCCATGGAAATCAAGGATGCGGAGTTTTTGAAAAAACTCCTGGCCCTGTTCAAAATTGAGGCCCGGGAACACCTCGATGTCATTGCATCCGGCCTTTCCGGATTGCAGAAAACCGGTGCGGGATATCAGCTGGAACTTGTCGAATCCGTCTATCGGGAGGCCCATACGCTCAAGGGTGCCGCCCGTTCCGTTAACCTGGCCGATATCGTCGCTCTCTGCCAGTCGATGGAAAATGTCTTTTCAGCGCTGAAACGGGACAGGCTCCCCCTTTCCCCCCAGGCATACGACCTGCTTCAGCAGGCCGTGGATTCCTGCCACAGTCTGGTCGACGACGACACATCCCCGGCTGCCGGAAGAGCCGATATCGGCAAACTCATCCGTCGCCTTGACGGCGCAATAGCCGGGAAAGCATTCTCCGAGCCGGGGCTGCATGATGCCGGGCGACCGGAGGAACCGCAAGCACCAAAACAGGATATCCGGCAGAGGGTCTCTCCGGGGCCGGACCGCTCGCCCCCCCCGTCGGATCAAACGCCTCCGGCCGGTTCAATCCCGGCAACGTCGGAGACCATCAGAATTTCCACGGCAAGCCTCGATGCCATCCTTCTCCAGGCTGAAGAGATGATTGCGTTCAAGCTTGCAACCGCTCAGCGCATGACCCAATTGCAGGATCTGAGGAAGATGTTCAACGTGTGGAAAAAGAGGCGTCGGGATGAAAACGCCGGGAAAATCCCGCCAAGCGACGATCCCGGCTGCCGGTTTCCGGCGGACCCCGCCATTCCGGCATTCGAGCGGCAATTGACGGATATGGTCAGAGCGGCCGCTAAAGATCATCGGACGTCGGCGATCATGATCGATATGTTGCTCGATGATATCAAGAAGACGTTGATGCTTCCCTTCTCCTCGATGCTGGAAGTATTCCCGCGATTTGTGCGCGATCTCGCGCGCCAGACGGGAAAACAAGTGGAATTGACGCTTGAAGGCGGCAATTTTGCTGTCGACAAGCGGGTACTGGAGGAGATGAAGGATGCCCTTATCCAGCTGGTGAAAAATTGTTGCGACCACGGGATTGAACCGCCCGACGAACGGAAGAGAAAGAACAAGCCTTGCTGCGGATCCGTAACGATCGACGCCGTTTCGAGGGACGGCAGGATTGAGATCGTGGTCGAAGACGACGGCAGGGGGCTCGATACGGCAAGGATCAAATCATCGGCTGTCACCCATACCGGTCTCTCGCAGGAAGAGGTGCATACGCTGGGAGAACAGGAGGTACTGCAGCTGATCTTCCGATCGGGGGTGACGACCAGTCCCCTGATCACCGACACCTCCGGCAGGGGGCTGGGACTTGCCATCGCCAAGGAGAAGGTTGAAAAGCTGAACGGTTCAATACGGGTGGCAACCCGCACGGGTGCAGGAACGACATTTCATCTGCTGGTACCGTTGACCCTGGCAACCTTCAGGGGCACCCTGATCAGGGTTTCCGGACAACTGTTCATCCTGCCTTCAACCAGGGTGGAGAGGGTGGTGCGGGTAAAAAAAGAGGCGATTCAAACAGTGGAAAACTGCGAAACCCTTGTCATCGAGGGGAGGCCGGTCTCGCTGGTCCACCTCGGAGACGCCCTGGAACCGAAAGCGACGGGCAATCGGCGGCAACCCGGCGATGCCTTTCTGCACGTGGTGGTGGTATCGGCCGAAAAACGCCTGGCCTTTCTGGTCGATGAGGTCCTGCGCGAACTGGAGGTGCTGGTCAAACCGTTGGGCAGACAGCTGATCCGCGTCAGAAACATAATGGGTGCAACCGTCCTCGAAAACGGCAAGGTGGTACCCGTCCTCAATGTCTCGGATCTCTTGAAAACGGCTGTCAAGATGCGGCCTGCGTTCACGGCGGAGTCGGAGAAGGGACCTGAAAAACCCGGCTCGGTCCTGGTGGTGGAGGACTCGATTACGGCAAGGATGCTTCTGAAAAATATTATCGAGTCGGCAGGATACGATGTCCGGACTGCGGTTGACGGTGCCGATGCGCTGAGCGCGCTCAAGGGCCGGGCATTCGATATCGTGGTGTCCGATGTGGAAATGCCCGGAATGGACGGTTTCGAACTTACCGCAACGATTCGTTCGGACAAGCAATTGGCCGAACTGCCGGTCGTACTGGTGACGGCGCTGGAGTCGGGTACGGACAGGGAGCGGGGAATTGATGTCGGCGCCAATGCCTACATTGTCAAAAGCAGTTTTGATCAAAACAACCTGCTGGAGGTAATCGAAAGACTGATATGATCAAGGTTCTGGTCGTTGATGATTCTCCGGTTGCCCGTGAGCTGTTGATCCATATCCTGAATTCCGATGCCGACATCCGGGTCATGGATTCGGTCGCCAGCGGCAGAGAGGCCGTAGAGTTCATGAAAAACAACAGACCGGATCTTATCACCATGGACATCCATATGCTGGAGATGGACGGGTTTGCAGCGACTCGCACCATCATGGAAACCAATCCGGTCCCGATCATCATCGTCACGGGAAGTCCGGGTGCGGGTCAATTGGAGACCTCTTTTAAGGCCATGGCGGCCGGGGCACTGACAGTTCTGCAAAAACCGCAGGGCATCGGACACCGCGACCATGAAGGGAATGCCCGGCATCTGATCGCGACGGTAAAACTGATGTCGGAGATCAAGGTGGTCCGGCGCTGGGGCCGGACAGCCCAACAACGGCCCCGGCCTTCGGTCGGGACCGGACAGGACATCAAGGTGTCGTGCCCCGCCGCGGTGAAGGTGATAGCGATCGGGGCCTCGACGGGCGGCCCTCCGGTGATCGGAAAGATATTGGCCGGACTCCCGAATGCCTTTCCCGCTCCGATCCTTATTGTTCAACATATGGCCAAAGGGTTTACCCGGGGATTTGCCGAATGGCTGGGCCGGACTTCCGCCCTGCCGGTCCATGTACCCGCCAGCGGCAGCCTGACCCTCCCCGGTCACGTGTATATCGCACCGGAGGATGAACACATGAAATTGGATGCCGCAGGCAGGATTTCCTGCACCAGCGATCGACAGGAAAACGGCCTGCGGCCGTCGGTCTCCTATCTCTTCCGGTCGACCGCGGAGGTGTTCGGCAAAAATGCAGTCGGCGTGCTGCTCACCGGCATGGGAAAGGACGGGGCCGCGGAACTGAAATTGATGAAGGAAAGAGGCGCCGTCACCATCGCTCAAAACGAACAGAGCTCCGTGGTCTATGGCATGCCGGGAGAAGCGGTGAAGCTCGAGGCGGCAAAATACGTCCTGCCCCCCGACACCATTGCGCTGATGTTGGCTGGTCTTGCCGCTGTCAAAAAAAAGACCCGGGATGAGGAAGACAAATGAAACAGTCAACCAAGCGGGATCATCTGGACATCCTCATCGTCGAGGACAGTCCGACACAGGCCGAGGCACTGCGGTTTATCCTGGAAAAAAAGGCTCATCGGGTATCGTTGGTCGCCGACGGCAGAGCGGCCCTGGATTTCCTTGGGTGCCGGGTTCCGGATATTGTGGTGACCGACATCATGATGCCCGGGATGGACGGCTACGACCTCTGCAAACATATCAGGGCCGATCCGAGGCTGCGCGCAGTGCCGGTCATCCTGGTCACCTCCCTTTCGGAACCGACGGACGTCATCAAGGGCCTCGAGGCCGGCGCCAACAACTTCATCACCAAACCCTACGATGAAAAATACATCATTTCCCGCATCGAGTATCTCGTCGCCAACATGGCCCTTCGCCGGGACCCGGAGACGGATGCGGGCAGTACGGTGTTCTTCTCCGGCAAAAGGTATTGCATTACCGCAGAGCGTCTGCAGATACTGGATCTTCTGCTTTCAACCTATGAAAATGCCTACCTGCAGAATTGTGAATTAATCGCTATGCAGAACAGGCTGCGGCAGTTCAACGAACGGCTGGCGGAGGAGAAATCGAAGACCGAGTCCATCCTGGCCGCCATCGGCGACGGCCTGAGCATCCAGGACCGGGACCTGACCATCCTGTATCAGAATCAGATACATATCTCCATCTTCGGCAGCCATCGAGGGGAGAAATGCTATCGGGCCTACAGGCGCTTCAACGGCCCCTGCGATCCTTGTCCGATCGTGACTTCCTTTGACGACGGCAATATTCATAGCTCCGAGATCAGCATGCAGGTTGCTGCCGGCCTCTGCTGTTTCATGGTTACAGCCTCTCCCCTGCGCGATGCGGCCGGAGACATCGTCGCCGGCATTGAGCTGGTCCACAATATCGATCAGAGGAAGAGGATGGAGCAGGAGCGGGAAGATCTGATCCGTGATCTCCAGGAGGCCTTGGCAAACATCAAGACCCTGAGCGGCTTACTCCCCATCTGTGCCGCCTGCAAAAGAATCCGTGATGATACGGGATACTGGAATCAGATCGAGGCCTACATCAGGGACCATTCGGAGGCGAATTTCAGCCACAGCATATGCCCCGACTGCGCCCGGAAGCTTTACCCCGAATACTATAAGGCCGTCCAGGAAAGCAAGCCTGACACACAAAAAGGAGATCAGGACGGTGACGGGTAACGGGAAGAAAGAGACCTACCATCGGAGGACAGGATGAAAGAGGCGGAAAAGCGGTGGCATCTTGACATCCTCGCGGTCGAGGACAGTCCGACACAGGCCGAGGAACTGCGGTATATTCTCGAAAAAAAAGGGCATAGGGTGTCGCTTGCCGCCAACGGCAGGGAGGCCCTCAATCTTCTTATGCAACGGATTCCGGATATCGTCGTCACCGATATCCTGATGCCCGGGATGGACGGCTATGACCTCTGCAGGCATATCAGGGCCGATCCAAGGCTGCGTGAGGTGCCGGTGATCCTGGTCACCTCGCTTGCTGAACCGACAGACGTTATCAAGGGTCTCGAGGCCGGTGCCGACAACTTCATCACCAAACCCTACGATGAGGCGTTTATCATTTCCCGGATCGACTATCTGATTGCCAACAGGGATCTGCGCAGACAGCCTGAGACGGAGAAGGACCTGGCGGTCATTTTCTCCGGCAACCGGTATTTGATTGCCGCCGAACGTTTACAGATACTGGACCTTCTGCTTTCCACCTATGAGAATGCCCATCATAAGAACCGGCAACTGCTGGCCATGCAGAAAAGGCTGTGCGAGTCGAACGAACGGTTGGCAGAGGAGAAGGCGAGGACCGAGTCCATCCTGGCCGCCATCGGCGACGGCATCAGCATCCAGGACCGGGACATGACCATCCTGTATCAAAACCTGATACACATCTCCATCTTCGGCGATCATCGGGGAGAAAAATGCTACCATGCCTACAGGAACATTGACAGCCCGTGCGATCCCTGTCCCGTCGTAACTTCCTTTAGAGACGGCTGTATCCATTCCGCCGAGCTGACGAAACCCCTTGCAAACGGCATATCCTTTTTCGAGGCCACGACCTCTCCTCTGCGCGATGCGGCCGGGGACATCGTCGCCGGGATCGAGGTGGTCCGCAATGTGGATCAGCGAAAGAAGATGGAACGGGAGAGGGAAGACCTGATCGGTGATCTCCGGAAGGCCCGGATCGATCTGGAGCACCAGGTGGCACAGAGAACGGCCGAGTTGACCCAAACCGTCGACGAGCTGAAGATCGTTTTGGAAACACTGCTGAAACGGGAAAAGGAACTGCAGGAAAAAAACCGCGAACTCCACGACATCAATGCCACCTTGAATACCATGCTGAAACGAAGAGACCAGGAACATAACGAGATCAGAAAAGAGATCGCCGCCAAGACGGCGGAGACTGTGCTTCCGCTTCTTAAAAAGGCCCAAAATCGGGCCAGCGGCTCGACGAAGGACTATATGGAAACAGCACAGGCAAATCTGCTCGATGTCTTCTCGGAGCATGCCCATGACAGCGTCCTGACCTATGCGAAGCTTGCCCCTCGGGAACTCCAGATCATCCACTATATCAGACAGAATAAGACATCGAAGGAGATTGCCGATCTTCTCGGTCTGTCCGTGAGAACGGTGGAATCCTATCGAGAAAATATCAGAAAAAAACTCGGGATGAAAAATCAGAAAAAGAACCTGAAAAAATTCATAACTTCCATCCCGTAATACCGTATTCGACAACCGCATTTCATCACCTGCTGCAGGAGTGTTATTCCGGTATCGGGTACCACATTTTGATTCCAGAGGGCCTCACACATCCATGCCGGATATCCTCAAGAAAAAAGTTGCATCGATAGTATTGGTCCGCTAGGATTAGTTTAGGTTGAAGACAAACAAGGACCTGGCGGGACCGGCATTTGCGGCCTGCCTGAGATAGTGAGATTCCTTCATCTGGCTGCCATCAGGCTCAATATGTCCCATCGGCTGCGACGCGTTGGTTTGCGAGAGCGGGTAATTGATGGTTGGGCAATCGACAGTCAACAACAGGACAGCAAACCAATGGTTCCTTTCAGTCTGGAAAACGGCGAAAAAAAACGCGGGGTGTTGTTCGGCGGCTCAGGCCTTATCGGCGGGACAATCGTCAATTACTTCAAGACCAAGAGGCCGGGACTCGTCGATATGCGTGCTCCCAGCAGCAAGAAAGCCTCGCTACGCGACTGCGACGATATCCGAGACTATCTTCTCACGGTGCGGCCCGATTTTATCATCAACGCCGCCATCGCCAATATCGATGCCGACGCCCAGCTTACCTACGAGGTCAACTACCTCGGGGCAATCAATATAGCCCGTGCCGCAGCGACCCTGAAGGTCCCGTATATCTTCTTCAGCTCAGCCGCGACCCTGCCGCCGGGAACCCGCCTGCTGGAGGCCGACCAGCTCCCCGTTACCGCCAAGCAGAGCAACTATGCCAAGTCGAAACTTATGGCGGAGCAGACATTGCGCCATATGGCCGATCACCAAGGCCTCGATTATACCGTGATACGCCTGGCCGTCGTCTACGGCAGTCACGATCACAAGATTCAGGGATTTCAACGTCTGCTCTTTTCCATCGCCGACGAATCCATGCCCTTCATGTTTACCAAGAAGGGGATCCTCCACTCCTACTCTTCCTCCCGGAAACTCCCCTACCTGATCCATCATATGCTGAACAACCGGCAGGAATTCGGCGGCAACACCTATCACTTTGTCGACCCCGAACCCGTCGAACTCGCCCGGATGATTCTGACAATAAAATCGCATCTGGCCCTGAGCCGACCCAAGGAGCTGTATGTCCCCTATACGGTTGCCCGGGCCGGGAAAAAAGGGGTTAAGATTATTCTGCGAATGCTTACCAGTATTGGTCTCAAGACCACCCTGCCGCCCGAACTCATGTTTCTCGGGGCCTTCTACCGTACCCAGACCCTTTCGGGCGAGCGTATCGCCGCCTCAAGTTTTATCGATCCCCTGCCGGAAGAGACCGTTTTTTCCCGGTTGCCGGAGATGATCATCTACTATCTTACCCGCTGGAGCCATCAGAACCTGATCAGCACCTTTAACGAGAAGCTCAGCCTGGATATCTCGACCATGAACAGCTTCAAATATAATCCCCAGGTCCTGCTCGACTCCATTCACCGGGAGGCCACCGCACCCTTCCCCGAGGAGGAGGTCGACCGTCCCGACCTCCAGCCTGCCGTCGATTCCTTTCCGGACGAACCGTGTATGGCGCCTTGAAAATTCAGGATCCGGACGTACCGCCGCCACAGCCTGCCTCGACCGGTTGACCGCCTTTTTTTCACACCAGTGAAGAGGCCGGGGAAGAACGGGGAGCGCAGCCTGCGCATTCCCCCCACCATCTACCTGTTCCTGCCATATTTATCATGGCTGGATACCCAGTCCCCGGCCATGACGGCACTGGCAAGGGAAATTTCTCCGCACAGCACGGTCCCGGCAACGATTTCAGTAAATTTCGAAACCTTGCCGGCACCACTGCAGCCCAGAAGATCCAGGCATTCCTTCTGGGTGGCCAGCCCGGTCCCACCTCCGAAGGTCCCCACAATCAGCGACGGCAGGGTGATGGAAAAATAATAATCGCCCTCCGGGGTCTTTTCCACATAGACCAGAGCGGCGCATGATTCGGCCACATTGGCCACGTCCTGGCCCGTGGCAATAAACAGCGCCGTTATCCCGTTGGCCGAATGGGAACCGTTGTTATTGGACCCCGCCAAAAAACTGCCCAGCGAGCTGACCTGCCGTTGCTGAACCAGATGGTCCACCGAAGCCCCGGCGATTTTTTCAATGACCGGTGCCGGAATCGTGACCTCGGCCGTGACCCTCTTGCCCCGTGTCCTCATCATGTTGATCCTGGACGGCTTCTTGTCCGTGTCGAGATTTCCCGACAGCACGTAGCGTTGGAGGTCCGGGACCTCGCTTTTGATCCATTGGCAGGCGACAGAGGTGGCCTTTCCGACCATGTTCTGGCCTGCGGCGTCGCCTGTGGTGTAATTGAACCGGAGGTACATCAGCCTGCCCACCGGGTATTGTTCGATATCCCGCAGCTTGCCCGATCGGGTGGTGGATTCTGCCCGGGCCTTGATTTCCTGGAAATGCTCGGTGAGCCAGAGCCCAAAATCCCGGCAGGCCCTTGCGTCCTCGAAATGAAGCACCGGTGCGCGCTGCATCGCATCATCCTGAATGGTGGTCCTGACCCCGCCACTTTCGTGGATCACCTTCATACCCCGATTGTAGCTGGCCACCAGCGTGCCTTCAGTTGTGGCCAGAGGGATGAAAAACTCGCCTCTGGCATGCTCGCCGTTTATCAGCAGGGGCCCTGCGAATCCGATCGGGACCTGGGCGACACCGGCGAAATGTTCGATATTCCCAGGAAGGACGGCCGGATCAAAGGAATACTGCCGCAGATGCCGGGTCTTGACCCCCTGGATCCCTTCCACAAAGGCCAGTCTCTTCTCAGCCATTTCACGGGTGTAATCTTCAAATCCCGATAGTCGGGGAATACTGCTTCGCATGGTGATGCCTCCTGTTGCCTTAGACGGCCGACCCTCTCCATCATTGCAAGAGATGGCCGGCTGCACGGTGCATGCTACCTGGATTTTCGTTTGGTCTCTTCCTCTTCCCGCAGGATCTTTCTAAGGACTTTGCCGACCGCCGACTTGGGCAACGTGTCTCGGAACTCGATCTGCTTTGGGGCCTTATAGGCCGCCAACCGGGTTCGGCAAAAATCGATTACCTCCTGTTCAGTTGCGGTTTGATCAGGCTTCAGAACCACAAAGGCCTTGATGGTCTCGCCCCGATACTCGTCATGGACACCCACCGCCACCGCCTCGAGGATCTTCGGATGCTGGAAGAGGATCTCATCGATCTCCCGGGGATAGATGTTATACCCTCCGGCAATCACCATGTCCTTCTTGCGATCGACGATGAAGATGTAATCGTCCTCGTCCTGCACCACGATATCGCCGGTATGAAGCCAGTCGTCAACCAGATCCCTGGCGGTCTCTTCGGGCCGGTTCCAGTAGCCTTTCATCACGTTGGGGCCGCGCAGCAGAAGCTCGCCCGGCTGACCCTTGGGGACGTCCTGCCTGCCCTCGATGAGATCCACGACCCGGATATCCACATCCGGCAACGGGATGCCGATGCTCCCCGTTTTTTTCATGCCGAGAAGGGGCGAGGTGATCCCCATCGAGGCAGTTTCGCTCATCCCAAAGCCCTCCTGATAGGCGATATTCAACTCTTGAATCCTCTCGATCAGCTCAACCGGCATGGACGCCCCGCCGGTGGTGATCTGCGTGAGACGTTTGTCGAGTTGCAGGGCCGCCGCCTTGGGATGATTAAGAAGTGCCGTTAGCATCGTGGGTATCGCCGGCAGAAAGGTGATATGATCGAACCGTGCCATGATGCCGATAAATTCTTCGAGTTCGAAACGGGGCACACAGATCAGCGTGGAACAGGTCCACATCGCATAGTTCATGCCGACGATGTTTCCGAAGACATGAAAAAACGGAAGCACGCCGAGCACGTTGCGATCGGCGGGCGGAACATACTCCCGGACGATGCAGCCCCATTGAACCGCCTGGACAACCGAGGCGACCACGTTGCCGTGGGTGAGCACGGCGCCTTTGGGCGTGCCGGTCGTGCCGCCGGTGAACTGGATGATGGCCGGGTCGTCGGGAGCGATCTTCACCTTGGGAAGCTTGGTATTGGTGCAGCCGTCCAGCAGTGCGCTGAAATGCAACCATCCGGGCTCCAGTTTCAGGGTCTCTGCCGAGGATTTCGGCGCACCTTTAATAAAGTCTGCGGTTGCAGTGACGATCACGTGGTCGATCCGGACGGCCGTGCACAGGGTTCGTATGGTGGGCAGGATCAGATCGAAGGTAATGAGGGCGGCCAGGCCGGTTTCCTCGACCAGCGGCTGCAACTCACCCAGCGTATACATCGGGTTCAGGTTGACCACGATCGCCCCCAGGCTCAGGATGGCATAATAGGAAATGACATACTGAGGGCAGTTTCCCAGCTGTAGCCCCACTCGGTCTCCTTTATTCACGCCCAGGCCCGCCAGGGCGTTGCTCAGGCGAAGGACCTGCTGCCGTAAGTCATGAAAGGTGGTGGTCGTTCCGAAAAAATCCAACGCGGCCTTGTTCGGATAGGTATTGGCCGGGATCGTCAGGGCAGTCTGCACCGGCGTTCGCGGATATCGGATAGTGACCGGTACGTTGTAGTCATAATGTCTGATCCAAGGTCTCGATTCCACGATTATCTCCCTTTTATTAAGTTGTGTTTGTAATTCGGCGCCGATTGCAAAAAACAAAGCCCGCACAAGGATCGCCGACTGGACGAATATTCGCTGGCTCTACTTCTCTTTTCGCCGGCTTTGAAGGGAAAGGGCTGAAACCGGTGTTTTCACAGGTTGTCTCCCCTGACGATCCGATCAGCCGTGTTGATCAGGGTCGTGACACTGAAGGCAAAGGTCTTGAACCGCTGGTCGGCGGTCTGGCCATGAAAGTAGCGGTAATAGATCTGCTGGGCGATGGTGGCCAGACGGAACAGGCCGAAGCAGTAATAAAAATTGAACCTCTCCATCTTCCGGCCGGAGAGCGCGGCGTAGTGCCGGACCATCTCCTCACGGGTCAGGGCCCCGGGGGCATTTGTGGGTCCCATGCGCAGGGCCTGCATCTCTTTCGAATCGCCGGCCTGGACCCAGTAGCCGAGCGTTGCCCCCAGGTCCATCAACGGATCGCCGATGGTGGCCATCTCCCAGTCCAGCACCCCGATGACCCGCAGCGGATTTTCCGGATCCAGGATGACGTTGTCGAATTTAAAGTCATTATGGATGATCGAAGGAGCGCTGGTGTCCGGTGGCATGTTGTCGGCAAGCCAGTCCATGACCGTCTCCCCATCCGGGACATCCGGTGTCCTGGCCGCCCGGTAGCGCCTGTTCCAGCCGTCGACCTGCCGTTTGACATAACCATCCGGTCTTCCGAAGTCCTCCAGACCGATCTTTTTATAGTCAACGGCATGCAACTGGTAGTGGACCTGAAGGATATTCTCAAACAGCCGGGCGGTATCGGCTGCGTTCAAGGCCAGCTGCCGAGGCAGATCCCTGCGGATGATGATCCCTCTGATCCGTTCCATGACATAAAACGGACTGCCCAGGATCGCCTCATCATCGGTATAGGCAAGCGGCCTTGGACAATAGGGATAGTCCTTCTGCAGGGCGGTCAATATCCGGTACTCTCGGCTCATGTCATGGGCGCTTTTGGCCTTGGTCCCATGGGGAGGGCGCCGGAGCACCATCTGTCTGTTGCCGGCCTGCAGCAGATAGGTGAGATTGGAATGCCCGCTCGGGAACTGTTTAACGGTAATGGGGCCGTCAATACCGTCCATGGTGTCCCGGAGAAACGCCTCGATTTTTTTTGCCGGCAGTCCTTCGCCTTTTCGAATCCCGGATGCCTCGTCAGCCAGTCCCATGTTTTTCCTTTGCCCGTTATTTTTTAGCTCCACCCAGATAGGTCTCCGCAAATTCAATGACAAAATCGGCATATCGGTCCACCGATATGTTCTTGAATTTTGCTCGCTTCAAGTACCAGTCCTGCAGCATGGCCTTTATCGCCTCCGCCGTCAGGCCGATATCCCTGTCGGCAAAGACCTGTTCCTTCCGGCCGTCGGTCAGCAATTTCTCCAGGAGCTTTTCGGTCCACAGGTCGCTGTCTATGGCCTTCTGTTTTTCCTGAGGGTCAAGGTTCTTGGCCTCCATAAACGAAAAATAAAACCAGGGCTGCAGGACCTCACTGAGGAAGAGATGGGTCCTGATCATGGTCCTGAGCCGATCACCCGGATGACTGTGCTTTGCGATCGCATGTTCCAAAACCCGACCGACAAATGCCCGGCGCTGGTTCTGCAGCATCCCCAGAAGATCGTCCTTGCTCTTGAAATAGGCGTATAATGCACCCAGGCTGATGCCCGATTCCTGGCTCAGATCGCGCATGGTCATCGCCTGAAATCCCTTTTTATTGCTTATCTTGAGCGTCGCCTTAAAAATTTTTTCCAGATTTTTTATGATGGTTTTCTCTTTCTTGATCTGGATGCTCTCCCGGTTTTCCGTCAGGGTCTCCAGGTAGATCTCCTCTTTGGAGACATCCATCGTTTCTCTGAAGTGTTCATAATCCATCGGTTCAGTCATGCAGTTGCCACCTCATTTTTAAATTATCGGAATTCCGGTTGATCCCGTTCTATTTGATCCTGAAAAAGGATTCATCATATGCCGGATTGTCCTTATACCGGGCCATGAAAAAGCCCGGAAGCTGATCGATATGTTGAAACAGAGCGGAATCAACGGCGATTCCTGCGCTGGTAAAGGCACGGGCGATATCGTCCGGGTCGGGAGGACAGCCCTTAACCGGGATCATCTCTTTGATATCCGGATTGTTCCTGTGGGCCAAAAACATGCATTTTCCCAGAAGGATGGTCTTGTTCATTCCGGGCGCCGGCGACATCTTCTTGCCGGTGAGGACTTCTACCTTGTCAAAATCCTCACCTTTCCAGGCCGAGCGGATGGCCGACAGCACCACGCCGTTGACGCTTGAGCAATAGGTGCACATGGAGGTATCATATTTCCGGTAATACAGGCCTTTCATCCCCTGTTTGGCAAACGGAACCGGCAGGGACCTCTCCGCATCCTCATGATAGGGGAAGTCATATTCATGCCTGGTGGAGACCTCGTCCAGGGACAGCCCCGTGACCTCGACATCGGAAAGATCTATGGGCCGGTTCTGATTTTTGGCGGCATGGACAAGGTACGGGACCTCCGAGGGTTCAAATCCCAGGATCCTGGCCCCGGCCTTGTCGGCCGCAAAGACATCGGAGGACGCAATCAGCAGGTTGCGGCGATGCATCTTCCCGTCAAATCCCGGGCCGCGTTCCAGGGAGTAGATGCCGTCGATCAGGGTAAAGACCGGCGGCAGCCGGTCTGCCAGGCGCGCCACATGATAGTGCAGGTCCTTTACCGGATCGGGGCTGTGGCATTTCTTGCGGGATTTGATATCGATCAACCCCTTCAGATTTTTGATGCCGAGGCTGACCACGGTCTGATTATGGGACTTCAACACCGGCAGGTCCACGACCAGATCACTGTCCAGTGCATCCCTGTTGAAATAAAGGACCACCCCGTCACCCAGATCGGTCTTACCGAACGGGCGGTCCATGACATTGACGAAGTTGACCCCGTACCGCTTTTTCAGGGTGCCGTAGCCCAGGGTCTCAAAGGCGTGGGCCGGCGTTTCCTTGTCCCCGGCCTTTCGGGTGACGATCCCTTCGCCGATGGTGATATCGTCGCTGCCCAGATCTTTGAGCAGGATCACTATATCCTCGATGACCCTGGAGGTGGTGATCACTCCCCATTTCGGAAATGCCGCCTCCTTGGTCCAGAAGACGATATTGGGCTTGATAAAGACCTTGGCGCCGCGGTGCAAGACATCCCGCCCGTTGCACAGCTCGACGGCCCGGGCAACCGACTCAAGGGGTTGTTCATAGCGGACGACGGATACACGTGACTTTTTCATTGCGGGCTCCTCTGGGTTACGGCTAGACGGGATGGTCTCCTCTCACTTTCCGGTAAAGACCGGCTTTCTTTTTTCGATAAACGCCGCCATACCCTCTTTTTGATCACTGGTCCCAAACAGCATGCAGAACAGGTCCTGCTCGATGCAGATGCCGTCTTTCAGCGAAGTATTCAATCCCTTGCGCATGGCGGTCTTGGCGGCCCGGAGGGCCAGGGCCGGTCTGGCCATCAGTTTTCCGGCAAATTTCTTCACCTCGCCGTCCATCTCCGCCGAGGCAACCATCCGGTTCAGAAGTCCGATCTGCAGCGCTCGATCCGCCTTGATCGTCTCGCCCAGCATGATCATCTCCGCCGCCTGACTGTAATTGATCAGCCTCGGCAGACGCTGGGTCCCCCCACCGCCAGGAATGATCCCCAGGCCTATTTCGGGCAGACCGAGAACGGCTGTCTCATCTCCGATCCGGAAATCGCAGCACAGGGCGACCTCCAGCCCCCCACCCAGGGCATATCCGGAAATGGCGGCAATGGTGGGCTTCGGATAATCGGCCAGCCGCTCGAAGATCCGCATCGACTCGTCGGTCAACCTGCAGGCGTCCTGGATGCCGCCCTTGGCCATGCGATCGATATCCGCACCGGCAGCAAAGACATTTTTGCCGCCGGTGATCACCAGGACCCGGACGGCGGCGTCATCAGCACAGGAACCCAACACCAGATCCAGGTCGGCAAACACTTGGGCGTTCAGGGCGTTGAGCTTTTCCGGCCGGTTCAACCGCACCCAGCCTATGCCGTCTTCCCGACTGAACACGACGGTTTTCAGATCCATTTTATGCCTCCAGGTCTCTTATTTCGTGTAATCATACCAGCCCTTCCCGGTCTTCTGGCCGTATTCGCCCTTAACATAGTGGGTCATCAGACTCGGTTTGGGCAGCCTGGCGGGATCACCGGTCTCCTTGAAGGACTCCATGCCCATGGTATAGGCAAGATCGATGCCGGTCAGATCCATCAGCCGGAACGGTCCCATCGGATGGCCCGCGCCGAAGACACAGGCCTTGTCGATATCCTCGGCGGACGCCACTCCCATCTCCAGCATCCATTCGGCCTCTTCGAATATCCTCAGAAAAATCCGGTTGAGCAAAAAGCCCTTGACCTCCTTTTTGACATGGACAGGGACCTTGTCCAGCCGTTCGCAAAGCGCCATGGACAGCTGCGCGGTTTCATCGGATACATGGGGCCCCTGCACCACCTCGACCAATTTCATGACCAGGGCCGGGTTGAAGAAATGCAGATTCAACACCTTGTCCGGCCTCTGGGTGGACCCGGCAATCCTGGAGCTGACGATGGCCGAACTGTTGGTGGCCAGAATGGCGTGAGGTGGCGCCAGCCTGTCCAGGTCCGCGAAGAGTTTCTGCTTGATCTCCAGGACTTCCAGAACGGCCTCGATCACATAATCCGCATCCTTGACCGCCTCCTTCAGATCCGGGGTAAAGCGGATCCGTTCCCGGGCGGCGCCGGCCTCGTCCCGGGTGAGTTTTTCTTTTGCCACCCTGCCGGCCAGATAGCTATCGACAAAGGCATCGGCCTTCTGCAGCATCTCCGTGCTGACATCGGTGCAGATGGTTGTAAACCCTTTGAGGGCGCATTGCAGACAGATCTGATGCCCCATGTTGCCCGCTCCGACCACGCTGATCGTCTTAATGTCATCTATGTTCATATTTTCCCCCTGGTACACTAAAAGATTAATACCTTCAAGCTGTTCATCGTTGCAGGTTCTCAATGACCGTCGCCACTCCGAGCCCGCCGCCGCAACAGGAGCCGAAAACACCGTATCGACCGCTGGTGCGGATCAGGTGCCGCATGGCGAACATGCAGATCCTGGCGCCGGAGGCCCCATTGGGATGGCCAAAGGCGATGGCCCCGCCCATGGGGTTCCATTTTCCCCGATCGACGGTTTCATTGGTCTGACGCTCGATCTCCTTGATGACCGCCAGATTCTGCACGGCAAAGGCCTCGTTGCATTCCATCACATCCATATCGGAGATCCTCAGCCCGGCCCGTTCAACGGCCATGGGCATGGCATGGGCCGGTCCGATCCCCATGATCTTCGGATCGCATCCATAGTCGGCGCCGGACAGCCATCTTGCCATGGGTGTATACCCCAGTTCCCCTGCCTTTTCGGCGCTCATCATCAGGACAAAGGCGGCCCCGTCGTTCTGGCCGCTTGAGTTCCCGGCGGTGACCGTGCCGTCCTTCTTGAAGACCGGCGGCAGCTTGGCCATCTTCTCAAGAGTCGAATCGAGGCGAGGATGCTCATCGAGGCTGAATGCATAGGCGGGTGTTTTTTTGGTTGCCGGGAATGTGACCGGGACGATCTCCTCCTTGAAATAACCGCCGGCAATGGCAGCCTTGGCCCGCATCTGGCTGTTGTAGGCAAATTCGTCGGCCGCCTCTCTCGGGATGGCATACAACTTCTGCAGGTTTTCCGCGGTCAACCCCATGCCGATACATTCTTCCTCCACAGGCGACATTCTGTTGGGTAACGGCATGGGGGGAATCAGTCTATAGGGCGGCGTCGACATCGAAAATTTAACCGGGGCCTGGCTGTAGGATTCCATGCCTCCGGCAATGATGACATCGGCCTGGCCGGCAAGGATCTTCCATGCCGCGTGGTTGATGGAGTCGATGGCGCTGCCGCACTGCATCTCCACATACGATGCCGACGTTTCATGCCCCAGCTTGGAGCCCAGCAGCGCGTGGCGGGCGGGATTGAGGCTGCACGAGCAACCGGCAGCGGATCCTAGAAACACCGAGTCGACCCGGGTTTTCTCCATGATCCTTGTCTTGTCCAACAGCCCGTCGATGCCGATACTGGCGAGTTTCGATGCATAGATATCCTTCAGTGCGCCGCCCATGCGGCCGAAGGCCGTTCGAACTCCATCGATAAAGACCACCTCTTTCTGACTCATTTTCACTTTCTCCTTATCACTCTCCAGTTACAATTCCGCAGAGCACCTCTGCCAGTTTACGTTTCTCCTCCATATTTATCTGACGGGCAATCACGATTCGCTGGGCCTGGGGTGAACCCGCACCGTGCATGGATTCCGTCAAATACCCCACAGCGGCGGTTCCCAGGGTCAGGTTTTCAATCAGTCGCAGCATCCGCAGGCGGTGTTCCAGCGGGACATCCGGGTTGGTCTGATAGTATTTGCGCACCCATTTGCCGATCTCCGGAGAGAGCAGGTCCTTTTCCGACGGCAGGGTCACCATCAGTCCACCGGCAATATCCTGGGCCAGACGGGCTATCTCGTAGGGAAGGCGGGTGACGTTCTGCTTGTGAACGTTGGCCAGCAGGCTGTCGACGTAGTAGGTTCCCGAGGGCTCCACATGCCCTTCGGAGGCGCAGGCGATGCAGCCGCAGAACAGAGTCTCGTTGAGCTGGTTCATCTCGATCAGCTTGTCTTTGATGTGCGAGGCCTTGGCCGCCCCGTTGTACTCGGCAATGGCCTGAGAGGCCCCGATGAGCACGTCGCCGACGCCGACCTTGCAGGCGTAGCTCTGGCGGTGATAGGAGGCAAACTGTTCGACAAGCTGACCGGAAAAGGCGTATTCCCTGTACATGAAGACCCGTTCCCAGGGAACGAAGACATCGTCAAAGACCACCAGCGCCTCATGGCCGCCGAAGGAGATATTGCCGACATCAAAGGTCCCGCCCTCCAGTTTGCGGGTATCGCAGGACTGCCGTCCCATGATATAGGTGATCCCGTCGGCATCGGCCGGCAGGGCGAAGGAAATGGCGTAGTCGGCATCGTCCGGCCGCATGGTCGAGGTGGGCATGACAATGATCTCATGGGAGTTCACCGCCCCGGTCTGGTGGGCCTTGGCCCCCCGGACGATGATACCGTCCGCTCGTTCCTCGACCACATGAAGATAGAGATCGGGATCGGCCTGGAGGTGGGGCGGCAGACTGCGGTCGCCCTTGGGGTCGGTCATTGCCCCGTCGCAGGTCAGGTCGTTCTCCTGGACAGAGGCAAGAAAATCAAGAAATCTTTTGTTGTAGGAGGTCCCCAGTTGCCGGTCCATGTCAAAGGTGGTCATCGACAGGGCGTTGAGGGCGTCCATGCCGACACACCGCTGAAAGCAGCATCCGCTTTTTGAGCCGAGCAACCGGCCCATTTTGCTCTTTTTGACCAGGTCCGAGACGCTTTGATGGATATGGGTGAAGCGATTGATCTTCTTGCCGGTCAGGTGCGAGGTGGCGGTCATCAGGTCCTCGAATTCCGGCCGATGAGCCAGTTCGTAGGTCAGGGCCACGGCATTCATCGACGGCCGGATGATGGGATGATCGACCACCTCGCTCACCCGCTCCCCGAACAGGTAAACCTTCAGGTGCATTCGACGCAGGCTTTCTTCGTATTCTTTGGCGTTCATCATATCCGGCTCTCCTGGCTGAATTTCCGGCCGGGCTCTTTATCTCCGGAAGCCGACCCTTCCTGGCATACCGTCCCGGTGCCTCATATTTCCAGGCAATGCCATCGTATTTCCAGGCAATTGCCGTTTTTCCCTTCCGGCTCCCGGATTCCCGGTGCCGGATTCAACTCTGCCTGTAGTCCCGCAGTATTCTCTTGGCCACGGATTGCTTGTGAACTTCATCGGCGCCGTCGTAGATCCTGGCCCCCCGTTCATGGCACCAGAAATACGCCAGGACCGTGTCCGCGGACATCCCCAGGCCGCCATGGATCTGGATCGCCGTGTCGAGGACCTTCTGCATTGTATTGGCCACGACATACTTGATCATCGAGATCTCCTTTCTGGCGGCGGATGCCCCGTTGTTATCGATCATCCAGGCCGCATGAAGGACCATCAGCCGCGCCGCATGAATCTCCGCGGCACACTCGGCGATCCAGCCTTGGATGATCTGCCGGGAGGCAAGCTTTTTCCCCGGGGCGATGGTCCTCTCCACGGCCCGCCGGCACATCATGTCAAAGGCCCTGTTGCAGACCCCGATCCAGCGCATGCAGTGGTGGATTCGTCCGGGACCAAGCCTGTCCTGAGCCATGACGAAGCCCTGCCCCTCTGCGCCCAGGATATTTTCCAGCGGAACGCGGCAGTTCCGGTAGATGATCTCACCGTGGCTGAAATAGCCCTTGCCGGCATGGCCCATGACCGGGATATTTCTGACCAGGTTGAATCCCTTGGTCCGGCACGGAACAATGATCATGCTGGCCTGCTGATAGGTCGGATTTTCAGGATTGGTCACCGCCATGACAATGGCGAATTCAGCCCCGTCGGCGGAGGAGGAATACCACTTGTGGCCGTTGATGACATAGTCATTCCCGTCCTTTACCGCCGTGGTTTCGAGCATGACCGGGTTGGAGCCGGGCATGTCGACTTCGGTCATGGAAAAGCAGCTCCTGATCTTTCCGTCGACCAGGGGTTGGAGATATTGCTCCTTTTGGGCGGCAGTCCCGTGCAGATGGAGGATCTCGATATTGCCTGCATCCGGGGCCTGGCAGCCGAAGACGTAATGGCCGAGAATCGACTGGCCCAAGACCTCTGAAACATAGGCATGCTCCATCAGGCTGAGCCCCATACCTCCACATTCCTTAGGGTGGTTCGGCGCCCACAGTTCCATCTGCTTGACCAGCTCGCGTTTTTTCTGCAGCTCTTGCTCGAAGGCCGCATAATCATCCGATTCCAGATCCCGCTCCAGGGGATACAGTTCCTTCTTGACGAACTCATCCATCATCTGAACGATGATCTGTGTTTTTTCCGGTACTGAAAAATCCATTTCCCGCTCCACTGCTATCTGTAGGTTAACAGCCTTCTGTCCTGCTGCAATTCAAGGTGGCTGACATTGTTGAAACCCGCCAGGGTGAAAGCCTTGCCGTCAGTTTTCAATCGGGTTACCGAGGCATTCATCACCTGCCATAACAGGTCCAGGGTCCTGCCGTCGGAAAGGCCGAGCGCCATCTGGGCGGCAGCGGCTATGGGGCCTCCGGAAGAAAAGACCGCAACGGTCTTTGATTCCCGCATGGTCCCGACGATATGATGTACGCCCTGGACCACCCGGTCTTGAAACTCCTGCCAGGTCCCGACCCCGTCGGTCGCGGATTCTCCACAGACCCATCCGGCCATCACCTTGGAAAAGACCGCCTGGAAGGCCTTCTTATTCGTTCGGTCTTTCTTCAACTCGTCAAGAAGCCCGGGGTCATCTTTGAGCAGCACCGGTATCCGGGCATCCCATACACGGGTGGAATCCACCTCATCCCAGCAGGTATCCGCCACGGGGTCCGGCAATGCCATCCCGTTTTCGACGAGACCTGCCGCCACCCGGCGGGCCGTATCCTTCTGCCGCTCCATCGTGCCGGTAACTATGGCGTCAAACCCGACTTTGCATCGGGCCAGGTGCCGCCCCAGTAAGTCCGCCTGCAGAGCGCCTTTTTCCGAAAGCCGGTCATAATTGTCCGAGCCGAAGGACGCCTGGCCATGCCTGATCAAGTAGATTTCGCTCATTCGATCCTTTTTATCCGGCATACCTCTGCGAAGGTTTCGATCGCCGGTGCTCCGTCGAGATATGAAGAGATCACCTTTTTTGCAAACAGTGTAAGCATTTGTTCTCCTGAAATCGTCATTGGCGAAAAGGATCCGTTCTCCCTTTTGCCTGTAATCTACCGACGGCACTCCAGGCTGTCAATAAAAAACGAACGTTTGATAGATTTTTTATTGACAGGGGAAACCGGCTGGTTTAAGACTGAAGCGGAAAGGGAAAGTGATCACCATGACAACATCCCGGAAAGAGAGGCCAACACGTTGCCTGATGAAGATATTGATCTGCGTAAAACAGGTCCCTGATTTCGAACATGCGGTCATCAGCGAAGGCCTGGACGGACAGGCAGTGCTGGGGGGATCTTTCGACTACAGGATGAACCGCTTTGATGAATTTGCGGTGGAAGAGGCGGTCCGGATAAAAGAGACACGGACAGCCTGCCGCGTCGATGTTCTGAGCGTGGGTCCGGACCGGGCGCTGGCCGTAATCAGACGCGCCGTCGGGATGGGTGCGGACAGCGGAATTCACCTGCGCATCGACGCCCCCTCCCCTCTGAGCCCTTCGTCCATTGCCGCATGGATCGGCCGGTATGCGGAAAAAAAGGACTACGCGCTGGTCCTGACCGGCTGCATGTCCGAAGATGGGATGCACGGCCAGGTGGGCCCAATGCTGGCGGCCCGGATGGGATGGCCCTGTGCCACCCAGGTCATCCGCCTGCGTCTGTCCGGGGACGGGAGCGCCGCCCTGGTCGAACGGGAGATCGAGGGAGGCTGTCGCGAATGCCTTCGTTTGCGCCTGCCGGCTGTACTGACGGTACAGTCCGGGATCAATCAGCCGCGTTACCCTACCCTGTCCAACCTGTTGCGGGCCCACCGTCAGGAGATCGAGACCCTCTCGGTTCGATCATTGGGGGACATGGTTGTCCGCGAAGCCCTGCTGGCCACCGCTTTGCGTAAAAAGGACCGGGGGGCGATCCTGCTCACCGGCACCCCGCAGGAAAAGGCAGCCCGATTTTTTTCGATCCTCACAGAAAAGGCACTCATCTGAAATGACCGATACATCGACCATTGCCGTCATTATCTCCCACCGGCGGGGACAGGTCTTGCCGGAAACCGATGATCTGCTCGCCTTTGCCCGGATCCTGGCAAGGATTCATGGAGGACGGATCGGGCTCTGGATGATCGGGGATGCCATCGAACCTGCCGCCAGGAAGATCGCCCGGGAAACCGGCCTCGACCTGACCGCTGTGTGCTGCCCTGGCAGTCCGGACTACAGTGCCGAACTGTATGTCAACACCCTGGCTGACGAGTTCAGGAAAATGAGGCCGGTCACGATCTGCGCCGCTCATACCTCGCAGGGATGGGATTTTGTCCCGGGCCTTGCCGAAAAACTTGCCGCGGCCTGCATCACCGGTGTAAACGGCCTGGGCACGGATGACGGCCGCCTCTGTTTTTACCGGGATCTCTACGGCGGCAAGGTCCAGGCAAAGATGATCTCGCAGGCGCCGACCACCGTGCTGACCGTCCTGCCGGGTGTATTCGAGCCCGGCCGAACCCGACCCGGACCTCCAGGAGAGGTGGTTGTGAAGACCAGGCCCTGCCGACCGGACGACTCGCAGCCCCTTGGCATGATAGGGATCTCGGCGGATGCGGATATTGTGGCGATTTCCGAGGCCGATGTCCTTGTCGCGGCCGGGGCAGGCATGGGCAGCAAGGACAATATGCAGATGCTCCATGACCTGGCCCGGCTCTTTCCAAGGGCGGCGGTCGCCGGCTCCCGGATCGTCTGCGAACGCGGCTGGCTGAAGTACCATCAGCAGGTGGGAATGACCGGGACGACCGTGGCCCCCAGGCTCTATATCGCCTGCGGGATCTCCGGGGCCGCCCAGCATATCATCGGGATGCGAGGGGCGGGATTTGTCATCGCCATCAACACCGATCCCCAGGCCCCGATCTTCAACCATGCCGATGTCTGCATCGTCGAAGACGTCAGGCAGTTTATTCCGCTGCTGCTCGAAGCCGCTGCTGAATTAAATCTCTCGGCACCGGAGAACAAGCTGGAATGAGGCGGCAATCAAATCGGCCGCTTGTCCATGACGAAAAAGGACGAAAATTCAGCGCCTGGAGGTTTCTCTTTTACCGGGATGGTTAACTCCCATAAAGGAAAAGCACAATGAAAATTGAAGGCAAAGTTGTGGTTGTGACCGGCGGAGCAAGCGGCATCGGCAGAGGTCTCTGCCTGCGCTTCGCCAAGGAAAATGCCAGGGCAGTGATCGTAGCCGACCGGGATGCGGCCGGGGCCCTGGCTGTCGCCCGGGAGATCAATGGCCTGTCGGTGACCTGTGATGTTGCCAGGGAAGAGGATATCGTCAACCTGGTCGCACAAACCGAGGACCGGTTCGGCACCCTGGACCTGTTCTGCTCCAATGCCGGCATCTACCTGGACGGCTCCGTGGAGGTGCCCAATGACCAGTGGCAGCGCATCTGGGAGATCAATGTCATGTCCCATGTCTATGCGGCCAGGGCGGTACTGCCGGGCATGATCGGGCGGGGCGGCGGATATTTCGTCTTCACCGCCTCGGCCGCTGGCCTGCTGTCCCAGATCGGCGCAGCTCCCTATTCGGTGACTAAGCATGCCGTCATCGGTCTGGCCGAAGGGATGGCCATCACCTACGGTGATAAAGGGATCGGGGTATCGGCCCTCTGTCCGATGGCCGTTCACAGCAAGATGACGGCCGGCGGTTCCGGGATCGCCGGCCTGGACGGGACACTTACGCCCGAACAGGTGGCTGAGGCGTTGGTCGCGGCCCTCTACGAAGAACGGTTTATGGTCCTGCCCCATGCCAAGGTGAAAGACTATTTCCTGAACAAGGCCACCGATTATGACCGCTGGATAAAGGGCATGAGGCGGCTCGGTCAAAAATTCGAACGGAAAGAGTTGCCCGTGCAGCGCTGAGGAGAGGACCTTGGATCATATTGGAAGGCCCTGGAACGGCTCCAGATCGATTTCCCGCGAGACTTGGCCGGCTGGCCCCCCGGCCCATACCTTTGCTGCGGGCCTCCTCCAGGACCATAAAGGTCGGCTTCCCTGCCGTCTCATCGCACAGGAAGCGGCAGATCAAGCCCTTTCCGAAGACCATGGGATCCACCCCCAAAAGAAAGCCCCCGATCGCACTGCTGCGATCGGAGGCTGATATGGCTGGTGCGAAGACGAGAACCAAATGAATTCACATTTTACACATGATTGCATAACATTAAACGAGTTTAATATTTTTCGTTTTTCATTTATACCCGGTTTTGTACCCGGTTTATGCAGATGTGAAAAACAAGGATCAAATAATGCCGAACCTCCGTTTTATCTTCGGCGCAATCGTGGGCGCGCCTGCAACAATCTCTTTTGCCCTTTGAAAATCAACTGTGCTTAGGTTGCCGATATTCTGACGGGGGTCATCCGCTATAGATTGTCGGATATCAGCAAGAGGGATGCTTTTCACCTCCGAACAGTCAAGAAATGAGTCCTTCGTAAGATATTCTCTGCCGTCACTGCTCAAAGGCATGTGCAAAGCCTGCAATTTATCAGTTGTAAAAATTTTTGGATTGATCTCTGAGTTGATAAACAGATAGCCAGCGAGGGCTTTTTCTTCGCAGATAGCCAAGATCACGATACGCTTTATCTTGGGATTTGAAATGCTTCCGTCATACCGTCTTATGACCGCGCCTGGAATAAGCGCTCTTTCGCCATAACTTTCACGATACTCGTCAGGGAACAGGCCGCCAAGAGAAGGCACTTGATTCAGAGAGAAATGGCTGAGTTTTCAGCATTGATGCGAATGTATTTAAGCATCTCTCCGTTAGCACCACCTTCCCGCGCAATCTTTTCAACACCTATTTTTTTATTTACCTCAGTTCCTTTCCATGCGGAGCCGTGTGATTTTTTAGTCAAAGCATAGTGGCTCAATGGCCCGTTGTCTTTAATGGAAGCATCGAGGCAATCTATTTCCGACGGGGAAAGCTCGTCCATGTCTGGATTGGTTTTGCCCGTGACTCTATAATGATTATTGACGGAGAGAAATTCCTTATAATTATTGTACAAGGAAAGGTCTTTCTCGGGCTTGCGGATTGCCTTCAAAATGTCATAAATTCCTGAAGGGACGGGACCTTCTTTCATCGCTGCGAACCAGTCACCGGTAATTGGCCTTCCCCATTTGACAAGATGTGATCTCTCTGCAAAATACAGGATTTTGAAAATCTTATGAAACCCCGCCTCCTGCTTCATCTTATGGAGTTTATTGATGATGTAAAGGACAGAGGCAAGCGTCTTCTCTTTGTCATAACGAAAATTCATGGCTCGGTCCTCCTGATTGTTATCGATCCCTTCATGGTTGATTTCCTTCTTGACGTTTCGGTAATAACATTGTGTCCATTATTTTGCAATAGGTCAATGCAGATCAGCCCTGAAATGAAAAACCCTAACCATCAAGTAACCATTTAGGGCAATCTTCCCTTTTTAGGGGTGCAAAAATTCGGGCACACATAATCACACTATTCGGCGAGAAACATTCATCTGCAATCTGTGAAGCAAGATTCAGACTGATATCTCCGGAACGTACGGATTCAGATATTTGAACTGGAGTTTCTCGTACCACCTTGACAGCAGTCTGTATTAATCGATGAGAAATATTTAACTTTTCTGCTGCTTCTGATTGGCTAACCTTCCGCAAATTTGCGGAAGGTTCCAAATCGGTCCTTCCTCCAGATGGCGTATTAGCAATCCGCGCCGCCACCATAGCTATCTGGTTCTCGTTTAGGTGCCTCCTGGCAAGGTTTAAGCTGATATTGCCATGTGCCGAAGATGAAGCACCTAGGTAATGCGATTGCGGGGAGGGTGGGAATAAGCTATATTTCTGAGAAACGATTCAAAATTAATGTTTACATGAAGTTATATCATGGGACGATTCATTGACGACGTCAATAATTCATGGGAAGGAGATAGAGTATTCATAAATTATTATGGGGGAGGGACATCATGCTGAAAAAATATATTATATGTTTGATCTATTTGATGTTAATAGCATTACCTAGTTGGTCTATGGCGCAAACGAAAGTGCTTTCGGGAAGTTCTCCTTGGGGAGATGTACAAATAGAATTCGATGGTTCGTTGATTAATAAACTCGGTATTACCAATGTTTCAACCAGTATTCACCGATCACCAGGAAGTACAGTTGGTTTCGGAATTTCATACCGTATGCTTATTGAAACTGAAGATCCTCGTCCAATTAAAAAAGGGTATTTCAAGGCTGATTTCTATCAAGAGGATCTTATGGGAAGAAAATATCATATTATGTGCACTACTCCTCATGGAGTATGGATGCCCGGGGGTTATCTCTTTGTTGTTATAAAGCCGTGGAATCGTGCAATAGTAACATTTACACCAAACATGCCTAAATGAATGTCAGACCAACGCAATCGATAATGATTCGCTATATCATCTACTCTTATGTATTCGCGATGAAGTCAGCATAGTTTTTTGCTGCCTGGTTTTGGTCGATGCTATCGATCTTCTCCGGCTCGGGTTTCGATACAGTATGGTCAAGAGATTGGGTGTCCTTCCAGCCCATATTCTTCAGCATAAAAATATCGTAGGCTCGGCCAAGCCTCATGCCTCGCTTTTCATAGATAAATTCTATACGCGCCTTCAGGCTTTTTATAGCGTCCAAAAACTCCGCCTTGCCTTGATAATTCAACAAAGTCTGTCGGCTAATGTTCAGAAAAAGAGCCAATCCTGTTATACATTGCTCATCTTCTTGGGTGATTTCGAAATATTTATGCGCTTTTTTTAACAAAACGCGAGGGGTTTTAAACTTCAATGGCCTTCCTTCGGACATCGCCTTGTCTCTTAGTCAAACTTCCGGATTGGGATTGATTAATATATCTTCAAAGTTTCCATTTTCTTCGGGATGATTTCGCCAAAGGGACGGTTGCCGGTTTTTCAACCAGAAGATACAGGCTGCGGTATCGGGTGGATAGTGCTTGATGATATCCGTTTTGACTATTTCACCTCGAACAACTCTAATATCAACATCAGGATGCTTATATCCGCAAGCGCGATGGAAAAGGCTATGGGCGATTTCGGCATCAGCTCTCGCTTTGCCCTTTTTAAGGGCGGAAGAAAATTCTGAATATCTCTTCTTCCATACTCGGATTGTTCTGTCCGTTACACCAAAAAAATCAGCTAATTGGTCATCTATCGCTCCGAGGATAGCATAGTTAAAAGCTAACTCAGCATACTCCTCGCGATAAAGGGATTTTCGGCCTCTTCTGGTGCTCGACATGTTTTTTGTTGTCATTTTTTGTTTAAACTCCTACTGAATTTTTGGAATATCGAACCCATGGCCATCGCCATCAGAATCTCTATCTATAGGCGATAGAAAACACTTCCGATAAATTTCTCCTTTTGAAAGTTCATTAATGCCTTCAAAAAAATCAGGCACATCTGCTTTCACGCTTCCAATCCGGAGACTTTCTCCAACCAAAGAAAAAGGAACCTTCCACCCTTTCTCTACAGAAGAGGGGTGCTCGACTATCCCGCCCTTCGTTTCAATCCAAGTTCCTTGCCGAATTTTTGCAGTCTGGAAGGCTTTTCTACCCGTGAACACAACCGGGATGTATGAGGACATGGACTTGATGACAAGAACGGTTTCCAGATCGTCCCGATATGCTTGAAACGAAGACACAACCACTCCGCCAATTTTTACCGTCAGGGACTCCAAAACGGGCTTTTTCATCTTCTCACCATTCAAAGAGGTTCACGAGCCGATAGCCTAAAAGCCTCATAGGTATGGTATACATGAAGTACACGACATCTTGAGGGGGTAAGGCCATTTTTGCTATTTCCGCCTCTGAGCCAATGAATATATGGGCTTGAGCCGGATTCTCTGACACTACAATTTTAGTGGGTAGACTTCCCAACTTTTCGTTTTTCTCACTATAATTGTCGTGTAAGTTAGTCACTAATACCTGATCTCCTTTATTGATTGAAATGTCCTGAACCTGGTTTGCAAAAACCTTTTTCCCTAGTCATTCCCTCCTTGGTAAAACATGGCGGATCTCCTTTTTTCCAGAGACGCCAATTGTTCTCCAGACGATAAATATTTTGATCGCCCTTACCGTTTCCCCCTTGATGGACAAGAGACAGAAACCCTGCTTCCATATACCTTTTGAAGGCTCTTCTTATACTTTCATAAGCGGGTCGCTTTCCATACATCTCTCTCACAGATCCATCGAAGAAATCAGCTATTGCCACTTCTGAAATTTTTAGATTATCCCTATTCGATGGCTTCCAGTAGCTCCTATTTTTTTTGGGATATTGTCGTTTAATCATAATAAAGAGCAGGATATCAGACTCTATTTTGCTCAGGGATCTATAGGCATCTGATTGAACCATTTCGGCGATTATCCACGTCCCTTGCCGTTTATCCATCCAATCAAGTTTCGGGTGTGAACGCTCATCGACTCGTTCGCCAGGAACGAGTTCATAATTGAATGGGGGCATATTTCACCCCCTGTCAATTTTTGCTTTTCTGAAGGCGTATAGAGGGCAATCCATAGAGGGACATTGCCGGACAAGGTATCCATCACCATCCATACAAAAGTCTCTACAAAATGCTCGTATAGCCTTGTTTCTCGCATCAGGATCTTGCCTTCCACTCCCCATGCGATACGGGAAGAGCTGGCAATCTGTGAAAGTGCAACTTTTCCTTTCCTGATTCTCGAATCCGGAGCAGTCGAGACACCGAGCCGCTATCGCCTTCCTTCGGTTTTTAAGAGGCATAGTTTACCTCCATGGGTTCGACAATAAAGGCATCCGTTGTTCGCTTGAAGATAATTTGCTTTTCAAGCGATAAAGAGCTATTCTGTTTTTGCAATCCGATCCCATCCTCGGTACGGAGTTGCAATCCGATGGTTTCGCAAGTCCCGGCCAGGGCCTCCAACCCTGCCGGGAAAACTTTCTTCTGTCTCATTTCTCACCTCCAACCTTCGCACTTCTGCCGGAAAGTTGCTCCACAAGATGTTGGATATCATCTCCCCTCCATGCTGAAGCCCGAGGCCCAATTTTTACGGACGCCGGATATCTCCCTTCTTTAATTCCCTGAAACCAAGCGGATTTCGAAATAGGAATTATTGCCGGTATTCCTTTTCTTGGATCTCCGATTATTTGGTTAAGCCTTAAAAAATTTACCAGTTCCATTGTAGTCTCCATCATTAGATTGTCTTTTACCGGTCCATTTTGACCAGCAATGTTCTATTAATGGTGATAACAGATTGGAACTACAATTGAAATGTCCGATCACCCTCTAATACAGGGTAAAAACCGGACATTTTTCTGGACGAACCGGACTTTTATTTGAAGTGGATTTTGGAAAAGGAAGGGAATATTTACTGAAGTTATTGGATATAGTCAAATTTATGCAGAAAAAGGATCTGGACTTTTTACAGAGAAAACCGGACATTTTTTATACCGAGGTCATTTTTTTTGTTTGACCTTGTCCCACCACTCGTCTACCTCATCCTTTTTAGCGTATATTCTGCCATTCACCATTTTTTTATGTGGTAAAATCTGGCGATTGGGGTGGTTGGGATCTTTTTTGAGAAATTTCTTTATTGTCGACTCTGAAATTTTCAAATAGCCAGCTATATCTTTCTTACTGAAGAAGTCGTAAACGCTGCGCTGATCACTCACAGGCATGTTTTCTGTGATATCGTTTGTATAAAGTACCCAATTGTAAGCTTTGGAAAAGTCCGCCATCCAAAAGGAATCTGCCCTAAAATTGTCGTCAGGCTTCCCGCTGATATCAAACCGCCACTCTTTTAAAAAATCAGGGCCTGGTAGGCCATACTCCGGTCGGTATACTTCATCGAATCCCCTGAAGAGAACAGGGAAAAGATATTCATTCTCAGGAGTCAAATACTGGCAGAACTGCTCCAAAAGGATATATTTTGCCTCCATTTCCTCCGAAACCATAGACAACCAATGTTGTTTTTTACCGCGTCGGCGTTGATCAACTTGGTTTGCAATCGAAGCCCTGATTCCCGGTGGGATTTCAACTTGTCGGACGCGAAGAATGATGTTGTATATACATTCTTTACAATAAGATTTGGGCACGCTATAAAGCGTGATGTTCTGAAATGAAATACCGAACTGTTTTGCAGCACTAGCCCACCCATCAGCGTGTTTTTGAAGTGCTTCAAAAGATAGTCTTGGAAAAATTTTGCCGTCACCGTCCATCTTCACACTCGGATGATTCTTGTAAGAATTCACTGGGAAGGCCGCCAAGAACGCTATTTTTCGATCCGTCGATCTATCCCGGTAAAATCGTTTATTGACCGGCTGTTCCAGCCATACGCCGGAATGGTATCACACTGGCCCCTTGTTCAAGC
>JBJKPM010000017.1:0-40640 GCA_046706325.1 Desulfocapsaceae bacterium | reverse complement strand
GCTGGCCCTCGACAACTCCCATTACGGCTATGTCCTCTCCACCGGACGGATCGAGATGCAGGGCAATTCCAGGGACCTGCTCGGCAACCAGAAGATCAAGGAGATCTATCTCGGCCTGTAACACGGCCAAAATTTAATCACGGCATGACGCCTTTGTGAGCTATGTATACCATTGATTTTGAAGGCGAGGACATGGTGATTCGATTCGCCAAAGACCTTGCAGAAGGTGAGGCCCTGTCGAAATTCCTGGGGCATATCAATTCCCAGTCCATATTGAAGAAAAGCCGCGTATCCGACGCCTCCCAGCGGATGAAGCGCCATAACCGGATAACTGATTTCCCGACCGGCCTGGCCCTGCTGCGCGATCCGGCACTGAATAAGGGAACTGCATTCACCGACGAGGAAAGGGATGTCCTGGGGCTGCAGGGCCTGTTGCCGCCGCGTATCTACACCATAGACGAACAGGTTCAACGTATCCTCTGGAATCTTGGGAAAAAACCGACGGATCTGGAGCGTTATATCTTTCTCACGAGTCTTCAGGATAGGAATAAGACCTTGTTTTATCGGGTACTTCTTGACAACATCGAAGATTTGATGCCGATTGTCTACACCCCAACAGTAGGACAGGCATGCCAGGAATACGGCCATATCTTCCGCCGGCCCCGAGGCATCTTTATCACTGCAAACGATAGCGGCCGCGTTTCCTCCCTGCTCAGAAACTGGCATTACAAGGACATCCGCATCATCGTGGTCACGGATGGGGAACGGATTCTCGGCCTCGGAGATCTGGGCGCCGACGGCATGGGGATCCCGGTCGGGAAACTGGCGCTGTACTCGGCATGCGGCGGCATAGCCCCTTCCCTGACGCTGCCGGTAACCATCGATGTCGGCACCGAGAATACGGCATTGCTCGACGATCCTTCCTATATCGGTCTTCGTCAACGGCGGCTGCGTGGAGAACCCTTCGACGAACTGATCGAGGAATTCATCATTGCCGTCCAGGAGGTATTTCCCGGCGCCATGATCCAGTTTGAGGACTTCGGCAACAGGAATGCCTTCCGTCTGCTGGAAAGATATCGCAACGAAGTGTGCTGCTTCAACGATGATATTCAAGGAACCGCTGCGGTAACACTGGCCGGTCTCTATTCGTCGCTGCGGATCACCGGCGGAGAGCTGAAGGATCATAAATTCCTGTTGTTGGGGGCAGGCGAAGCGGGTATCGGCACCGGCAACCTTATTGTCTCTGCCATGGTCGATGAAGGCCTGTCCGTCGAAGAGGCCCGCCGGCGCTGCTGGTATGTGGACTCCAAAGGCCTGGTGGTTAAAGGCCGTGCGGACCTGACGGGACATAAACTTCTGTTCGCCCACGATCATCCACCGGTTACCACATTTCCGGAGGCCGTCGAGAGCCTCAGGCCGACGGCCATTATCGGTGTCTCGGGCCAACCCGGGATGTTTACCCGGGATGTTTTGGAAAAGATGGCCGCGTACAATGAAAGACCGATTGTTTTCTCACTCTCGAATCCCACATCCAAGACCGAATGCACCGCGGAAGAAGCCTATACCTGGACCGGCGGCAGGGCGATTTTCGCCAGCGGCAGCCCTTTCGATCCGGTCACCTTCAACGGCAGGAGGATGGTCCCGGCCCAGGGCAATAACGTCTATATCTTCCCCGGGGTCGGACTTGGCGTCATCGCCAGCTGGGCACGGCACGTGACCGATGAGATGTTTCTGGTCGCCGCCCGGACATTGGCCCGGGAGGTCTCCGAGACCGATCTGAAAATCGGACGGGTATTTCCTCCTCTGCCGCGTATCCGGGAGGTTTCAATGGCGATAGCCGTAGCGGTTGCCGATGTGGCCTTTCAAAGGAAACTGGCCACCAAACCACGACCCGGGGATCTGGACGGATACATCCAAGGTCTGATCTACGAACCGGAATACCAGAGCTACGTTTGACACCTCGTATCACTGCCGCTATGATAGGGTGAGGTCGCCCTGTGGTGCGGATGGTGAAGAATCGGCAGTGCCGGCAGCGAAAAAAACGCTCACCTGCGGTTAGGCTCAATGTTCTGCCGACATATCGGGGTGCCCAGCCGCAACCGTCGGGAAAAGGGCAAGACCATCGTTCTTGATTTATTCCAACAGGAGTCTTTTTCATGAAAATCTTAATCGGATACAAAGAGACAACCATCGGCAGAGATCTGTTGAATCTTGCAGTGCACAGAATAACGGCCTATTCGGGAGAGGTATTTGTCGTCACCTCGCTCTTCGGCAGCGAAAAAACGAGCCGGGAGGAGATCACCGAAGCTGAAAATCATCTTGAGCTTGCCGGGAAATACCTCGAAGAAAAAGGGGTGGCATATCAAACACACCTTCTTGTCCGTGGACACAGTCCGGGAGAGGACATCGTCAATTTTGCCAGGGAAAATGACATGGACGAGATAGTGATCGGGGTCAGGAGCAGATCGAAGGTTGGGAAACTGCTCTTCGGCTCCACGGCTCAGTATGTCATCCTCAAGGCGGAATGTCCTGTTACATCGGTTAAGTAGGATCTGTTCCCCTGCCGCGCACCACTGAATCCATAATGCATTTTTGTCTGAGATGTGGTAGTTCTTTGCAGTATGCGAACACTTGCCCGGGTCGTGTCGACGACGTCACCACTAAGGATCGGTTTTCCGAAGCCCGCCCGCAACGGCCGGAGCCTGAACGCCCGAATCGAGGCCGTGCAGCCCACCGGTTGCGGCCTGCTCCTTTCCCGAAAGACAACCGGCCGGCGGCCGGACAATCCTGCCGGGTGTCCGGCAACGGACGAGGCCGGGATCCTGTACCGAAACGCAGGCAAGGCCCTGATTGAGAATCGCGAAAAAGCCGGTGTCGGAAAAAGGAGATTTTCTTTCTGTATCGCGACAAAACCAGATGATTCGCGTGAACCGTAAACTCTCCCGATCGCAACAACCCGGGAAGGGAACATCGCCGGGGAGTGGAAGATCCTCCCCCGGCATGGCCCGCCCCCCGGTCTCTCGACTGAAATTTTTCCTGCTGGCGGCCATCGCCTCTATCCTTGTCGTCACAAGCCTCTGGCTTGCCTGTAAGTGGTTGTACTTCATACGGTTAAAAAACCTGGCAGATGAAGGGCAATACCATCTCGAACTCTACGCCACCTACCTGAAAGGTGTCCTGGAGAAATACGAGAACATCCCCAATTTGTTGGCCAACGACAGGACCATGGCCACCCTCCTGAGTGATCCGCAGGGACCGGACAGGATACACGCATTAAATACCTATCTTGAAAGAATAAACGACATCAGTGATGCCTCGGATACCTATCTGATGGATAAGGACGGCCTGACGGTTGCGGCCAGCAACTGGCAGGAAAAACGATCCTTCGTCGGTCAGAACTTCAGCTACAGGCCCTACTTCAAAGAGGCGATGAATGGTCGTCTGGGCAGGTACTTCGCCTTAGGCATGACATCGAATCTCAGGGGATATTACTTTGCCTATCCGGTGCGAAAGGACAACAGGATCCTCGGGGCATTGGTGATCAAGATAAATATCGATTCGGTTGAAAACAATTGGGGGCACACGGATGACACCTTTCTGGTCACCGATCCCCATGGCGTAATCTTTTTAACGACCAAAAAAGAATGGCGCTTTCACACCCTGTTTCCATTAAGCAAGGAGACGGTTAACCAGGTGATCGCAAGCCGCCGCTATCCGAATGAGACCATCCAACCGTTACATGTGATTCATGATGAGACCAATGATATCGGACGGGTGATCGAGATCAGGATGCCCGGGAAATTCAAGGCGAGAAAATACCTCCTGCAGACGCTGAGAATGAAGGAGGCAGGCTGGAATGTCGAGCTTCTGACCGACACCTGGCAGGTTGAACGTTTTGTGTTCATGGTCTTTCTGATGCTTGGTTTCGCTCTCATTCTGGCCTGTCTGTTCGCGCTTGTCGTCAAACAGCGCCGCCAGAGGGTCACCGATCTGAAACGTTTTGAAGAACAGGCGCGCAAGGTCCTGCAGGACGCCAACATACGGCTCGAAACCCGCGTCGCCGAACGGACCCATGAACTGACTGAGATCAACAACCGCCTGAGAAAAGAGATTGAGGATCGCAAACGCACTGAAATCGAACTGCAGGACATGCGATCGGAATTGGTCCACGCAGCCAAAATGGCAGCTCTCGGCCAGATGTCTGCAGGCATAAACCATGAGCTGAATCAGCCGCTGGCGGCAATCAGAAGCTATACCGACAACGGCAAGCTGTTCCTGAAAAAGGGGCGGCTTGACGACGCTCTGTGGAATCTCGTGCAGATCGGTGAACTGACGGAACGGATGTCGCAGATAGGTGCGCAGTTAAAGCTTTTTTCACGGAAGACGAGCGGTGAGATGGCGGTCGTCCCGATACACGGGGTGCTCGACGGAGCACTTGAGATACTCACCCCCATTATCCGCAAGTCGAAGGTGAACGTTGATATTCAGCTTGTCCCCGAAGATCTTGCCGTTCGTGCAAATTATGTTCTATTACAACAAGTTCTTGTCAATCTCTTAAGCAATGCCCTGCATGCGGTTGAGGATGAGCAGGACCGGCGGATCGCCATCTTCTCATCCGATGAGGACGGCAGGGTTTCAATAACCATCCAGGATAGCGGTCCGGGGATCTCACCCGAGCATCTTCCTCATATCTTCGATCCGTTCTATACGACAAAGCAGTCGGGCCGGGGTCTCGGCCTGGGGCTTACCATCACCGACAGGATCCTCCGGGAGATGAACGGCGAGATCAACGTGGTTGCCTCCGATACAGGAGCACGATTTGTATTCACACTTGAGAGGGCAAAGTAGCCCCTATGGAAATGGTAAAAAAAGTACTGTTCATCGATGACGAATTGCATATCCGCCAGGCAAACAAACAGACCCTGGAGCTGGCCGATCTGGAGGTTGTCTGTTACGGATGCGCGGAAGACGCCCTGCCGTATCTGTCTCGAGACTGGCCGGGAATGGTCATTTGCGATATCCGTCTGCCGCGTATGGACGGCCTGGAATTCCTCCTGCGGGTCAAAAAGATCGACCGCGATCTCCCGGTCATACTCATCACAGGTCATGGAGACATCTCCACAGCCGTCCAGGCGATGCGTGACGGGGCCTATGATTTCATAGAAAAACCCTATTCTGCAGAGCGCCTGGTCAAGACGGTGCAGCGTGCCCTGGAAAAAAGGGCCCTGACCCTGGAAAACCGAAGCCTGCGTCAAGAACTCAAGGCACACAGTGCGCCGGGACCGAGAATTATAGGCAGGACACCGGCAATGGTGGAGCTGCGGGCGACCATCGCCAGGATTGCCAACACCGGCGCAGACGTCCTGGTGGTCGGTGAGACCGGGACGGGGAAGGAACTCGTGGCCCGTTCTCTCCATGAACACAGCAAAAGAAGAACCAAGAATTTTGTTGCGGTGAACTGCGGGGCCGTTCCTGAAAATATTATCGAAAGCGAGCTCTTCGGGCACGAGGCAGGGGCCTTTACCGATGCAAAGAAGACGAGGATCGGCAAATTTGAACATGCCAACGGCGGGACACTGCTCCTTGACGAAATAGAATCCATGCCGCTCAGGACCCAGGTGCATCTGTTGCGGGTCCTGCAGGAGAGGACCCTGGAAAGACTGGGGTCCAATAAACTCATTCCATTGGATGTACGAGTCGTTACCGCCTCAAAGGTGGATCTCTTGCAGGCATCCGAGACAGGCGCTTTCCGGGAGGACCTCTACTATCGCCTGAACGTGGTGTGTTTGAAAATTCCTCCGCTCAGGGCGCGCCTGGAGGATATCCCGCTGCTGTTCCATCATTTCCTGCTGGTTGCAGGCCATCGATATCAGCAGGAGGCCCCACTTCCCCAAGCCTCGCAGATGAACGCCCTGATGTCCTATGCCTGGCCGGGCAATGTCCGGGAACTGCGCAATCTCGCCGAAAGATATGTCCTTCTCGGCAATCAATGCAATTGGTCGCTGGACCATCTGTTGTCGGGAGCCGAAAAGGGGCGGAACAGCAGTCTCTCCTCCCAGGTGGACTGCTTTGAACGCGGGCTCATCGAGCAGGCCCTGCTGGCCAGCAACGGCAGCATAAAGGATGTCTTGGATGCCCTGGAAATCCCGCGCAAGACGCTCTATGATAAGATGCGGAAATACGGACTGGACAAGAGCGATTACAAAATATGACAATACCCTCTTCTGAAACAGTGCCCAGACCGACCACCCCTTTCTGGGGGGCATGGTCTATTCGAGTCCGCTTGATCCTGTTGGTATTGTTGTCGGCGTTGCCTGCACTGGGCATCATTCTCAACACGGGACTGCAGGATAAAAGAAATGACGTCGAAAATGCCAAGAAGAATATCCTTCGAACCGTCGAGAATCTTGCCCGCCTGCAAGACTCCATTACGGTCAGCACCAAACAGATGCTGATGACTATTGCGCAATATCCGGAGGTGCAATACGGCGACATTGCCGCCTGCAACAGACTCTTAAAGGCACTGCTGCGGCGTTCTCTCTACCATGGCAATATTATTGCCGCACGGCTGGACGGCATGCCCTTTGCCATGGCAACGGGCACCCCCTCCTTTAGTCTGAGCGATAGAGATTATTTCCAAAAAGCCGTGGCAACCAGGGATTTTGTGGTCGGAGATTATGTGGTTGCCAGATCGAACAATATCCCCTCGCTGCCGTTCGCCTTCCCCATCATCAACGACCGGGATCAACTCAGGGGCATGGTTGTCGCCATCATGAGACTGAACAAGTATCAGGATCTTCTGGATCACATGGGATTTCCCGAGGGATCCATCGTCGGGATAGAAGATCGAAACGGGATCCGCCTCTGCCGTTTCCCCAAATTGAACGGGCAGGCAAGTGAGGGAATCGGATACCCCCTGCCGCAGAAAATATGGCACACCATTGCCGGCTCGCAACAATCCGGGATATATACGGAAGAAGGCGAAGACGGCATTCGCCGGATATACGGGTTTATTCAACTCCGCTTAAAAAATGAGGACAAGCCCTATCTTTTCATCAGGGTCGGCATACCCGAAAAAAGTGCGCTGTCCCCTGCCAATACCCGACTTAATCACGACCTGTTTCTCTTCGGTATTGCCAGCTGTCTTGCTCTGGCCGCCGCATATTTCCTCGGCAATCTGACCATCGTCAATCCCATTAAGCGGCTGGTGAAGGTTTCCCGGCAGATGGAGACAGGCGATTTCAATCTGCGCTCCGGGATATCCCATACAAAGGGGGGGGAAATCGGTCTGCTGGCCCAATCATTCGACCTGATGGCCTCTGCCCTGAGTGAGCGCGAAATTGAACACCTGGAGTCGGAGGAATCGATCCGGCAGCTCAGCAAGCAAAACCAGCTGATCCTGAACACCGCCGGGGAAGGCATCGTCGGGTTGGATTCCCGCGGCATCGTCATTTTTATAAATCCCGCAGCGGCAGCCATGACCGGGTATCAGGTACATGACCTTTTCGGACAGCCTCCGCACCATGGTTCCTTCCCGGACGGTCGGGATTGCCGTCCTGATCCTGGTCCTCCACAAGGGAGGCCGGAGCTGCCGGATACCGGAGAGGAAGGCGATGATGTGCTCTGGCGTAAAGACGGGACGAGTTTTCCCTCCGCCTCTTCGAGCACCCCGATCCTCGAAGACGGGCAGGAAACAGGGACGGTCATAACCTTCAGGGATATGACCAAACACAAGCGGATGGAAGAGAATCTGAGGGAAAGCGAACGCCGGTACCGGGAAATATTCAATAATGTCTCGGAAGGACTGTATATGCTGGAAGTCACGATTGACGGGCGCTTCCGCTTCATCGAGCAGAACCCGGCCATGGCCTGCTCGACGGGCATCGGGCCGGAGGAGATTGTCGGAAAATTTGCCGATGACATCCGATCGGAGGCCATCAGCCGAACGACCATAGCCCTGTGTCGCCGTTGCCTGGAGAAAGGAGCGATCATCGACGAGGAGATGGAACTGCATGTCCCCGCCGGGAACCGCTGGTATGCGACGTCGTTTATCCCGCTCCGCGATTCCAGGGGGACGGTCTATCGTTTTGTCTGTATCTCCCGCGACATCACCAACCACAAGAAGCTGGAGAAAGAACTTTTTCTGGCCAAGAAGCTGGAAATTATCGGCCAGCTTGCCGGAGGGGTGGCCCACGAGGTGCGCAATCCGTTAAACGCCATTCTCTCCATTACGGAAGCACTGTTCACGGCAAAAGAAATAGCCGACAACCCGGATTACCAGCCGTATATCGAACATATCCGCACCCAGGTGAACCGGCTCTCCAAACTGATGACCGACCTGCTCGATCTGGGCAAACCGATCAAGTCTGCCAATATCTCTTTGTTATCCATTCGATCAGTATGTGCCGAAACCATCAAATTATGGCAATCGACAAAGGCTGCGCAGAGGCATCCCATCACCTTTGTCTGCCATCCCCTTGACTATGACCCCCGGGTGCGCACGGATGGCATGCATCTGCAGCAGGCCCTTCTCAATCTCATGGACAATGCGGCCCAATGCAGCCCGACAGGGGCTGGAATAGAGCTGAACATAACAAAAACGGACACCGGCAAGGTGCGCATCGAGATAATAGACGCCGGGGCGGGAATCCCGCCGCAGAAGATCGAGAGGATCTTCGAACCATTTTTCACGTTGACCAAAGGGGGGACGGGTCTCGGGTTGACGGTGGTGAAACATTTCATCGAAAATATGGGTGGAGAGATACGGATACGGAACAACGAGCCTCCGCCCGGCTGTACCGCCCAACTGATTTTAAATACCGCAAGGAGAAAAGACCTTGAAGACGAAGCCGAAGATACTGTTGATTGATGACGAAGCAGCCACCCGTTTCGGGTTTGTGCGCTTCCTCTCCGCATCGGGATTCGAGGTAGTGGAGGCCGGGGACCTGTCAGGCGCCGACCGTCTCTTCTCGTCGCAAAAATTCGATGCGGTCATCCTCGACATCCGACTGCCCGACGGCAGCGGCCTCGACCTGATAGAAAAGATCCGGCAAGACTCCCCGGAAATGGCAATAATCATCATAACAGGCGCAGGAGACATCCCGCTGGCGGTGGATGCGATGCGTAAAGGGGCGGACAACTTCCTTACCAAGCCCGTGGATATGCAGGGACTTGAAATTTTTCTAAAGAAAAGTCTTGAAGTCGGGGCAATCAAAAAGCTTCACTCCTCACGGCAGCGCCTGGGGAAAAAACAGGATATATGGTTCGGCGAGTCTGCCATGATGAAAGAGGTTGTCGCCCTTGCCGGCATTGCCGCGGAAAATGATTCCCCTGTCTTGATAACCGGTGAGACCGGAACCGGCAAGGGGATACTTGCCAGGTGGATCCACGATCACAGTGAATGCGCCCCCTTCGCCTTTGTCGATGTGAACTGTTCCGGCCTCAAGGGTGATCTCCTTGCCAGAGAGCTTTTCGGCAATGTCCGCGGGGCCTTTACCTCGGCGGACCAGGATCGGGCCGGTCTGCTGGAGGCGGCGGACCGGGGGACCCTGTTCCTGGATGAAATCGGGGAGATGGATATTTCGGTACAGGCCCAGTTCCTTAAGGTACTGGAGGAAAAAACCTATCGAAGGCTCGGCGATACCAAACTGCAGCGCAGCGATTTTCGGTTGATTTGCGCCACCAATAAACATATCGAGGAAGAGGTGCGGGACGGTCGGTTCCGCAGGGATCTGTTTTTCCGCCTGAACCTACTCACCATCCATCTGCCGCCGCTGAGGGAGAGGAAAAGCGATTTGCCCGATTTGGTTCAACATATCCTGGGCAATGGAAAATCCGTACAGCATGGAATCACGGATACTGCCATGCACCTCCTGAAGACCTACCCGTGGCCCGGAAACATACGCGAGATGAAAAATGTACTCGAACGGGCAAGGATTCTTTCCCGTGGAGAAAAATTGACCCATGACCATTTTTCCGGGCTGAAGAGCACGGCGGCACATCTCTTTGCAGATACCAAGGAAACGCTGGAGGAGATCGAACAGAGCCATATCCTCTCCGTCCTGAAGAGGAATAATGGCGATATCACAAAAACGGCAAGGTGTCTGGGTATTTCAAGGGCCACGCTCTATCGCCGGCTGAAAGAAATGGCGGAGCCCCGGCAGCCCCCCATCTCAAAATGAGACATTTTGTCTCATGATAAGACAGCAGGAGGTACCCTGCTCTAATTTAGAGAGGAATTCAATGAAGTTGCCTCACTTAACTTCTGGCATTCTTTTTGAAAGTATCGCGCATACGGATACATTCAACGAGAATGAGGCAATACAATCCATGGAGACGGTCAAGCGTATTCTCGTCGTCGACGACGAAGATGCCATTTTGTTTTCCTACAGGAAACTGCTGCAAGGCGCTGCTGTCATGGTAGATGATTGCACCACCCTGGAAGAGGCCATCGCCCTGATAAAAGACACTGCCTACAGCGCCGTCATCACCGACCTGCGGCTGTCCCATTCGGAAGGCAACGAAGGATTGGAGATCCTTGCCTACGTCAAGAAACATAAACCGGCACTACCTGTCATCATTCTAACAGGCTACGGTAATGATGAAATCAAGGATCAGGCAATGTCCCTGGGCGCCTGCGCTTATTTCGATAAACCCGTACAGATAGCAAAGATCATCAAGGTCTTGCAAGAGAAAGGGATCCCTGTCGGGACATCCTGATCTTGACGGATCCGCACTGATCATTCCCTTCCCCCCCCACGCCCTTATTTTCAAGTACGGCAACAAGACCTGACCTTCTGCGTCCCCCTCTGTCTCATTTCCACTCGTTCACAGACCTGTATAGAAATGAGATGAAATGTCTCAAAATGAGATCGGATCAAACATCCGCTCTTCTATCTTATTGATTACGCTTGATTAATGTTGACCTTTCTTTTGGCATCATATTTGCTATTCGGATGTCAGGAGAACGGGAAGACCCTTCGATATCCCTTTGTCGGCATCGCAATGTGTCGAATGAGCGAGTTTTCCGCGTAATCTTTGCGGGTTTTACCAGGTCATCCCATCTGGGCCATGCACGGATAATCGGTCGATCAACATACCGTAGTAAAGCTACCCGAGAGGTGTTCTGATGATTTATCATGTTTTCCCCTTTCTTTCCTGGTTCAAGGACTATGATATCGGCAGATTCAGGATTGATCTCGTGGCCGGCATAACCGTCGCCCTTGTCCTGATCCCGCAATCGATGGCCTATGCCCAGCTGGCCGGTCTCCCCCCCTATTACGGTCTGTATGCCGCTTTTCTGCCGCCGATGGTGGCGGCACTTTTCGGATCCAGCCGCCAGCTGGCGACCGGGCCCGTGGCGGTCGTCTCTCTGATGTCCGCCGCCTCGCTCGAACCCCTTGCTACCGCAGGTTCCCACGAATTCATCGTCTACTCCATCGTGCTGGCCTTTACCGTAGGCATCTTCCAATTCGCCCTCGGGGTGCTTCGCCTCGGGCTGGTGGTGAACTTTCTGTCGCATCCGGTGGTCAACGGCTTCACCAACGCCGCGGCCATCATCATCGCCACATCCCAACTGTCGAAGTTCTTCGGAGTGGACGTCAATGAGGCCCGGCATCATTACCAGACCCTGATCAGGGTCTGTCGGGCCGCTTTCGATTACACCCATTTCCCTACTCTCTGTTATGGTGTCGGGGCGGTCCTGTTGATGCTTGTGCTGCGCAGGATCGACAGGAGGATCCCCAATGTGCTGGTGGCGGTTATCGTCACGACGCTGATCTCCTATTTCACCGGCTACAACAGGGATGTCTTCGTCGATATCTCGGCCTTTCAATCTCCCGGACTGAAGGCGAAGGTGATGGCCTTCGACAAGATAATCGATACCATCACCGTCCTGTCCGGCGAGAAAAAAGAGATCGGCGGCAGGATCGAGGAAGAGGCGAAGGCCGCGGGCCACGGGCAAAAGTCCATTGCGGTCATCGAGCTCCAGAGCCGGATGGCCATCCTGGCCTTCAAGATAGAACAACAGAAGGCGCAGCAGGCACAGATCCGAGCGGAGCTCAGGGAGTTGAAGTTCGAGGCGGTAACCAGGGACGGGCGATACAGCTTTTATCCGAAGGGCGCAGTCCCTGCCGGAGCCGTTACCGACCATACCATCTGGCGTTTGAAGGTCGGCAATTCCCCGCTGGACCCGGGCAAGATCAGGACAATCGGCGGTGGGGCCGTCGTCGGCAAGATACCGGAAGGTCTTCCTCAATTCACGATACCGGAGCTTTCCCCCCGGATGTTCTTCAAGCTGCTGCCGACGGCGGTCATCATCTCCCTGCTCGGCTTTATGGAGGCCATCGCCATCGCCAAGGCCATGGCCGCCCAGACAGGGCAGAAGATCGATCCCAACCAGGAACTGATCGGCCAGGGACTGGCCAACATCTTCGGTTCCGTCAGCTCGAGCTATTCCGTCTCCGGTTCCTTTTCCCGGTCGGCGGTCAACCTCCAGGCCGGTGCCGTTTCGGGGATCTCCTCGGTGGTCACTTCCATTGTGGTGATCATTACGCTGCTCTTTTTCACCCCGCTGCTCTACCATCTCCCCCAGGCGGTGTTGGCGGCGATCATCATGATGGCCGTCATCGGGCTCGTCAATATCAAGGGATTTGTCCATTCCTGGAAGTCACAGTGGTATGACGGCGTCATTTCGATCCTGACCTTTGTCATCACCCTCTATTTCGCCCCCCATCTCGACATCGGGATCATGGTGGGTGTGGTCCTGTCGATGTCGGTCTTCCTGTATAAGTCCATGCGTCCGGTCGTGGCCAGCCTGTCGATGAGCGAGGAAAACGTGCTGACCAGTGCCGAGCATTACCGCTTGAAGGGCTGCCGCCACATCTCGGTCGTCCGGTTTGACGGCGCCCTGTTCTTCGCCAACGCCAGCTACCTGGACGAACAGGTCCTGAGATTCAGAAACGAGCGTCCCGACCTGCGCTATATCCTGCTCGATGCCCGAGGCATCAACGATATGGATGCATCGGGTGAAGAGGCCCTGGACATGCTCTGCAAACGGATGCGCAGCGCGGGCCTGGGATTTGCGATGTGCGGGATTAAAGGGCAGATCGCCAATGTCATGGACCGCACCGGGCTTACCCGCAAGATCGGCAGGGAAAATATCTATGCCGACAGCAAGGCGGCGGTCAAGGCCCTGATACAGAAGATCCATGACGGAACCGATCTCCCGGTGGCCGGCTGTGATAATTGTCCGTTGACAAAATATCTGCCGGTTGATGAATGAAAGCGCCGACGATCCGTTCCTGGGCAATGCGCAGTCCGCACAACATGCGGAACCATTGCAGCCGGTCTCTTCCCAGGCCTTGCCTTCATCTTCAGAGACCATGGGATCAAAGGCAAATAACCCAATGGGTTGTCGGGGAAATCCCTTGGCAAACATGCCGTATTTTTCGTGACAACCTGACTCCGACTACACTGAAAATCAGCATATGGAGGTCGCCATGAGCGGTCGAACGATCTCGGCTTTCCTGCAAGCCATCAGGGATAAATTTTCTTCACAGCCACCTGTACACATCAAGATAATCACCCAGCACGATGCCAAGCCCGGAGATCCGATCTGGTTCGATATCCAGAACAACTCCGGAGGGGAGATCGAAACGCTGCGCATTGATTGCGCAAATGCCTTTCGTAATCCGGCGGGGATGTCCTTTTTTCGATTCAATATACTCCAGGAACTCCCGCCTGAGACGTTTTCGGCCATCGTTCCCGGATCGAACAGGCTGTGTTCCCACTATCAGGTCCCACAGAATAGAGAGGATAAGGTATACCTGGGATTGTTGATCGTGAAGGCCTCCATTATTCTCGGCAACGGCAGACAGTTCACGATCCGGAAGCTCAACGTCAATGCCCTTCCCTCTCCGGGAAATCCTGATATCATCATGCCGTCCGCGACGTTTCCGGCAACAGGTAATTACATCACGGATTTGCCCCAAAATGCTTTCAAGCACATCCTGGCCGCCATCAAGGATCATTTCAGCTCGGTTGGACGGTATAAGATACAACGTCTGAAAAAGAAAATAGACGAGACGCGGGAAAAACCCTCGCCGCCATCCCCGGATAAACCGGAGTAACCGGATGGACAAGTGTCTTGTCCCGGCCTGCCTGATTCGTGCCGGGCAACGGCAATACCGGATCCGGCAGTGATACCTTCCATCCCCCCCTGCTCATGGGATCGCGAAAACACAGGCAGGCCCGGTTGCCGTAACTAGAAAAGCCGCTCCACGCGGCCTGACCGTCTTTTTCCCAATACCTCTCACATTACAGGTGCTTCAACCGGCTGCATCGGGTATACTGCCCCTTGCTTCCTGCTCTCCGATGGAATCAGCCATCGTCCGGACTCCCTTGTGCCGCAAATCCCCGGCAATGTCCGGGGGAGGGACGGATTCGTCATGCCCATGGGTGAGGGACGAGGGGACGGCATCATCGACCAAAATGGCATCACGGCAATGTCGGGGAGCAGCGGAAAATTCACCTGAACGTCAGCAAACAGGCAGAGTCGGAGATATGGAAACCACGCAACCAGCCCGGGCAGCGAAGAACAGGCGACCAACGATCCTCATCGGATTCCTCCTGGTGGCAGCCCTTGTGATCGGCTGTTCTTTCTACTTTCGCAAAACGCAGGCCGTTCCGGTAAAAGTACTCGATATCAAAAAAGAAAGTATTACTTCAATTCTCAATGCGACCGGAAAGGTCGTCAGCGATCAGCATGCCGAAATCAGTGTGCCTGTTTCGGCGCAGGCAAAGGAGGTTTTCGTGAAGGAAGGGGCCAGGGTCGCTGCCGGGACCCTCCTGGCCCTCTTTGCAAGTGACGAACTCGAAGGAAAGGTGGCTGAAGCCAGGGAATCCGTAAACCAAGCGGTCGAAAAGGTCCGACGGTTGCAGAGGGACTATGACGCCCTTGTCGCAATTTTCTCGGTTGGAGGAACATCAAAACAGTCGGTGGAAGACGCCCTGAGCGCCCTGAAAATAGCCCGGTCTGAAGTGAGCAAAACAAACGAGCGGCTAAAAACAGATGAGAGCACGCGCGACAAACTGAAAATCAGGGCCCCGTTTGCCGGTTTTGTCACCGCAAGAGACATCAATCCCGGGGAATGGGCGCCATCGGGAAAGGCAATCTTTGTCCTGGCAAACAGTACCTCACGTGCCATTGAGATCATGGTCGACCAATCAGATGACGGTCTGGTCAAAATCGGCCAGACCGTCGAACTGACCAGTGACGCCTATCCGGGACATTCCTGGGAAGAGTCCGTGCTTGAGATTGCCCCGGCATTAAAAAAAGAGGATGCGGAAAATTCAATAAAGGTACGATTGAGCTATGGGGCAAAGGCTCCTGATCTGAAGCTTGGTCAACAGGTTGACGCCAAGATACGGATCGCTCATCATGATAATATCGTCAAGGTACCGTTTGACTGCATCATCGACAGGCAGGGAGCACCTTTCGTTGCACTGGTAAAGGGTGATCTGATCCACTTTGTCCCGGTTGTGACCGGGATCGAAGATATGGTGTCCGTCGAGGTGGTCAAAGGGGTTGCTCCGGGACAAAGGATCGTAATCCCGGAGGGCAAGTCCCTGAAGGCGGGACAGAGGGTGAAGATCTATTAAGGGACTGCACCAATGATCCGCCTGCACGACATCAGAAAGAGTTACCGGTTGGGAGATGTGCTCCTGCCTGCTATCAAGGGGATTTCGCTCACCATCGACTCCGGCGAATTCGTCGCGATAATGGGGCCTTCGGGTTCGGGCAAATCCACCCTGCTGAATATCATCGGTTGTCTCGATACGGTGGAATCGGGCAGCTATCATTTGAACGGTCTGTCCATAGAAGGGGCCCCCGATCAGGAATTGGCCTCGATCAGGAATAACGCTATCGGTTTCGTTTTCCAGTCCTTCAATCTTATCCGCAGCATCACTGCGGAAAGAAATGTCGGGCTGCCTCTTCTCTATGCAGGTGTCCGGCCCAGCGACCGCAGGATCCTTGCCCTAAAAGCCCTGGAGAGTGTCGGCCTTGGAGACAGGGTGTCGCATATGCCGGCACAGCTATCCGGCGGTCAGCAACAGCGGGTGGCCATTGCCCGGGCCCTTATCAATCAACCCGATATCGTCATAGCGGATGAACCCACAGGGAGTCTCGATTCCGTTGCCGGAAAGGAAATCATGCATATTTTTTCACAGCTTCATGCCATGGGCAAAACGATTGTGATGGTAACCCATGAGGAGGATATCGCAGCATTTGCCCGAAGAATCGTGCGGCTCAAAGACGGCCGGATAGCAAGCGACGAGATGCGATCATGAGGATATCGCAGCGCTACCTCTTCGATATCGCGCTGGAATCGCTCCTGGCCTTGAAGGATAACCGGCTGAGGACGATCTTGAGCATCCTGGGAATCGCGGTGGGAATCGCAGCGGTAATGACGGTCGGGGCCGTCAGCAAGGGGGGCCGGTTTTACGTCTTTTCGGAACTTGAGACCTTCGGACTCAAATCCGTCTGGGTCTTTCGCGACTCTTCCGACAAGGATCCGCATCGGGCAGTCAGGGCCGGTACCGGCATCGAAGCCGCCGACTATACGGTGATACGTGCCGCCGGATGCTCAGCCGTCCGTCTGTTGAGCCCGATCGTTTATGCCAGGGGCAGGAAAATGCTGGTTCGTTTCGGCAACAGGTATGCAAATGCCCAGTTGCTGGGCATCGGCGCCGATTATCTCAGGATAAACAACGATACCCTCCTGGCCGGCAGACAGTTCCGTGTGGAGGACATCAGCCATAACCATCCGTTTGCGATCATAGGGACCGATGTGCGGACCGATCTTTTCGGGCCTTCGGCCAACCCGATCGGCAAGGACATCCGCATCGGGAAGAGGAAATTCACGGTACTCGGCGTGCTGGTTGCCAAGAACCGCGATTTCCTGGCCAGCATCGGGTCATCCGGCGGCCAGAATGCCAACAATCGTCTTCTCATTCCCTATACCCTGCTGCAACAGATGACCAATTCCAAGGATATCCAGGTCCTTCAGGCGGAGGCAACAACGCTCGGGGAGGCCGAAACCGCCGTGTTTCAAATCAAGGGCATTCTGAAGCACAGGCATGCAGACCGTTTCACCTATAGATCCGAGACCATGTCGCAGTATATCAGGACAACGGATAATATCCTCAAATGGGTCACCGTCATGGGCGTGGTCGCGGCCTCCGTATCCCTCTTTGTCGGCGGGATGGGAATTATGAACATAATGAGCACCTCCGTCCTTGAAAGGACCAGGGAGATCGGTATCCGCAAGGCGCTTGGAGCGGGCAGGAAAGATGTCTTGCTCCAATTTATCCTCGAGGCGATCTTTATCAGTTTCATCGGCGGCATCCTGGGGTTGGTGGTCGGCGGTGCGGTCGGATATGCCCTCGCCGTATTCACCGGTATCCCCCTTGCGCCATCCTGGCCGATTATCCTGATAGCCGTGGCTGTATCCATAGGCGTCGGGCTCCTTTCCGGCTATTATCCGGCCCTGCGTGCCGCCAATCTGAAACCCGTGGAGGCCCTCCGATTTGAATAACTTCCGATTGTTGACGGCACTTCTTGCAGGCATCGCACTCTTGTGGGCAACCATAGCCACAGGGGAGCAGAGGCAAACGCTCCCTCTGCATCTGTCGGATGCCACTGCCATGGCTATGAAACTACGGCCTGAACTGCGCCTTGAGAATGAAAAGCAGCATCAGGCCCGATCAAGGGTAAAGGAGACCAGGGGAAACTTCCTCCCTGCTCTCGACCTGACCGGTTCGAGTTCGTATATAAAAAATTACGACTCCTTCACCGGAATAGATATTTCGGCCCGGATTGCCGGTCAGGATGTCGTCGTGAACGTGGAGAAAGAGGTCCCTCCGTATCTCTTGAACAGCGAATTGGATCTTTCCTACAATCTCTGGGCCGGCGGCAGAGACAGCGCCCTTCTCGGCAAGGCCTTGAGCAGGTTGGAATCAGAAAAATACAGCATCTCGATCGCCGGAAGAAAAATACGGCTCGAGGTGGCCAGGGCCTACTGGAATCTCAAGAAGGCCAAGTTACACTTTCTGATGGCGAAAGGTGCGTTTGCAGCGGCACAGATGGAAATGAGGGCGGCAGAAAAAAAGCATCAACTCGCCCGGCTATCGGATATGGCCTATGATGCTGCCTTGCTGAAAAACCGGGAAAAGCGGATCGGGCTGAAAACGGCGGATCGTGATTGCCTCCACTCCTTTACAAGGTATCTGCGTGTTCTGGGCATAGCCGACGATGGCGGTATCTCCTCGGCGGAACAGGTCCCGGCACTCGCTGACGATCCCGATGACGGCAACAACGGGGAAAAAGAGGCGTCCGTCCACCCGGAACTTCTGAAGATAAAAACAGAAATCCAAGCCGACAACGAGCAGCGAAAGGTTGCCCTGTCCTCTAATTATCCGACAATTGATTTTTTTGCCAGATATGCGCTGATCGGTCGCGACTCCCATACGTATTTTGACTCCTGGACCAATCTGCAGTCGGATGAGTATGTTGTCGGCATCAAGATAACATTGAATCTCTTCAACGGATGGAGAACGGAAGAACGGATAGACCAGGCGGAGACCGAGGTGCGGATGAAGCAACTGCAACTGCAGGAAAAGGAAAGGCAGCTGGCGGAGGCCGCGGCAGATAAAAAAACAGCCCTTGAAGAGGCAAAAGATCAACTCGTGCTGGCCATGGCCCGCGAGAAGCTTAAGGAGGCTGAGAGAATAACGGCCCTGTCGGAGTTTCAAGCAGGGAAAATCTCAGAGCTTGACTATCGGCAGAAGGGGTTGGCCGCCCAGGATGCCGTCGATGAGGTCACCCTCGCACGGATCGATGTGGTCCTTGCCGATGATGCCCTTAATCTGCTGGTGTCTGAGGATACTAAGTGACGGCAGGCCTTCCACCTGTCGCTGCGGAACCCATCCCGGCTGTTTTTTTAAGCAAACCGGGATGGATCTTTCTATCGGTGAGTACCATGCTGCGCTCAATCGATACTCATTGTGGGCCTGCTGCTTCCCTGCTGAAGACCATAGCTACTGTATCGGCAGGGAAGGGATAAAGAATACTGCGTTACATCCCGACATTCAGCGCGGCCGAGGAATCGGACGGATCTGCGGCAATGGCCTTTTCCGGGCTCCTCTGGGTCCCCCCCCACTCGGGAGCGACACCGTAGTAGAGCTGGAATACCGGCAGATCAACCGATGAGCCGCTTGCGGCAACCATGCCCTCGCTATTGCTCCGGTTCTCCTTCCATCCGGCGGAGTCGTTTGCCAGCTGAATCGCCGGCAGGGTGATCGCAGGGGAGCTTGCGACAATCATGTGCTCGGTATCCCCTTGATTCCGGGTCCAACCGGCGGAGTCATTTTGCAACTGAATTCCCGGCAGATCCGTACCTCCGGCTGCAAAGGACATTACGGACAACATCAGGACAGCCATTATTGCTGTGGTAATTGCGACCAATCGTTTCATGGTGTTCCTCCAAATATTGTATAAAAAGTGTTGAAAACAGGTGTTAAGAATGAGCAACCATGTATAGGGGTCCGCACTCAATTCTCCCCCTCGCCAAACTCTCGATAGGCATCATTCTGTTCAGCACATGATAATCATTCTTATTGGCTTGGCAATGGTCGTCTGCTGAGAATCGGAAATTCCGGACGTACATCCGGGTAAACATCCTATCCATGGACCAATGGGGATCTGAAAAATTTCATCTCCTCAGCGACACCGGCCTCTCCAACCTGCAACGCTTCTCTTGCAAGTGATATCCCGGGTTTTACTTCAGGTTGTTTCCCTTTCCGGCAGACACAAATGGCATGGCAGGCCGCCATGCTGCCCGACGACAGGAATGAATTTCATTTGGGAATGAAAATTATATTGACTCCGGACGGTATTTTTGCTAGAAAATAAAGTGTTGTAAATTAAGTTTAATAGGCATACCCACTCACATTTGAGGCCTCTGGTCACAAATAGTATGCCTCAATAACAGCGGGAATGCCGGACATATGCAGTATGCTGCGCCTGCACTTCCTCACGTTGTTGCTCACCGTCAACCCTGAGGATATGCAAGGATGCCCCAGCATATGTTCATCTGCCGAAGATCGGCCTGCGTCACGCGAAATATCCTCTTCCTCTTTTCCTCCTTTATTTTTTTCCTGTTTTTAATTCAATTGCTTGCACCTGCACGGGTACAGGCCGATCCGAAGAATACCCAGGGACAAGGCGACCAGACCGTCACGCTTTCCCTGCCGTCTTCGTATGGCAGAGTCGTCTACAGCTACAATGCAACGAGTCCCAATACAGTCTATGTTATCGGGATCAGTCATCGGGACAGCCGCAACCGGCTTAACGGAAGCGATACGGTAAAAACCCAGGCCGAGGTTTACAAGATTGGAGAATGGCTGAACCGTACCCGGAACCTCAACCTCCTGCTGCCGGAGGGTTTCTTCGGTGCACCGGATACCCATAATGATCCGGGTCAGGTCCGACCGGGCCCCGCTCTGGATGACGACGCCCTGGTAAAAACGCTGGCGAACACCTCTCATTTCATAAATGCCGAGATGCTCTTGATGGAACAGTTCCATATGCTGGCCTGCCAGGTCGAAAACCAACGACTCTACAACGATGTACTCAACCTGGTCTTCAAGCTTGAAGAGACCCATGATGATCCTGCCGCCGCTCTGTCCCTGAAAATGCAGATTGACCGTCTTCAGGAAAAACGGACGGCCGCCATCCTGCAAAATATCCCCACCGTAATCGAGACCGAATTTCAAGAGGGCATGATCAAAAACAAAAACGCCCTTTTTACCATCGGCTTGAACCATATCGCGACCATTATCAACTATCTGAAAAACAATACCGTCCACAGCCAACCGCACCTCTCCGCCGTTTCCTCGAAAAATGGCTCCTGTGACGGCATGAATCTGAAAAACAAAGGTTTCGGCGTTATCGTCATAATCCCCCGCACCCTGCTGCAGGATAGGGAGGTCATGAGAATGACCAACCTCTACAGCCTGTTGTAAGAACCGGAGAATTCTCCGCCTAGTATTGCTCCTTGCCGTTTAATCTCAGCCAGTTCCTATCGGCCTTCTTGATATTCCCCGGAATATCCCGGCTCCATTCTTTGAACGATGCCCTGCTGCAATTGAGATATAGCCTCCCGTCGACGATCTTCCATACCTCAGGATCGGTTCGGGCTTTTTGTGCCTCCGTCATGGCCCAGGCACAAAAACCATCATACTGCGGAGCATATTTCTCCGGATTTTTCGCAAACAGATCCAGATCCTCTTTGTTTTGAAAATACCAGGTCATATGATGCCAGGTAAAGGTGAATGAGTCGTTGCCCTGTACCGCCTTGCCGGCCTTGAAATATCCGACGGGGTCATATCCTTTTATCGCAGTATCGTCATGCAAAAAAGACATGCCTGCGACCGTACCGTTCAATCCGGTCATAAAGGCGAAGACAAGTGAAATACCAATCAATATCCTCACACTTCTATTCTCTGCTTTCATATCGGTCCCCCTTCGTGTTCGGTATGACTTAGAATGTAAGGATGATCTGCGACCGTACCACCAGCTGCCGATGAAATTTTTTTAATGGCCTTTCAGATCGTACCCGAACGTTCACCGACCATGAGCCGGTGAGCTGCAAGACGCCAACCGGAGATCCGGTGACGGCGCCGGGTTGCAATACCCCTCCACTTTTCGGCAATCAGCAGGAAAGAAGAGAGGGCGGGACTTGCCATATGGCACAATGCATGCTACCGTTGCTCCCTATGGCAAGGCCACGGCAAATAGAATTGTGATTGCCAATGAAACTCAGCCACTATCCGGGAGACTGATTGATTTTTCTTGAATAGTCTAAGGGGACTGATTTTTTTCACGCCGTTTTGTGACAATCAATCTGTCTCCCGGTTGGAGAACCGAGACATGAATCAAACCGACCTCGATGACGTCCCATCGCCTGGAGGCGGGCTTATCGTGTCTCCTGTTCGCCGAATTCAATGCCATCGTTGGTCATGAACGGCTGCCGACCGACGCCGGGGGCGGAGAGGACGGCAGCTCCGGGAGGGACGCAGGAAGGGCGGAACGCGTTAGAGTCGGCCGATTGCGTTTTTACATTCATATTTCTCAGCGAAGGGGTACCGTCAATGGCAAATAAGGCCATTCTTTGTCCACGCTGCCGACATCTGGTCGGCAGCAACGAGACCGTCTGCTCGTGGTGCGGGGCATCCCGTACAAATCCCTGGTGGAAGATCATGGCCTTGACACGGCACTCCATGGGCGATGATCAGGCGGTGCAGTTGATCATCATCGTCAACATAGTCTTTTACGTCTTCTCTCTGCTCTTGACGCGGCACCTGTCGTTTTCTGCCAATCCGCTTCGCTTTCTGGCCCCGGGAGAGTCCAGCCTGGTTCTGCTGGGAGCATCAGGGACCCTTCCCGTCAATGAACTCGGACGATTCTGGACCTTTCTCAGCGCCAATTATCTGCACGGCGGGATATTGCATATCGCCTTCAATATGATGGCCTTGAGGCAGATTGGCCCGTGGGCGACCCGGGAGTACGGATCCAGCAGGATGTTTACGATCTACACCATCGGCGGCATCGGCGGCTATATTCTCTCCTATCTGGCCGGTGTCCCCTTAACGATCGGCGCATCGGCGGCCATCTGTTCACTTATCGGCGCTCTGATCTACTACGGAAAAAGCAGGGGTGGGACGTACGGGGCCATGGTTTATCGCGAGGTGAGCGGGTGGGTTATCGGCATTTTCCTGTTTGGCCTCCTGGTGCCGGGGATCGACAACTGGGGTCATGGCGGCGGGATACTCAGCGGAATGCTGCTGGGGATGCTGCTGGGATACAATGAGAGAAAGGAGGAAACGCCGTTTCACCGCAATCTTGCCATGATCTGCGGCCTGGCAACTGCCGTCTGTCTCGCCTGGGCGGCATTCACGGCAACCGCTTTCTGGTTGCGCCATTGACGAGAAGAACAGGATGGGCCGAAGGCAGATTCGCCGTGGGCCGCCTATCTTGTTTTAGCAGTTCAACCGTCGGGGATATCGCCCCCTTTTATACGAAAGTCGTGATTTCCGGAGAGCCGCCATGCCGGCGACCAAACCTGTCATCGTTCGTTGGGGCCGTCTATTCCGGTCCAGCCATGCCGGTAAGCAAGCCTCTGCAAATACACAGTTGACATCAAGACGGAACAGGTTTGTAGATGCATTTCTTTTCCACGGAAAGGTGTCTGCTGCCGTTCGAAAATTCCCAGTGACAAAACAAAAATCCGATGTTATAAAAACATCTCAGCAATAAATATTATAAGGGTCTAGAACAACAGGAGAATTCAAGAAACAAAAAAAACGTATATCCCGATATTTATCCCATATAGTTACCGATCTTTCGATCAATAGACCGACATCGAGCAAAATTGGAAGAGAGATAAAGAATATCTTCTCGGTGATGAACCGGATGGTACTGTTGAGGAAACTATCTGAAGAGCTCAGTTCTTTGTCTGCAAACCGGTTTGTGTCTTGCTTCGGATCCCGTTCGCGCAAATAACCACATTTTTTCAGATACTATTTCAAGTCCAACATTAAACGAGGCCTACGGGCAGTGTTCTTTGGGAATATTATGATTATTTTATTTGTTAGGTTTCTCATGGCGCTGGTCGTTTATACTTATTAACTGACGAAATCGGAGGTTTGTTATGGCGGAAACAATGTTGAAGGAGATCTATCCCGTTCCGGAAATTTTCAGGGAAAATGCCTATATCAAAAGTTACGATGCGTACAAAGAGATGTGGCAAAGATCGATCGACGATCCGGATGGGTTCTGGGGAGAAATTGCAGAGGAATATGTCACCTGGTTTAAGAAGTGGGAGAAAGTCGCCGATTTCAGCTATGGAAAGAGTGCCGACGATTTGTACATACGGTGGTTTACCAAGGCCAAGCTCAATGTTTCCTACAATTGCCTTGACCGGCATCTGGAGACCCGCGGTGATCAGGTCGCCCTGATCTGGGAAGGCAACGATCCTAACGAAAGCCGTCAGTTTACCTATAGGCAGCTGCACGCCGAAGTCTGCAGATTTGCCAACGTCTTGAAGAAAAACGGCATCAAGAAAGGCGATGTCGTGACCTTCTACCTGCCGATGATCCCTGAACTGGCCATCGGCATTCTCGCCTGTTCGCGTATCGGCGCGATCCATGCCGTTGTTTTCGGAGGATTTTCGGCGGAAGCCCTGGCCAGCAGGATCAACAACAGCAAAAGCTGTCTGCTGGTTTCCTGCGACGGCACCTTCCGCGGTGCCAAGGCAATCCCCCAGAAAACCAACGCCGACAAGGCCATCCAATCCAGTCCGACCATCAAGACCCATTTGGTGGTCGAGCGGGTGGGGAGCAAGGTCGAGGTCGCATGGAAGGAGGGCATGGACAAATGGTACCACAAGGAAGCTGCCATGGTCGATGCCGTCTGCCCTCCCGAAGAGATGGACGCCGAAGACCCGCTCTTTATTCTCTATACATCCGGTTCGACCGGCGCACCAAAAGGGGTAATGCACACCACCGGCGGTTACCTGACGTATGTCGCCTTTACTCACAAAATGATTTTCGACTACCATGACGGGGATATTTACTGGTGCACGGCCGATGTCGGATGGGTCACCGGCCATTCCTATATCGTTTACGGTCCACTGGCCAACGGTGCAAAAACCATCATGTTCGAAGGAGTTCCCAACTATCCTGATTTTGGTCGCTTCTGGTCCATCGTCGAAAAATACAAGGTCAACATCTTTTACACGGCTCCGACGGCTATCCGGGCCCTGGCAAAAGAGGGCGACAGCTGGGTCGAAAAACATGACATCTCCTCCATCCGGCTTTTGGGATCCGTGGGAGAGCCCCTGAATCCCGAGGCCTGGAACTGGTACTACCAGAAAATCGGCCGCGGTGAATGCCCCATTGTCGACACCTGGTGGCAGACCGAAACCGGCGGTATCCTCATCACACCGCTTCCGGGTGCCATTGACATCAAGCCCGCCCAGGCAACAGTGCCCTTTTTCGGCGTCGACCCGGCCATCGTGGATGATTCGGGCAAAGAACTGGAAGGCGTCTGTGAAGGCAACCTGGTCATGAAGTGCTCATGGCCGGGTCAGATGAGAGGGGTGTACAAGGATCCGGTACGTTTCTTCAATACGTATTTTACTCAGTTTCCGGGATATTATACCAGCGGTGACGGTTGCAAACGGGACAAGGACGGATACTACCAGATCACCGGCCGGGTGGACGATGTCATCAACGTATCGGGCCACAGGATGGGGACGGCCGAAGTGGAATCGGCCCTGGTGTCGCATCCCAGTGTGGCCGAGTCTGCCGTGGTGGGTTACCCGCATCCGGTTAAAGGCCAGTCCATCTATGCCTATGTTACGCTGAACACGGGTGTCGAAAAAACGGATGCGCTGAAAAAGGAGCTGGTGGCCCATGTTCGCAAGGAGATCGGTCCTATCGCAACCCCGGAAATGATCCAATGGGCAGACTATCTGCCGAAAACCCGTTCCGGCAAAATCATGCGCCGAATTTTGAAAAAGGTGGCCGCCGGGGATTTTGACAAGGCATCCATGGGAGATATTTCGACCTTGGCCGACCCACACACCGTAGATATGGCCATTGACGGGGCTCGACAGCTCCAGGGGTAATCACAGGCCCGTAAAAAGTTGCCCTACCCGTTGGGTGATGAAAACCCAACGTGTAGGGCAACAACCGTGCGTGCGGCTCAATAAGGCCAGAGATTCATACCACGCACGGGCCGGGCAGGTCCGCTTGATCAGAAGCGGCCTCCGGCGGATTATCCGGCGGTAATCCTTTACCGCTCCTTCATTGCGACAGATACCTTCGCAGCTCCACCACAAGTTGGTCCAGACCATACGGTTTGGAGAGAAAACCGATGGCGCCGAACTGTTCAGGGGCCTTGGCAATACAGAGACAATAAATTCACCCATATCGGCCGCACCCTGTGTTGCGTCCCCGGCAACGGTCGCCTTGAAGGCATTCTCTCCGGCTTCCTCATCACGCTGAGACAATCGGACATCTTGGATTTTCAACCCATTCAGGGCTGAACAGATTCAAAACAGCCTGGCATGTATAGGCGAGTGGCCCCTTTTACGATAAAATGACAGGGGCAGGGGCAAAGGTGAACAGGGAGGTTCCGCCTATCCAGCAGGCGATAGAGAAATGTGGCTATCTGCATGTGTTCCTTTGATGTTCCGTTGATATTCACCGGCTCGACCCCTTTTACCCGAGATCAGGAAGTGGATACTGCTGGCCTGCGAAGCGCCCCGGGAGGGCCGCACAGAGTTCCCGCATGGAACCGATCGTCCAGGTCGGAGCCACGGGGAGCACAGACGAATCGAAATGGCTCCACCTGACAAAGACCGTATCGATCCCTGCTCCGGCACCGCTGCAGATATCGAAATGGGCATCACCGACAAACACCGTCGTGTCCCTGTCGGCCCCGAGAAGCGCCATGGCTTTCAGGACAGGCTCGGGATCAGGCTTGTGCCTGCCGGTATCTTCGGGCGTGACCAGCACATTGAAATACCTCGACGTGGCCGTGGCCTGAAGCAGCGCCTCCAGACTGAGACGCTTTCTCGAGGTGACCACGGCCAGTCTCCTGCCGCTTCCCTGCAAGGCGGCAAGGACCGCGGCGACCCCGGGAAAGAGCTTGACGTTGCCTTCCATGGCCTGCAGCTGATACTGGAGATAATCGCCGAGAATCATGTCATAGTCCAGGCCCGGACCCAAATGATTGACGATCTGGGTGACAAGTGGGCTGCCGATTCCCGCCATGATGCGCTCTCGCGGCAGGGACTGTCCGCCATATTTTTCCAGGACATAATCAAAGCATTGGCAGATCAGGTCCACCGTATCGAACAGCGTGCCGTCGGCATCGAAAAGATAGGTATCGTAGAGTTTCATCTTTCCCAGGTTGTTGTCTGCAGGGCGTCTCGACCGTGCCGGCGATGCCGGGGCCTTTGGGGCCGTAATCTCCAGGGCACAGACTGCCGCGTCCTTGTCGAGCCTCGTCTGTACCATAGATACGATCAGCGTAAATTCCCAGATATTTTTATGGATCATCCGACTGAAGCTGCGCCTTCCGCCCCCTGCGCCATACAGGTACCTTGAGTCGTCTGAACCCTTTTCAACCTCTATCCGAAGAAATAATCCAGGTTCTTAACCTGGCGCTGCCAAGGTTTTTCCTGATTCTATTTCCAGGTTCCGCCACGAGTTCAAACGATGGAGTAGGACTGTTGCACCAATATCCGTTGTCGTTTTTATGGGGACGACAACATAGGGCTTCATGACAATCTTATCTCCACGCACCTTTATTATAAAGGTTTCAGAAGCTGTAAATAATGCTATAAAATATTCGCAAGCGAAGAACCTGACCGTTTCCCTGAACCGCAAAGAAGGGTCCCTTCTCCTCACAGTCGTGGATAACGGGAAAAGGCTTCCGGAAAATATCCGCCCTAAGGGGCTTGGCCTGCAAATCATGCGTTATAGATCAGATCATATAGGGACCCATTTCGACGGAATACTACGAATTTGATACAGGCAACCACCTCGGCAATTTCTTACAGATCTCCTTATCAGGTTCTCCAATGGGGTCGGTGGTGAATTACAATCTTTTTTCAGGTGGTATGGTGATATTGTGAAAATCCCGGATACAACGCCAGCATTGCCGGTCAAAGAGCTGCCATGACCAAAGCCGAACGTCTCTTTGAACTGACGCTGTTGCTGCGTTCGCGGCGCACGGCGATAACGGCCGAGGCGATTGCCGAGCTCATGCAGGTATCACCACGTACGGTGTATCGCGACGTCCAGTCACTGATTATGACCGGCGTGCCGGTGACCGGGGAATCCGGTGTCGGCTACCTCATTCGGCCGGGCAATCACCTGCCGCCGCTGCTCTTCAGCCCCGATGAGGTCCAGGCGCTGATCGTGGGCAGTCGTATGGTGCAGGCCTTCACCGACAAGGATCTGGCCCAGGGGGCGAGGACCGCGGAAGTGAAGATCCGCTCGGTGTTGACCGAGCCGCTGAAACGGCACGCGGAGCAGCAGCCCTACCGCATACCGATCATGGAAAGCGACGACCCCTTGCGTGAGATACACGGCAGACTCCGCCGGGCCTGCGAACAACACTGCAAGATCCGGGTCATTTACCGGGACGAAAAACAGCTGCAGAGCGAACGGACCCTGTGGCCGCTGGCCATGATCGGCTGGAGCGGCCGGTGGACCCTGCTGGCCTGGTGCGAGCTGCGCCGGGATTACCGCAACTTCCGTTTCGATCGTATCGAATCCCTGGCGGAGTTGGAGGATCACTTTACCCCCACCGGGGAAATCAGCCTCACCCACTATCTGCGCCATATCGTTGGCGTGCGCGACAGCGGTTGACCGATTTCGGGCAGAAAGCGTGAGGCGGACGACACTCCTGACAGGATCTGACAACGGTCCTGGTTATTATGGAGACAAGAGCACAAGGCTCGCAACCATAGACCATCAAGGAGTAATAAATATGAACGCTAATACGATTCCAGCTGGTTACCATACCGTCACCTCCTATCTGACCGTCGCAGGCGCGGCGGAATTGATTGCGTTTCTCAAGCAGGCCTTCGCGGCCCGTGAAAAAGAACGCCTCACCCAGCCCGATGGCACCATCGGCCATGCCGAGGTGACTATCGGCGATTCGGTCATCATGCTGGGTGAACCCAAGAAAGACTGCAAGCCCATGGCCGGCGCCTTCTATCTCTACGTGGATGAGGTGGATGCAATCTATCAGCGCGCCCTCTCAGCCGGGGCCACTTCGGCGATGGAGCCGGCCGACCAGTTCTGGGGCGATCGGACAGCCACGGTGCATGACCGCTTTGGCAACATCTGGCATATGGCGACGCATATCGAGGATGTCTCGCATCAGGAGCTCGAGAAACGCATCGCGGCAATGGCGGGTTGATTTCCGGATCGAGGCGGGGCCGCATTACCCGGCGGCCCCACTCTGCCGGTGGACAGGAGCAAGCCCATGAAACATCCCGAGGAACGGCAGTACTTCACCGCCAGGACATTCACCTTTCTGGCGACCCTGGCCGGAAACAATACCCGCGAATGGTTTCAGACGCATCAGCAGGAGTATGAGAAATTCGTTCGCATGCCGGCAATGCAGCTGATCGGCGACATGGCCGACGAGCTGCCCACGATTTCGCCGTATTTCACGGCGCAGCCACGCAAGGTGGGCGGTTCCCTGATGCGCGTTCAACGCGACACCCGCTTCAGTCGGGACAAAACGCCGTACAAGACGAATATCGGCATTCAATTTCGCCACGAGCGGGGCAAAGATATTCACGCACCGGGGTTCTATCTGCACATCGCGCCGGACGATTGTTTTCTCGGTATCGGATTGTGGCATCCGGACACAAGAACCCTTGCTAAAATCCGCGAAGCTCTTGCAAAACGAGGGGCCTCCTGGCTCGCAGCCCGCGACGACAAAGATTTCCGACACCATTTTGCTCTCTCAGGCGACTTTCTTGTCAACCCGCCGCGCGGTTTTGCCAACGACCACCCCTTACTCGACGATTTGCGACGCAAGGACTTTATCGCGCTGGCTCCGATGACCTCGGCGCAGGTGACAGGGACAACGCTGCTGCCACTGATGGTCCGGCACTTCCATCGGGCTGCGCCCTATATGCGGTTTCTCTGCCGAGCCCTTGATCTGTCCTTCTGAACGGGAAAAGAGAAGCCCCAAAGTCAATTGAATCAAGCACACAGGTCAACCCACCACAATCATGGAAGCGATACGGGAGAGGGCATGGAGAAGATCAATTTCAAGAAGGAACTGAAGCATCTGTACCAGCCGTCTGCCAAGGAGGTCGTGCAGGTGGAGGTTCCAAAGATGACCTACCTCATGCTCGATGGGGCAGGCGATCCAAACACGTCAAATGATTATCAAGTCGGCGTTGAGGTTTTATTTTCTCTTTCCTATGCAATCAAGTTCATGGCCAAGAAGGGGGCGCTGGCGATCGACTATGGCGTGATGCCGCTGGAAGGGCTTTGGTGGGCCGACGATATGTCCAGGTTTTCAATAAACGACAAAGCCGATTGGCAGTGGACCATGATGATCATGCAACCGGATTTCGTTACCCCCGCGATGGTCAAAGAGGCCATGGCAGAGGTGAAGAGGAAAAAGAATCCAACCGCGCTGGAGAAGGTGCGTTTCGAGTCGCTTGAGGAAGGAATCTGCGTTCAGCTCATGCACATCGGTCCTTTCTCGGCTGAAGGACCGGCCATTGAGCGGCTGCACGGTTTCATAGCGGAATCAGGGCACAAACCCATTGGGAAGCACCATGAAATCTACCTCAGTGATATCAGGAAGACAGTTGCGGCGAACTGGAAAACGGTCATTCGTCAGCCCATGCAATGAGATCTTGGCCAAGCTCTCTCCACCCCCTGCCTGAGAGGCTCATCCATGCCATGATCCGGATCGGCGACTCGGCGCTCATGCTGGTGGATGAAGGCCCTGAATGGGGATCGCTCGGACCTGAAGAGCTTAAGGGATCTTCGGTCACCACCCCTAGGCACGTCGAGGCTGTCGACACCGTTCTCAAACAGGCAGTCGAGGCCGTTGTGAAGATCACGATGCCGCCTGCGGAAATGTTCCGGGGGTGATCGGCATGCCCAGATCGAGGACCCGTTCGGCCATCACCGGTCGGTTGCCACCCATGTGCGGGCTGCGAGGCCGGATGAAATCGCTTTGGGGGCACAGTCAACCTGCGGCTGATGGGCGAAGGCAATACCATCGCGGTTAAAACAGGTTGGAAATATGTCACAGGCGATCTTGCCGCGATTAAACCAGGGCCTATAGGTAATGATGCCATATATGGCTGTTAATTATTTATCGTCGTGTTGATAAAAAGTGCCCTTGATTTTTTTGTTTAGTTGCTATACAATGAACGCATGCCGAGAGAAGCCGAGAGCAAAGAAATTATGGAACGCTTCCTGCGTCTGGTCCACAAGACCAACGCCATGGAGAAGTTGCCCCGAAGGCATGGGGAGAAATTGGAGCTCTTCCATTCTGAACGCCACATGCTTGACCAGGTGGGTGAGAATCCGGGAATCAACGTCACCGAGTTCGCTTCCCTGGCCGGAGTGACCAAGGGGGCCATTTCGCAAATAATAAAGAAGCTGGAACACAAAGGCCTGGCGCGAAGATACAAGAGAAGCGACAACGACAAGGAGGTATTCATCAAACTGACGGCTAAGGGCGAGATGGTTTTTGAAGAAAGAAAGAGACAAAATCAGGAGACGATCCGGCACATATCCGAGGAACTGAGCCGCGGCACGGATTCTGAAGTGCTTTTTCTCCTTGGGATGTTTCGCTGGTTCGAACTGTTTTTAGACCATAGCAGGACAATGATGAACCAGAGAGATGAGGGATAATTTTTTGCCCTATTTGTTTAGCAGCTAAACCTTATGGGCTCGTAAAAAGTCCCGGACGCTGCGGGGGTAACACGCCAATTCAAAAAGCTCCGACGCCGAACCGTCGGCGGAGTGGGGTTTTTACGAGGGTGACAATGCCTGGAGGTATCGGTAATGAAAGACAGAATGAAAGACAGGATACTCAACCTGCGCCCGCCTCGTATAGCGATGGCTCTGGTGGCCCTGACCGGTCTGATATACGGGGCATTTCCCGTCATCAGGTTTTCTTTGTGGGACTCTGTGTGGTGCGCCCTGGTTGCATTTCTCCTCGGGTTCGTGGTTATGATGTGGGGCTGGCTGGAATTTCAGAGAAAGCACAACCCCATTTGCCCGACAGCAACCCCTGTCACCCTCATTGATTCCGGGCCATTCAGGTTATCCCGCAACCCCATGTACCTGGGAATGCTACTGATGCTCATGTCGCCGGCGATCGGTCTCGGGGCTCCTCTGTTTCTTCTCCCTCCGATGCTCTTCTATGGGGTGATGGATTTTGTTTTCATTCCCCACGAAGAAGAGGTGATGAGAGGACTGTTCAGGCAGGATTTTACAGACTATGCCAATTCGACAAGGCGATGGCTGTAACGCACTCGGCATCTCGTATTGGCCACACCTCTGCCGGCAGGAACAAATATCCCTCCTGAAGGATAGCATCTAATGCAAAGACGTTGACGTTTGATGGCAAAAAACTTCTCCAAATGATACAGTCATTCATATGTCACTCTCTTTGTGGCGATACGAAAAAAAATCGCAGGATTACCGGTTATGCCTGGATAAAATTTACGAGGACACCATGATTCAACAATTGACTATGGAAGAGCTCAAGACAACAATAGGAAAAGAGATTATCACAGGTGATTGGATCGAAATCACTCAGGATACCATCAATACATTTGCTGATTGCACCAGCGACCATCAATGGATTCATGTGGATGTGGCCAAGGCTGCCAAGGGCCCCTTCGGCAAGACAATTGCGCATGGATTCCTGGTGCTTTCTCTGATGGCGCAATCGATACTTGACCAGGGTGTTGCCCCTTCCGGCTCGAAGATGGTTATTAATTATGGATTGAACAGGCTGAGATTTATCAGTCCCGTATTTGTCGGCTCAAAAATCAGACTGACCGGCATTCTGGCGGGAGTTGAGGAAAAGGGAGGGGGCAGAGTTTTAGTGACCGTACAGGCAACGATGGAAATCCTGGGATCGGACAAGCCTGCATTCATTGCCGACTTTCTTGCGATGCACTTTTGTTGACATACGGCAGACAGGCCCGACTACATCGAGAAACACGAACAAAACAGATGCATCTGATCACTGTGTCCCGGCTGATTTTTTAGTTGGTTTTCGAGAGAACAGGATAACAAAAAACCCAATGGATATCTTTCAACAGCAGCATTTATTGATCAGCGTTGAAAAGAGCGGCCCCGACAAATTAGTCAAACAGAGCTTTCCCCTACGGTTTGGCAAATATTCTGAGATCACGACTCAAGACTTCGAGTTCTGCTTTGACCTGAACGCTGAGATCAAATCAATTCGAGGGCTTACCCCCAGCTGGCCCCATCCCGCGGAGCAGTTTAAACGGACGGCCGGAAACGATTGGGTATATTATACTGTTGGCGATAAAAGCGGCAGTGATGGGATTATCTCCTGGATGGGAGAATATTATCTGCCCTGTTTGCCCTATACCAGCAACCCGGTATGGGAAATCAACTATTTTTCCAATCCCGTGGTCATGAATGCCATGGCAAAATGGTCCCAATTGTTTGCCAACCTGTATATGGCAAAGTCAAAAGGATTGTACCCCCATGCAAAAGATCTTATTGAGCGGATACTGGTCAATGATGACCGGAGGCTTTATGAACGCTCCCAGCAGTTGAACACGATCATCGGGGAAAGGATTTCAGTCCTTCCGCCTGATACGCGGCATGTCGATTATGATGTTATTCCGCTGATTGTTGCCGATGGATGTTTGTATCATTGCAGATTTTGCTGCGTTAAATCAGACAAAACATTTCAAAAAAGATCAAAAGAGAATATTCAGGAGCAGATAGCGGCTTTGAAAAAGCATTTTGATGCGAATTTAGTCAATTATCATGCTCTTTTCCTTGGCAACCATGATGCCCTTGCAGCAGGGGGAAATTTACTTTGCTTTGCTGCTGAAGAGGCGTATCGTACATTTGGCTTCAGGCAGCGAATGGACCAGAAACCTTTTCTCTTTCTTTTTAGCAGTATAGGATCGTTCCTGGCATCCGGCCAAGCCGTGTTTGAACACTTGAATCAATTGCCCTTTTCCACCTATATCAATATTGGATTTGAATCCATTGATCCAAAGACTCTCTCCCAGATCGGCAAACCGATTACATCCGAACAAGGAAAAGAGGCCTTTGAAAAAATGATAGGAATCAATGCCGATTTTGATCAAATTGAAGTTACCGGCAATTTCATCGCCGGAGACAACTTGTCACCCGAACACGACGATTCCCTGGCAGACCTTTTGCGACAGGCGAAGGTGGAAAGAAGATCAAAAGGCGCGATATATATATCACCGTTGCAGGACAGCCCGAAGAAAAGAGAGCTTTTGCCTCGGTTTTACAAAATAAAGGAGGAAAGCAAATTACCGGTCCTTGTTTATCTGATCCAGCGATTGTAACCGATGAACAGATTGAATTTATGTTTGAACGTAGGGATGCCAACGGCTCCCGATTCTTGAGCAAACCTCTATCGCCAAGGCAAATGTGACATCAAGAGGAAAGATGCTGATGCTTCTGTCAAAGAGGATCCTTGCTTGCGGCGGAAAATCGTCATCACCTGCCCAGTAAAGCGCTGCCACCGGAACATATGGTGTTATCTGAAAACAATACGCTGCATCAGCCATATCGAGAGGGGAGCCATTCAGACGTTCACAGGTATTTCTGAACTTCAAGACATCATTTCCATATTGATCGGAAATTAAATCGCAAGGAATCTTATGCGAAACGGTGAAAAAACTGCTCCCCCCGGGAATATCCTTTTCTGATATCCATTCATTGCCCAGGGTAAGTACCTCTTCCTTTAAGAGATAATGTATCATGAAGATCTGAAAATAATCGTGAACGGCAGGGGTGCCGGTTGTACTCCATTCAATCCGTTTTCCGACGGGATCTATTGAGTATTCACCTCCCCAAAAGCATATCTTGTATACCTTCTCGACATAATCGTACCTGCATCCCAATCGTTTACAAATACTTATTGGGTCTTTCTGGGCCAACTCGAAAAAATATCTGTCGTCGATCACACTCTTCATTTGCATCTCACCCTATTGGGGGTTGTCGGGCCAGCCGTGCGGTGCTGAACCGTCCGGCACCGCGCTTGGTCAGGTGGCAACCGGGGTTGGATTAGCGCTTACGATAAGAACTCTGTTGAGTATGGTCAACATATTAAAACAACTAACCATTACAAGATCTACGGATAATTTGAAGATACTTTGATCATGGCGAATTACAGGCAAAAAAGAGAATGCCTGGATATCTGAAATGAAATCCGGGCAGACAAGCATTTGAGGCGCAAGTGGAGAAAATTGACAACACGGTCTAAATGTCAAATATTGAGACCTGATCCCGATGTTATCCCGCTTGACCCAAAAGAAGATATTGACGTATTACGTCACGCGTAATATCATGTAAACATGATTAAAACCTTTAAATGCAAGGAAACTGAGAACCTCTTCAAGGATAAGGATATTAAGAGATTCAGAAGCATATCGAGAAAGGCTCGGATTAAATTAGAGATGCTCAATGCAACGGTATCGTTGGATGGCTTGAAGGTGCCACCTGGCAATCGCTTAGAAGCATTAAAGGGTGAGAGAAAAGGGCGGTACAGCATACGAATAGACTCGCAGTGGCGTATTTGTTTCAAATGGGAAGAAGGAAACACATATGACGTTGAAATTGTAGATTATCATTGAGGTGAATATCATGGCTAAAAAACTGCCTCCAATAACACCAGGCGACATTCTTCTGGAAGAATTTCTGAAGCCGATGGCAATCTCTCAAGCTCAATTGGCCAGGGACATAAATGTACCCCCAAATCGCATTAATCAGATAATTAACGGCAAACGAGAAATAACTGCCGATACCGCATTGCGGTTGGGTAAATACTTTGCTATCGAGCCTGAATTTTGGCTCAATCTCCAGATGAGGTTTAACATGAAAACAGCACAAGAAAAGGCAGGAAAAGAAATAGAAAGGGAGGTAAAGAAATACATACCTTCAATTAATCATGCAGGTCCAAATTCTGCTTAGCAAAAACAGACACATAGGTGTCAGGTCTCCTTGACATCCGCCAAAGTCCTTGCTATCGTGCCCTTTACTTACAGAAGACAACCTATGGCAAGGGGGGGCAGCGATGGCGCGTCTTTTACGCATTGCCTTTCCAGGGGCTTTTTATCATGTCAATCACCGCGCGCGGCAATGAAGGTAAGGTTGTTTTAAGAGCCGCAGGGATCGCGAAAAGTTTCTGGAATATCTACAACAAATATTGAGACCTGCCCCCGTTTTTTCCTTGGTTACTGTTTTTTGACGATCCAACCCGATTTTTCGCCGTCTGCAATCCGGAAAAGATTGCCGCGGCAATCTTTTCCGGGAATCCTTTCGGTAAAATCCGGCTCGCCTTTTCAATAGCCACTGCGAGCCGGTCGCAACATTCATCGATTATCACGTCCATTTCTTCATTTGAAAATCGACATTTCCGGGCATTTTCCAGCCAATGCCTGCGGGAAAGCACCCCATCGGAATTGAGCCGGGATGGGTCATACGCAAAACTCAATACCCCTCTGTTTCGTCAAACACTCGACTGGAAAATTGCCTATCGATAAATTTGCTTGATTTTTCTTTGTGCCTTCAATTCTGATATGGCTGTCAGAGTCAATTAGAAAAAACAAATCTCTGCCCTCTTTTATAAGGTTTTGTCATGTGATGGGGACATCCCTGTTTACACTTGACATCCGAAGGCCATAGAGATGTTGGAATTGAAATTGGAGCACTCGAATTTTCTTGAAGTAGCCATTTTTGCCGCAAATTAGATGTCGCATCTTGTAATATCAGCAAGTTACGCAGACAAGAAATCGTCATTACGCTATAAAACCAGATAGTTAGCGTGGTCCGACCCCGTATTCTCCGTGTTCTCCCGTTAGCAATCAGAACTTATGATCAGAGAGCAGGGAGCCATCTTGTCCATACCTCTTCTCTCTCGTCAGCCCTCTTTCATTAAAAATCAATTCATCCTTCAATGCTCCGTTTTCATAGTATGCCTTCTGAGACACAGGACCTCTTTCACCATTAATCCATTCTTGGCTCAGTTTTCCATCTGGATAATATACAACATCACCTATCATCCCTCTGTCGTTATATGTCCATTCACGACTTATTTTACCGTCGGAGTTGAAGACTTTATCCTGAACCATCCTTCCTTTCTCGTTATAGTCGCGTTCTCGCAGCAGCTTCCCATTCTTATCATAAACTTTCTGCAATGCTGGTTTGCCGTTATTATAAGTTGATTCTCCCATCACTTTTCCATTTCCACCTCCTAAAATAGTTGCTGCTGATGAATGTACTTGTAGAGCGTGCCGTTAAGGTTTTCTTGGGTTTGCCGTATTGTTTTGGCCCTACGATAGATAATCGTAAATTGATATGTATACCTGAGCTACCTTTTAAATCTAAGCCAGGCAATACTTTTTCAATTGATGCGGACTAAATCCAAGCACTTTTCCAATATAATCAAAATTATACCCCCTGAACCTCTCCCTTTACAAAAACTTTACGTATACGCTATTTATTGGAAACATGTTTCCTGCCATATACGACATATACCATACAACCTATAGTAGTTTCTAACAGTCAATAGACATTATCACTACTAACCGGGCATTTCAATTTTTTTTGCAGTGTCTCTAACTCAGGCACCGAAGTCTTGCAGCTTAATTTTAGAAATGATATTGGATATCTATCTCTTGATAGATATTTCTATTACAGCCAACATTTCCCCTGTCCCTGAACCATGCACCGTGCTCCTCCTCGGCACCTGCCTTACTGGGACTGTGAAGGGGACGTCCCCATTTTCATTGGAAGCACCGGTGTAACGAGATGAAAGGGAAGGATGATTTTGGTGAGGGAAGGTCGGTGCCGGACATGCTTTAAGAATTTAAGCAACAGCGTCCACCAGCCGATTTTCAAGTTCTTTTCTTGCCGTCTTTAATCGTTCGATAAAAGCGAAAATCTCTTTTCCCACACCATCTTGTTGTCGCTCGAGGATGTCTTTTTGGACGGCACAGATATACCAGGTGCAGATAAACGGCCGTTCCCGGCGATTGAGACGACACCCATGGGAAGTGAGATGCACACAGGTGCGATCCGCATTTCTTGTTATCTGTTGTTGGGGCAGCCTGTTGTCGGCCAGGAAGAGGAAGAGGAGGTCTCGCAGGTCATACCAGACCGTTGCCACGGTGCAGCAGATTGTTGTACAACTGCAGCAGGTAACAGCCCCGAGATCGTCCAAGAAACCTTCCAGTTCCGCATACCAGTCATCAATCTGCCGGGCAATTTCACGCAGAGCTTCCTCTTTGTCGCCCAGACCTGCAACCATGGCAGGTATCGACAGAACCACCTGGGACCACTCTTGCCGGTCTTGCCAGGGTATCCATTGTCCCGTTGCGCCCATCTCTCTCCTTTCAACCCTTCGGGCGGGATCGAAATGGCCCGCGGTTCCGCCCAGCCTGTGAAAAAGGCACCGGCGGCCAACCTCTCCCACGTCTCCCAGGACTGGCGCCCATCTCTAACCGTGATACATGCAGGCTAGCCTTTCTCAGCTGATCTTGCAAGATCTTCCTCGTTCGGCAACCTTCTCATGGCCGGGCATCGCCAACGAATCGACCGTTTCCCGAGCGCATGCCTGTCTGCCGTCCCCGATGCATGGCAAATGCAACCGAGAGGAGTATCGCATGCGGTGGAGCAAATAGGATACCCGATGGCAGAATGACCGAATGGCAGCCATTATTCATCCGGAGACCTCGCACCCGGACAACAAGGTTTAGCCGATGCCGCGCATGCCGGATGCGACAATTGCCGATATCGGATTTCCCGACCTGATGGTCTATGAATTTCTGTCATTATTACAATTAGGCAATATTTGGCGGATCGCCTTTACTGTGTCCCGGGCAATGTATAAATACGTATTAGGCGATCAAAAATAACGGCATGGATTCAGCGGAGAAAGAGATGTTTCTCACTCTGGAAACAGATTGTGCCTTTTTTGACGATTGCAGGATCAAACACTTAAGAGGCACCGGCAGAGCATAACAAGTTAAACCAGTAACAGAGGATGAAGAAAATGAAAAAAATCGAAAAAATCGTGGTTCCGGTGGATTTAACCAGGAGCACGAAAAAACTGGTCGAATATGCCCAGTATATAGCTGAAAATCTGCATGCAGCCATCGACTTCGTCCATGTTGTCACCGATTACCCCGAGGATGCCTTGGTCGGTGCACCTTTTGCCCAGGAATATCAGGAAAAAGAATTTGCCAAGGCCCGGGAGAAAATGGCCTCTCTGGTCGATGATACGAATCGCGTATGTACCGGTTGCAGCGGCGAGGTCGTCTACGGCAAGCCGATAGATTGTATTGTTGCATTCGCCAGGGGCAAAAATGCCGACCTGATCGTCCTTGGCACTCATAACGCCAAAGGTTTGGAAAAAATCATTCTTGGCAATATCGCAGAACATGTCCTGGAGAAAGCCGACTGCCCGGTATTGATCATGAATCCCTTTAAAGACAGATCCTGAGAGTCGGCCGCTCGAATTCAACAGACGAACGAAAGCAGCGGGCAATCAGCGCTTGCGCATGACTATTATTCCCGAAATTATCATCGGCCTTCTGCTGCTGGCAGTGGGTCGCAGACTGTTCTGGCTCTTTGTCGGGGCTCTCGGCTTTGTCGCCGGACTGCAGCTGGCACAGTTCTATTTCGGGCTGCAGCCGGCGGGGATGGTCTGGCTCATGGCCTTGCTGTGTGGGATTTTCGGAGCGCTGCTTGCTTTATTCTTCCAGACGTTGGCGATCGGTCTGGCCGGGTTTGCCGCCGGCAGTACCATTGCCGCCTATTTTGCCGACATGGCCGGCTGCTCATCAGTACCGGTAATTGCCTTTATTGGCGGGATTGCGGGACTAATTCTGTTGTATGCGATGTTCGATTGGGCGCTCATCGTTTTATCGTCGATCGTCGGGTCAGCACTTCTCGTTCATGCCTGGCCTGTCAGCCCCGAGGCCAAACCGCTTCTTTCCACCTTTTTTATTGCAATTGGGATCGTGATCCAAGCTGCCCGGCTGCTCAAAGAACGGCCAAACCCGGAACGGTGAAGGAGACGTCCTTTAATAATCAAATAACATCAGCAAAAACACATTTATTTGATTAATCAAGGACGTTCCCGTATATCACGCGTACCGGTTGAAAACGGCAAGATAGAGTTTCCCTTCTCGAATAACCTTAAAATTTCAGGATCTATTTATCTCCTCAATTCATGACGACTCCAGATATCCTCCCCTTGAGAGCACCTCACTGTGGGTGCGGCGGGGACGTCCCCATATACTATTTGAAATTCTAAAGTTTAAATGTTGAGAACGTCCCCTTATCATCCCCCACCTCCTCGTTCACGCATTTTCTACATATGACAATTCGCTGGTGGCCACCTGGCGCAGATTTATGATATCCTTCAAAGGTGGTAAACCGAATAACCGACTATACTCACGACTGAATTGGGAGGGGCTCTCATAGCCGACCTGAAATGCCACGGTTGTTGCATCCAGACGTTCTGAAAGCATCAAACGCCGGGCTTCACTCAAACGCAACCATTTCTGGTACTGAAGCGGGCTCATAGCCGTCAATGATCGGAAATGATGGTGGAAGGTCGAGGTGCTCATATTGACCTGCGATGCGAGATCATCGATATGTAACGGCCGTGTGAAATTATCCTTCAACCAATGGATAGCCTTTGCTATCTGATGACTCTGACTTCCCACCGACGCCATTTGTCGCAGGCGAGT
>JBJKPM010000016.1:0-17406 GCA_046706325.1 Desulfocapsaceae bacterium | reverse complement strand
AATTCTGTCCTTTCTGCTATTCTAGTTACAGGTCAAGAGAAAGGAGATCCAACGAGACACTGATTATAGTATCGAATGCAAGACCCGTCAAAACACACCGGATAAATGTATGAGGTGAATTATGCGAACCCTAAGAAAGATAATCAAGATAGATGAAGAACTCTGCACCGGCTGCGGCCAGTGCGTCCCCGACTGTGCGGAAGGGTCCCTTGCCATAGTCGACGGCAAGGCAAGGCTTATTGCCGAGAGGTACTGCGACGGCCTGGGAGCCTGTCTGGGCGCCTGTCCCACCGGGGCACTGACCATCGTCGAGCGCGAGGCTGATGACTTTGACGAAGAGGCGGTTGAGTCCTTCCTTGCAACCAAGAAAAAAGAACCGCCGACCGAGACCCGGGAAGATCTGCCCTGCGGCTGCCCGTCGTCCCAGTTGCAGACCTTCATTGCCAAACCGTCATCCCCGACAGTCCCTGTACCCGGTGCGCAGGCAGCCGGCTCGGTGCTCAGCCACTGGCCCGTCCAGATCCGTCTGGTCCCGCCCCAGGCGCCTTTTTTGCGGCATGCCGACCTTCTGGTGGTCGCCGACTGTACCGCCGTCGCCGCACCCGGCTTTCAGGAAAAATACATGGCCGGCAAGGTGGTCATGATGGGTTGTCCCAAGTTTGACGACATCGAAGGGTATATCCGGCGTTTCACGGACATTATCGGGACCTGTGATCTGAAGAGCCTGACCATCCTGATAATGGAGGTGCCCTGCTGTTCGGCGATGAATACGATCATCAGGAAGGCCATGGAAGGTGCCGGCAAGACCGTGCCGGTGGAGCAGATCACCCTCTCGACCCGGGGGGAGGAACTGGCCCGTGTCCGATGGCCCGATGCCCTATGAAAGGGCAAGATGAATCTCCCCGGCCTTCTCGGTTGCTTCTATGCCGACGGCCTGCAGGAGTTGAAAGAGGGGCCTGCCGAAGGCGAACATTTCTTCGGCAAGGCTCAGTTGCATCTCCCGCACCACCCGACCGCGAAACCTGAGATCATCAGCAACCAGGATCTGCAGGGCCGGGAGATCGGCAAGGGTCCCATCCAGCACCGAACTGCGGACCTGTTCCATATCGGGGCACGGGCAGAGCCGTTCGTGCTCTTGTACCAGCGGCCGGAGCGGGTCCCCCGCCTTCAGGATATCGAGCCGGGTCAGCGTGTCCCTGCCGACAAGTGCGGCGATCTCCGTCGTGTCCCAGCACTTCAGTGCTCGGCAGGCCGACGGGCGCCGGGGGTGGATCGTACAACCCCGCCGGCCGGAATAAAAGACGCAGCACCATTCACGGCCCGTCCCGGTGATCTTGACCACCTCGTAGGCTACCGACTGCAGCCTGCCGGTCAACGGATGGTCGACGAGTTCCCCACGGCGAATGGTTATCAGCCTGTCCCTGGCAATCACCCCGTTCTCGACAAGGGGAAGATCGCCGGCATGAAGCGCGGGACCGCCACTGAGGCAGCAGGTTCCGCACCGTCGGCATTGCGTCTGCTTGGTGTTCATGCTCTTTTGAGAAGAAAAACTCGTGTTCTCTTCCTCCATGGGGTATCTTTGATATCTTCCAGGTCGATCGGGCACCAGGCTATCCCGATCCGGTCATTCGTACAAGGGAATACTGTCGGCATCATGAAAAATTATCGTACACGATCCGCACGCCGGCGGTCGCATGACGTAACGTATTGTTTATTATTATTTTGCTATCCCCCTTGAAGTTTTTTCATCACCAATGAAGATCACCTTCTATCATTCGTCCCTGTGTCCACGATGCCGCGCCACCCGAAAGATCCTGTTGCGGATGGTCGGCGACAACAGGGAATTGGAGCTTGAAGAAATCGATGTGCTCCGCCATCCGCTTGCTGCCTGGTCGGACGGTATCCGCATCTTTCCGGCCCTGAAGATCGGAGACAGGATGCTTGCCGGCGTTCTCCTCGGCGAAAAAAAAATCAAGGCCTTCCTGCAGGAACCCCGGTAAACCGGTCGTCCCGATGCAACATCGAACCTGTCCGGCTCCCTGAATATGGAATGAGAGTTGCATTGGATCAAGCACAGGTTGCCTTACTCAATTGCTCGATTATCGGAGAAAATGGCGATGGAAGCAAATACACATGTCACCGCACACAATCAAACCAGCCCGTACCAGCAGAATACAAACCAGGAAATTCTGCGAAAAAGCCTTGAAAAATCAACGGAAATCAAACAACAGCAACAAGCCGGGGAACCACGGGTCATCGATAAGACGCGTGGAGAAAAACAGGGAACCATCGACCTGTACGCGTAACAACCCTCTCATCCTTCTACAGATGTCCATGACGTATCTGTAACCTCAATCCGGTGATTGTAATCCAGATTACAATCACCGGCGCATTTTCATCACCCCTGCCACTGCACGTCCCGATTTATCGGATGTAACTCTATGCTATCCGGAAATATATTCCCTTGCATTGCTCCTGCCTGGTGGATATGATTTTCAATGGAGGCCGTCTTTGCAGTCCACCGTCGGCCGATATCCGCCGAAAGCAACCCAACTCCACCTACGAGATGCCATGAAATACCTGCTCATCATCCTTGCAATTGTTGTGGCGATAACCGGCGCAAGCCTGTTTTTCATCTGGCCCAGCCAGCCGAAAGAAAAAAAGGACGTTCTCGTCACCATCAACGGACACGACATCTCCCGCAGCGACCTGCGGGCCGATGGTGCCCCCGGCTCCTTTCACGAGAGCGGCAACGATTACCTCGAATCCGTCATCACCAGGGAACTCCTGATCAACGAGGCCCAGAGACAGAATATCGACAAGGAGGCAAGCTTCCGCAAGGAACTGAAGGAATTTTATGAACAGTCCCTGATAAAAATCCTGATGGAACGAGAGAATGCGTCGCTCCGGGTCAAGGTAAGCGATAAAGAGGTGGCAAGCTATCTCGACTGCTTCGGCAAGAACTACAGCTTCCTGTTATTGAAGTCCCGGGAATTGCCGTCACCTGAGGATCTGAAAAAAAACGGGACCCTGCATTCGGGCCGTTTCGAGGATCTCAGTGAAAGCCTGCAGCTTGCCCTGGCCGGCCTCAGACCGGGCGAGCGGGCGATGGAATATGAAACCGGCAATGAAAACTACGCCGTGCTTCTGGAAAAGATCGAGGGCACCAGCGAAAAACCAGCTGCCATCAGCACCGACAAGGTTCGCAAGATCCTGGAAGAGCACAAGAAAAGGCAAGAAATAAACAACTGGATCAGTAACCTGCGCAAGAAGGCCTCCATTACCATCCATAAGTGAGCCCAGAGGGACGAACATGAACCGCAGCTACCAACGAAAGAAGAAAAATTTTTTTATCAAGAAAGACTTTCAGGGAAGGATGATCCTGGCCATCTTTATCGCTGTTCTCTGCAGCTGCCTGGTCTTTATCCTGCTCTTCGCCCTCTTTTCCTCCGATACCATGACGATAAGCTACAGCAACAATGCCCTCCAGGTGGGAACGACCCCGATGATGCTGTTTAAAAAGGCGATTGCCGCCAACTGGGTTTTCCTCGTCATCGGCGGGACGCTTCTTATCATACTGGCGATGATAGGGACCCATCGGATCGCCGGACCCCTCTTTCGTTTCGAAAAGTCCCTCGACAATATGGGCCGAGGACATCTTGATGATACCATTCACCTGCGGACTACGGACGAGGGAAAGGATCTTGCCCTGAAGATCAATACCTTCAACACGATGTTATCGTCAAAGATCCGAATCATCAGCAAACACGCAACGGCCGTCAACGATCTGATGAACCAGCTCCAGGCAAACGGACCCAACGGAATGCCGACCGAAGAAATAGAATCAATATGTCAGGCTATTCAAAAAAACAACGACCTGATCCGGGAAACAGCCGAATTTTTCACACTGGTAGATGAATAAGATCTCCGTCGTCATAGCGGGAATCCTCCTCTTCCTCGCAACCGCCGCTCCGGCCCGTTGCGCACAGCTGCAAAACAGATATGTCACCGTGGTGTACAACAGCCAGGACCTGCTCCGTTCATTTGACAGCCAGATCTATCTCGGCGATTCCCTTGGTGCCTTGATGCCGAAAAACACGGTCACGACCGGGGACGAGGTGCTGGCCAAGGTCGGACTTGTCACCGAAAAGGCCGAGACGGTCCTGAATATGTTTCCCAACAATCTGCACTTTACGTTGATTCTGCTGCCGAATTCGGATGACGTCGACCGGGTTTTCTATCAGAGGTACCGGAAGAGCGTCAACTATATCTCCTTTTATTCGCTGTCCGAGAAGACCATCTATATCTCCGTGGACGATGCGAATCTGCATGTACTGGCCCATGAGATCGGTCACGCCGTCGTCGACCACTACTTCAAGGTCCGGCCACCCTACAACATCCACGAACTGATGGCCCAGTTTGTCGAAAAACATATCACGGACTGAAAACCCGCCCTTTACTGATTCGTCAATTTCGCGAGCTTGTCCTTGACCCCGGCGTTGTTCGGATCCAGAAGGAGCGCCTGTTGATACTCTTGGACCGCCCGGTAGGTGATGCCTTCCCGGGTGTAATGATCCCCCAGCAGGATATGAAAGACGGCATTGTCGGGGAGCTTGGCGATCCCCAGCCGCAGGACCTCAACGGCCTTGTTGTTCTCCTTTTGTTTCGTATAAAAGGTATGCAGTCGGCCGAGCCATTCGGCACCGATCTTCGTTTCGTTTTTAAAAAGAGCAAAGGCCCGGTCGTAAAAGAATTCGGCGCCTTCCGGATCCCTTGTCTGTTCCAGGTAGGAACCATACCGTGCCCAGTCATCTCCGGACGGAGGCAGGACGGAGGCGACCTCCTTTCTGGTGAAGGAAAAGCTTTGCAGCATCGGTATTGCAACCGTAACCAGGTCGGTATTGCCGGCAAACGCCGTTCTGAGGACGGTGATGCCCTTTGCCCGTTCACCGACCCCCAGGAGCCATTGTGCCTGGGTCAACAGCAGATCGTCCTTGTTCAACGTCCTCTCCGCCCCCTTTTCCATCAGGACTTCGGCATACCGGCGATTGTCCTTGGGCAGCAGCATCCCGATCCGTTGCAGATAGGCGCCTTCCATCGGGTCGTGCCAGGCGGCCTGCACATAATAGCCCAGGGCCTTGCCGGGATGTCCCTGATACCGTTCGACCTCTCCTAAAAAGAACGGATACAGTCCGTTGAAGGGATCAACCCGCGAGGCCAGGCTGTCGGCGGCAAAGATCTCCCGGAGTTTCTCCCCGGACAGCTGCCGGCTGATATAGATGCCTTTGACGCGTTGATACTGCAATGCGGCAAACATGGCCCCGCCCTGAACGCCTGCAACCAGGGCCAGGAAGACGCCGCCGGCGATGACCACATGCCGCCACCTCGGCCAGGAGGCCTTGTTAAGCAGGGTCGCCTCCCCCTGAAAGTGCAGTCTGGTATTGCCGGCGGAGACCAGAAGCCCGCAGAGGAAGAAAAAATAGAGCCCGTCGGCGCCGTTATGCATATTGAAATCGCTGAGGCCGTGCACGAGCATCCCGACGATACCCGAGAGCGCCCCGATGCCGACCAGTATCGAGTACCGGTCCCGCCGGCGGCCGATCATCTTCCACCCTTCTCGAAGGACGGCAACGACAAACCAGGCGGCCAGCGTCAGGCCGATGACGCCGCCGTCGGTGAGCAACTCGATATAATCGTTATGGGCATGATCGTAGATGATGTTGCCCGGTATGGTCTTGAACTCGGGAAAGATGCTGATAAAGGTGCCGAAGCCGCTTCCGGTCAACCAGAAGTGTTTGACAATCTGCAGCGAATCCCGCCAGATGGGCAGACGATCGAAGTCCAGTTCTCCGGTGGCTGTTACTGTTTTTCCGAATCGCTGCAGGATCGGGTCCCAGCCGAACCAGGCCACGGTCAAGATCAGGCAAACGATCAGCCCGATGTAAAAGAGGCTTGAATATCGTGATTTTTTCCTTGCAAGGACAAAGAAGAAGAACAGGAAGGAAAGGGAAAAGGCAATAATGCCCCCCCTGCTGAGGCTTACAAAGACCGAGGAAGCCGCAAGGAGAAACCCAAATCCCATCAGAACGGACAGGTTAAACCTGCTGGCCGAAAAAAACGACACGATGCGGACGCGTAGCGGCTCCTCCGGGTTGATGGTCGGCCGATAGTACAGAAAAAGCGCCAGAATTACCGGTGCAACCATCTCCATAAATCCGCAGTACTGCGAGCGATTGACCCAGGGACCGACCGGAGACGCACCGGTAATAAGGCGAAACCAATAAATTTTATCAGGAGAGGTAAACTTCTGCAGGATCGCAGCCAGGCCGATGACGATGCCGAGATACGCACATACCTTTACCGTCTGCTTAAGCCGTTCCCCGCGGCAGAGGAGCCGGATGGTCAAGAAATAGAAACAGATATACGACAGGATCCGGACACATTCCACGAAGGACTCCTGCCGATAGATCGTCAGCGGCAACCAGTGATTCCCGCCCAGCATGTCGTAGACCGGTTGATAGGCCTGATAGGTTGCCGGGGAAAGGATTTTCACGACAAGAGGAGGCAACGGCAGCAGTTGCAGACCCATCCAGCAGGCCAGCAGCAGAAGCGGCGCCAGACCGGGGACCACCCTCACCGAGACCCCGTCCGTCTGAACGGCATGGAAAAGAACGGCCAGAGCGATCAGGACCTCAACCGTCAGCAACGACCATGGCTCGGTGGTACCGAAGGCAAGAGGAGCGAAGATCAGGCATGCAATGAAAAGGATATACGGGATCTTTTTCATAGGCCGATACCCGGGGGAGCAAGCGAGACGGGGCTGATCCTGAAGATCACTTATTGGCTGTCCTTGGCATAATAGGTCGTATACCCGGAATAATACGAACCGGGCGCGTTCGTCTTCTTCTGGCCGTTCAAGACAAATCCCAGCAGATGGCAGCGCACATCCGCAAGCTTCTTCATCCCGCTCTGCATCATCTCATAGGTCGTCTTGCCGGCCCGTACCACCACAATGGTCCCATCGACGATCCGGGTCAGGGTGAGGCTGTCGGTGACGCTCTCGATCGGCGGCGAATCGATCACGATAAAGTCGAAACTGTCCGTCATCCTGCCGATAAGGGTCTTGAGCTTATTCGAACCGACCAGATCCGCAGGATTGGGGGGGATGGGTCCCGACGAGATCACGTAAATCTCCTCACCGGGGACCTTATTGATAATATTCTCCTTCAGATTGCCGGTCAGGAAGTTGCTGAGCCCCTTGTCGTTCTCCATCGAGAACACGGAATGGACCCGGGGCCTGCGCAGGTCACAGTCGATGATCAGGACCTTCTTGTTCTGCTGACACAGGATGCGGGCCAGGTTGATCGTCGTCGAGGTCTTCCCTTCCTTGGCCCCCATGCTGGTGACCAGGAGGGTCTTCGGCGGATGCTCCGCCGACGAGAGCAGCAGGCCGGAGCGGATCAGGCGGTAGCTTTCGGCCAGAGGCGACAGCGGCTTCTGCAGGAGATAGGATTCAATGGCCTCTCCCTGTCCCTGCAGCTGTTCGACCGTGCCGAGCACGGTCGATCCGAAGCGTGTCTCCAGGTCCTTTCCCGATTTCACGGTGTTATCCAGGTATTCGATCAGAAAGGCGCAGCCGATACCGCCCAGAAGGCCCAGGACCAGACCGACGATCAGATTCCGCTTCTTGTTCGGCTTGGAGGGTGCGCCCGGCAACTGGGCATCCTTGATCACCCAGATATTGATGCTCTGCGCCTGTTCGGTCACGCCTTCCTTCTTGATGCTGGCGGTCAGCGCATCATAGACCACCCGGTTGGAATCGACATCCCGCTTCATGATGGAATACTGCATGAACTTCTCATTCAGGTTCAGGAGTTCATTTTTCGTCTGATTTAAAAGCGTTTGAACATTGTTCTCCTGGGCCTTGGCCAGGTCATAGGAGTTTCTGGTGGTGGCCAGGACCCGGTTGATCTCCGATTGCTGCTGGTTCAGGAGTTGGGCCAGCTCGTCGTGGGCCTTCAGCATCAGCGGATGCTTGCTGCCGTATTTTTTCGACAGCTCGTTGATGTTCTGCCGGGCCTTGAAGATCGATTCGCGCAGGTCCTTCAGCACCGCGTTATCGGCAAAGACCGGGACGGATTCGAGCTGCTTCATATTGGACCCGGCAGCCTTGATCTGATCCATCACATCCTCCAGGGCCTTCCTGTCGGACTGTGCCTTGGACAGCTGCGAGCTGAAATCGGCCAGCCTCTGCGGATAGATGGCCAGCTTGTTCTCAACGGTCACCAGGTCGTTGGCCCGCATATACTGCTCCATGGCCTTTTCCGATGTCTCGAGCTTCTTTCGTTCCTCGTCGGCCTTGGCGGTCATCCACTGCAGCGAATACTTGCTGTTGCTGAGCTTCATATCGAGGATCTCGTTCATATAGGCCTTGACCACCGCATCGGCGATCAGTTTGGCCATGGCCGGATGCCGGTCGCTGTACGTGATGCTGACGATCTTGGTATTCTTGACCGGGCTGATGTCGAGGCCGCCCAGGATCATCGAGGCCACGGCATCCTCTTCGGAGGCGGCGACATTTTTTTCCGTCGAGTGATCGTCTGCCGCCGTTTTCTTGACTGAGGAATTCGATTTGTTGAATATCGCCGTCAGCGGATGAAAGATGCCGGAGAAGAATGACGGCGAGCCCTTCTTATCCGAGAGAAAATAGGACCTGTAGGTCGTGGTAAGATGCAGGTTTTCCACCACCCTTCTGGCCACCGACATGCTCTTGATAATGGCCGTCTGGGTATCGAGAAAATCCGGATCGTAGTAGCTGTAGTACTGATTTTCAAGGCCCGAGGAACCGCGGTTGCGTTCGATCAGGACCTGGGAGGATGAGGTATAGATCGGCGTGGCGGTAAAGGTGGCAACGGCCGTGACCAGAAAGACGGCGGCCAGGATGGTCAGGACAATATTTTTGCGTTTCAGGATGACGTAAAGATATTCACGCAGGTTGACCTCCTGCTCCGACTCCTCGCCGAGAATTTGGTCCTGACCTTGATAATTTTGCATGGAGTGATTCGGCACGTGGAAGAAGGTGGGATGGGAAAAAGAACGGGTTAAAAAAAACTCTCCGGGACGACAATGACATCGTTATGCCTGACCGGGGTGTCCAGGCCGACATCTTCGAAGACCTTCTTTTTATTATTGACCATTCGGACGATATTGACACTCGACTTCGCGGCCTTGCCGGTAAACCCGTGGGCAAGGGCCACCAGCTTCAGCACCGTCGATCCTTCCCCGCAGGGATACGTCCCCGGATTCTGGACCTCCCCGGTGACATAGCACATCCCGGCGCTGGCGACATAAACGGTATCTTCATCGTTGATCTGGACGTTCTGGCTCATATCGCCTCCCTTGACCAGGGAGACGAGGTTGATGACGATGACGTCGGTCTTGCCTTTGATCGTCCGTTTGATGGTCGCGGTGTCGCCCGCGTCCTTATCGAACCCGCCGGCCTTGGAAATCAGCTCCAGAAAGGTCGTCGGGCCGTTCAGTTCAATCAGGCCGGGACTTCGCACACTGCCCAGCACGACGACCTTCTTGCTGCGGTACTCATCGACAAAGACATTGACCTGCGGATTGACGATATAGCCGCCGGCCAACAGGTGCGTCAGTTTCTCGGTGATGGCAGGTACCGACAGCTTGTTGACATCGACCTGGCCGAGCAGGGGCATGACGATGGTGCCGGTGCTGGAAACACGCACCTTGGTGGCCAGATCCGGATTATCATAGACGCTGATGCTGAGGACATCGCCGGGGCCGACCAGGTAATCCGCTCCCATCGCCCCGATGTGAGTCAACAAGAGCAAAAGCACCGCCGAGAGGACATACGATACAGTTTTCACGTGCCTGATTACCAATTCCAAAAAAGATACTCAATCCGACCGGCCGAAGCGTCAACCGCTACATCGCAAACTTCAAGCTCAACATAACCGTGTTTGACTGGAAATCAAAAAGATTATCCGTCGAATCGCGTTTGTCGAAGGTATACGACAATTCAGCCTGCAACCATTCACGGAAGAGATACTGCAGGGCCGGTTGGAAGATGATCTCTCTGTCATCCCGGCTTTGGCTGACCAGCTGCTGATAGTCGCCGTCCTCATAGCCCAGGTTGATCTGTCCGCTCAATTTATCGGTATATTTCTGATGATAGCCGGCCTTGACACCGGTGACCGTCTTGCCGGCGGCGACGGCGCTGTCCGTTTCCTGGTTTGACCGATAGAGGTCAAGGCTGAACTGGGTCTTTTCGGTAAACTTGTACTGGGCCTGCATATCCAGGGCAAGGCCGCTGTAGCTGTCACGATTGTTGTTTACCAGCAGGTTGTTGTCGTATTTTATGCTCTGCACACCGGCCTTGGCCAGCAGGGACAGCTTTTCGGTGGTCTTCCAGTTGATGCCGCCATAGACGAAGTTCTGTTTATTGTCATTTTCCTTGGCGCTGTCATAGCTGACATCTATGTACTGGTCTTCAAGAAAAAAGGCGGTCTTGACGCTGTAGTCGTAATAGCCGTAGAGGTCAATGGCGTTGTCGACCCTGGTCTTGAACTTATCGAACGTCTCATCGTAGTTCAATACGAAATTGGAATAGTCGAACTTAGCCCGCACCTTGTCGGTAATCTGCCAATCGGCGGTTCCCACGACATAGTTGGAGGTATATTTCCCTTGCAGATGCTGCGGCTGCACCGTGCCGATATCGAAGCGGTCCTCGCCACGCGTAAATCGGTCGACGGCCTGCAGGGACAGACCTCCGCGCAAATTGTATCTGAACAGCCCTTCCAGGAGCCCGTCCGTGACATTCAGGTTCGAATCGGAGGAAAAATTTTTATAGTCAAGCTCACCCAGGGCATAGGCCAGGTACCTGTCCGTCCCCTGATAATCCTTCAACTGCTGCTGCAGGCCACCGGCAGAGGAATTATTGGTGGTGATGCTGATGGGGATTTCCTTCTTTCTCGGGGTGGCGAGCCACAGGCCGGCGGTAAGGGTCGTCAGGTAATTTGATGTCTTTGGGGTATCCAGATTATACAGGTTATCGGTGTACTGTTCCTGGATCGAGGCATAGGGGTGAAAATACCCTCCCTCCATGCCGAAGACATTCTTCTCGTTGACGACCCCGGCATTTTCCGGCAGCAGGTTGGGCTGTCCTCCCGGGCTCTGCCCTATCGGGACATCCTTGCCGGCCTGCGCCGCTCCCGCCCCCGCAGCCGTGCCGGTTGTGGTTCCGGTTGCCGTGCCCGCAGCGGATGCCGGTTGAACGTCATTGGCCGCGACAAGTACCAGTTTATTTGTCGGCGCATCCTGTCCGGCCTGCGCGGTCCCCGCCCCTGCCGATGCTGCAGGCAGGTCGTCCTTTGCCGCCATGAGCTTCAGATTCTCAATCTGCATCCCCGCCTGGGCACTTCCCGCCATGACCAGACCATAACCTACTGAAACTCCCAACAAAAGAGAACCAGCTATCTTACATTTCATCTCCCCTCCCCCTTTGCTCTCCAGGCAAATTTATATGCTTTGTATTTTGGCTAGAAATGTAGAAGACAAGGCCGACCTGCAGGTACAGATCGGCCTTGTCTCAATTTCGGCAGGTCTTTCCGGACTCCGTTGTCCGCTCGGTCAAAGAAATTATGGGGCAGACGGAGAGGCAAAGGTGCCGCTGGGCCCGGTAGACGGGCCGGTAAAACTCGGCCCGGTTGCAACCGGGGTGTAGGCCTGGCTGTCGGCAACCTTATCGGCACATTCGGCAACGCTCTTCTTGAAGCCCGCAGCTACGATCAGCTCGGAGATATCGTACTTCTTGGCCGCATCCCGGATATCCTGGCCTTTCGCCCCGGCACAGTAGAGGGCTTTGACAAGATTTTCCGGATTGAGTCCCTCGAGTTTCAGCCCGTTTTCGACGATGAGATCAGGATTCGCCCCTTCCTTCAACGCACTGACAACCGCCTTGTCGATCCCCTGTTTTACATAGATATCGCGGAAATCCACAAGCCATTCGGCAAAGGCGACCGAAACACTCATCAGCACCAACAGACATGCAATCACAATCTTTTTCATCTCCGCCTCCTGTACAAAATATCTTCTTTCCGAAAGAATAATTTCAATTTTTTAATTTACAACACTACATCATTACCTAGCATATTACCGATATCTTTGCAAGGAGTATACCACACTTTATTTCCAGAAAAGAAATGAAATGTTATCCAATTAGAACCAGTTGAGGAAAAACCGGCGAAAAATGAAAAAGCAAATTCCGTATTGCCGGATAATAGTTCCGCAAAGACGAAATATCATCCACCTCTTTAAAATCCCTGGGGATAATCGGTCATGTTTTTCCCTCATAACCGTCCTTATCATCATTGCTCTTGCATTTGCTTTTCCATTGGTTTTAAACTGACTCCAGGTGATAATTTCTTCCCAACCAGCATGGCTGGATCAGACCGGCCGGCCACAACGAAATTTTACCAGTAACGGGTTCACCCACATGGATTTCCAACTCGTTTTTGAAAAAATTATCTCTTCTTTCGAGAAAGAAGGTCTTCAATACGGACTGATTGGAGGATTTGCGCTGGGGGTTATGGGAATTCTTCGCGCCACCATGGATATTGACATTCTTCTTCTTGTCGACGACCTCGACAAGGCGGATAAAATTCTCACTGGTTGTATGTATTCGTGTGTTCACCGATCCCCGCATTTGTCGCAATATACCTCAGGATTAAAACCACTTGGAAGTATCGATATCCTTCATGCTTCGAAGACGATCTCAAAGGAAATGCTGTCGAGAGTAGAAAGGTTCAGGGTCTTCAATACATACATGGTCCCCGTACTTTCTCCAGAGGATATAATCGGTCTCAAGGTCCAGGCCATAGCCAATGATGGAACAAGGGAGGCCACCGATATGTACGATATGCGCCTGTTGCTTGAATATCAGCTGCAAAGCAAAAGGGCTATCGACTGGGAACTCCTGGATGAGTATTTTTCACTCTTTAACAAGCAAACCCTGCTGAACACCTTAAAAAAGGAATTTTCATGAAGCTTTCCGATCAAACCAAGAAAGAATTGCTGAGTTTCTCCCAGACTGAGGAGTTTAAATCATTGCGGAAAAGGATCTTCGCCAAGAACCCTGGAACAATCCAGGCGACAAATCAATTTACCGAGTTCATTCAGTTCCTTCACAGAATGGCCGACCATCCCACAAGAGAGCCCAGACCCATGACAGGCGATTTCAAATTGTAGTAATGAGTAATCAGTAATCAGGTATGCGTAATAGGTTACAGCCTTTTTTCCCTTTACCCATCACTGCGGTTCATCTCTGCAGCTCATCCCTTTCCCTTGTCGAACCTGACCAGAAATCTGAAGACGACCTGCTCCTGCTCGCCGCTGAACTCCCGGAACCTGAAGCCATGGTAGTATGTCCCGGTCTGTTCCGTAAACCACAGGTGTTCGGCCGGTAATTCGATCGAATGGCTCTCACCCTCCAGAGGAAAGGTGATCTTGCCGACAACCTTGTCGAGCAGGCAATCCAGTTGCGGAATGGTGGCCATAAAACCGTCGCTTGAAATATTCAGCACCTTCCCGGGAAAGAGAAGATGCCGCTCTCTTTCCTGACAGACGAGGTCAAGCTCGACATCATAACGAGGCGACTTCCTGAAGATCTGGAAGAGTTTCACTCTGCCGTTGATGCATCGCCCAAGCCAATGGACCAGACCTCTTTTCTGCTCCTGCTTTTTTTTGAACTTCAAGCTGAACCGCATCATATAGATGATGCAGAATGAAGAGATCACATAGATGGAAAAGTAGATCAGAAAAGCGACGAACATCATCCAATCCGGCAGCTTATAGACAGGAGCCAGGAGGCTGATGCCGCTTAGAATCGCGCTGATGCCGAGAATCACCTTGACCGCCAGTTCCCTGCCCATCCCATAGCGCATGAAGATATGGTGCAGGTGATACTGATCGGCCTTGAAGGGACTCTGCCCGCGCAGGACCCTTTTGCTCATGACGGTTATCGTATCGGTGATCGGCACGGCCAGCACCAGAAGAGGGACCACGGGACTGACGTGGGCATCGCTGCCCTGGGTCAAGGCCAGGGCCATAAAGGCAAGGGAGAACCCGAGGCAGAGACTCCCGGCATCGCCCATGAAAAGAGAGGACGGATACCAGTTGAACCGGAGAAACCCCAGGACTGCCCCGGCCAGGGCCAGATTCAGCAACATCAGGGTCTGGTTGTCGGCAAATGAGGCATGAACGGCAAAGGTCACAAAGGCGATGAAGGCGACGCCTCCGGCCAGGCCGTCCAGACCGTCGATCAAATTAACGGCGTTGATGACACCGACGATGCAGAAGATCGTCACCAGCCAGATCAGCATGGAGATATCCGGGACGGTAATGATGCCCAAGCCAAACAGATCGCCGAAGGAAACCAGGTACACCTTGCTGAAGTACATCAGCAGGACGGTGGCGACAATCTGGAAAACAAACTTCTGCTTATGGCCCAGCTCCCTGAAGTCGTCGAGGAAACCTATAAGAAGCAGCACCGAGAGTCCGAGAAAATACCCCCGTAATCCGGAAATCGGGATAAAAATAAGGGAACTGAAGGTCGCGGCAATGACAATGCCGATCCCGCCGACCAGGGGACGGGGAATCTTATGGACCTTTCTCTTTTCAGCAGGCCTGTCGACCAGACCGATGAACCTGGCGATCCTCGCCAGTTTCGGCAGAACGAACAGCGAAGAAAACAGCGCGACCAGAAATACCAGAATGATACGAATCTCAGGAGTAATCATTGTCTCCCCCGGACAAACACCGACCAAAGATGCTCCAGCTCATTGCAAAACGCCTCCACCTTACCATATCCATATCTTCAACGGAATCGCTATTTTAAATTTTTTCATCTCTGAATTGAACGGCTTCGGTCCGACATGAAACAATCCCCCATTGCCATACTTGCCGGCCTCGCAAAAAGCCGTTCGGCCGACGGTCCAGCGTTATACCTTGGCGAATTACCGTGTTGCCCCTGCAATTTCTAAGGGATTGTACGAATACTGTTTCCGACAGGATTGAATTCATAGTGCTGGAGATCGGGAAGGTCCTGATGACGAGTGAGCACAAACCGGCCGCCGCACTCTTCGGCCTGCTTCACCACAGAAAACGATCAAGGACGGTTACGCTGGAGGAGGACATGGACGCTGCCATTCGGGAAAGACGTCGAAAAAGGAGGGGCATAACGATCGCCCTGGATGCAACTGTACTCATCGCTCATCACTGCTTTTCATAATCCACTGCCCCACCTTCCGCAGCGGCTTGCAGAGAAGCGTCCAGGGCCAAGGCCGAAGGCCGTTGATCTCCCAGGCCTTCCTGTCCATCCTGTTGGCCGCCAGCCTCCGTGCCAGGGTGACATTGCTGGCCCCGCAGGTTCGCATCTTGACCAGGACCCGGGGAACATAGGCGGCACCGAGCCGGTGCCTCAGCAGAAACCGCAGCATCAATTCATAGTCCGCGGCCGTTCCCAGCCGCTCATTGAATCCCCCGTATTTTTCATACAGTGCCCGCCGGACAAAAAAGGTCGGATGCGGAGGCATCCAGCCCCAACGAAATTTTTCCGGCTTGAAGCGGCCGGACCTCCACAGGCGGACGGTCTTGTCGGGATCGTTACAATCCACATACTTCAGATCGCCATAACAACAGTCCACCCCGGAATCCGCAAAGACACTGCAGACATCCTGCAGAACCCGGTCATCCGCATAGATATCGTCGGCATTCAAGATGCCCACGATCTCTCCTTTCGCAATTTTCAGGCCTTTATTCATGGCATCATATATCCCACGGTCTCTTTCGGAAATGACCTGCCGGCAACGATTGGCAAACCGTTCTACAACAGCAAGAGTCGAATCGGTTGAGGCCCCGTCGATAATGATGTGTTCAATATCCTGAAAAGATTGATAATCAATACTTTTCAAACAATCGTGTATGGTGGTCTCCCCGTTGTAAACAGGGGTGAGTATGGAAATCAAAGCCATTGCTGGTTTGCTCTCAACGTGAGTCTTTTGCAAAATGCGAATTTTCGTTCAAGATAATGCATTTCAACATACTAATCGTCTATTCAAAAATCTCACCATGAAGAACATGAAGGACTTGAAGGTAAAAATCATGGATTTTTCTCTTTCATCATGCTCTTCGTGCTCTTCATGGTTCCCCTTTCGTCGATAGGTGTTCGAACGTGTTGCGGATACTTATGAATAGTTTAACAACTATGCAGGCCGTCTCCGGCAAAAGGACGCAGGAACCGGATGAACCTGCTATCTCTTCTTCTCTCCCGATCTTTTGTCAATTGTGGAGCCCTGGCCCTTATGCCCCGGTGGCAACCCCATTGAAGACGGGAGTTATGATGGAGACTGTGGTCATTTCGACAAACCCAGCAACTTGTTCGTATATTTTCCGACCAGCCGGAACGGGCGCAGGATATAATAGAGAAACGCCAGGGGGGCGGGCAGCCGCAACCACAGCCAGTCGCTATGCGTCGGATTGAAAAGAGGCCGCAGACAATACCGCAGCCAATCCCGGCGTTTATCCATAATCTCATAATGATAGGCAAGATACTCCCGATAGCTTATCTGCGCCTCCGACATCTCCGTGGATTGCAGCATCCTTCCGGCTATCTCACCGGCACGAGCTGAAAGCCTCGGAAACCGGAGGGTCATCGCCTCGACCTTATCAGGCATCGCCTGCCCCAGCAGATCCCTGGCCAGCAACAGGCCCAGCAGCAGCATCTTCAGGGCACCAAGGCCTTGCGCCAGCCGGCAGACCAGATCCCAGTCAAGGTCGGCCTTTTTCCTGACCAGCTCGGCGACACAGCAGACCGCATCCAATTGCAGCCAAAGGTGGCGGCAACCATGGATACACAGATAGAGGAGAAGATCCTCCCGGCCGAGCGTCGTCACCCTGTGTCCTGCCAGATCAACTTCTTCCGCCCTTGGCAGCAGATAGTCAATATCGACATTATTGGAAAAATACCGCCCGGTCAACTCCCAGTGCAACTCAACTGCAAGGCCGTCCTTCACCATCGCTGCATGATGCCCTTTATCGGCAAGTTTTTCATACTGCTCCGAGGTCAGATCGATGTCTTTTTGAAAGCCTGCCGCCTCCAACACCAAAACTGCCTTTTTCAAGTCTCTATGGGATATGAGGAGATCGAGGTCGCTGAAGGAGCGGAGGCCGACATTGCCGAAGACATTTTCCGCAAGGATTGGACCCTTAAAGGTCAGCGCCCGGATTCCGTGGCCCTTGAGCAGCTGCAGGAGGGTGAACAGTTCGCTGAGCAGGAAGAGGTTTCTGGCGCCATTGCGCATCACCTTCTCTTTCAACTGACGGGAA
>JBJKPM010000015.1:0-106352 GCA_046706325.1 Desulfocapsaceae bacterium | reverse complement strand
TTAACAGTCTATCTTGCTTCCACTTCCCTGTCAAGATTCTTTTATCTCAATCTGTCCCGGCGGGTCTTGCTCTTTCCCTTATCCCGAAGACCGCGGCAAACTACACGATACGCCGTTCACTGTCAACTGGTAACTTTATTTTTTGTGGAGAAAAAGGTTGTGAAAATGGCGTGCCTTCTCTTTTATTCAAACGACGCGGGGAAATTGTTGCAGAGAAAAAGGGCGTACCGGTCTTTTTCTCCGACGGGTTTGAAATCGGAACCTGTTGGAAAGAGACAACTCATTTCTGTAAGATAAAATTGTTTGCATTTTCTCAATGAAAATCGTAGCATGGCAACTGGAAACAGACTATTTGCAATAACGATGTCAGTGCTGGATATATTTAATCTGAAAAAATATGGACACAAAAAAAGAGCTTCTGAGAACGCTCCCAAAAGTTGACGAAAGTATCAGTATTCTTTCCGGAGATCTGCCGAACGGCATCCCTGCAATGCTTGTCAAATTTGCAGTCCAGGAATGTATCGACCTTGAAAGACAAAGAATTTTAACCGATGAAAAGCACTGCCATAAAAGATCCTCTGAAGAGTGGCAGGTCATCTTTCAGGAAGCGATTGACAAGAGGATGCGAAGCAATTTCAAACGAGTTATCAATGGAACCGGCGTGGTTATTCATACCAATCTCGGACGATCGCTCCTTTCGGAAAGTGCAACACAGACCCTGGCACAGACAGGATCGCATTATACCAATCTGGAGTTCAACCTCGACACAGGAAAACGAGGCAGTCGCTACAGTCTGGTTGAAAAGATCATCTGTGAACTGACCGGGGCCGAGGCGGCACTGGTTGTAAATAACAACGCTGCCGCGGTCCTGCTCGTGCTTGAGACGCTGGCAAGTGGGAAAGAGGCTATTGTCTCCAGAGGACAGCTTGTGGAGATCGGAGGCTCATTCCGGATCCCGGATGTGATGAAGAAAAGCGGAGCCCGATTGGTGGAGGTTGGTGCCACCAACAGGACCCATCTCAGCGATTACGAAAATGCCGTCACGGCAGAGACCGCGCTCCTTCTCAAGGTTCACACCTCGAATTTCCGGATGATAGGGTTTACGGCCGAGGTCTCGATGGAAGAGATGGTGGCGTTGGCAGGGAAAAAGGGACTGCTGGTTATGGAGGACCTCGGCAGCGGTTGTCTGATCGACCTCTCCGCCTACGGATTGCCGAAAGAACCGACGGTGCAGGAGGTGGTCGGAGCCGGTGTCGATGTCATAACCTTCAGCGGAGACAAACTCCTGGGCGGACCCCAGGCAGGTATCATTGTCGGCAAGAAAGAGGTGATAGAAAAGGTCAAGCGAAATCCATTGAACAGGGCCTTGAGGATTGACAAATTTACCCTGGCCTCCCTGGAAAATATTCTACGAAATTACTATGATGAAACCGTCGCATTGGAAAATGTTCCGACCCTTTCCTTATTGACGCAGCCCTCCGATCACATAAAGGCCAGGGGAAGAAAGGTATTGCGCAGGATAAAAAAACAGATTTCCGGGGTATGTGCCGTGCGGCTGATCCCGACTGATTCACGGGTCGGCGGAGGAGCGATGCCCGAATACGGTTTGACCAGTTGGGCGCTGGAGCTGCGGCCAAGGTCTATCGAGATACATGTTTTGGAACGAGCCTTTCGCAACATGATCGTCCCCATCATCGGCAGGATCGACAATAAATGTCTGCTTCTCGATTTGCGTACCGTGCTGGACAATGAGATCATTGAACTGTCATCATCAATTGTTCGGTTTTTCGGCACGGAGAAAGTGCTGCCATGAATGCCTTCCCATCTCTTAATGAAAAAGAACCACTGTGTGAAAACGATTTCAGACGGTTTTCGCATCAGTTTTCCCGGGTACTTAAAAAGAGTATTCCAACCGTATCTGATGTCATTTTTGTGTCCGGGAGTCCCGGGTCCCTGCGCGTGCTTCTCGACCCCGCGCTGCGGGAGGCAGTGCAGGAAATGGTAGTGCATTCCGGAGACCATCCCGATGTCGTCTCTGTTCGGGAAGACGGATTCCTGCTGCCTTTTCGTATTGGGGGAGTAACGATGGTTGCCATCGTGCTGGGAGTCGATCCTTTTATTGTCGAAAAAGCCGATCCCGGTTGGCTGGTCGAGGTGCGCAATCAGGCGCTCGCTCAGTTCTCTCTGTTGAAGCGGCAGCGGATTGACTGGGATACGGGACTGTTGAATACGGCAAATCTGCTTGACCTCCTGGAAATTTTACGCGAGGCATCCGACGTCAGTCTGATGCTGGTTGAGATATATCCGAAGGTCAGATCTTCAAGTGAGGCGATCACCAACGCTCGCAAGTCTGCACTTTCATTGGTTAATTTTTCAGAGAACCTGTTTTTCACCCATTATCTCGGGCATGGTCTCTTTGCTCTGGTCGCCGATCATCAGGAATCTATCTCCCATAAAGCCACGATGCTGCTATCCTGGCTGCGCCGAGACGGTTTCCCCCGGGTCCATGTCGGCTGCAGCAGAAAAATAGATCAGGAACATGGAGGATTGGAGACGAAATCGCTTTTTGATGAGGCCTGGCAGGCCTTGCAGGTAGCCGGCAAACGGGGTCCGTTCAGTTTCTGTGATTTTCCTCTGCTCGCCCATCCTGAACAGCATCCCCTCCGACGTCCATCGAGGACGGTCATGGCACGATTGCACCGGAGATGGAAGAATTCAGAGAGCTTTTCGATGATTCAGCTCCAGGCCGACAGGGTTTTGCTTACTCGGATTGCGTCGTATTTTGCCGCAAACGTCGATCAGGAGATCGTTTGTTCCAAGGATGATTTCTATGTCTTTTTAGATGGAATGGATTCCCGGCATGCCCGGCAATGGGTTCAACGGAAGATAGAGGAAATCAAAAGGGATATCCCCGGTGACTTGCATTTCCTGGTCGGGATCGGATCCTATCCTTTCGTCGATTTTTCAAGAACCGAGGTGGTTCATAATTGCCGCAAGGCCTTGTTACATGCGGCTTTCGCCGGCCCGGGGAGTGTGGCGGTCTTTGATGCCGTCAGTCTCAATATCAGCGGGGACCACTTCTTTCAAGAGGGGGATCTGGAAAGTGCCGTGCGGGAATACCGACGAGGGCTGGTTTGTGACAGGGATAATATAAATCTGCTGAACAGTCTGGGAGTCACCTATGCGATGATGGAAAAACATAAGTTGGCCCATCAGTGTTTCAACAAGGTGCTGGCCATCGATGGCGATAATTTCATGGCCCTTTATAATCTCGGTCTCGGTGAAAAGTTCCTTGGTCAGCATGGATCGGCCATTTCCAGATTTGAAAAGGCAATGGCGGTTCATACCGGTGATTCTGAAAATATCGATATAAAAAAAGATCTTCAATTTCAATTAGGGAAGCTGTATTGTGCGACGGGGGCATTCCAAAAGGCTGTCGATATTCTCCTGCTCTGGTACAAAAAGGCTGAAGGCAGCAAAAATGCCGGATATGCCTGCCGTTTTCTCGGAAAATCCTTTCATGGCCTGAAAAAGAACACGGAAGCGATGGCATGGTTGCAGAGGGCCTTGCTGTTTGATGGTTTCGATGCCGAGGTGATGAGCCTTTTGGGGGAGGTCTACCTTGAACAAAGGGAGGGCGATGATATCGTGCTTTCCCTCTGTGAAAAAAGCGTTGAGTTGGACCCAACCGACCTGCGATCGAGGCTACGACTTGCCAAGGCACAGACGGCCTGTGGCAGATATGCCGCCGCGCGAGACACCTTGCGACCTTGTCTCAGGAAAAAAGAGACAAAGGCTGAAGCACGACGCATAACGGGACTCATCATCCGGATGACGGGACAGTCCCGACAATCGGCCGGCGGTTTTGCCGATGGCTTGGGCAGGGACACTACGGTTGCCCCGGTTGTGGAAGAGACTCGCTATTATCTTGAGGCGGATGGAAATGGATGACAAAACCCACTTTCAGGAGAGAAGGCGAGTCAGGAGAGAGCCGAAATATATCCTCGACAATACGGTGGTCGGGGATTCCTGGCGGATGTTTCGGATCATGGCTGAATTTGTCGAGGGTTTTGATGCGATGTCGGCGGTGCATGTTCCTGCCGTCACCATCTTCGGTTCGGCCAGGACTCCGGCAAGCGATCGGTATTACAAACTGGCGAAGACCATTGCCTTCGATTTGGCCAAATCCGGTTACGGGGTGATTACCGGCGGGGGGCCGGGAATTATGGAGGCCGCCAACAAAGGTGCCATGGAGGCCGGTGGTGTCTCCATCGGGCTCAATATCAGCCTGCCCCACGAGCAGGCCGCCAATCCCTACACAAATTTCCCGTTGAATTTCAAGTATTTTTTTGTTAGGAAGGTCATGTTTATGAAATATTCCATGGCGTTTATCTGTATGCCGGGAGGCTTCGGCTCGCTCGATGAGTTGTTTGAGTCTCTGACCCTGATCCAGACCCAGCGGGTTAAACCTTTTCCTATCGTACTGGTGGGCAGCACATTTTGGAATGGACTTGTGAGCTGGATTAAGGATACAGTGATGAAGAAAGGGAATATCGGCAAAGATGATATCTTTCTGTTTGAGGTGATGGATGAACCGCATGAGATCCTCAACCATATAAAAAACAAGGTGGTAGTATAACATTGGTCTTAAAATCTGACAGGGGATGAGACTATGGCCCAGATAGATGCCTTTTTTAAACTGATGAACGATGAGGGTGCCTCCGACCTGCATATGGTCGCCGAACAGCAGCCGATTCTCCGTATCCGCGGAGATATGGAACGGGTAAAGTTCAAACGGATGGAAAACGATGAATTGCGGGCCATGCTCTATGAGATCTGCCCTGAAGAAAAGATCAAGGTCTTCGAAGAGCTGGGCGATGTGGATTTTGGTTATGAAATTCCCGGCCTGGCCCGGTATCGGTGCAATTTTTTCCAGCAGAAGTTTGGGGTGGGTGCCGTATTTCGCGAGATTCCCAGCGAGATAATGACCTGTGAGCAGCTGGGTCTGCCGAAGGTCATAGCCCGTCTTGCCCATCTTCCCAAAGGACTCGTCCTGGTCACAGGCCCGACCGGTTCCGGTAAATCGACGACCCTTGCGGCCATTGTCGATGAGGCCAACAAGTTCAGAAAGGATCATATCCTGACCATCGAGGATCCGATCGAGTTTGTGCATACCAGTCAGAAATGCGTTATCAATCACCGTGAGGTCGGTACCCATACCCGAAGTTTTGCCGCCGCCCTGCGCGGTGCCCTGCGCGAAGACCCCGATATCATCATGGTCGGCGAGATGCGCGATCTGGAGACCATCTCTCTGGCCATGGAGGCGGCGATGACCGGCCACCTGGTCTTCGGCACACTCCATACCATCAATGCCATGAAGACAGTGGATCGCGTCATCGAGATCTTTCCCGCCAATCAACAGGGGCAGGTGCGCTCCACCCTGGCCGATGCATTGAAGGCGGTCGTTTCCCAGACCCTGTTTAAACGGATTGATATCAAGGGACGTTGTGCAGCTCTCGAGATTCTGATTGCTACACCGGCCGTTCGAAATCTTATCCGTGAAGGGAAAACCTATCAGATTCTGTCTGCAATGCAGACGGGGAAGAAATTCGGCATGCAGACCCTGGACGACGCCATCATGGAATATCTGGAAAAGAAGATGATCAGTCCGGATGAGGCATATTCCAATTGTGTTGAAAAATCCAAGTTCTTGAAGTTCCTAAAAAAGGCTCCATCAGATTTTACCGAGGTGTGACGTGGCGGCAGGGAGCCGGAGGAAAAGCCGACAGACAGAGGAGTGGCCGACATCGGCTGGTCTAAACGTCCTCCCAGCTGCCTGTTATTGAAAAAGGGGCTCGTAGCGCAAGGGGCACCGCCGGCCACGGTTTAGCCGGTTGAGGATCAATCCTGTGCGCCGATATCAACGGCAATCCGCCTGCTTACGGAGATCCCGTCGCCTGTTGCAACGGAAAATTCCTTGCCGTCGGTGGTTGCCACGACGCATCCCGAGAGCGCTGTGGTCAGCATTTTTATCCCGAGTCTGCTCGATTTTTCTTTGAGATCACGGGAGGGAAAGATACCCGCTCTTCTGTATCCCGCCGAGACGATCATGAAGGCCGGGTGGACTGCCTGCAGGAAGGCGGTGGAATTTGAGGTGGACGAACCATGATGGGGAGAGATCAGAATTTCCGCAGGAAGCTTTTTGGGCGCAATAACCAGCAGCCTCTCAACCCTGGTGCTGATATCCCCTGGAAACAGCGTATTGAAGCGACCGTCCGTGAATTTTACGATCAACCCTCCGTCATTGCTTGAGACCGGACCGTCTTCATCGTCGCCGGGCTGAACCGTGCCATGCCTCTTTACAGTCAAGGGATTTGCAACCGTTGAGAGTTCTGCTCCACCTCCCGATACAAGTCGCTTTTCTCCCATGGGTGTGTTGACCGACATCCCCAGCTTCCTTGCAAGTTTTAACAGTTCGGCATAGCCGCTGTCGTGGCCGGATGTTCCGTTGATCCACAGGCTTGTCGGGTTGAAGTGTCTGACGATGAAGGGCAGGCCGTTATAATGGTCGGCATCCGGGTGGGTTATTACCACCGTATCGATTGAGGCTATCCCCTTTTTCCAAAGGAAGGGACCGATGACCCGCTCGCCGATGTCGAACCTGGGCGAAGCCGGACCGCCGCCGTCGACCAAGGCCCTTTTCCCGGCCGGAAATTCAATCAGAGAGGCGCTGCCCTGTCCGACATCGATAACCGTGATGGTTGATTTTTTTATAAAGTATTTGCCGAGTTCGTAAGGCGGCAACCGGAAGAGCAACAGGGTTGCCGCCAGGGTCGACCAGACCAGCCATTGCCGACTTTTTTTTTGCAGACGGCCAAAAAACAGAAACAGAAGACAACTGTAATAGGCCGTGATCAGAAGTGGAGAGGGTGTCGGCAACCACACGCTTTCAAATGGAACTTTATGGAAATATTCTAAAATAGTACACGATAATACCAGTCCTGGTGCGCCTGCGTGCAGAAGGAGCGCCGCCAGACCCGGGATGAAAGGGATAAAGAGACAGGCAAGAAAACCCAAGGGCAGGCTCCAGAAACAGATCAGAGGTTCGACCACCAGATTGGCCAAAGGTCCCGCCAGCGACAGTCTATTGAAAAAATACAGGACCAGAGGCGCACATCCGATGGTTGCCGAGATCGAAACCCACAGGGCTGCGATCATCCAGTCTTTGCACCGTGCAACTGCGGATCGGGATGCCGGGTCGTCAGCGAGACCGAAAAAGATATGTCGGCTGAGCAGGGGAAAGAGTGCGGCGATTGATGCCACGGCGGCGAAGGTGAGTTGGAAGGAGGCGGTGAACAGACTGCCGGGCATCCAGACAAGAAGCAGGAGCATGGCCAGAGCAAGGGTGGCGAAGAGGGATTTCCGCCGGTTGAGACAGAGAGCGAAGACCACGATGATGCTCATGATCAACGAACGGATGACCGGTGTATTCGAACCGGCAAGCAGTGCATAAAAAACGAGGCAGGGCAGGCAGAGTATTGCGGCTATCTTTTTCGTGTCACAGTGGAGAATAAGCCATGTCGAGCGCCTCAACAACCAGTACGTGACGGCAAAAAGGACGACCCCGACTATGGACATATGCATTCCCGATATTGCCAGGATATGCATGCAGCCTGCACCCTTGAACCTCTCGAGGAGGTCTTGTCCTATCCCTGAGCGGTCGCCGATGAGGATTGCCTTATAGATGGCTGCAGGCTGGGGAGAAAGCGTTTCGTCGATTGTTGCTCCGATACGTGCCCGTGCCCGCTCGGCGGCAGAGCGGACGGCATCGGCCAGGGTCTGTTTTTCGGCGATTTTATGAATAAGAAGAGGGCTGCTGATAAAACCGGTAAGCTGGATATGCCTCTCTTCCAGGTAGTCTTTATTATCAAAGCTGCCTGCGGTCTGCAGGCTGTGAGGATGGCTGAGGAAAGCCCGGACGACGATGCGGTCGCCAGGCCGAACGCCGCCGGGCCACCTGCCCTTGAGACTGAAAAGTATTCTTCCGGTGGCCGGGATAAAGTCCGCGGTGTCTCGAAAACGGAGGGCATCGCCTGTGACCTCGGCCTTGCTCAGTTGACCATCGAACCCCTGGAGTCTCATGAGCCTGCCGATAAGGACCACCTCCTTTTCCTTAGGCACCAGACTGGAGATGGAATTGGGGTCGGCCGGGGCGGCGCCCCGGGCCCTGCCATAGATATTGCCGACCACGGCAAAGAAGAGCAGGACCATCACTGCAGCTGCTTTCGGCCGCTGAAAACGTGACAGCAGGGCGGTCAGCACGCCGGTGACGACAAGGAAGAAAATTTGCGTTGATGGACCGAACGGAAATGAAGAAGAAGCGATGCCTGCGGCAAAACAAAGCGTTACGGCGCAGAGAAGATTATCCGAGACCAGTTGCAAAAACCTCTTCACAGGAACTTTCCAATCAGTTCCAGGTGGTTTTTTATCACACCCTGTTTTCCTAAGACATAGACAGCAGCTGCGGCCCCCATCCGTTTCCGAGCTTCCGGATCGTTCAGCAGATCGCCCAGGACCTGGATGAGAGAATCGGTATCATGGATTTGGACCGCAGCCCCTAAGACAAGCAGGTCGTCGGCCATTTCCGGAAAATCCTCCATATGCGGGCCGAAGAGAAGGGGGATGCCGGTAATTGCCGGTTCGATCGGATTGTGGCCCCCCTCTGCGACCAGACTTCCGCCGATGAAGGCGATATCGCCCAACCTGTAATATCCGGCAAGCTCTCCGATGGTATCGAGAATAAACAGTTCCGGCAAGGGGGGCCCGATGCCTTCGGAGCGGCGTACGGCCTGCAATCCGATTGACGCCGCCAGCTGTTGAATTTCTTTTCCCCTGGTGATGTCCCGTGGTGCAATCACAAGGGACAGACTGTCTTGCAGACTCTGGAGTTTTTTAAAGGCCAGAAGAAGTATTTTTTCTTCGCCGCGATGTGTGGAACCGGCAATAATGCGAATTCCCTGATGGTTCGAGGTCTTTTCTGATGCTTCTTCCGGTGTGAGACAGAGTCCGTACTTTAAATTGCCAAGATCGAAGATCCGTTTTTCCGGGACACCCAGCTCGATCATGCTCTGTCGATCCGCTGCCGTCTGCATGCATAGCGCTGAAAAAGAGCAAAAAAGCGGCCTGAAAAAAAAACGGAACCGTTGGTAGGATGTCATGGATTTCTTCGAGATCCGTCCGTTCACCAGGAGGGTTGGGACCCTTCTTGATTCAAGAGCTGTAAGCAGGTTCGGCCAGAAATCGGTTTCAATCAAGACAAAGAGATCCGGTCGTATCAGACTGAGAAAATACCTAACTGACGGAAGGAAGTCAACCGGGAAGGGGATAAGTCGATCGACATATGGAGTTAGCATCTTTTCGGCCAGCTGTGTCCCGGTTGCGGTTGTGACGGAAAAAATCAAATGGACATCCAGTGCCCTTTTAATTCCGCGTACCAACGGCAGGGCGGAGCTCACTTCTCCTACAGAGAGGGCATGCATCCATATCGTCTTTCTGCCCGGGGCAAGCCCGCCGAGGGCGTTTGACAGCCCACGGCCCAGACGCCTCGGAATCCGTTTGCGGTATTTCGGCCTGAGCACAACTATTGCCAGCAGCAGAGGCCAGAGAAAGAAAAGGAGTGTCAGCTGTAAGATATTATAGAGAAAAGACATTGAATTGTTCTCCCGGAATATTGGGTGGATAGCATTATAATCATAAAAATACAAGCACTTTTGTGGTATCTTTCCAGCATGAATGAAAATGGAATTGCCTCTTGGCATAAGCTGGTATAGAGTTTTCAGCCGAACATTTTCAAATTCTCGGAGGAATCGATTGGCATTGAGCGGAAATAACGAATTCCCCACTTGGAAGAGCAGTGAAGGCGTATGAATATCATTCTGGTAACCTTCGAGGAGGCGGCCCGGGATAAGGTCGTCTTGACGGATTATCGCGCGCAGCATATTATCGGAATCCTGAAATGCAAACCGGGAGACAGCGTCCGGGTTGGCATAATAAACGGAAGGAAAGGGACCGGCACGGTCCTTGGCCTGACGAAAGGAAGGGGCGGTCGCGTCGAACTGTCCCTTGATCTTTGTGAGCTGCCGGCCAAAAGGCCCCCCATTGATCTGCTGCTGGCTCTTCCCCGGCCCATTATGTTGAGGCGTATCTTCAGTCAGGCGGCTGCCCTGGGGTTCGGTTCCGTTACAGTCATCAATGCCAACAGGGTTGAAAAAAGCTTCTGGCAGGCCGGACTGCTTCTGGAGGATTCCTATCGGCAGCATCTGGTGCACGGTCTTGAGCAGGCCATGGAAACCGTCCTGCCTGAGGTAAGGTTTTTCCCACGATTCAAACCCTTTGTCGAAGACGTTCTTCCTTCCTTGATGCCGGAGTATACCCATTGTCTTGTCGCACATCCCCATGGGGACCGGACATTAAAAGAGGTCCTGACCGGCAAAAACGGGCGGATTCTGTTGGCCGTGGGGCCGGAAGGAGGCTGGGTCGAGTATGAAGTGGGCAGATTTCTTGATCAGGGGTTTTCGGCCTTTTCCCTGGGGTCGCGCATCCTGAAGGTGGATACGGCGGTTATCTCCCTTCATGGAAGGATATCCGCTTTACTGGAATAGGATTTGAAAATGGGGGGAGCCCGTGTTGACAGGCATGCCGTAACTTCTTATAGTCTTTTCACCTTGTTTGTTAGGTTTTCCCGATTTTCGCCCTGTTCTCTCTCATTCCTTCGTTTCAACGTCTTTTTAACAACAGGTAAAGGATGTGTGTATGAGACCATTATCTAAGACAAACGATATTTCCATATCGGCGCCTGTTTCTGTTGATTTTGAGGGCATCCTTACACCGGAGGCCCTATTTTTTGTCGGTAGTCTGGCCCGGACGTTTGAGTCCAGGCGCAGGGAGCTTCTCGAGCGACGGAAACACGTCCAGAAAGATATCGACAACGGCATACTACCCGATTTTCCTCCCGAGACCCAGGAGATCCGTGACGCTGAATGGATCGTCGGTCCTGTCCCCGACGATCTCAAGGACAGACGCGTTGAAATCACCGGACCCGTGGAGCGGAAGATGGTCATCAATGCCTTGAATTCCGGAGCCCATACCTTCATGGCTGATTTTGAGGATTCCCATTCACCCACATGGGAGGGGACCGTTCAAGGCCAGATCAACCTGCGGGACGCCGTTGGCGGATCGATTCAGCTGATCAGTGACGATGGCAAAGAGTATCGTCTGAATGAAAAAACCGCCACCCTCATCGTTCGTCCCAGGGGCTGGCATCTGATCGAAAAGCACGTTACCGTGGATGGACAGCCTGTTTCGGCGAGTATGTTCGATTTCGGCCTGTTCTTTTTTCACAATGCCAAGGCATTGATTGACAAAGGCTCGGGGCCGTATTTCTACCTTCCTAAAATGGAGAGCTATCTTGAGGCTCGTTTATGGAATGATGTCTTCATCAAAGCACAGCATGATCTTGGGATACCGCAGGGAACCATCAAGGCCACGGTCCTCATCGAGACCCTGCTTGCCGCATTTCAGATGGATGAGATCATCTATGAATTAAAGGAACATATGGCCGGTTTAAACTGCGGCCGATGGGACTATATATTCAGCTTTATCAAACGCTTCTCGAAGGTTCCGGGCTATGTTTTCCCGGACAGGTCGGATATCGCCATGACGAGTCCCTGTATGCGGTCCTATTCTCTTCTGGCGATAAAGACCTGCCATAAAAGAGGGACCCATGCCATCGGCGGGATGGCGGCACAGGTCCCCATCAAAGACCAGCCCGAGGCCAATGAAAAGGCCTTTTTGAAAGTGCGTGACGACAAGACACGGGAGGCCGGCGACGGCCATGACGGAACATGGGTCGCCCACCCCGGCCTGGTGCCTGTTGCACTGGACATCTTTAACCGGCTGATGCCGGCGCCGAACCAGATAGAAAAAAAACGCGAAGATGTCCAGGTGACGCGAAAAGACCTCCTGGAACCTCCCCGGGGAAAGATTACTGAAACAGGACTTCGGACCAATATCAGCGTGGGCATTCAGTACATGGCGTCCTGGCTTTCGGGTAACGGCTGTGTTGCGATAAACCACTTGATGGAAGACGCCGCCACTGCGGAAATCTCAAGGGCTCAGGTCTGGCAATGGCTCCATCTGCCTGAAGGTGTACTTGAAGATGGACGGAAGGTTACTACGGCCTTATTCGAAAGGATAGTTGAGGAAGAGGTACATAAAATCAGATCTCAGATCGGTGACGAGGCATTGGAGAAAGGAAACTTTCCAGCGGCTGTGAACCTGTTCAGGGAAATTATTTTACACAATGAACTTGAAGAATTTCTGACGTTAAGTGCCTACGATCATTTGGATTGACCCGTATCGGTCCGACTTGATCCGATTTCATCATGACAAAAGGAGTTCATTATGCTGACGATTGAAGAAAAAGCCATAGAATTAGAAAAAAAACTGACGTGTCATCAAATTGATTTTACTGAAATAGACGAACTGGAAGAGCGATGGGAAACGGATACCCGGTGGAAGGGAGTGAAACGTCCCTATACCCCTTCGGATGTCCTGCACCTGAGAGGCACCTTGAGAGTGGACTTTACCTACGCCAATGTCGGGGCAAAACGGTTGTGGCATCTTCTGAAGACCGATGACTTTATCCCTGCCCTGGGGGCCTTGACCGGGAACCAAGCCGTCCAGCAGGTCGAGGCCGGGCTTAAAGCCATTTATCTCAGCGGCTGGCAGGTGGCGGCCGACAACAATCTGGCCGGCGAGATGTATCCGGACCAGAGCCTGTATCCCGCCAACAGCGTTCCGGCCGTCGTCCGTCGTATCAACAATGCCTTACGCCGGGCGGATCAGATTCAGGTCCTGGATTGCCGAAAAAATGGACCCTACTGGTTCGCTCCGATAATCGCCGATGCCGAAGCCGGATTCGGCGGCCCTCTGAACGCTTTTGAACTGATGAGGGCGATGATTGATGCCGGGGCCGCAGGGGTACATTTCGAAGATCAGTTGGCCTCCGCAAAAAAATGCGGCCATATGGGAGGAAAGGTCCTGGTTCCGATCACTGAGTTCATCACCAAACTGGTGGCCGCCCGGCTGGCAGCGGATATCTGTGATGTGCCGACGGTTCTGATCGCCCGAACGGATGCGGACGCAGCCAAGCTGTTGACCAGCGATATCGACGAAAGGGATCGTCCGTTTATTTTTGATCGTCCTCGCACATCGGAAGGGTTTTATCATTTCAGAGGGGGTGTCGAAGCAGCCATTGCCAGGGGACTCGCCTATGCGCCCTATGCCGATATGATCTGGTGTGAAACATCGAAACCGGACCTGAAACAAGCCAGATTGTTTGCCGAAGGAATTAAAAAGGAATTTCCGGATAAGCTGCTGTCCTACAACTGTTCCCCCTCCTTCAATTGGCAGGCCCATCTTGACCAACAATCAATCGCAATCTTCCAGCAAGAACTGGCGGCAATGGGATATAAATTCCAGTTTGTGACGCTGGCGGGATTTCACACGCTGAATCTGGGAATGTTCGATCTGGCTCGTGGGTACAAGACGCAGGGAATGGCTGCGTATTCGAAATTTCAGCAGGAAGAATTCAAGCATGAAAGATCCGAAGGATATCTTGGGACCAGCCATCAGAAATTCGTGGGAACCGGATATTTTGACCGGGTCATGACTACCATCTCGCAGGGTGAAAGCTCTGTAGAGGCCTTGAAGGGATCAACGGAGGAAGAACAGTTTTGATACTTTCTTCGTTTGGTTTCCCCAAAGGGGCTTTCTGATGAGAAGGCCCCTTCCTCTTGACGCCCTCCCCGTTAAATAAAGGGTGAATTTTGTCCTGCGATGGCTGAACCCTCTGTTTATCCGGGTGTTCCTCGTCATCGCCATGTCCGATTGATCCGTCAATGATGGAATGGGTACTGTTTTATATGGGATGTATTGAATCACCAGGAGACGTTCGATGAGCAAAAGGAGAAGACATCACTAGGCAAATGCATTACTATTAGCCCGGATTACTCTCCAGTCGGCTCAATGTAACTTATTACTATTTACGATCAGGGAATATTTATTATGTATAGAAATTTCGCTATAGTGCCAAATATTATTTTTGGTCGCGGCTCCTTCAACCAACTCGATGACATTCTAACTGCTAAGCGCATCCAAAAAGACTCCTTTATCGTTTTCGTACTCGACGATGTCTTTAAGGGGAAAAAACTGGAAGGAAGGATTCCGCTGAGAGGGAAGGATCTGCTATTGCATGTCAATGTCGACGATGAGCCAAAAACCAAATATATCGATCAACTGGTGGCAAAGATTCGGTCCTATGACCCGATACAGCCGGACGGGATCATCGGTATCGGGGGCGGCAGCACCATGGATATCGCCAAAGCGGTATCGCTTCTGCTCACCAATCCCGGCTCTGCCTCCGACTACCAAGGCTGGGATCTCATTCAGAATCCCGCAGTTTATCATGTCGGCATACCGACGCTGTCGGGAACCGGGGCGGAGGTGTCCAGAACAACGGTGCTGACAGGTCCGGAAAAGAAACTCGGGATAAATTCGGATTTCACCCTTTTCGATCAGATGGTCCTGGATCCGGAACTTATCGCAGGTGTGCCCAAGGCCCAGTGGTTCTATACAGGTATGGACTGTTATATCCACGATATCGAATCCCTTCATGGCACCTATCTCAATGAATTCAGCAGGGCCTATGGAGAAAAATCGCTGGATCTCTGCCGTCAGGTCTTTTTAGGAGAGCACCCGGATAGTGACGACAAACTGATGATGGCCTCGTATTTCGGCGGCATGTCGATTGCATATTCGCAGGTTGGGGCCTGTCATGCCCTCTCGTATGGCCTCTCTTTTGTCCTGGGGACGCATCACGGTATCGGCTGCTGCATAACCTTTGATTATCTGGAAGACCTTTATCCCGAAGGGGTGAAGGAATTCAGGCGGATGATAAAGAGACACGGGATCTCTCTGCCCAGAAATCTGACCAAAGATCTCAATGCCGAGGCGATGGAGAAAATGACGACCGTGGCCTTGGGCCTTGCTCCGCTGTGGGAAAATTGTCTCGGCAAGGAGTGGCAAAAGATCATGACCCGTGACCGGGTCCTGGAACTGTACTCCGGAATGTGAGCTCCCCTGGCATCATCATATCCTTGGCTACGGCTTGCAGGGCCTTGAACAATCACATTACCCGTAATCGCTGCGGCGTATGGGCCATGTGGATAGCCTCTTGCAATGGCCGCCGAAATGCGTATGGACGTCTTGCCGAAGGTTCTGTCGGTGTTTGATTCCATGGATTTTTTCAGGTCGCTTCGCTTGTTGTTGTCCATCCTGACGGTCATAACCGTATCGGCGGCTGTTTCCTGCAATGCCGAAGATCTGATGGTCGGAGAGTTCAGCCAGACTGGTCTTGCCGGCTGGATGCCCGAGGTTTTCAAGGGCCATACGGTCTATCGTCTGGTCAGGGATCAACGCACTGTCGTAGTTCAGGCAACCAGCAAGGCCGCGGCCTCGGGGCTGGTGAGAAAACTCTCCTTCGATCCTGCACGCTACAGGTATCTGCACTGGTCATGGAAGATTGACCACATACTGAAAAAAGGCGACGGCAGGACAAAAGCCGGTGATGATTACGCGGCCAGGGTCTATGTCGTTTTTCCCGGCCGTTTCTTCTGGCAGACCAAAGCCATCAACTATATCTGGGCCAACCGGTTGGCCAAGGGAAGCTCTCTGGCCAATGCCTTTACCAATCATGCCATGATGATTGCGGTGGAATCCGGCCCCGGAATGGCCGGCCGGTGGGTAGATGAAAAGCGTGATATCTTGGCCGATTACCGCCGCCTGTTCGGCAGACGACCGGATAGGGTCGGTGCCGTCGCCATCATGACCGATACCGATAATACAGGGGAGAGTGCCGTGGCCTGGTATGGAGATATCACCGTGTCGACGAGCCCCTGAGCGGGAAAGGCTCCGGTTGAGGACGTTTGTCACCCGTTGATCGTGTCGAATTCCTCTTCTCGGATTGCCCTCCTGTCGGGAGGGGAAGGTGTAAAGGCCGATGATTACCCTTTAGGATGCGGCATAAAATAAGAGGCGAAAGGGCGTATGGCCATGGAAAAGGCAGATCTCTTGTCGGATGACGATAACGGACGATGCGGACGGTAGCCGAGGTCAGATTGTGGGGAAAGACCGTCGGTACGGTTTCGCTCGAAGAAGGAGAGGGTGTTGCCGCCTTTGAATACGATCCTGCTTTTATCGCCGGCGGGATCGGCATCTCCCCCCTGGTGATGCCGCTTGCTCCCGCCGTCTACGAATTCCCGGAACTTTCACCCGGGACCTATCGCGGGCTTCCGGGACTTTTGGCCGATTCGCTTCCCGATAAATTCGGGACCATCCTGATCGACACCTGGCTGACCTTGCAGGGACGGAGACCGGAGACCTTTAATGCGGTGCAGCGTCTGTGCGCCATGGGAGAATGGGGCATGGGCGCCCTCGAATTTGCTCCGGCAACCGAATTCGACCACGATAGGGGAGATCCCGTCCGGATCGGCGCGCTTGTTGATCTCGCTTCAGAAATATTGCTGTACCATAAAAGGTCTTCCCGCCCTCTTCCCGACATCAATGGCAGGCAGGCGTTCAAGGATCTGCTGGCGGCCGGGACCGTGGCAGGCGGTGCCCGGGCCAAGGTGCTCATCGCCTGGCATCCGCAGACGCATGAAATTTGTTACAGCCGGTCACGGGTGGGCGAGGGTTTTGAGCACTGGCTGTTGAAATTGGACGGTGTTCGCGGCAATAGAGACAAGGACGTCGATGACCCGCGCGGGTTCGGAGCTGTAGAATTTGCTTACTCGCGAATGGCCGCCGACGCCGGGATTACGATGAGCGCCTGCCGGCTCTTGAAAGAAAACGGAAGAAACCACTTTATGACCAGGCGTTTCGATCGGCCGACAGGCGGCGGCAGGCTCCACATGCAGTCTCTTTGCGCGTTGGCCCATTACGATACCAATCGGGCTGGGTCCCATTCCTATGAGCAGGTATTTGAGGTGATCAGACAGTTGGGACTGCCGGAAAGCGCCATTGAGGAGCAGTACCGGAGAATGGTCTTCAACATTGTCGCCCGCAACCATGACGATCATACGAAAAATATTGCCTTTCTGATGGATAGACAGGGACAATGGTTCCTTGCACCCGCCTTTGATCTAACCTATAGCTATAATCCGACCGGCACTTGGACGGCATGTCATCAGATGACCATGAACGGCAAACGCGACGGATACGAACGCCGGGATTTCAAGGCCTGTGCCCTGACGGCATCGATTCAAGACAGGCAGGCAGAGGCCATCGTCAACCAGGTGACCGAGGTCGTTTCCCATTGGCTCGTGTATGCCGATGAAACCGAGGTGCCGAAGTCGCTGCGAGAACTGATCCGGAAGAATCTTCGCATGTTGTAAGTTGAAGAGGATGATGGAAATCGGGCCGGGGCTCGGTGCCGGGGCAAGAGCAATCTCAGAGTGGATGAGGTGATAAATGGATATTGAAAATCCTGAGGCGAAACGCTATCTTGAAGAGCTCTCGATAAGAACTCAGGGCGATACCACGCAGCAGGTATCGATGTTTGATGTGGGAGAGGCCGTGGGGCTTGAAAAGGCTGAAGCCGGTGCACTGGCAGAGGATTTGATCGTCCAGGGCTGGGTGGAACTCAAGACCCTTTCCGGAGGGATCGGCATAACCTCCGAAGGCCTGGAGTTGATTCGGGGGCCGGGAGCCGGGAAGGATACGGCATCAGCCGGTCTGCAGCTGGGGGATGGACCCATCCTTGCGTTCGCGGGCCGGCAGGCAGTGGAAAAGGTGCTTGCCGATATACGAGCAGGTGTTCAATGCCAGACAACGAGCTTTGAGCGGATCGAGGAAATGGTCATCGACGTCAAGACCATCGAGGTACAGATGCTCTCAGCCAGACCCAAGATCGGGATAATCCGTGAGGTGCTGCGCTCACTGCAGGCAGGCCTTGAGGGGGTGGGTATGACAGATCTGGCGGCAACTGTCGATGCTCTGATTGCCCTGTAGGCCATCTTACCGGATCCTTGATAAAAAAGACCCGGTAAGATGCAGTCCGCTATGTCATATTGATCGGGAGGTCCTTGTTCACTTTCTGCATTTTTTTTGCGAGCCGAACCGCCAGTTCGTCGAGAAATTCCGTGGAATCAAGAATCCTCACTGCCGGCGGATCGCAGATAAGGGCCAGGTCTCCGGTCATATAGCCCTCTTCAATACACTCGATGACCGCCTTCTCCAGCGTGTCGGCAAAGACGATAAGGCCCTCGATTCCATCAAGCTCTCCCCGCTTTCGCAGGGCGCCGGTCCAGGCATAGATCAGTGCGACCGAATTGGTCGATGTCTTCTCCCCCTTCAGGTGTTTGTAGTAATGGCGCTGGACGGTCCCGTGGGCCGCCTCATATTTGAATAAGCCTTTGGGAGAGACCAGGACCGACGTCATCATTGCCAGCGAGCCGAAGGCGGAGGCCACCATGTCACTCATCACATCGCCGTCATAATTTTTGCATGCCCAAAGCAGACCGCCTTTGGTCTTCATCATCCGGGCGACAATATCGTCGATCAGCGTGTAAAAATATTCGATGCCCGCGGCTGCGAATTTCGTCTTATACTCCTTGGCAAAGACCTCTTCAAAGATGTTTTTAAAGCGTTGATCGTAGATCTTGGAGATCGTATCCTTCGTGGCGAACCAGCAGTCGATCTTCAGATCCAGGGCGTATTCGAAACAGGCCCGGGCAAAACTCCGGATCGAAGAATCGGTGTTATAGATGCCTTGCAGGATGGCCGGTCCGTCAATTTCGACGATCGTCTCGCGCAGGACGGTACCGTTTTTATCGGTGGCGACAATCTCCAGCCTGCCTCCCGCCTCGGTGAAGATCTCCGCGTTCCTGTAGACATCCCCATAGGCATGGCGGCCGACAACGATGGGTTCTTCCCAGGTACGTACAGCAGGTTTGATATTCTTGACCATGATCGGCCTTCGAAAAACGGTGCCGTCCATGGCAGCCCGAATGGTACCGTTAGGGGATCGCCATTGCTGTTTCAGATTATACTCCTTGACGCGCTCGGCATTGGGGGTGATGGTTGCATTTTTGACCCCGACGCCGTATTTTTTGATCGCGTTTGCGGCATCGAAGGTGACCTGATCCTCGGTCCGGTCGCGTTCTTTGATGCCGAGATCGTAGTATTCGGTCTTGAGATCGATAAACGGCATGAGTAATTTTTCTTTGACCATCGGCCAAAGGACCCGGGTCATTTCATCGCCATCGATTTCGACCAAAGGAGTAGTCATTTGGATTTTATGTGTCATAATAAAGGATGTCGGTTTGGGTTGAGGTGGTCATGTCGATGATCACCATGGTTGGATGACTGTTGACTTATAGCAGATATCGTTGCAATTGTATAGAGTGTTGCCCCGGATACGATTTCTTTTCCCGACGAATCCGGACTGGAAGGAGGATGGTGGATACGGATGGATTTGAGGATTTTGGCGATACGCGAGGCTCTTCTCGGCTGGTTTGATACTGCAGCGCGGGACCTGCCGTGGCGGAAGGAGTATGACCCGTATCACGTCTGGATCTCGGAGATCATGCTCCAGCAGACCCAGATGGAGCGAGGGGTTATCTATTTTCAGCACTGGCTGGCGCGGTTTCCGGATATCTCAGCGGTGGCTGAAGCCGATGAGCAGGATATCCTGAAACAATGGGAGGGGCTCGGCTATTACGCCCGGGCCAGAAATCTGCAGAAGGCGGCCCGGATCATGGTTGAACGGCATCAGGCCAGGGTTCCTGAAAACCCTGATGACCTGCTGGCCCTGCCGGGGATCGGACCGTATACCGCCTCAGCCGTCGCCAGCATTGCCTATAACCTGGATATTGCCGTGGTTGACGCCAATGTGGAACGGGTGCTTGCCAGACTTTTCGATATCGACGGGCCGGTAAAAAAAGCGGCAACGAAAAAGCGGATCCATGATCTGGCGACAAGGCTGCTGCCTGCAGGCAAGGCCAGGCTATTCAATCAGGCCTTGATGGATCTGGGCGGGCTCGTCTGCACATCGAAGATGCCGCTCTGCGACGATTGCCCTGTGGCCGGCTGTTGTGCTGCACTGCATGCCGGTCGTGTTCAAGATCGTCCTGTAATGTCCCCATCAGGAAAGATCATCCCGATGGAGATGGCCACCGGGGTCCTTATATATAGGGAGAAAATCTTTATTCAGCAGCGGATGGCCGATGATGTCTGGGGGAGCCTGTGGGAATTTCCCGGCGGCCGATTGGAGACGGGCGAGACACCCGAAGAGGCGGTGATTCGGGAGTTCATGGAAGAGACGGGCTTTAGTGTGGAGGTTGCGGATCCGATATCGACAGTCGTTCACCACTATATGCGCTATAAGGTGACGCTGCATGGCTTTTTTTGCCGATTGAAAGGGGACTGTGTCGAACCGGCGTTGCATGCCGCTCAGGATTTTCGCTGGGTCAGCCCGAAAGAGCTTGCCGATTACGGATTTCCTGCCGGGCACCGCAAGCTCATCGACTCGGCGGGCTTTTCCCGCAGGGGTTGACCTGTATAAAACCGATGGAGACAGACATGCCACGAACCTTTTACTGCCTCTTTGATACGATGTTGGGCGCCTGTGCGATAGCCTGGAAAGAGGGTCAACCCACCCCTGCCGGAATTGCCGTCACCCGCCTTCAGCTGCCGGATAGCACTGCCGGTGCCACCGAGGAACTGCTGATCCGCAAAACTCAGGGAACAAGATCCGAGGTGTCCTGTCCTTTCCTTGCAGGGATACTGCGAAGGGTGGGTGCGCACCTGGCAGGTGAACCCCAGGATTTCAGCGATATTCCGGTGGACTTCGGCAATATACGGTCCTTTTCCCGGCAGGTATATACGGCCTGCCGGCAGATTCCCGCCGGAAGGACCGTGACCTACGGAGAGCTTGCCCGAATGATGGACCATCCCGGTGCGGCAAGGGCGGTAGGCCAGGCCCTGGCCCGGAATCCGGTCCCGCTGATCGTCCCCTGTCATCGCGTCCTGTCGGCAGACTCAAAGCCCGGAGGATTTTCCGCACCCGGCGGGGTGAAGACCAAGGTGCGGATGCTTGCCCTTGAGGGGGTCAGACTTGATCGCGCCGGGACGGGGATCTAAAGGTCCTGCCGCCATTGATCTTGTCTCGGGCGGTACTTATTTGTTTTTTTACAATCGATACATGAGATTGCCCGCTTCGATCCCGTTTTGCCGATACAAGGCGATCACCCTACTTTGTCGAGGAAAAAATGAGTGACAACAAAATATTGGAAGTCTTTTCCGATTATATTTGACCCTGGTGCTATTTCATTACCGGGCGTATTGAAAAGCTGCAACAGGACTATGAGATAACCGTCCGCTGGCGGAGCTTTCCCCTCCATCCCGAAACACCGCAGGAAGGACGGTCGCTGATGGATCTCTTCAGGACAAATCCGGAAAAGATTGCCGCAATGCTGGATCATTTACGTCGGACAGCCGAAGACCTTGGTCTTCCCTTTACAACCAGGACCAAAACGTATAACAGCAGACTTGCCCAGGAATTGGGGCTCTGGGCGGTTGATAGAGGCAAAGGGGATACCTTTCATACAGCAGCCTTCAGGGCCTACTTTGCCGACGGACTGAACCTGGCTGAACATCGGGTTCTGCTTGATCTGGCACATGCTGCGGGTCTTCCTCCCCAGGAGACGGAGTTGGTGCTCTTGGAGCGCACCTATGCCCAAAGAGTTGAAAAAGATTGGGATGATGCGCGAATAGCCGGGATTACAGCAGTTCCTACCCTGCTTATGGATGAACACAAGCTTGTCGGTGCGCAAACCTATGAAAACCTCGCTGCATTTGTAAGCCTGTGCGGAGCCGTTCGAAGAGACGGATAAATTTCCCAGGTATTCGGGCATGGCGGTCACTTTTTTACTTTTTTGAAAAATTCTTTCTCATTATTGAATTTATAGTATATAATTCAATCAAGTACGCTTCTCCTTATGACAGGGTTCCGGATCTTTCGGAGGTAAGCGCATGGTGGATGGGAGACCGTTGGGATCGAGAGTAGGATATCCGTGGCGCATGCTTCCTTCCAAGACAAACCTTATTGCCGGGAGGCTGATATGCTGAATCGATTGACCGTTAGACAGCGCATGTATCTTATCATCGCTTCAATATGTCTCCTCTTTATTGTCATGGCCTTTTTTGCCCAAAAGATCGGGACAAGATCCCGGGACACCGGAATTGAGCAGGCCAAAAGGGTTATGCTTGCGGATCAGAAGGCGAAGATTCAGGTTGCCAGCCATGCGATGGCCGTTTCAATCGGTAATGCCGTTGAAGGTGTCACGGACAAAAAGGCCCAGATCGAAATAATCCGCAAGATGAACAGGGGCATCAGCTTTGAAAAGGATAAGTCCGGCTATTTTTTTGTCTATGAAGGAACGGTCAATGTATCCTATCCTCCGAAAAAAGAACTGCAAGGGAAAGATCTCGGCGACACCAAGGATAGAGACGGTGTCTATGTGATTAAGAGCTTACGAGACAGGGCCAAGGAAGGCGGGGGCTTCGTCAGTTACGTCTGGCCCAAACCCGGCGCCGAAGAAACACCAAAGCTGAGTTATGCCGAGATGATTCCGGGGACCGATATGTGGCTCGGTACCGGGGTCTATCTTGATGATATAGCGGCCTATACGAAGCAGATGAGCCAGGCCATATCCGCGGAAACGAAAACGAACATCATCTATATGTTGACCGTAACAGGGTTTATTTTCATCGGTATCATTACACTCTGTCTGATTATTGTCATGGGCATTTCCAGGTCCCTGGGCGCCATGATCGTCAATTTCGAGGATATCGCCGAGGGTGAGGGCGATCTCACCAAACGAATCGTGATCAAATCGAAAGACGAGATGGCTGAGTTGGCCCGCTGGTTCAATATCTTCATTGAAAAACTTCAGGGGATCATCTCCGTCATATCTCAGAATACTGCCACAGTCGGCAATGAGTCCCGGATTCTTTCGGAAATTGCAAAAAAATTAGCCGAGAGTGCCGGCCAGACGTCAACCCGTTCGGTCCACGTGGCAACCGCTGCGGAGGAGATGAACGTAAATCTCAATAACGTGGCGGCGGCCATGGAAGAATCCACGACCAACACCACCATGGTTGCCAGTGCTGCAGAGGAAATGACCGCAACCATTACCGAAATTGCCAGGAATGCCGAAACGGCCCATAACATCTCCGAAAAAGCTGTGCAGCAGGCTGAAAAGACAACGGAACGTATGGCCGAACTTGGTGCATCGGCCGATGCGATCAGCAAAGTGACTGAGACCATAACCGAGATATCCGAACAGACGAACCTCCTGGCCCTCAACGCCACCATTGAGGCGGCCCGTGCCGGTGAGGCGGGAAAGGGCTTTGCCGTTGTGGCCAATGAGATCAAAGAACTGGCCAAGCAGACGGCCTTGGCCACCCTGGACATCAAGAAGAAGATAGATGACGTCCAGAGGACGACGACGACCAATGTGCAGGAGATCAAAGACATTGCCAATATCATCAACAGCGTGAACGAGATCGTCGCCACCATCTCCACCGCTGTCGGTGAGCAATCTTCTGCCACGCAGGAAATCGCCAACAATATCAATCAAGCCGCGATGGGGTTGACCGAGGTCAACGAAAACGTCAGCCAGGTCACCATGGTTGCCGGGACGATAACCAAGGATATTACCATGGTCAGTGCTGCAGCCGATGAGATCACCCATAACAGCACCGGGGTCGAAACCAGCAGTGCCGATCTCCTGCGGATGGCCAATGCGTTGAAAAAGGTGGTCGACGCTTTCAAGATATAATTTTTGTCGCCCTCGTAAAAACCCCACTCCGCCGACGGTTCATCGTTGTAACTTGTTGAAATGTCGTGTTGCCCCTGCAGTGTTTAGGGGTTTTTACGAGGTTATCATTTTTCATGTATATAAAAAATCTTCGCCTTGAGGGTCTGCGGGTCGATGAGCTGATAACCCGACGTGGAGAGTCCTGGTGTATCTATGGCGAGAACCACTCCGGAATCGACGAGCTGGTCGGCCTGTTATCGGCACGACTGAACGCGTGGCATGCCGATATCCTCGAGCTTCCGGATCGTCCGGGAATAGTATCCTTCCAGATCCAGCAGGAGATCTTCGAAGACGAGCTGCGAAAAGACGATACCGATTTCCTCGACAGGGTCGATCCGGGAACCCTGGTCAGCGAGTTTATTCCCGATCATGGGTTACACCTCTTCCTTCTCCGCACCTTTGGTATGGATTGCTGCCTGGATGTGGGGTATAGGCAGCTGAGTTCCGGGCAGTCGAGAAAGCTCATCCTTCTCCGGGAACTGATCGGCGGGGCGACAACGCTGATTATCCAGAATCCTTATGACGGTCTGGACCACCGGAGTTGTCGGGAGCTTGACCAGGCTCTATGCCGCTTGCCGGAGCGGGGGATAGAGTTGATTCTCACCGTCAACTCGACGCATGACATTCCGCTTTGGTGCAGTCACCTGGGGGTTATCCACTCGGGACAGCTTGAAATGGCCGGTCCCAGGGATCTGGTTTTTCCCTCTCTCTCCGACGGACCGGACTCCACGGAGGCAGGCATCCCGGAGATCGAGAAGATCTATCATGATCGGGCGGTCATCCCCGGAGGGCGGGGAGAAGAACTCATTTTTTTAAGCCAAGGCTCCGCCGGCTATGGTGACAGGATACTCTTTGCAGGGCTTGATTTTCGTATCCGAACAGGTGACCATACCCTTGTTACCGGGCCGAATGGTTGCGGGAAGTCGACGTTGCTGGACATCATCTGCGGAGACAATCCCAAATGTTACAGCAATAATCTGCGGATTTTCGGCAGGCGGAGGGGAACGGGGGAGTCGATATGGGATATCAAAAGGCATATGGGAATTATCTCCCCGGGCCTTCATAGGGATCACCACGTACCCGGCAGTGCGTTGCATGTGGTTCTCTCCGGTCTGTACGACTCAATAGGCCTGTACAAAACGGTACACGAGTCCGAGGTCAGGGTCGGCATGCACTGGCTTGACTGGATTGGTCTTCGGACTAAGGCGGGCGTCTCGTTCAGGGCGCTCCCGTTTGCTGAGCAACGGCTGGTGCTCATCGCCCGGGCATTGATAAAAAGCCCGAAACTTCTTATCCTTGACGAGCCGACCCAGGGGTTGGACGATATCCACCGACATGCCATTCTCGATCTTCTTGAGAGGATTGCCGGTCAAAAACTCTCCACAATTCTCTTCGTCAGTCATCGCAGTGACGAATTTCGACCGTTTTTCATCCAACATCTCCGGCTTGATTCCTATGCCGGATAGAAGGTGTCATTCTTTTTTCGGCGGCAGGAGATTGAGATGTTCGGGCAGCCCCTTGATATACAGATCCTGCTTGGCGTAGGGAATTTCGATGTTGTTCGCGGCAAATTTCTTATAGATTGCATCATTGAGACTATCCATGGCCCGGCCACACAACTCCGGATCCTCCACCCAGCAGAGCAGTTCAAAGTCAAGGCTGGAAGCGCCGAAGAGCCTGAAGCGCACCCTCGCTTCCGGTGATTTGCAGACAAAGGGGTCTTCCGTAGCGATGGACAGGAGAATCGCACGGACAAGATCGATGTCCGAGCCGTAGGCAACTCCGACCTTTAACCGTATGCGCAGTTTACGGGACGGCCCCCCGGATTGGTTGATAATGGTGGTATTACCGATGATAGAGTTGGGAATGGTGATCTCCACATCATCGCGGGTGAGGATACGGGTACTGCGCAGACCGATATGGATTACCTTGCCGCGGTCGCCTCTATCGAGAACGATATAGTCACCCACCTTATATGGGGTGTCGGCCAGGATGAAAACCCCGGAGAAGAGGTTGGATAGGGTATCCTTGGCCGCAAAACCGACCGCAATTCCTGCGATACCTGCCGAGGCGAGCCAGGCGGTCATGTCGATTTTCCAGATAACGAAGATCGCATAGGTGCCGCAGCCCATGATGAAGACCTTGGCGATATTGTCGAACAGGGTGAGCGTGCGGTTCTGGATAAAGGTATATTTGTCTGTGAGGCCGGCAAGACGCTTCAGCAGCAGGGTCGCCAGTCTGACAAAGAAGATGACCCAGATCACAACACCGATCGATTGTATGCATCGCCCTGAAAACAGGGTTATGTTTGCCGACAGAGGCATGATGTCGATTCCGGTTGAGATACCGGTCGCCAACAGAGAATAGTAGACCGGGGAGCGAAGCAGCAGGACGATGCGATCATCGAGATCGTACCTTGTTGCGGCGGCAAGACGTTTCAGTATCCTGAAGAGCAGCCAGGTAAGGAAGGAGGCTACGATGAAGGTTATCAGGATGGTCAGTCCGCCTTTTACCCAAAGATTGCCGGAAAAAACCGGCAGCAGCGGTTCGAGAAAATTGACGATTTTTCCTCCGACCGAGGTTTCCTGCGCGGCATGAACCTGTGTTGCCGCAACGAACGGAAGAAGGAAAGAAGGAATGGAAAAGCACAGGTATCTTTTCAGGTTGAAAAATGATTGCACGGTATCCTCGTTTGATATTGCCGGTGGTGATTTCGGTCGTGTTCGGTGGCCTGCCTTCTGCAACCGCACAGGCCCTGGTTTGGTAAACCCGGCTTTGTCCCGATATCCTTCGACGGTCGGTATCCCTTTCTTTGCGATGCCGCCATGGGGAAAGAGAGTGTGCCTGTCGGACGCATTGTACCTTCCCTCCCGAACTAGGAGGTTATGGCCCCGCCTCAGGTGAATCCGGCACCGGCCGTACAGGCATAGCAATGGTCTCCAACCTCGATCGGTATTCCCTGAGGAAGTTCCGTGACCGTTGTTATATTGACCTTTTGTCCTGTATAAGGAAGATCTGCGGCCTGGTTAAAGTCGCAATCATAGAGGGTGCCGTTCCAGGACACGCTGATCAGGGAGCGGCACATGAGGCCTTCTACGGTGGCCGGATTGAAGCCCGATGAAAGTTTTTCCATATACTGCGAGAGGTTGCCGGTTTTCTCCAGCCAGGTGTGGAATCTGCCGAGCGGAATATTGGCAAAGGTGAAGAGATGGGAGAATTGGATATCCCATCGTCTCGCCAGATCCATTCTGAATTTCTTTTCGGCCCGGCATTGTTCCACCGGCATGAAGGCTCCGGTCGGGTTGGCCACCAGGTTCAGTTCCAGTCCGCTATCCGGCAGGCCGTAGCCCATGGTGTTGAGCCGTTTCAGCATCTCGATGCTTTCCTGCCAGACCCCTCTCCCTCGCTGAGAATCCGCCTGATTGGCATTGGTGGAAGGAAAGGAGGCGGTCAGAACCACCTTCAGGTCCTTGCACAGAGACAGGATGGCGGCGTAACGTTCCTGGAGGAGCAGAACCAGGTTCGTGCGGAGAATAAGCCTGTCGACCAGAGGACGAAGGCCGTATAGCAGGTAATCCAGGTCCGGTATCAATTCCGGGGCGCCACCGGTTATGTCGGCGGTTTCAAACCTCAATCGTTTTGCAAAGTCGATCACATCGGACATGGTCGCTTTGCGCATAATCTCCCGACGGCCCGGTCCGGCATCGACATGGCAGTGCCGGCAGGCAAGATTGCAGAGACTGCCGACATTGACCTGGAGTATACCGGTTTTGTTCCGATGTAACAGGAGCTTATGTTCCAAGAGTTTTTCTTGAAAATTTTCTACCATGGTCCTTGCGCTCTCTCAGGCGGCTGTCGTTTGACACAGGCTGCCTACATGGACACCTTTCGACAATTGTTCATCATCTGTACACCATGGACAAGGGATGCCCCGCCGCGAATGGCACAGGCGACATGGATCGCTTCCGTCATCTCGGCCTGGTTTGAGCCCTTTTCCAGGCAGGCCGAGGTATAGGCGTCGATACAGTAGGGACACTGTACGGCATGGGCGACCGCCAGAGCAATCAGAGCCTTTTCGCGTTCGGTCAGTTCTCCCTCTGCAAAAACGGCGGCATAGTAGTCAAAAAACTTTTTCGCCATCTCGGGGGCCTCTTGACCGATATCACCGAATTTTCCGAGATCCAGAGGATTGTAGTAGGTTTCCATGTCGCTCCTTGAGGTGGTAAATAGTTGTAGCGCAAAAAAATCTGATCGTCTTTGGATGGTTCGGGCCTGCGCCTCAAGCCCTGAAAAGGATCTCCACCGGACAGTGGTCCGAGCCCATTATGTCTTTATGAATCACGGCCTGTTCGACCATATGGTCATGCGCCCGATCCACACAAAAATAATCTATGCGCCAGCCGATATCCTTTGATCTGGCATTGTACCGGTAACTCCACCAGGTATACTGGCCCGGGTCCCGGTTGAACATCCTGAAGGTGTCGACAAAACCCGCTTGCAGAAAAATATCCATCCACTGTCTCTCTTCAGGTGTGAAACCTGCGTTCGCGGTATTTTTCTCCGGGTTTTTCAAGTCGATTTCCTTATGGGCGACATTGTAATCGCCGCAGATCACCACCCCCTTGCGCTCGGCCAGTTCTTTTGAAAATCGCAAGAATTTCTCATTAAAACGGAGTTTGAAATCAAGCCGTTTCAGGCCTTCGGCGCTGTTCGGGAAATAGGCGCAGATAAAGAAGAAGTTTGAAAATTCAAGGGTTAATATACGGCCTTCGCAGTCGAATTCCGGCTCGCCGATTCCGATGAGGACATTGACAGGTTGCAGTCGGGCATAGATGGCCACACCTGAATACCCTTTTTTCACGGCACTGTGCCAGTAGGATGTATAGCCGGGGATATTTTTTAATTCCGACGAAAGCTGATCTTCCTGTGCCTTGGTTTCCTGAATGGCGATGATGTCGGCATCGAATGCCTTCAGCGTATCGACGAATCCTTTTTTTTCTATCGCTCTGATCCCGTTCACATTCCAGGATATAAATCGCTTGATACTGTTTTCGGAGGCCTGGCGGGGTTTGACAGCACGCCTGGGAGTAACGCCTCGCTTCGGGCAGACCTTTTCCAGCGGGCAGGAATCGCAGTGGGGAGCGACGGGACGGCAGACCGATTGACCGAAGGCGACCAGCAATGAATTGACCGTGAGCCAGTGACAAAGAGGCAGTTTTTCCCGCAGAGCCATCTCCGTTGCCAACGGGGTGGTTGTTGTTACATATTCCCAGATATTCATGATCCGATGAACATGGGTATCGACGCAGATCGCCGGTTTTTCAAAGGCCACGGCCACAACCAGATTCGCTGTTTTCCGTCCGACCCCGGGAAGGGTGATCAGTTGTTCGACCGTATCCGGTATCGTATTGCCGAACCTGGCCAGCGCCTCAGGAAGGCGCGCAAGATAGCCTGCCTTGTTTCTGTAAAAACCAACGGGATAGATGAGACCGGCGATTTTTTCCTCAGAGAGAACGGCAAGCCGCTGAAGATCAGGTGCTGAGGCGAAAAGTCGGGCAGCGGCGGCGGCGGTTGTCTCGTCCTTGGTTCTGGCAGAGAGGATCGTCGCCACCAGGACCTTAAAAGGATCTCTGGTCTGGACGGCGATCAAATCCACTATCGGGACCCTTTTGTCTGCGACCTCATGCGCCACGATCTTCAGAAAGGCTTCGATATCGATGCTCATACCCTTTGCCCAAGAATAGAAATACTACCTTTCGTCAATTTTTCTGATAAGATACAGGCTGTAAAGCCAACAGTCAACCTCGACTTGTGAAAACCGCCCGAAATCGAGGGTAATTGTTAAAATTGCACCTTGCTCCTTGCAAATAGAAAACGGAATTTGTAGAATATTGATAACATAAGAAAATAACTTTGTAAATCCGACTAAATTTTATTTTTGGATCAGGGCATGCGGAAGGTGGAAAGGTGATTTGGATGTTGCTGTGTTTTGTCGTTGAGTGAGACTGGAAAAATTATTTGTATTTCAAGCTCTTTGAAAAGACAGATGGTTTTTATTTGTCACTTGAGTTTTGTCTAAGTTTTTGTTATGGGAAAAGAAAAAGATACAGGGGTGGTCAGACGGGCCGCAATCCGTTACCGGGTTTCGGCGGAACAGGCCTGCATGTGCCGGACGGCTGTTATCGCTTCCCAGGATTTTCCGTTGACCAAAACGTGATTGTGCGGTATCTGATTATATTTATTTCGGATTAAAGCGGAGGTCAGGTCGTTGTGAGGTGAGGGGATTTCGACATTTCATATTTGTAACAGGAGATAAAGAATGGATTTGTCATCCGATGGCATAGCAGCGATGGTTTTTAAACCTGTCATTCGTGGTGATCTTGGGCAGTTATCCCTTGATGGACAAATGTTGAGTGTTCTGATGGCCCTGGATGGAAAGATGACGCTTGGGGTGGTGGCCCAGAAGATCGGGGTCAGTCTGGCCGAGATCCGCCAGGTGATAACTAAACTTACCAATCTGCAATTGGTTGAAGGTATCGAGAGAGCGGTCAGCATAGTTGATCAGGAATTCATGGATTTTTTGATTGCCAGGATGTCGGTGGCCATCGGGCCATTGGGAGAGATTATTGTTGAAGACGGATTAGAGGAACTTGGTTTCAATATAAACAATTTTCCTTCATTACGAACCGCCGAACTTGTTAACTACTTGTCCCAGGAAATCCAGCGGGAGGACAAGCGCATTGAATTCAAACAGGCGATGTTGAAAAAGATCAGAGAAAAAGGATATTGAGCAATCGACTGATCATGAAGGAAGGAACATAAGAGATTTTGAATCTGCTGTCCGGAAGAGAGAATGAGAGAAGGCTGATTCGGTAGCATCTATTGCTGATAAGGAGTGTATCTATGATAGTTAAATGTGATGAGTGTGGTCTGAAATATAAGGTCGATCCTACGAAGATCAAAGGAGTCCAGGCACGACTGACATGTAAAGGCTGTTCCAATGTTATCATCGTCGACAAACAGAAAACGACGGAGTATTCATCCACGGCTGAGACGTCGGAACCGACTTTTGAATCTTCGGGAAGTGGGACCGCACGATCACTGTATGACCCTGCTGCAGAGGAGAGGACCCAGGCAAAGATCAGCCCGGTATCCAAAAGATCGGGATTGGGTCTGACCTCCAAGGTGATTATGATGATGCTCCTGGTCAGCCTTTTGCCCGGTATCGCCTATTTTGCCGTCACCTTCAAACAGACCAACGAACGGATCAAGGAAGAAACGGGCAGATCGGGCCGCCAGGTTGTCGAGATCCTGACCGATGAGGTCAACCAGTGGGTGGATAAGAATGTCCGGGTCCTGAATACGGTTGCCGGCCTGCCGGAAATGCAGACAATGGACAAAATGGAACAGCAGGTTTTGCTGCGGGAGGTGCAGAAACAGTATCCCTGGATGTATTTGGTGTTTACCATGGATCTTAAGGGAATAAATATTGCCAGAAGCGATACCGAGGGCCCGAAAGATTATTCCGGAAGGGAGTACTACAAGGAAATCATAAACGGCAAGAATTTGGCATGGCAAAACCTGATAGGCAAAACCTCAAACAAACCGGCCCTGGTTGTGGCTGTTCCGATCAAGAAAAATGGTCAGCTTGTCGGGGTATTGGCCTCCGCCATGACCCTGGACGCGATTACCAAGATCGTGGTCGACTGGAAGCAGGGGCAGACCGGGTATGTCTTTATCGTCGATCAGGATGGAAAGGTAATTGCCCATCAGAACGAAAAATTCGTCCAGCAGCAGAAGGACTTAAGCCGGCATCCGTTGGTCCTGGCCGCCCGGAAAAAGGTCATGGATATGGTTGAGTTCAAGGGTCTTGACGGCAAAGATTCGATTGGTTTTTCCCGGAGAACCGATCTGGGATGGACGCTTGCCGTTCAACAGGACAAAAACGAGGCGTTTGCTGCATTAAAGAAGGCCCAGACAACGGCATTTCTGCTCTTTGCCGGAACCATTATCTGCATTATAATCATTGCCTATTTTGCAAGTCGAGCCATTGTTACCCCTATCCGTAAGTTGACAGACGCGGCAAACCGTATCAGCGTTGGGGAGCTATCGGTCGAGATTATCAAAACATCACAGGATGAGATTGGGGATCTGGCGGATGCCATCACCCGAATGCAGGACAGTATTCGTCTCTCAATTGAGAGGCTCCGGCGCAAAAAGAGATGAGCTACAATAGGTTTTTCCGATGATCCGTAAAGTCCTTTTTGTTGATGATGACCAGATAATGTTGCTGGCGCTTCAAAAGAGGTTGGCCCAGTACAACGACACCTTTTCGATGATTCTTGCTGAGGATGGGTTTGATGCTGTCCGCAAACTCAAAGAAAATTCGGTGTCGCTGGTAGTCCTGGACTTGAAAATGCCGAGGATGGACGGTGTCAGTCTCTTGACACATATTTCCGACAAGTATCCGGACATCCCGGTGATCATCATTTCCGGATACCGTACGGAAGAGATGCAGAATCTGGCCAAGGAAAAAGAGGTCGTGGCCTATATCAGCAAGCCGTTTCAGGTTGATGATCTGGCCAGGGTCATCTTAAGCACTCTGCGAAAGGAGGCAGAAGGGGGGACCCTGCATAATGTGTCGCCGGTGGTTTTTCTCCAGCTGATGGAGATGGAATCACGGACCTGTACCATACGGATCATCGAAAGACAGTCTGGAAGCGGAGGTGTCCTCTTCTTCAAGGAAGGGAAATTGTACGATGCCAGAGTCGGTCAGATAAAAGGTATTAATGCCGCCTATGTCATCTTCACATGGGAGGATGTGACCCTTTTTATCAGGAATGAGTGTCCGATCAAAGTCAATATCGTCAACAGTAGTCTACAGCCTATCATTATGAAGGCCGTTGGTATGAAAGATGAACAGGTGACCGAGGTCTCGGATGCGGAGGAACCGGCGATGGAATCTCCGGGTGAGGAATCGGTGGAAGATGACCTCACACCGGAGCTCACATCGTCGTTGGAAGACCTGGAATTGCCGGATGAAGTCGTCTCCTCCCCACAGATTGAAGAGTCTCTGATAGATAAGATACGTAATTTGTTGCTAAAAGAGATCGGAGAAAAGTGCGGTATGGAGGATATTTACCATGACAACAATGCCGATCAGATTATTAAATCGACCTCTGAGTTAGGGGCTATGTTTAATTTTGGTCTGCTTAAGGTGGGATATATTGATCGCGGCAAAGCAACCGACGAAGTCGTTGTTCCCGGAAAGCCATCGATAGTAATTAAGGTAAATTCCAAATGCCCGCAAGATAAGATCCTGCAGGTTTTAAGCAGGCATATGTAACCGTTATATCATGTGAGGTGTGGTCCAGGTATCAGACAGCGCCCTGATACTATGCCGGTTGAATTCATGGTTTGTTGGTATCGAGAGAGGATGGTGAGAGTTTTCATGTTGCTCAGGACGCTATTATGGAGAATAAGGTAACGACTCGCTATGAAAAATCTTTTCCATGATATTCTTAGCATGGATGGCGTTCATGGACTTGTTCTGCTTTCTGAAAACGGCAAGATTCTCTTTGAATCCCTTGACGGCGGTCAATTCAGTCCCCAACGAAGTCAATCCAGTTGGAAGACCATAGTTGATTCCCTTGGTGATTTTCATGAAATGGATCTCGTTTTTGAGCGTGGACGATGTTATCTGCGCAGGACGGACAATGGGTATCTGATGGTCAGTATGGGAATGATGGTTTCCATGGCGATGGTTAAATTGAATTGTGACATTATTCTTCCGCAGTTGAAAAAGGCAAAAACAGGAGGGGGACTCAGGTCGTTTTTCCGTTTGTAGATTTTTTATGCTTTTGCCTGTTTCCGCCCTTTCCCGCTCTTTTTTTCGATGTCTTGATATGTTTGCTCCCTTATATTGTTGTTGAAGTAATGACAACCTGTTTTCCTCCCATTGCACTCGATACTGCAACTGTTTTGATCCTGGGGAGTTTCCCGGGAAAGGAGTCACTCAGGCGACAGCAATACTATGCACATCCCCGGAACACCTTCTGGCCCATTATGGAAAATCTGTTTCATCTTGAAGCAGGGCTTTCCTATTCGGACAGAGTCAATGCCTTGGAGTCCCATGGCATTGCACTTTGGGATGTGATGCTATCATGTCATCGGGAAGGAAGCCTTGATTCGGACATTGATGACACGACAATCATCGCCAACGACTTTCGGTCATTTTTCCGGAAATATAAAAGGATACGGAGCGTATTCTTTAATGGGGCCAAGGCGGAGAAAGAATATATGAGGCATGTTTGGAACCTTTTGGATCCCTTCTCCAAGGCCCTTCAGTACCAAAGGCTGCCATCAACAAGCCCGGCGATGGCTTCGCTGACACCAGAGGAAAAACGTGCCCGGTGGCGTTGTATCATTGTGTAAGTTGGGCAATCGGAAAGATTCGGGTAGCTGGGCGGTTTATATGGAAGTCTCTGAAAAATACTGCCCTTGCCATGTCGGGGGACTGAGCCTTCATGTTTCGTTGTGGCCGGCCATTCTTGACCAGCCTGCTGGCTAGAAAGAAAAAATCTCTGAAAAGATATCTTTGCCGGAGAGATCACCGATATTGGCTTCAAAACGAATAATCAACCCGGGATTTGCCTTCCTGTCGTGATCCTCGGGGAACGTTATCTGGGGTGCCACCTCCAAGACCAGCCAGTCGCGAAGGAATCTGCGGCGATACCGCAAACGAATCTGCAGATCGGTCATTTTATAGGAACCTTCGGTGGTGAAATAATTTCCCACCTCATAGAGTATGGCCTTTTTCTGACTGATTATCTGATAGAGCCCGAAAACCAGGGAATGGGGGAGGCCATGCCTTTGTCGGTACCAATCGGCGGTTACCGTGTTCCGGAGCAACCATCGGTTGGAAAAATAGCGTTCTAAATCGTAGGAGATCATATTCTCCAGACCGTCGTCCGTATAATATTGTAATCGCTCGATAAGACGCCCCTGCCAAGGGCCGAACTCCTGAAGCCTGCGATAGCGGAACCCGGTATAGAGATAATGGAAAGAGGCTCCGAAAAGAGCGGATATATTGTATTTCTCACCCTCTTCTATGAAATATTGCAGGGCGGTGGAAATGCTACGGTCCTTTAAACCCAGATGATGGGGGGACGCGGAAATGGGATTCTGATTGGTTGCGAAATCCTCATCGTTCGAAGCGGAAATGAGGAGATTCAGTTTCTTGCTGAGATGGGGGAGATCTATCCTGCCGCTGATATCCGGTTTCATTTCAAATGAGCCGTTCTTGCTGTAACCCGAACTCACCCCTACCGTGAGCCAGGTCTTGTTTTTCTCACTGGTGGCCCTGTCATCGTTAAAGAAGTTGTCCACCCAGGTTGCGGTATCGAGTACCATCACGGAGACCTGGGTCTGTGTTGTATCGATGAAGGCAGGTTCGTTGTCTCGCTGCTCAGCCTGGTCTTGCGCAATTGCCGGATTAGCAGTGAGTAAGAGAGGTATGCCGAGGGTCAAGGAAATCAGAACCACCATGACTGCAGAAAATGGGCGCAGAAATTGAATTGAACCCGGTAACGAGATTTCCGGTTGTGACATTTCTCTTTCCTTTTTTAAGGATCGGACCTTGTTTCTAAAAAGTGGAGTGGAAAACCCCTGCAACTAAAGGGTGCCGGAGAAAAAAGCGGAAAAGAAGATTATCGGGTCGTGGTTGCTGATCGAGACGAGTTGTCCGGATCTTTCTCCTTCCCGTCAGGATTGAGAAAGATCCGGTGCTGAAAGCTATGCCTTCCAAAGGCCGTGCAGATTACAGTACTCTCGAGCGACGACTTTTTCTGCCTGTACCGGGAAGAAGGCCTGCGGTTTGTCCCCCGGTTTCAGGAAGGTAATATATGTTTTTCCATCTGCCAAGAGTTCTATCCATTGGATATAATGGGTGTCGATCATCGGATGTTCTACGGAGCCGACTGTAACAAGCCAGCCATCGGCCGACTTGCTCATGACCGGAACATGTTTTTCAACGGCGGCATCGGTCGTGTTGCCGGCCAGCAGAACCATGTCCTGACCGCAGCAGCTCAATTGGCCGTCGGCACCGTTCAGCACTTCTACGATATTGCCACATACATTGCACTTGTACACCTGAAGTCTTTCAGCCATAGGTTTTCTCCTTGCTTGTTGTTGTTGATAGCGACAACCGGCTGTCGTTGATTTTCATCCGGTTGATCTGTTGTTGCAGAACGCCGTGATCAGACAGGTGCCTATCCTTTGAATAGATCGGAGAGGTTTTTTACCTGTACCAGGTGATACTCTTCATGATGGAGTTGTGGAGAATTTCGTGAACAACACGTTGAATGTCTAAATTTGTCAAACGTTTTGTTATACCATTGAAAAAAGTAATGATGCCGCCCTTGTCCATTATGAAACAAATATGATATCTTTCCATGATATGGTATGTCTTTGTGAATTGCAACCTTCGCCGGAAATTATCTCGCTCCAATAGTGGCCCCGGATGCAAAATTAGATCGGGACGGACAACCGGACAGATGTGGGTGGAGAGTAATCGGGGCATATCTTTTCACAAGAAAATTATGAGAATATGTTAATGATTATTATTATCATCCAATAATTATGTCAAGAGATTTCTATCGGGATGACCTGCCGACTTCGAATAGAGAGTAAGCCGTTTTTTTACCGGTTGTCCTGATATGCGGTCGAACCACTTCAACCAAAGGAGAAAAGGATGAATGGGAAAACATTGAAAATTGGTATGCTGGTTGTTTGCTGTATGACGTTTTTCTTGTGTTCAACGGTATTAGCTGCTGATTATGACCATGAAATTACAGTGCAAAAGATATCTTTTTCCTGGAAAATTGTTGGACCGGCCATCCATATCAAGCTCTCCGCCCAGACCAAAGGATGGGTGGGGATCGGATTCAATCCTAGCTATATGATGAAGGGCGCCAGGTTTGTCTTGGGTTATGTGAAGAATGGCAAGACCGTCATTACCGACCAATTCGGGACAGGTGATACACACCATGACCTCGTCGGAAAACTTGGCGGCAAAAGCGACGTCGCCGTGGTCGGCGGGAAGGAGGAAGGTGGAGTCACCACCCTTGAATTTTCCCTGCCGCTGGTGCCGACCGATGCCACGGGAGGAAAGAACATAGATCCGACCGCCATGACCTCGGTTCTCCTTGCCTACGGTCCCGATTTCGACAGTTTTTTAATGAAGCACAAATTCCGGATAAAACTCAGCGTCAATCTGTCAACCGGAAAATATAACTAAGCAGGTACACGGTGTCCTGTGGCGTTGGACACTCGCGAATGAAGGAAAAATTACGGGTTGTTTCTCACAATGATTACCGGGAATGGTTACAGAAGGAGGAGACTGATCAACGGACGGTCGGCCAAAGAGTGGGTTGTCTCCCTGCCGGCGATCGGCAGATTGGGTCCCTGGTTACAGCTCGCAAAGTTTCCGGTCTGTCTTCTTGTTGCCTTTTCCACGCTGTTCGGTTGTGTGCTGGCTGAGCCGGAAGGTATTGCCAGGGCAGTAACTGCAAGTGTCGGCATGTTGCTCTTGGCCTGCGGCGGCGCGACGTTGAACAGCCTGCAGGAAGTCGGTCTCGATGCCTCGATGGTCAGGACCAAGGACCGTCCTTTGCCCAGCGGCCGCCTTAAAGCCGGTCAAGCAGCTGTGCTTGCGCCTCTGTTGATTGCTGCCGGACTGATCGTCCTGTACCTGGGAGTACCGTCATTGTTGGCTGCAAGTCTCGGTCTGGCGGCTGTTGTCCTGTATAACCTGCTCTATACCACCTTGAAGACCAAAACCTTGATTGCCATCATTCCCGGGGCGATGAGCGGGGCCTTGCCGCCGTATATCGGCTGGGTTGCCGCTGGCGGCGATCCTCTATCGATAACCGCACTCTGGTTGGGCGTTCTCTTTATCCTCTGGCAGGTTCCGCATGCATTGCTCATCCTTTTGAATCACAGGCATGATTACCTGGACACTCCCATTCCCAGCCTGGTGAAGCTGTTCTCGGAAACCTCGCTGAAACGTCTCTTCATCATTTGGATCGGGGCATTTTTCGTTGTTCTGCTGCTGGTGTCCGGGCTTCCGATCAGACTGACAGTTGAGGCAAAACTGCTTGTCTGGATCAGTGTTCCCCTGATGTTTTGTGTGTTCTGCAAGCAGATATCTTGTCAAAAAGATATTGATTATTATTATCTTTTTATCCAGCTGAATCTGTATCTCTTCCTGATTATGGCGCTTGTTGTTGGCGAGAGATTGTACTTCAGTTGAGATGCCTCCTGGTTCACAACCAGACCAATGATGCCTTAAAGGGCGTGATGTGTTCTCAATGCAGAGGACATCAACCGGGGAAAACGGATATGGCGAAGCAGACGAAAGTGAAGAAAAAATGTTGCAAAAAATTCGAGAAAAAAGGGAAGCGCTGCAAGGCATGTCCCGGGGCTTTAGGTAAGAAGAGCGAAGGGAAAAAGGAAAAAAAGTGATCCGATTACGACCTCGCAGGCAGCAGATGCGCCGTTTATTTTAATAGTCCGACTCTGAACCACCGGCAAAAGGCAAACGATACAAACAAGATATCAATTTTCTTAAGATATTGAATCAAAATATGATCCTTCAGAACCGATACATTATCCAATAAGGAGAGCAGGGCGATGATTTCTAAAAAGATGAGAAAGGCACTGAACAATCAAGTGAATGCAGAACTGTATTCGTCGTATCTGTACCTGTCGATGTGCGCCTGGTTCGAATCACAGGGACTCAGCGGCTTTGCGAACTGGATGCGGATTCAGGTGCAGGAAGAAATGTTTCATGCCATCAAGATCTTTGACTACCTCAATGACCGGAAGGCAGAGGTTATTCTAGAAGCCCTGGCAAAGCCGGAGTCGAACTGGGAATCCCCCCTGACGGTTATTGAAAGCGCTGTCAAACACGAGCAGAAGGTGACGGCGCTGATCAATGATCTGGTCAATTGTGCCATCGACGAACGTGATCATGCTGCTCATCAGTTCCTGCAGTGGTATGTTGCCGAACAGGTTGAAGAAGAGGCCAATTTCGGTACAGTCCATGATCGGTTGCGCCTGGTTGGCAACGATTCGGCCGGGCTCTTTGCCCTGGATATGGAGATGGCGAAAAGGGTCTTCGTCCCGCCGGTTCCCTGATCTGATTACGGGCTGTTTTTGCTTCTGTCCCGGAGTGATCGATGCAACTGTGCTCCCGGAATTTCCCGTGACGCTAAGGGAAGAGCCTGTCCTATCCAGAGCAAGGATTTCACGGAGGTGCTTTATCGGAGCCTGTTCCTCGGAAACAGGCGCGGGATGTGGGCAGATCCGGTCCGGCGGGTGGGAACTAAGGATCAGTCGGCTCTGGAAAAGATATCCTTTTCGGCGCCACACCACGGGCAGACCCAATCCTCGGGAACGTCTTCCCAGACAGTTCCTGATGCAACGTCGTTTTCCGGATCTCCCGTTGCCGGATCGTAGATATAGCCGCAAGGGCATTCCCATTTTTGCATTTTCCCCTCCGTTCTTTGTTGGCAGGCTGAACCCATTAAAAGGTGATAGCTAGTATAATTGAAGGATAATTGATGTCAATGGAAGGCGGAGAAAATCATGGATGGCACAGGGGGGCATTCGTACAGTCATCGACCGTACGTGCGATGATCGCCTTTGCCGGAATCAGGGCCGTTGCGGTTGCCGAGACGATATTACCGGCCAGGCCGGGGCCGTCTCCAGCCATGAACAACCCTTTAATTACGGTCTCAAGGTTGGTATCGGTCTCGATTTGGGTCGCAAAGAATTTGATTTCCGGTGCATAGAGGAGTGTCTCATCATTGGAGACACCGGGAATAACCTGGTTGAGTTGCTCGAGACCGTCCACAAGGTTGGTCAGGATCCTCTCCGGCAGGGCCATGGCGATGTCACCGCAGGTGACGCTATGCAAAGTGGGCTCAATAAAACAGTTTCTGACCCGGTTCCAGGTGGAGCGTCGTCCGCGTTTCAGATCGCCGTAGCGTTGCAGGATCGGCTTGCCTCCGCCGATCAAGGTGGCCAATTTACCGATGGCCTCCCCATAGGCCCTGTTGTCCTCCACCGGATCGGTCAATACTACCTTCGACAGAAAGGCAAAATTGGTATTGTCGGATTTTTTCTGCATATAGGCATGACCGTTGACACAAACAAAGTTCTGGTAATTTTCCAGGGCCACATAACCTCCCGGATTGGTGCAGAAGGTCCGGGTTTGATCATCGTATTTATTGGTACGGATAAAAAAGGTGGGGTCGTAGATCACGGAGCAGAGGTCCTGCATGATTTCGCCATGGACCTCGACACGAACACCGACCTCGATCCCTCGCTGAGACAGCCTGATTCCATGACGTTTGGCTATGCCGCTGACCCATTCAGCACCGACTCGACCCGGGGCGATAATGATGTTTTTGGCAAGATAGGTGTTTTTTCGTGTCTTGACGCCTCGTGCGGAACCGTCACGGACCAGGACCTCCGTCACCTCTTCGGAATGATGGAAACACACACCCTTTTTTTTGATGTGCTCAGCCATCGCGGCGATATGGGCGGGCAGGTTCTCGCTGCCGAGGTGTTTCTGTCTGATAATCAGCAGATCCAACCCGTTTTTCCGAGCCGCCTTCCGGATCTCTTTGGCCTTTTCCATATCCGTGGGAAAGACCGTGCCGTCCATCCCGAAACGGTTGAAGATGGCCTCGGTTTCTTCAATCAGCAGCATCGCCTCCGAGGCGGTCATGAATTGGGTCAGGTCCGTCTTGCCCAGTTTATGGATGAAGTTCAGTTTTCCGTCGGAAAAGAGACCGGCGCCGCCGATCCCGCAGAGGATGTTGCAGGGATTGCATTGCATGCACCCTCTGTCGCTGATCGGGCAGATACGCTGCAGTGATGGTTTGCCTTTCTCGATGAGCAGCACCCGCAGGTCAGAGTTTTCTCCGAGGTAATAGGCGGCAAACAGGCCTGCCGGTCCGCCGCCGACGATAATGACATCATATTCGGATGCTTGTCTGCTCATACCGGAAGAAAAAGGCCGGGACTTCAGTGACAATACAGGCCCATGGCCGGAATCAGCCCTCCGCGGCAATCGTTGCCGCAGGGGGTTCAACCGTGGTTACCAGTCCGAAACCCATACGGACCTTGGTGTCTATCTCCTGGCACATCTCGGGATTGTCCTTGAGGAATTTCTTCGCGTTCTCCCGTCCCTGGCCGATCCGCTCATCCTTATAGGAATACCAGGCGCCGCTCTTATCAACGATGTTCTGTTCCACCGCCAGATCGAGCAGGTCGCCGACCTTGGAAATCCCCTCCCCGTAGATGATGTCAAATTCCGAAAACTTGAAGGGGGGCGCCACCTTGTTCTTAACGACCTTCACCTTGGTCCTGTTTCCGATCGCCTCCTGGCCGTCCTTGATCTGGTTGACTTTTCTGATGTCAAGGCGCAGGGAAGAATAGAATTTCAGGGCATTGCCGCCGGTGGTTGTTTCCGGGTTGCCGAACATTACCCCGATCTTCATCCGTATCTGATTGATAAAGATCAGGACCGTATGGCTGCGGTTGATCACACCTGTGAATTTCCTCATTGCCTGGGACATCAGCCGTGCCTGCAGACCTACATGGGCATCACCGACATTTCCGTCGATTTCTGCGCGTGGTACCAGGGCCGCTACCGAATCGATGACGATCACATCAACGGCGCCGGAGCGGATCAGGATCTCAGCAATCTCCAGGGCCTGCTCTCCATAATCTGGCTGTGAAATCAGCAGGTTGTCAGTATCGACCCCGAGGCGTTCGGCATAACTGGTGTCGAGGGCGTGTTCGGCGTCGATAAAGGCGGCTGTCCCTCCGTTTTTCTGGGATTCGGCGATCACATGCAGAGCAAGGGTGGTTTTTCCCGAGGATTCCGGTCCATATATTTCAGCGACCCTGCCCTTGGGGAAACCACCGACACCGAGGGCGATGTCAAGGCTCAGAACCCCGGTCGGGATCACCGGGATACGTTCGGTGATCCTGGTGCCGAGACGCATGATGGAGCCTTTGCCGAATTGGCGTTGAATCTGGCTGATTGCGTTATCGACACTGCTTGCTTTATCCTTGTTGAATTCGGTTGCTGCCATTTTTCTCTCCTGAGAATGCTGTTGGAATTATCAGACGACCGGCAAGCGATGTTCTAGGCTCACCGGGGTTGATTGGCTGCTTGGTTCTGTTTCTGCAAAAGGTATTTACGTATCAGGTTCAACCCCGTGTAGGCGGTGATTTCCTGGATCTGTTCGCGACTTCCGGAAAATTTAAAGCACCGGGTCTTGGAGCCTTCCGGGGTAGTGAAACCGAAAAAGACGGTGCCCACGGGTTTTGCCTGTGATCCCCCCTCCGGTCCGGCAATGCCTGTGACCGAAAGCCCGATATCCGCGCCGGTCCGGGCACGTATCCCTTCGGCCATTGCCTTGGCGACCTCCTCGCTGACTGCGCCGTGGGTCTCGATCAGAGCGCGCTCGACATTCAGATAGTCGATTTTCATGCTGTTGGAATAGGCCGTTACCCCGCCTAGAAAATAGGCGGAACTTCCGGGAATGGTAGTGATCTTGTGGGAGATGAGCCCGCCGGTGCACGATTCCGCCATCGCCACTGTCATCCGGGCCTCCCTGAGCAGTCTGCCGATCACCATCTCCATATTCTCCTGGTCATGTCCGAAAACCGCCTCATCCAAAATCTTATCGATCACCAGACAGGCGGCATGGAAGAGCGGTTCGCAGTTATTGCCTTCGACGTCCCGGATGATGAGGCTCAGATGGACTTCGGGAAAAACCGGATAGTAGCCGATAGCAACGTTTTCGGCAAGGTTGAGTGTAGCTATGCGGGAGTTGACCTCCATCTCCGACATATCGAAGATCTTGAAAAGCCGCCGACAGGTGGACAGCCGTGGTCCGGAATACCAGGTGGCGAGTCGGGGGAGGACATGGTCGATCAAGAGTTGCTCCATCTGACGAGGAATTCCCGGCAGAAAAAAGATCGGTTTGTCATCGTGGATCAGCTGATAGCCTGCCATTCTTCCTTTCGGATTTAAGGCTTCGGCCCCCACCGGCAGCCAGGCCAGCTTTTCCAGGGGACTGACCACCGATCCGGAAATCTCATCCAGGTGAGCCCTGATAAGTGAAAGTATCTCCAGGTTCGGCATTGTCGGTCGGTTGAGCGCCTTGGAGACAGCCTCATTGGTCAGGTCATCATCGGTTGCGCCGAGGCCGCCGGTGACGATCACGAAGTCGACGCTGTCGATGGCCCGCTTCAATGCCTCGCCGATCAATGAGGGCGAGTCACCGATGGTATGCATTGCATGGATTTCGTAACCGGCCTCGAATAGCTGGCGGGCTGCAAAACCGGAAGTAGTATTGGCGATTCTTCCCGAAGTCAGCTCATTGCCGATGGCGATAATTTCACCCTTCATGTTTTCCCTGTGTCTGTTTTCCCAAAAGAGTCGTCCCTCGTATCTCCACGAGCTCAACGCTGACGATCGTATTCATCAGATGGTCGCTGCCGGAAAAGCAAACAGGAATATAGTTGTCGGTAAACCCTTTCAACAACCCCTGCTTGTCCCGTTTTCCCTCAACCAGGACCATTCTGGTCGTCCCGATATGCCGTGTATAGAAATTCAGCTTCTTTTTGTCGCCCAGCGATCGCATCTGGGTTACCCGCCCATCCTTGGTTGAACGTGAGACCTGGTTCTTACAGAGAGCAGCGATGGTGCCCGGCCGTCTGGAATAGGGAAAAACATGGAGATAGGTACAATCGAGATTGTGCAGAAATTTCATTGTGGCGGCAAAATGTCCCTCCGTTTCTCCGGGAAAGCCCACAAGGAGATCCACGCCGATGGCCGCATCCGGGAGAGTTTTTCGGCAGTTATCCATCACCTTGCTGAATTCACTTGTCTTGTAACGTCTGTTCATCCGACCGAGGATCTCGTCATCACCGCTTTGCAGCGGGATATGCAGATGGGGCATAAAATTTTCCTGCCGCCCCATCAAGGAAAGCAGCCTGGGACTGATCTCCAGCGGTTCGATGGAACTGAGTCGAAAACGCACATCAGGATTCGCCCGGCAAAGATCTTCCATCAATGAGGTGATATCCTTTCCTTCCTTCAGGTCCTTGCCATACATTCCGGCGTGGATCCCGGTGACGACGATTTCCTTATGTCCCTCCAACGTAAAAATCCTGGCCTGGCGCATCACGTCGTCTGCCGGCAGGCTGCGGCTGGGGCCCCGGGTATAGGGGACGATACAGTAGGTGCAGTAACTGTTACAGCCGTCCTGAACACGCAGGAAGGCCCGGGTGCGATCGCTGAAACGCCGGACCGGCAGATTGCTGATATCCGTCTGCTTGGAGATCTTTCCCATCAGCATGGTGAGATCGCAGGCCTCCTCCTGCAGGGCGGCCTTCACCAGGAGATGCTTGTTGCCGTTGCCGACAATACAGAGAGGGTTGTCCTGCAATTCGGTCATCTCGGTCAGTTCCTGAGCGGCCATCTGGGCATGACAGCCGGTGACGACGATTTTGGCCTTGGGGCATGTCCGTACCGCTTTACGGATACTCTGTCGTGATTGGGCACCGGCCTTGCCGGTTACGGTGCAGGTGTTGATTACCACCACATCGGCGGACTCGCCGAAGGTGACGATCGAGCAGCCCAGTTCCTCAAAGGTGCTTTGGAATGCTGCCGACTCGTACTGGTTTATCTTACAGCCCAGGGTGGTGATGGCGATCTTTTTCATGCAAGAAATTCGGTATCGTTATTTGGTAGTGGTCCAATCCGGCAGGCAGACCTTTTTCTTATCCGTCCCTGAGAATCTCTCCAGAGCCGACGACCTCGTCCTCCAGGTAGATTACCGCAAATTGTCCGGGTGTTACGGCACGTTGCTTTTCTTCAAATGTAATGAGGCATCTCTCTTTATCCATCGGCCGGAGGGTCGCACCGGAACCACGGTGGGTGGAGCGGATGCGTACCTGATAGACGGTTCCGTCGTCGGACGGTCCGTCACCAAGCCAGTGCACCCTCTGCATCGTGAGACGGTCCCGATACAACTCGTCCGCCTTACCGACGATGATGGTATTCGTCTCGGTTGCGACTTCCAGGACGTACCACGGGGTCGAGTCGGGAATGCCCAGCCCTCTCCGCTGACCGACGGTATAGTGAGACAGACCCTTATGGCGGCCCACTTCACGTCCGTCTCTGGTAACTATCGGACCGGGAACCACGGCCTTCACACACTGTCTGTCCAGGAAGCGGTCCAGCTCTTTCGGGCCGAGAAAGCAGACATCCTGGCTTTCGGTCCCCCTGAAATCAGCAAAACCACGGTGTTCGGCAAAGTTGTAGACCTCTTGCTTTGTCATGGCACCAAGCGGAAAGACAACACGTGCCAATTGTTCCCGGGTCAGACCGGCAAGAAAATAGGACTGGTCTTTGCTCGTGTCCCTGCCTTTGAGCAGGCGCCTTCTCCCGTTCCTCTCCTCTACTCGGGCATAGTGGCCGGTAGCGATGCAGTCCATCCCATAGCCCAGCATAGTCTCCATCAACAGACCGAATTTAATCTCCCGGTTGCAGAGCATACAAGGGTTAGGTGTCAACCCATCAGAATAGCTTCTTGAAAAATAGGCAAGGATTATTTCTTCAAATTGCCTTCCCATATCGACGATATGCAGTTCGATACCGATGCGGTCGGCAATACGTTGCACCCTTTCCCTCTGGAATTCAAAATCAGGCTGGGCCAGATGCATGAAAAAGCCCTCGATGGCGTATCGACCCTTAAGAAGAAGCGCACAGACGGTGGAATCGACGCCACCGCTCATTGCCACACCAATCCTTTTCTCTTTCACCCTCCTCTTTGTCCTCCGGTGCGGGGCAGGTAATCAATCGAATGCCTTTCTTCTGATGGAAAATTACTGACCGATACTTTACAATACCCGACCATGAATGAAAAAGAAAGTGACATTGGTCGTTCTCCCCTGATCCCTGAACTTCTGGCTCCTGCCGGAAATTTCGAAAAGCTGGTAACGGCCATCCATTATGGTGCCGATGCCGTATATCTCGGTGGAAAGGACTTCAGCCTGCGGGTCAAGGCCGGAAATTTTACTGCCGATCAGATGCAAAATGCGGTCGAATATGCCCATGCACACCGGGTAAAGGTCTATGTGACGGTCAATATCCTGGCCCATAACGAGGATCTCTCCGGCCTGGACGCCCATCTCTTCGCATTACGGGAAATGGGAATAGACGCGATGATCATCTCCGATCCGGGGGTCTTGGCCAGGGCCAGGGCCATTGCCCCGGAGATTCCGATCCATCTTTCCACCCAGGCAAACGTCACCAATTACGGTGCCGCCGCCTTCTGGGAAGGGCAGGGGGTAAAGCGCCTGAACCTGGCCCGCGAGTTGTCGCTTGCAGAGATCGGGCAGATAAGAAAAAAGGTTGTCTGCGAGTTGGAGGTCTTTGTCCACGGCGCGCTGTGTATCTCCTACTCCGGGCGCTGTATGTTGTCCAACTATATGACCGGGCGGGATGCCAACCAGGGGAACTGCGCCCATCCCTGCCGCTACAGCTATGCCTTGATGGAGGAGAAACGCCCGGGGCAGTATTTTCCCATCGAAGAGGATGGCAGGGGGGCCTATATTTTCAATTCCAAGGACCTTTGCCTGCTTCAGCGTTTGCCCGAACTTGTCGCCACAGGGGTTTCCTCCCTGAAGATTGAGGGAAGGATGAAGTCCATCTTTTATGTCGGCGGGGTTGTCCGTGTCTACCGGGCCGCCCTTGAGTATCTCCGCGGCATGCCGCCTGTTGCCTGGATGGAGCCGGAACGGATGGCCATGCCTGCTGTCTTCATGGAGGAGATTGTCAAGACCGGGACCCGTGGGACCTCTGAAAACTTTATCCGCAGCCGACCGGGGTCACAGGAGATGCTCTATTACAGCTCCCGTGCCGTTCAACCGGCGGAACCGGTGGCCGTGATCCGGGAGACCGGGGAGAGGCCTCTGGTCGAGGTCAGAAATGCGTTGCGGATTGGGGAACGGATTGAATACATGGCCCAAGGTGTCGGGCTGCTTCCGGTTGAGGTCTTGGCCATGGAGAGTGAACAACAGGAGCCGATCAGCAGGGCAAATCCAGGCAGCCGGATCTATCTGACAACCGATCCGTCCCTTTCCTCTGCAGAGAAGAACGGGATATTGCGGCGAGAGAAAACCGACGGGGGGCCCGGATGACCTCTGCAGGAAAGGCGGGGACAGGAAGCGCCGTTGGTCGCAGACGGTTGTATCCCGGACTCCGGGAGACGATTGCCAAAAGACGGGGCTCGGACAGGCAGCAGTACCGGTCCGCCGGCTATCGCCGAGAAGGGTTGTGGCGGAAGGTTCGGACTCTTCTCTTCCCTCGGAAAGGCGGCGGGGGAAGAGAAGAGGGAGCTTTCGATCGGGGCTATTTCCTTTTGGCGATTTCCTGCTGCCAGAAGGCGGGGCCTGTTTTGTGAATGGCCTCGCCCCGGCAGTCCACCGCCACGGTTACCGGCATATCCTCCACCTCGAACTCGTAGATTGCCTCCATTCCGAGATCGGCAAAGGCCACGGTCCGTGACTTCTTGATGGCCTTGGAGACAAGGTAGGCAGCGCCACCTACCGCCATCAGATAGACGGCACGGTTCTTCTTTATCGAGGCGATGGTGGCATCGCCCCGCTCCGATTTGCCGATCATGCCCAGCAACCCGGCTTTTTCCAGCATCATGTCGGTGAATTTGTCCATCCGGGTCGAAGTGGTGGGGCCTGCAGGGCCGACAACCTCATTGCCCACCGGATCCACCGGACCGACATAGTAGATGAATCGGTCCTTGAAGTCGACACCCTCCGGCAGAGGTTCACCTTTGGCATAGAGTTCCTGGATGCGACGATGGGCAGCGTCCCTGCCGGTGAGTATTTTGCCGTTCAGCAGCAATGTCTGACCGGTCTTCCAGTCGGCAATATCCTTCCTGGTAACCGATTCGATAAAGACGCGTTTGACGTCGGCCCCGGCCTCCAGAGTGATCTCCGGCCAGTCCTCCATCTTCGGCGGGTTCAGAATTGCCGGTCCGGTACCATCAAGCTTGAAATGGACATGACGGGTGGCGGCGCAGTTCGGGATCATGGCCACCGGAAGTGAAGCGGCGTGGGTCGGGTAGTCGCGGATCCTGACATCGAGCACGGTGGTCAGTCCCCCGAGTCCCTGGGCGCCGATGCCGAGGCTGTTGACCGCTTTATAGATCTCAATGCGCAGTTCCTCGACCCTGTTTGCAGGACCCTTCTTCAGGAGTTCCGGCATGTCGACGGGTTCCATCAGGGCCTCTTTGGCCAGCAGCATGGCCTTGTCGACGGTGCCGCCGATGCCGATGCCGAGGATACCAGGCGGACACCAGCCGGCACCCATGGCAGGCACGGTGCGCGTCACCCAGTCAACGACGGAATCGCTGGGGTTGAGCATGGCGGATTTGCTTTTGTTCTCCGACCCGCCCCCCTTGGCGGCGATGAAGACCTCGCATCCGTCACCCACGACCATTTCGGTATAGACCACCGCCGGGGTATTGTCTTTGGTGTTCTTTCTTTCCCCGGCGGCAGGGGCGACCAGGGATTTTCTCAGTGGATTTTTCGGATCGGTATAGGCCCTTCGGACGCCTTCGTCGACCATCTGCTGAACGGTCATATCGGTGTCGAAACGGCATTGCATGCCGATCTTGACAAAGGCGGTGACGATGCCTGTGTCCTGGCAGATCGGGCGGTGGCCGACCGCGGACATCCGCGAGTTAATGAGTATCTGGCCTATGGCGTCCCTGGCGGCCTTGTTTTCCTCGCGCAGATAGGCGGCATGCATGGCCTTGACGAAATCCAGCGGATGATAATAGGAGATAAACTGCAGACTGTCGGCGATGGAATCGATGAAATCATCTTTTCTGATAGTTCTCATGACATTTCCTCGGTGAAGAATAACGATGTTATCGTAATGTGTGTTTGATCATCCCCGGATAATGAAGATAAACTATAAAATAGAATTTTGGAAGGAGTAACGGGTGTAAATTCAAACCTCACCCAACCCTTCAGGCGACGAATCGGTGATGCGCAGCCTGCACAGACATCGGTAAGAAGCCCGGCCGGTTTTGCCCGGATGGATTCAGGTTTTGGTCTGGTGCTCGCAACAAGGAAAGGTGAGCGCCCGAAACCCGGGACTTGTTGGACAAGCAGGCTACCTGATGACGGACCTGGGTGGATGGTATCCGGCGCGGGCGGTGGTATTCGGCATCAGATAGGAGTCTTTGCCGATCAAGGTCCCGGGATTAGCGACAGAATTGCAGCCTGTCTGGCAGTCGTCGCCAAGGATGGTGCCGAATTTTCTTCTTCCGGTGTCGATAAGGCCGTCTTCGGTTCTGATGAGGATGTTTCCACCGAGAAATCTGAGATTTGCGAATTTTGTCCCGGCCCCGAGGTTGGCGTTTCCACCGAGGATGGAATCGCCAAGATAGACAAAATGTCCGGCCTTGGCATTGTCAAGGAGGATGGAATGTTTAACTTCAGTGGTATGACCGAGAACACAGCCTTTGCCGCTCAGACAATAGCCCCGCAGATAGGCTCCCTGGCGGATCTCGGTCCGGTCGCCGATGATGGCCGGCGATTTGATCATCGCCCCGCTTTCAACCAGGACGCCTTGCCCCAGCATGATCCGGTTTCCCAGAAGGACGGCACCGGCCATGATCACCGTTGCGCCGGTCAGCTGATTGCCGCTTCGGAACACGGCAAGCTCGCCCTTGGTGGTGTCACCGTAGATAATTTCGACAGTGGAGGAGTCCATCACCTTGTTTTCATGCAGGACAACGGTTTTTAGAATCGGGCTTCCCTCCGATAGTATCCCGGAGTAGAGAAGTGGATAGGGATAGGAATCCATGTATTCTTTCAACAGGTTGAGGGCGGTCCAGACATAGCCCTGCCGGGGAAAGAGGTCCAAGTGTTCAAAATTAGACAAAGAAAAAAACGATTCGACGGTCAACATTGTTTATTCTCCATACGTGAGGAAAAATTCTTGTTTTCTATTAATTTCGATAGTATGGCTAAAATGGGGCAAGAGTTCAAGGAAAAATGACCATGTTGAAGGGTGACGATCTGGTAAAAACCCCGACGGACTGCAGGGGGAATACGGAAATTCAACACATTACGGCGTTGAACCATCGGCAGGCAAACTTTTTGCGGTGCCGGCAGAATAAGCTTGCGCTTGCCGCCTTGACTTCATATAAGTCAGTGTTTAGTTTTTCCCAACTTTTTTGCACTATTAATGAATTCGTGTACAATATAAACGCAGGGGCGAGGATACCGAAGCAGCGGTTTTATCCCTCAGGAATATGGTGTGTCGTGATAGGTGGCTATCATGTCGAACCATCAGTCATATCAGGAGGTTTGAGTGGAATACAGTGATTCGTTAAGTATCGGTATGGACGATTTTTCCGGTAATGAAGATATGGAAATCCCAGAGGTTTTGCCCATGATGGCCGTTCGCGACGTGGTTATCTTCAACTATATGATAATTCCGCTCTTTGTCGGACGACCCAATTCCGTTGAGGCGGTTAATGAGGCGCTGGGGGCCAATAAGCTGCTGATGCTGGTGACCCAGAAGGATGCCACCAAGGATAATCCGGTTGCTGAAGATCTTTATGATATAGGGATGGTCTGCATGGTTATGCGGACCCTGAAGTTGCCTGATGGACGCCTGAAGGTTCTGGTTCAGGCAATGTCCAAGGCCCGCATCAAGGAATATATACGGAATGAGCCGTCCTTCCAGGTCTCCGTCGAGGTGATAGAAGAGCAGGATCCGGGGCCGGTTACCGTCGAGGTGGAGGCCATGATGCGCGCGGTTCGGGAGCAGACCGAGAAGATCATGTCGCTAAGAGGGATCCTGTCAGCCGATCTGATGATGATTATCAACAATATTGAAGATCCCGGCCGCCTGGCCGATCTTGTCGGCTCCAATCTGCGCCTGAAGATAGCCGAGTCGCAATCGATTCTGGAGGAGGTAAACCCGGTCGAGCGATTGAAGTTGGTCAGCGATCTTTTGGCCAAGGAACTGGAGGTTTCAACCGTTCAGGCCAAGATCCAGAATGATGCCAAGGAGGAGATGAGCAAATCGCAACGGGAGTACTATCTGCGAGAACAACTCCATGCCCTGCACAAGGAGCTGGGTGATACCGATGAGCGAATCCAGGAGATCGAGGAGCTGGAGAAGAAGCTGAAAAAAAAGAAGATGCCGAAAACGGTTCGCAAGGAGGCCAAAAAACAGCTCAGCCGGATGGAGATGATGCATCCCGACTCGTCCGAGGCGACCATCATCAGGACCTATATCGACTGGATACTCGATGTACCATGGGAGAAGGGCACACGCGACCGCCTTGATCTGGCAGCTGCCAAGGAGGTCCTTGATGAAGACCATTTCGGGCTGGAGAAGGTGAAAGAGAGGATTCTCGAGTATCTGGCGGTGCGAAAGCTGAATCAGTCGTCAAAGGGCCCCATTCTCTGTTTCGTCGGTCCACCGGGGGTGGGCAAGACCTCGCTGGGGCAGTCCATCGCCCGGGCCATGGGGCGGAAGTTTCATCGGATATCGCTTGGCGGCATGCGCGATGAAGCCGAGATCCGCGGCCATCGGCGTACCTATATCGGCGCTATGCCCGGCAGAATAATCCAGGGCCTGAAGACGGTCAAATCGAATAACCCGATTTTCATGATGGACGAGGTCGACAAGATCGGCTCGGATTATAGGGGAGACCCCTCCTCGGCACTGCTTGAGGTATTGGATCCGGAGCAGAACTTCGAGTTTTCCGATCATTATCTGAACCTGCCCTTTGATCTTTCAAAGGTGATGTTCATTACCACCGCCAACATGAGCGATACGATTCCCGGCCCACTTCTGGACAGGATGGAGGTGATCAGGCTGTCGGGCTATACCCAAGAGGAAAAACTTGTTATTGCGAAGAAATATCTATTGCCACGCCAGCTGAAGCAAAACGGAATTGAGCCTGTCAGCATCAAATTGCAGGATGATACCCTGACCCACATCATTACCCATTATACCCATGAGGCGGGGCTCAGGAATCTGGAGCGCGAGATCGGCAAGGTCTGCAGGAAGATTGCCCGGAAGATCGCGGAAGGTGGCAGGGGACCCTACAATATCAGCACCAGGAATCTCGATAAGTACCTCGGTCCGCCGAAATCCATCCCCGAATCGGAGATTGAGACCCTTGAACAACCGGGACTGGTGACCGGCCTTGCCTGGACCGAGGTCGGGGGCGAGATCCTGCATATCGAGGTGAATCTGATGCCGGGCAAGGGAAAACTGATTCTCACCGGCCAATTGGGCGATGTGATGAAGGAATCGGCCCAGGCCGCCCTGACCTATTGTCGAAGCCGGTCCGGGGATATGCGGGTGGAGGAAGAGTATTTCGATAAGATCGACATCCATATCCATGTTCCGGCCGGAGCGATCCCGAAAGACGGACCATCGGCAGGTATTACGATGGCAACGGCCCTCTATTCCGCAATCACCAAAAAGAAATTGATCAAAGGATTGGCGATGACCGGAGAGGTGACGCTCAGGGGGAGGGTATTGCCCATCGGCGGCTTGAAGGAAAAGGCCTTGGCGGCCCTTCGGGTAGGGATAAACAAGGTCATTATCCCGGATCAGAACAAGAAGGATGTTATTGAAATTCCAGCGGATGTCAGAAAGAAAATGCAATTTTTCCCGGTAAAGGACATGGATGAGGTCGTCCAGATCGCCTTCGGCAGGTCCGAGCGGAAGGCGGTCAAGGCACAACCAAAGGTCCAGTGATGCCGTGGATGCAGATTTTTAGTACCTTACGGATTGACTTCTTGTTCTTTTGCAGGAAGTCAATCTTTCTCAAGGTGCGTATCCAGCCCTTTTCGGCTGGGTTGGCATGTAGTCGGTGATGCACCTGTCATATCTGCGAAGGGGTGCCGCCGGGATAGTGCTGGTATCCCTTTTCTGTCTTGCTGCCGTAGCAGCCTGGCTTTTCAGTTATGCCGAGTCGAAAGGACCCGCCCTCTCTTCCGGGTCGGTGGTCGTAACGATTCCGCACCGGAGTTCGGCCGCCCAGATCGGTCATATTCTTGCCGGAGCCGGGCTGGTCCCTGGCGGCGTCCGGTTTCTCCTCCTGGCAAAAATCACAGGATATGCGAAAAAATTTCAGGCGGGGGAATTTCGCCTGACATCCGGCCAGAGATCCATTGACGTCATGAAGGAACTCTCAGAGGCCCACCCGGTCGAACATCCGGTAACGATCCCGGAAGGATTCACTGCCGAGGAGATTGCCGGGATCCTTGTCAACGGGGGCTGGTGCGATCGGCATGAATTTCTCCGGCTGGTCCATGATCCCGGCTTTATAAGGTCTCTTGATATCGGAGAGCCGGCGGATCTTGAGGGGTATCTCTTTCCGGATACCTATTATCTCACCCGGATGTCCACCGATGCACAAAAAATAATCAGGAAGATGGTCCGGCGATTCAAAGAGGTATGGCAGGCGCTTTCTGCAGGGAAGAGGGCAGGATCCTTGAGTGAAAGGGAGACGGTCATCCTGGCCTCGATCGTCGAGAAGGAGACGGCCGATCCCGCCGAACGGCCTATGATTGCGGCCGTCTTCCTGAACCGTCTTGGTCTGGGTATGCGTCTGCAATCGGACCCGACGGTTATCTACGGCATCAAGAATTTTTCCGGCAATCTTACGAAAGAGGATCTCCAGAGATACACTCCCTATAACACCTATCTGATTCCGGCCTTGCCGCCGGGGCCGATCTGCAATCCCGGGAAAGATTCGCTGTCAGCCGTCCTGCATCCCGATAAGGAACCCTACCTGTATTTTGTATCGAGAAACGACGGTACGCATCAGTTCTCAACAACGCTTGCCGATCATAACCGGGCAGTTTGGAAGTATCAGAAAGGTAAAGCGATATCGGGAAAATGAAGAAATGTTTGGTGTTGCCCGTGAGCGGAAGTGGTATGTTGAAATCAAGGGGTCAACAGAAAAAATCGGCAGTACAGAACAGGGGAGTAAACCAAGGTGAAGATCGGGCTGGTGCAGACAAATCCGGTTATTGGAGATTTTTCGGTAAATTGTAAGAAGATTGCAGCCAGGGCCCATGAAGCGGCCGATCGAGGTTGTCGTCTTGTCATCTTCCCTGAAATGGCCGTTACCGGCTATCCCCCGCAGGATCTTCTTGAACGGGCATCGTTTCTTGAAGATCATGAACGGGCGGTGGCCGAACTCCTCAAGGAGCTGCCGGAGATCGACGTGATGTTCGGCTGCATCGAAAAAAGACACGGCCGACCGGGGAAACCTCTCTACAATGCCGTAGTTGTTGCCAGACACAACGAGATACACTTCAGGGCCAGAAAACAGCTCCTGCCTTCCTACGATGTTTTTGACGAGACGCGGTATTTCGAGCCCGGGCCCCGATCGGGGCTTTATACCCTAGAGGGACTGACCTTCGGGCTGACGGTATGCGAAGATATCTGGCATGATCAGATAGGCGAGTATGCAGTGGATCCGGTGCAGGACCTGTTGACCACTGCAGTCGAGTCCCATACCGCAATCGATATCCTGGTCAACGTTTCCGCCTCTCCGTTTCAGAGAGGAAAGGAGGCGACCCGCCAGGCGATTTTCCGCTCTCTCACCTCACGTTTCCATGTGCCTTTCCTCTACATCAACCAGGTGGGCGGGCAGGACTCGCTGCTCTTTGACGGACGCAGCACGGCAGTCGATGCAGGTGGGAAGGTGATCGCCAAGTGTTCCGGTTTTGCGGAGGATATGGTGGTGATTGATACCGAGACATGGCAGGGTGAAATCCACTGCCCGGTCCGGGAGGATGAAATCGCCGCCGTTCATGACGGGCTGATAATGGGGGTACGGGACTATGTGGGGAAATGCGGGTTTAATTCGGCGGTGCTGGGGCTTTCCGGCGGAATAGATTCCGCCCTGACCGCGGTTCTTGCCGTACAGGCGCTGGGTGCAGACAAAGTGATGGGCGTGGCCCTGCCGTCCCCCTACAGTTCGGAAGGGTCGTTGGAGGATGCCCGTGCCCTGGCTGCCAATCTGGGTTGCCGGTTTGAGGTCCTTCCCATCAGTGAGCTGTTCGCAACGTATCAAAAAAGTCTGCAGCCGTTGTTTGCCGGCATGAAGCAGGACCTGACGGAGCAGAACATCCAGGCGAGAATTCGCGGCAATCTCCTGATGGCCCTGTCCAACAAGTTGGGCAGACTGCTGTTGACAACCGGAAATAAAAGCGAAATGGCCGTCGGGTATTGCACGCTTTACGGAGATATGAGCGGTGGTCTGGCCGTGATTTCGGATGTGCCGAAACAGCTGGTCTATGACCTTGCCCGATATATCAACCGGGACGGCGAGATCATCCCTCTGCGTTCGATTACCAAGGCGCCTTCCGCGGAGCTGAGACCCGATCAATGCGATCAGGACGACCTGCCGCCTTATGAGATACTGGATCAGATTCTGGAGTTATATTTGGAAAGAGGCTGCGGTATCAAAGAGATACTTGGCCGGGGATTTGACGAAAGGGTTGTCCGTGATATCCTCCATAGGGTCCGCATCAACGAGTACAAGAGGAAGCAGGCCCCGATGGGCTTGAAGGTTACCAGCAAGGCCTTCGGGTATGGAAGGCGGTTTCCGACTGCACAGAATTATCGGCAATAAAAGCGGGAGCGAGACCCTATAGACCGTGCGGTGTCGTCGATGTCTTGCAGGTGTTGAGCAATGCCTCGGATCTCCCTGCGGAGGAAGGCGTCGGAAGAGGTCTTAGGGTGCATCTCCGATGATGTACCGGCAGACGCAGACTTCCGATGGCGTACCGGTTAACGGTTGTTCGGGAGGGGAGACGGCCATAGGCAGTGTAACGGGTAATATACAGGGTCTGAAAAAAAACCACCTGAAGATTCTGGAACGATTGGCCGCAAAACGGGTCACCGAAGATGTGGTCATCGGTGCGGACATGGCAAGGACGATCTGTCGGATCTCCCTGGAGCTGAACAGACAGATAGGTCTTCTGATCCATCGTTCCGGGAAGGTCGAGACCGTCATTGTCGGGACCTTCGGCAGCATTATGATACCCCAGCTTTCTCTTATCAGATCGACCGGAGGTCGGTTGAAGGGCTTGCGTCTGGTCCATACCCATCTGGCAGGGGAGGTGATCAGCGAGGAGGATCTGATGGACCTGCTCTTTCTGCGGCTCGATATGCTCTCGGTCCTGCAGGTTCTCGTGGATGGCCTGCCGGGGATGCTCCTGTCGGCCCATCTGCTGCCGGATGCGGTTGACGGAAAAAACTGGACCTTCCTCGATCCTGTGCATCCGGCCAATCAGAGAGGGTCCTTTGCTGCAATGATTGCCGAACTGGAGATGGAATTTTCCCGTCAGGGGACGAAAAGGCAGGTGGACAAAGGACAGGACCGGGCGGTGTTGATCAGCGTCAGCACCGAGACAAAATTGCGAGCCGAGGAATCCCTGCGGGAGTTGGTCGATCTGGCGCATTCGGATCAGATCCAGGTGCTTGACACGGTGCTGCAACGGAGCCGAAAGATCAGTCCCCGCCTGATCCTGGGGAAAGGTAAGCTGGCGGAGGTCATGATCCGTGCCCTCCGCCTGGATGCCAATCTCCTGATCTTCAACCAGGAACTGAACCCGTCCCAGGTGCGATCGATAACCGATTTCACGGAGCTGCGGGTCATTGACCGCACCCAGCTGATCCTTGATATTTTCGCTCACCGGGCCATGAGCAGGGAAGGAAAACTCCAGGTGGAGATGGCCCAGCTGAAGTATATGTTGCCGCACCTTTCCAGCCGTGACGACGCCCTGTCACGTCTTTCGGGCGGAATTGGGGCCAGGGGTCCCGGCGAGACGAAACTGGAAATAGATAGGCGCCGGATCAACGATCGGCTGGCGAGGCTTGCCAGGGACCTGGAGAGTGTGACGGCTGAGAGGTATCGAAGGAGGGCGAAACGCAGGAAAAAAGATCTACCGGTCCTGTCCCTGGTCGGCTATACCAACGCCGGAAAGTCCACCCTCTTGAATACCTTGACCGAAAGCAATATCCTGGCTGAGGACAAGCTGTTTGCAACCCTTGACCCAACCAGCCGCAGACTTCGTTTCCCGGAGGACATCGAGGTTATCGTTACCGATACGGTGGGTTTCATCCGGCACCTGCCGGACGAACTCCTGCAGGCCTTCAAGGCAACACTCGAGGAGTTGAGAGAGGCGGATCTGCTCGTACATGTGATTGATGTCTCGAATCGGAATTTTCGGGACCATATGGCTGTTGTTGAGAAGCTGTTTATGGACCTGCAGCTGGGCGGTATCCCCTGCCTGAAGGTCTTTAATAAGATCGACAGGGTCCAGGACCCCGAACCGCTCATCCATGAGGTACGTAAAGAGGGTGTTGTGATCAGCGCCCTTCGGCACGATACCCTGCTCCCCTTTCTCCAACAGGCGCAGGTCTTGATAGGCAAGACCCTCGGCAGATAGGTGATGTCCGATCTCCGTTCAGGGTTGCAGGTAGAAGCCCAGATCCTTTTCAAAGGCCCGGTCCTCAATAAATTCGCAACCGATATAGCTCCCCTGGACGGCCTTTATAATCACACGCTTCTTGATTATTGTCTGCTTTTTATCATCGAGGGTGAACTGGAGATGGGCCTTATGGCCGATCTTAATCGCATGCATGCCGATGGCGTTGAAGCCGACGCCGCTACGTGAGATATTCATGACGGTCAAGCGACCGCCCCCGATGGCCGGCGTCTCGAGCGCATAGGTGCCGCTGAGCTCGGTCTCCTTACGGTAATGGCGACGAAAGTCAAGAAGCAGGCTCCATGCATAACCGCAAGCACAACGAACCTTCAGGGTGTGCTGTCTGCCGCGGAATTGATCAGCCTGCAGGTTCTTGATTTTCCCGCAGGACGGGCATTTGAGCACGGCAGTACCGTTGGTATCGACAAAAGATTTCTGTACGTCCATTATTCGTCAGCCGGCAAATCGAAGGAAATTCTCCATTATTCCATATTGATATGCTAATCGTAGATAATTACGGTGTACTTTTCAAGCAATTTTTCGGTCTCCGGATCCAGATCAGCGGCAATTTCGTGGATCCGATACAGCCGATTGCATCCTGAACAGCGCAGGCGAATTTGTCTGCACAGGCGCTGGATTTCGAGCTCGGCGGAGCATTCTTTACATTTTATTGCCATCAGCTCAGGAGTTCCTCTCGGGTGAAGAGCGATTTGAGTGTGTAGCCTTTGTCGGCCAGGGCCTTGGTGCCGCCTTCCTGGCGCTCAACCAGGGTGGCAACGAGTCCCACTTTGAAGCCCTGGGCCTCGACGCGCTCGATGACCTTAAGGAGGGTTCCGCCGGTGGTGACCACATCCTCGACCAATGCCACCCGGCAGCCTGTCGGCATATTATTAAGCCCTTCTATATAGTTACCTGTTCCGTGGCCTTTTGCCTCCTTACGGACGATGAATGCCGGGATCGGTCTCTTTTCCAAAAAACTGACCAGCGAGACAGCTGTTACCAGGGGGTCCGCACCGAGGGTCATTCCCCCGACCGCTTCGATTGGCTGTTCCTCGTTGTTGATCACCTCCAGCAACAGCTTGCCGCAGAGATACGAACCCTCCGCAGAGAGGGTCGTCTGTTTCCCGTCGATATAAAAATCGGAGGTTTTGCCGGATGTGAGGGTGAAATTCCCCTTCCGGTATGATTTGGTAAGGAGTATCTCCTTGAGTCGTTGTCGTTCGTTCATTGTACTCTGTATTGATTGTCCGGAAAAAGATGTCGTGAAGTGTTCGGATAGGTCAATATCACGATATGTTATAGGATATATCCTCTCTGCAGGCCAGGTCCATCAAAATCACTCGCGCCTGCTCGTTTGATGGTACATTCTTTTTAGTGCTCTGAAAAGAAAAAACTGGCTATAAGCAAAAAAGTTATGGTATTCTAACTCATTGAAATGGACGAAAGTTTGATGTTTTGTGTGACTCTCGCACATTGAATACTTGGAAATTATTGCTCTTTATGTAATGCATGACTTCTGGAGCATAAATCTTTAAATCATTACCTGGTTTGTCAGGGGCTTGGATGTATGAAATTTCTCCCGGTCTTGCCGGTTTAAGGAGAGGTTTATGTGTGGTATTGTCGGATATGCCGGTCCCCGGCGTGTAGTGCCCGTTATTTTGGAAGGTCTCAGACGTCTCGAATACAGAGGATATGATTCGGCTGGGGTTGTGTATCTGCAGGATGGAAAACTGATCAAGCACCGTTGTCAGGGCAAGTTGTCGAATCTTGAAGCAATAATAGATGAGGCGATTGTTGCCCCGGCCCATATTGGTCTCGGCCACACCCGCTGGGCTACCCATGGTGCCCCGACCACCGAAAATGCCCATCCGCACAGTGATTGCACCGGCAACCTGGTGGTGGTCCATAACGGAATCATCGAAAACTACAATTCTCTCCGAGATGAGTTGAAGGAAAAAGGGCATCGATTTTCCTCCGAGACCGACACGGAGGTGTTGGCTCATCTCATCGAAGAAAATCTGGCTGGCGATCTGGTGGCGGCGATACGGAAATCCCTGGATATGGTGGAGGGCTCCTATGCCATAGGCGTCCTGTGGACGGGAATGCCCGACACCTTGGTGGCCGTTCGCAACCAGAGTCCGTTGGTCCTGGGCATCGACGAGAACGGTCAGGGTTCGTTTCTGGCTTCGGACATTCCGGCACTCCTGCCCTTTACCAAGAATGTGATCTTCCTGGAGGACCGGGAGCTTGCCGTGCTGACGGCCACGAGGTGCGACGTCCTATCGCTTGAGACCGGAGAAAGGGTGGAGAAAAAGATCACCGCCATTGACTGGAGTGCAGCCATGGCGGAAAAGGCGGGGTACAAGCATTTCATGCTCAAGGAGATCTTTGAGCAGCCGCAGGCGATAACCAATACCATCAGCGGGCGGATCAACCCTGAATCCGGGGAGGTGGATCTTCCCGAAATCGGGCTCAGTGAAGAGGATATCAAGCATATCGATCGGATCTTCCTGGTGGCCTGCGGGACCTCCTGGCATGCGGCCCTGGTTGCAAAATACTGGATCGAAAAATATGCGGGTATTCCCGTCGAGGTAGACATTGCTTCGGAATTCCGGTACCGCACGCTGTTGATTAACGAACGGGTGCTGACGGTGTCGATCTCCCAGTCAGGTGAGACGGCGGACACCCTGGCCGGTGTCCGTCGTGCCAAGAAGCTTGGTTCCAAGGTCGTCACCATCTGCAATGTCGTCGGCTCAACAATGACCCGTGAGGCTCATGGAACCGTTTATACCCATGCCGGACCGGAGATCGGGGTGGCCTCCACCAAGGCCTTTACCTCCCAGCTGGCGGCGCTTTTTCTGTTCACGCTCTATCTCGGCCAGAAAAGAGAGGTGATTGCGGCGGAAAAGAGCAGGGAACTCGGCCTGGCCCTGATCGGCATTGCAGCCGTGGTGAAGGATACGCTTGCCGAGATTGAAGGCCGGATACGGGAGCTGATCGAGGGGTTTTACACCTGCCGTGACTTTCTCTTCATAGGCCGGGGCTTGAATTTCCCCATTGCCCTGGAGGGAGCGTTGAAACTGAAAGAGATTTCCTACATCCATGCCGAAGGGTACGCCGCAGGCGAACTCAAACATGGGCCCATTGCCCTGATTGACAAGGAGATGCCGATTCTTGCACTGGTTCCCCAGGATGCGGTATATCAGAAGGTCGTCTCCAATGTCGAGGAGATAAAGGCCCGGCAGGGACGGTTGATCCTGATCGGTACCCAGGGGGATAGGCATCTTGGAACCATTACCGATGACATTATCTGTCTTCCGGCGGTGCATGAAGACATGAATCCGATCCTCTATACCATTCCGGCACAGCTTTTGGCCTATGAAATCGCCACGCGGCGCGGTTGCGATGTGGATCAGCCGAGAAACCTGGCCAAGAGCGTTACCGTTGAATAGAGAGTGTTCATCTCGGGCAGGAGATGACCTGGGGACTCTTCAAACAGAGAGGTGATCGCGTACCGTCGGGTACCTCCTCTGTCTGTAGTTCATCTGCCGCCCTGGAGACAGATCTTCTGGATGTGCGTCTCCTGCAGCTGTTTCAGAAAACGGATATGCACGCTGTAGTCGTTGTAGAGATGGAAGGAGACCCCGACCACCTTTCCCACCGCTGAAAAGGCTATTTTCCCTTCACTCCGTTCGAAGGTGAAGGACATCAGAAGATGCCTGGCAAGGAGGGCACGGGCCGTTGTTTTTTTTGAACATCGAATCAAAAAGCAGGTGCCTTCGACGGAGAGATCGGAAAGGTTGCCGCGGAAGCGGTTCTCGGTCTTTTTGCCCTCCTGGGTGAGAACGGTGGCCTCTACCCGGCCTTCCACCGGATATCTGACAAAAGTCCGCTTTTCCAGTTTTTTCTGGCGAATGATCTCGTCAACCCTTCCATAGCGAATGCAGAAGTCGATGAGTTTGTCATAGAGGCCCGGCTGTTTCTGCTCCCAGTCGTCCGTGGCGGTGCTGTTCAGATACCGCATGTGCACTTCCGAGTGGCTGACGGCTGTCGCCGAACAGAGGGAGATGGTGGTAAAGGTGTATTCTCCGAGGATGTCCCCTCGTCCGAGTTGGGCAAGAAGGGTATTTTTATCTGCCTTCGGAAGATAGATGGTCACCTGACCGCCATCGATCAAAAAAAGTCTGGTATTGAGAGCGCCCTGTGCCAGGATCACTTTCCCTGGAGGGATAACGATTTTTTTCAGACTGTAATACAGGCAGTTCCTCTCTTCCGTGCTCAACGACCCGTAAAGTTTGTCCCAGATTACCAGATGGTCTTTATCGATGCCGGCGGATTTGGCCTCGTCGATAAGTTCCGCCGATTGAATGATTTCCTTAAGAGCCATCGGGTTCTCTGCGAGGAGTCTCTCCCGTAAGGCTTCGGCGCCGGGAATGTCTCCTTGGGAGATGGTTGATTGTATTTCGAGAAAAAGGTCTTGAGCCGAGCGAGGCCCGTCCTTTCCCGATGGATGCCCGGAGGGGGGAGGGAGAGGAGACATCATCGTTTCTCCTTGGAGAGCGGGTTGCCTTTTCAGGGGAAAATTAAATTCATTATCAACTAATTATACACATTTCCGATTCCTTGACAAACGAGAAAAGAAAAAACGTATGGACCTGCGAACGATTCAGGCACGATTTTGCCTTCAGGAGAGCTCCTGCAAAGAGGAGGGGAATGGGCAGAAGCAGCAAAAAAGATTTTGTTCTTTGTTTGTAAAATGATAAGCTATTGATATTCAAACGAAGAAAGAATGATTGATTTGGCTGTTCTCCGACGAAAGGAGGTGCCGTGTGTCCATCAAAAATCTCGATACCCTTTTCAATCCGCGACGGATAGCCGTGATCGGTGCCAATGAGGATGACGACTCGGTGGGATACCATATCTTCAAGAACCTGATCGGAAAAGGTTTCAAAGGTGTCGTCCACCCGGTAAATCCGACCATGGATGGGGTGCAGGGAGTGGAGGCGTACCGGCGCGTCGGCGATATTCCCCACGCCGTCGATCTGGCCATGCTGGCCGCCCAACCGGAAAATCTTCAGGAAGTCCTGCACGATTGCGGACAAAAGGGCATCAAGGGAATCGTTGTTCTGGCTCCGGATTATCGGTATCGGGTGAAAGGCGCCACTGCTATTTCAGAGTATATCAGAAAGATGCCTTCGTTGCATGGGTGCAGGGTCCTGGGTCCGAATTCGATGGGCTTCGTCAGGCCGGCGAAAAAGCTGAATGCCAGTCTCTATCCGGAGATGCCGCAGACCGGCAACATTGCCTTCATCTCACAAAGCGGGATATTTCCGACGGCATTCCTGCAGCATTCGATACGGAAAAAGGTGGGATTCAGCTATTTTATCTCCTTGGGTTTCAAACTCGATATCAATATCTCCGATCTTATCGATTTCCTTGGTGGAGACAGCGGGACACGGGCCATCTTTCTGCATGTCGACATGATTAACAACGGCAGGAGATTCATGACCGCCATCCGGAGTTTTGCCAAGACCAAGCCCATCGTCGTTGTAAGGCCCGGAACGACGGATAGTCATCCGTTGTTTTCCATGACCCATTCAGGATACCTGGCGGCGGAGGATCTGGTCTACGAGGCGGCGTTCAAGAGGGCCGGCAGCCTGAAGGTGGAGAATATGGTTGATCTCCTGTATATGGTGGAGACCATAGCAAAGCAGAACCGACCGAAGGGCAAGCGGCTGCTGATCATCTCCAATTCCATCGCCCCGTCGGCAATGGCCGTTGATATTTTAAAGGGGATGGGAGGTGAGTTGGCAACACCATGCAGGCAGACGCTTGCGACCGTCAGTGAAAGGCTGTCGGTCAAGCATCAGCTCCATAACCCTTGCTACCTTTCGGCTGATGCACGGGCGGCGGATTATCAGGTGGCCCTCGAAACCTTCCTGCAGGACGGTGAAGTGGACGGTGTGCTGGTGATCTGCATTCCCTTTCCCGGCATCGATATGAAGAAGGTGGCGGAGGCAATTGTCGGCGTTGCAAAAAAGGATACTGCCAAGTTACCGATCTTCGTGACCTGGTGCGGAGAGGAAACAGCTCTGAGTTCCATCGGTTTTTTGAACGGCCAGGGGATTCCGACCTATTATACCCCGGAACAGGCAGTCAAGAGTTTCATGTATATGTATCAGTATGATTATAATCTGAAACTACTTCAGGAAACCCCCGAGATCATAGTCAGGGATTTCTCGCCGGATCTGGAGAATGCGGAACGGATCATCGGGGACAGTATGGCGGAAAAACGTTTCATGCTTCACGCCGACGAGGCAAATGCCCTCCTGGGGATGTACGGCATCCCGGTGCTGGAAACGATCCGGGTTGGCAGCAGGCGGGAGGCTGTATCGGCAGCATCAACGGTCGGATATCCGGTGGTGATGAAGATAGATTCCATCAAGGTCCGGAACACGTTCCAAAAGGGAGGCGTGCGGGTCAACCTGAAGAATGAGGAGGAGGTGCGGACGGCCTATGATGAATTAGCGGACCGGATCGCCGCCTTTGAGGACCTGGAGGCACGAGTCCTTATCCAGTCGATGGTCTTTACGGTTGGTTATCAATTGGCGATCGGCGCCAAGAAGAGCAGGAACTTCGGGACGGTGATACTCTTCGGGCTGGGGGGGGAGTATTTGAGGGCCGAGAAAGATTACGCCATAGGATTTCCGCCTCTGAACCAGACGCTTGCCCGGCGGATGATGGAGGAGACGAAGATATATCGGTATTTCCAGACCGTACCTTCCTACCAGGGGGCATTGCGTATTCTCGAGGAGCTGCTTGTCCGTTTTTCGCAGTTGGTCATCGATCTGCCGCAGATAGGTGAGATTGATATCAACCCGCTGTTGCTGACGGAAAACGAGGGGCTGATCCTCCTTGACGTGGATATCCGACTCGATGGACGGTTGCCGAAGGAACCTACGTGGAAAAAGGGAGACCTCTGTCCGCCCCATCTGTCGATACCTCCCTACCCCTTCAGGTATGAAAAGAAGACGCTGTTACGAGACGGAACAGAGATTCAGATCCGCCCTGTACGGGCAGAAGACGAACCGGCATTGAGGACGTTTCTCAGCTCCTTGTCCGACGAGTCCGTCTATTTTCGTTTCGGCCAGCGCAGAATCAATATGCCGCATGAAGCCCTGGCGCGATTCTGCCAGGTTGACTATGACCGGGATATCGCCTTTCTGGTTCTGAGTCACATGCAGGAGGGTGAAATAATCGGGGATGTCCGTTTGAACAGATTCGCCGATCTTGAAACCGCGGAACTCTCTTTTGTGGTCGGAGACCGATGGCAGGGAATGGGGATAGGCGGGGTATTGATGGACTACTGTATCTCGACGGCAAAGGAAATCGGAGTAAGGACGCTGTGGATGGAGATCATGATGGAAAATCGTCGGATGATACGTTTCGGGCTGAAGCACGGCTTCAAACGTATAGCAGGCGAGGAGGGAGGAGATATGATTGAAATGATGCTCGATATCAAATAAGGGATCGCGGTGAATTCCATATAAATCAAACCTGTGTCTCAGGTGAGGTATGTAAATGACTGAGAGAATTCTTTTCGTTGATGATGAGATCAATATCCTCGAGTCAATCGCTCGTCAACTGAGAAAAAGGTTCACCCTGAAGATTGCAACCAGCGGACAGGAAGCCCTGCGGATCCTGGAGGATGAAGGGCCTTTTGCGGTTATTGTTTCGGACATGCGTATGCCCGGAATGGACGGAGTCGAACTGTTATCCTTGGTGAAGGATCTGTATCCGGATACGGTGAGAATGATGCTAACCGGCAATGCCGATCAGGGAACCGCAATCGAGGCGGTGAATAAAGGTCAGATCTTCAAATTTCTGAACAAACCTTGCTCAAATGCCGTTCTTGTGCCGTCACTGGCCCTTGCCCAGAGACAGTACCGGCTGATCACCGCGGAAAAGGAATTGCTCGACAAGACGCTGAAGGGAAGTGTCAAGGTCCTGTCGGAACTGTTGAGCCTCTCTAATCCGACGGCCTTCAGCTGCGGCTACAGGATTAAGAATATCGTGGTGGAGTTGGCCGAACACCTGCGGGTGAGTCAGGTCTGGAAATATGAGGTTGCCGCCCTGATGTCGCAAATAGGCTGTATCACCCTGCCCAGCGATATCTTGAATAAGAAACATGCAAATATAGAATTAAATAAGGAAGAGACCGAAATGTATCGGAGTCATCCGCAGGTAGGCGCCGGTCTACTGGCGGAGATTCCCCGGCTTGAATCAATTGTCGGCATGATCGCAGAGCAACTTCGTCGATATGACGAATTTACGGAAGAGATATCGACCGATGAAGAAAGTATCTTGGGCGCCCAGATATTGCGGGTGGCGCTCGATTATGATTTCCTGCTGTTTCAGGGGAAGAAACATAGTGAGGCGGTACGAGAACTTGTTGCAGAAAAAGGGGTTTATAATCCTGAAATACTCAACGTCTTGAAAAATATCAAACTGGATGACGAGCAGGTCCGTATTGTCAGCCTGAAGGTCCGGGATGTCGCAATCGGGATGGTGGCGGATGAGGATATCTTGGGAAAGAATGGTGTCTTGCTGACCCCCAAAGGCCAGGAGATTACCTGGCCGGTTCTGCAGGGGCTGGTGAATTTTTCAAGACGGGGTGGGGTTAAAGAACCGGTCAGGGTCAGACTTACACAGACATGACCGACAGATGAGTGACTATGGATAAACGAAAGATTCTGTTTGTCGATGATGAACCCAATATCCTTGACGGGCTCCGGCGTATGCTCCGCTCGATGCGCACGGAGTTTGAGCTGTGTTTTGCCGAGAGTGCCGAGGCCGCTCTGGAAATGATGGGCCAAGCCGAATTTGATGTGGTCGTCTCGGATATGCGCATGCCGGGGATGGATGGTGCCGATCTTCTATCGGAGGTCCAGCGGATGCATCCGCATTCCATCAGGATCATGCTTACCGGACAGGCCGATGAGGAATCAACCCTCAGGACGATCGGGATCGTGCATCAATTTTTGGCCAAACCCTGTGATCCCGAAAAACTGAAGGGCATTCTGTTAAGGGCCAGTGCGTTGCATAGGCTGATGATCGACGGCAGGATAAAGGATATCATCTCAGGCATCGATTCACTTCCAAGTCTTCCGACCGTCTATGCGAAGTTACAAAAAAAAATAAGGGAACCGGAAGCATCCTTGGATGATATAGCCGACATAATAAGCCAGGATATTGCGATGACGGCAAAGGTCCTGCAGCTTGTCAATTCCGCGTTTTTCGGCCTCTATCAGAAGGTCGACAGTCCAGCCAGGGCCGTGAAACTCCTGGGGCTCGATACCATCAAGGCCCTGGTCCTCGGTTCGCAGATTTTTTCCGAGATCAAGATTTCCGACAAGGTCTTTTCGACTGAATCACTCTGGAACCACAGTCTGACCGTAGGCACACTGGCAAAGATGATCGCAGAGAGCGAAACGGATGAAAAGGAAAGCATCAACAGCTCGTTTATCGCCGGGGTCCTCCATGATATCGGCAAACTCATTCTTGTCTCCAAGATGCAGCGACAGTACAATGAGGTCGTGGCCCTCGCCCGGCAGGAACACATTCCTCTGCGCCAGGCGGAAATGAAGATCTTCAAGGCGACTCATTGCGATATGGGGGCCTACTTGATCGGGTTATGGGGGTTTACAAGCGATATTGTCGAGGCGATAGGCTTTCATCACCAGTTGGGAGAATATCCGGCCGGCACCTTTTCTCCGGCTTTAGCCGTTCATATCGCCAATGTGATGTATTACAGAGTGCATAGAGAGGATGTCATCGGTGCAGTGCCTGAATTCAACGAGGAATATCTCCTTAGAATCGGCTTGGGAGAAAGGTTGCAGACATGGCAGGAACTCTGCTTTGCTTATATGGAGCGACAGGATAAATGAAAAAATATGATATCCTTTTTGTAGATGACGAGCCGGAGGTCCTGCAGTCCTTTGAACGGAATCTCAGGAGATGGTTTTCGATCCGCGGTGCCGGGAGTGGTTTGGAAGCGTTACAGATCCTGGAGGATGACGGTCCCTGTAGCGTCATCGTTTCGGATATGCGCATGCCGGGAATGGATGGTATTGGGCTGCTCTCCCGGGTCAAAAGGCTGTATCCGGACATGGTGCGGATCATGTTGACCGGTAATGCCGACCAAAAAACGGCGATTGAGGCGGTGAATAACGGGGAGATATTCAGGTTCTTGACAAAACCCAGCACGTCACAGGTCCTGACAGCCTCGCTGGAATCGGCGATCAGACAACACAGATTGATCACTGCAGAGAAGGAATTACTGAACAAGACCCTCAAGGGGAGTATTACGGTCTTATGCGAGTTGTTGAGCCTGGCCAATGCCACCGCCTATAGTTGCGGTTACCGGATCAAAGCGACTGTTATCAAGGTTGCGGAAAGACTCGGGCTTTCCGGTCTGTGGCAGTATGAAATAGCCGCCCTGATGTCCCAGGTCGGCTGTGTTGCCATCCCGGATGATATCCTGAGGAGGATACAGGCCGGCGGCAATCTGACGGCAAATGAGCAAAGGATGTACAAAAATCATCCCGTTGTCGGAGCCAAATTGATCGGCAGAATACCACGGCTGGAGCATGTGGCGGCGATGATAGGAAATCAGATGCTGTGCTGGGATCAATATGATGAAGAACCGGGGATTCGTCTGACAAAAGAAGAAAGCATAGGCGCCCAGATCCTGAAGGCGGCCATGGATCATGATGCCCTGCGGCTTCAGGGCATCGGCCATATCGAGGCCTTGCGGAACATGGAGAGGCGTCAAGGGGTGTATAATCCCGAAATACTGAAGATCCTTGCCCAGTTTGAGGGGGAAACACAACAGATCAGGATCATGACTCTGAACTTTGAGGATATTGTTCCGGGGATGGTGGCTGATGAGGATATCCTGGCCAAGAATGGTGCATTGATTATTCCGCGCGGACAGGAGATTACCTGGGCGGCTATCCAGGGCCTGACGAACTTTCTGGAGCATATCGGCATCAGGGATCCCATCCGCGTTCGGGTCAACGAGCATCAGGACTCCGCTTCCTATCCCTGATGATCAACGGGGCGGTGCCGGACCGCAGGGATCGTCCATCTGCAGCCGGGGGTGAAGCCTGCCTTTGGCGCTGTTAGGTGATCGGCAGGGTAATCTTAAAGGTGGAGCCTTTGCCGACGGTTGACTCAAAGCTCAGCTCGCCGTCATGTTTGTCATGAATGATGGTCCTGGCGATTGCCAGACCCTGTCCGGAGCCACGGCCGACCTCTTTGGTGGTGAAAAACGGATCGAATACCCGTCCTCTGACTGCGGATGGGATACCGCAGCCGGTATCGGAAACCGTAATCACCGCATTCCCGCCTTCCCGAAAGGTCCGGACGGTAATACGGCCCATTTGGTCCGCGGTGCCTTTCGCATCCTCGATGGCGTGGGCGGCATTGACAACCAGATTCAGGATGACCTGACCGATATCGCCATGATAGATTTTGATCATCGGTAATTCTCCCAGGTCTGTTTCAAGCTCGGCAACATATTTATAGGCATTGGTACAGACCACCAGGGTGTTGCGGATGATCTCATTGATATCGGCAGCCACCTTGCTTTCACTGTCCTTCGCATGCGCAAATCCCTTCAAACCGAGAACCAAGGCCGTTACCCGCTCCACACCATGGATGGTCTGGGCAAAGGCCTTGGGGGCCTCGTCCTGGAGGTACTCCAGATCCGCCACCTCTTCCTGTTCGGCAATTCCATCCAGCAGTCCCTTAAACTCCTCTCTTCCACAGAGGGCATCACGGAGATTGCCGTATCGGTGGGTCAACTCCAACAGGTCGTCGAAGGCCTCGTTCAGAAACGAAATATTGCTTCCGATGAACTGGATCGGGGTATTGATCTCATGGGCGATTCCCGCAGAGAGCTCACCTATGGATTCAAGCTTCATTCCATGGATGCGTTTTGCCTCTTGGAGTCTCTGTTCCGTCAGGTTGCGAAAGATCAGCGTTGCCCCTGATATGTCATTATTTTCATCACGGATAGGCGAGACGATGTAATCGGCTGAAAAGCTCGATCCGTCCTTTTTCCAGAAGACATCACCATCGACATGGTGAGATGAACCGTCTTCAATGGCAGCAAAGACCGGGCAGAATTCCCAGGGGTACTCCCCGCCGTCATCGGTTGTATGATGCATTGTCTCATGACAATGCCGGCCGATGAGTTCCTCGGCCGACAGGTCCAGTACATGCAAAGCGGTCTCGTTGGCGGTCAGGACATTTCCCTTTCGATCAACGGTGATCACTGCTCCCTGGACCCAGTTGAGCAGCATCTTATTCTGAAAAAGGACCTGCGTCAGGGCCTCCTGGAGATTTTCGATCTTTCTCCTTAACGTGTTGATATCGTCTACATCCTCTGTCACAACTTCCTCCCGATCCAGTTGATTTTGAGCGTCGAAATGCGAAGAATACACATGGGTTGGTCTCACCGGGTCTGCCGTATCGCGCGTATCACGACAGAAGTACTTCGTGCACTTTATCCGCCAAATCTCTTGCCGAGAAGGGTTTCTGAATGAAGTGCACTCCCTCGGCCAGGACATTGCTGTTGGCTATTACACTTGTGGGATAGCCGGACATGAAGAGGTATCTGAGTTGAGGGTTGAAGATAAGGACCCTATCAGCCAGATCGCGGCCGTTCATCTCCGGCATGATGACGTCGGTGATAAGCAGGGCAATCTTGTCTGTCAGTTCTTCAGCCAATCGCAGGGCCTTCGCCGGAGAATCGGCAGTCAGTACATGATAGCCCAGGCCGTCCAGGATTGTGCTTGTGAGCTCAAGGATCGCGGCCTCATCTTCAACCACAAGGATGGTTTCGCCGTGACCGGACTGAGGTGCCGTTTCAACTTCCTCGGTGATCTCGATTTCCTTCGCCAAATGTTGCGGCAGATAGATCCTCAAGGTCGTTCCCCTGCCGGGTTCACTGTAAGCATTGATAAATCCGTTGTTCTGCTTGACGATACCATAGACGGTGGAGAGTCCCAGGCCGGTACCTTTTCCCGTCTCTTTCGTTGTGAAAAACGGTTCATAGATCTTATCGAGAATCCGTTTCTCCATGCCGCAGCCATCATCACTGACGGAAAGGAGGATATAGTCTCCGGGGATGGCGCCGGCGTGATGGGTGCAATACTCGGCATCAAGGCGGGCCATCGCCGTCTCAATTATGATATTTCCTACTCCTGTTATGGCGTCTCTGGCGTTGACACAAAGGTTCGCCAGGATCTGATCTATTTGCGAAGGATCAATCTTGATCGGGTTGAGGGAGGCAGCCGGCTGCCATATCAGTTTAATGTCTTCTCCGATAAGCCGCCGGAGCATGCTGAGTGTCCCTCCCACGGTTTTATTGAGATTGAGAATCCGGGGGGTTATTATCTGCTTACGGGCAAAGGCCAGAAGCTGTCGCGTGATCGTGGCGGAGCGGGCGGCAGCGGTTGAGATTTCCTGAAGGGCCTTGTACCGCGTGTCGGTCGGATCTGTTTTTTCAAGGGCCAGCTGGGCATAACCGATGATGACGCTCAGCATGTTGTTAAAATCATGGGCCACGCCACCTGCCAGGCGACCGACCGACTCCATTTTCTGGGCCTGACGCAGTTGGGCCTCTAATTTCTGGCTTTCGGTGATGTCGCGTTTGACCGCCACATAGTTGTTGATTCGTCCTGAAGCATCGCTGACAGGCGAAATGACTGCATCTTCGGTATAGAATGTTCCGTCCTTGCGCCGGTTGATAAATCGTCCTCTCCATATGGAACCATTGGAGATGGTCTGCCACAGGTCGTCGTAAAATGCCGCATCGTGTTCTCCGCTTTTGAAGATACCGGGTTTTTTGCCGATAACCTCTTCACGGGCAAACCCGGATATACGTTCGAAGGCCGGGTTGACATACAGAAAGATCCCCTCCTGATCAGTCACGACGATTGATTCTCCGGCGTGTTCAATGGCCGCCATCAGGCGTTTGCTTGCCGCCTGGACCCGGAGCTGTTCGGTAATATCTCTTACCAGTATCATCTTGGCCGGACGGTTGCCGTAGAGCAATGTATGGGTGACGATCTCCACATCGATGAGGCTGCCGTCTTTTTTCAGATGGCGCCAGACACCGGCTTCATTCACCGTATTTTCGATGGAGGCGGCACTTTCCAGCAATCGAGGGATATCCTCTGCAGGGCGAATATCCTTAAGCGTCATGGACAGAAACTCTTCCCTGGTATACTGATAATGATTGACAGCTGCGTCGTTTACCTCCAGAAAACCCAGCGTCTCCATATCGCATACCCACATTGGATGCGGATTGGATCGGAAGAGTTCATGGTATCGCTCGTTGCTTGCCTTCAGTTCAATTTCGGCCTTTTTCTGCTCACTGATATCGGTCAGTATACCGGTCCAGAGCATCTCGCCGTTTGTCAGTTTTCGGGGTATGGATTCAAAGTGCACCCAGATGTCCGCTTTGTCCGGAAGAAGCATACGACCTTCCCAGATAAAGAGTGAACGTGAGGAGATGGCACGGACATTTTCTTTTATGAAACCCGGCTTATCATCCGGATGGATGCGAGCAAAAAATATCCTTGGGTTTGCCAGGAACCCCTGCCTGCCTACGCCGATGATCCCACAGAAGCGGTCGCTGACGATATCGATGGAAAACTTGGATCGCCAATTCTTTTCTCTCCATTGGCTCCGTGGCATCACCCTCAGTCGATAGATGCCTGCAGGCATGGTGTTTATCAGATCTTTATAGAGTTGCCTCTCCTGGAAGAAAGTCGCTTCCGCCTCCTTGCGTTTGGAGATATCATGGATAATCGAATGGAGATACTCCCGTCCGTTTATTGTAATGAGACTGCTGAATACCTCCACGTCGCGCAGTGAGCCATCGGCCAAACGGTGGCGAAATTCCAGGTGGTTGTTCTTCAGGTCTCGTGCTCTTTTCAAGGCCGAATCAACTTCCTTGGGGGGAAGGGTATTGATCTGCTGGATCCGCATTTTTCTCAGGTGTTCACGAGACCAGCCGTAAAAATGCTCCGCCGCCTGATTCGCGTCGACAATGTCGCCGCTGATCGGGTCGATGACCAGTTTTACGGCGGTATGATATTCAAACAGATTCTTAAAAAGCTCTGTGCTCTCCTGCAGGCTGTCCTGTGCCTGTTTCCTTTCGTCAATATCTGCAAAGGCCTTGTTATACAGGGCGATACGGCCTTTGTGGTCGACAAGGCGGAGGGGATCGCTGCTGGCGTCCAGCGTGATATGACACGGCATTGCCTCCCTGCCGTTCTCCTGCTTGAAACCTTGGATATGCAAGATGGCTTTGATGACGGCGATCAATTCCGAAGGCACGATCGGTTTGAATAAGCAGGCATCGGCACGGCCATAACGACACACGGGGGTTTCTTGCACATGGTGGGGGGGAGCCGAAAGATGGATTACCGGCAGCGATGAGGTGGACGGATCCGCCTTCAGTTGACGGCAGACGTCGTGGCCATCGCCTCCCGGCAGCTCGATATCCATGACGACGAGACTCGGTTTCAAGCGGCTGGTCTTTTCAAGAACCTCGTTTCCCGTGGCGGCCTCAATGACGGTAAACCCTTCTTTACGCGCTATTGCAGCTATGTCGCAACGACTGGCTTCATGATGGTCGGCCACAAGGATTGTTGTATTCTCCACAGATACATGTAACCTTATAATGAGTTCACAACCGTCACAGGAGTACCATGGATCTTGCCACCGCCTCTATGGCGAAGGTGCTTTCTCATGAGAAGGCCTCGCGATACCGGTTTTTCATTCAGCCGTCATCACCCGTTGCAGAGGGCGAGCAAGCCCGACGAATACGGATATATTCTGTATTTCACCATATAATCCCGGGAAAATCAAGCCGGGCGGAACGGCCTTCTCTTTGTCGGCATGGACAAAAGAACAAGCGATCAATCTTTGACAATCTCACAAAAACCTGCAAACACTGCAGGGGCAATACTCTGCTTCAACAAGTTACCATGCTGAACCGTCGGCGGAGTGGCTTTATACGAGGCCGACAATCTTTATCCACCGATGTTGCCTGTTTGCTACAATGGTGCTTGGCTTTGCCGTCCATGTGGATTAAAGTGCCGGAGAAAATATATATCAAGAATGCGAGAAGGATGTATGATAAAAACCGGATTGGTCACTTTCCTGGAAGAAATCCCTGATCCTGTTGTCGGCAAGCGGATGGGCTTGTTATCAAACCAGGCCTCGACGGATGCCCGTCTCAGACACGGCAGAGAGTGCCTTCAACAGAGGCTGGGGGAGGATCTGACCTGTCTTTTTTCTCCGCAGCATGGGTTCTTTTCCGAGAAACAGGACAATATGGTCGAGTCCGGTCACACGGTTGATGCCCTGACCGGGCTTCCCCTGTTCAGTCTCTATGGCGAAACGAGGCGACCGTCGCAGGAGATGTTCGACCTGCTCGATGTCCTGCTTATCGATCTGGTCGATGTCGGCACCCGGATCTATACCTTTCTCTCCACCATGGTCTACTGCCTGCATGCGGCAGCCGACTGGGGCAAACGCATCCTTATCCTGGATCGTCCGAATCCGCTGGGAGGAGTGGGGATTGAAGGGAATCTGCTGCAAGAAGACTGCGCATCTTTTGTCGGATTGTATCCGCTGCCGATGCGTCATGGCCTGACGTTTGGTGAGCTGGCTCTGTATATCAACGAAGAATTTCGTATCGAAGCCGAGGTCCAGGTTGTGCCGATGCAGGGATGGCGGCGATCTATGCTCTTTCGAGAGACCGGACTGCCCTGGGTCTTTCCCTCTCCCAATATGCCTTCCCCCGAGACGGCGCTAGTCTATCCCGGGCAGGTGATCTGGGAGGGGACCAATGTTTCGGAAGGACGGGGAACCACACTGCCCTTCGAGCTTGTCGGGGCACCATTTTGGGAACATGGGCCGATCCTGGACATCCTTGCCGGCATACCGCTGCCGGGGTGCTTTCTCCGGCCGTTGGTCTTCGAGCCGACTTCCGGTAAGTGGGCCGGACAGCCATGCCCGGGCTTTCAGATCCATGTTACCGACGCGAAGACCTTTCTTCCGTACCGGACGAGTATTGCCCTGTTGCAGGCTGTCTTGCGTTTATATCCCGGTGAATTCCATTATAAAGAACCTCCCTACGAATATGAGTACGAACGCCTGCCGATGGATCTGATTCTCGGTTCCGGCAAGGTCCGAAAGCAGCTTGAGGAGCAAAGACCCCTACTCGAGATCGAGCGGCAGTGGCAGGAGGAATTGACGGCTTTTACAGACAAGAGAAGGAAGTATCTCCTCTACCGGGAGTGAGGAAGAAACCAAGGTGTTGAGGTGTAAACAATGACCCCAAGGAAAGTGCGTGTTGAGACCTTGTCCAGGCTTGTTCAGGGAGAGATTGTCGGCGACGGCAATCAGGAAATCCATGGGCTTGCCCCGATAGAGACTGCCGCCGAAGGAGAAATATCCTTTCTCGTCAAGGCGAACAGGCTTGACGTCCTGGCTGCGACGAAGGCATCAGCGGTTCTCGTGCCGATGGCTGTTGAAACGGCCGACAAGACGTTGATCCGGGTGAGGGATCCCTATCTTGCTTCGGCCAAGATACATCAGTTTCTTCTCGATGAACCGTTTACGGCCAAGGGGATCCACGCCAGGGCCTGTATTGGCGCGGGTTGCACCATTCCGGAGCAGGTGACGGTTGCAGCCCAGGTGGTGATCGGCGATCGGGTAAAGCTCGGCGAACGGGTTACCGTCGGGGCCGGGACGGTCATAGGTGACGATGTCGAGATCGGCGACGATACCGTCCTCAAGGCCAATGTGACCATTGAAAGAGGCTGCCGTCTGGGCAGCCGGGTGGTCATTCATCCCGGCGTCGTGATCGGAAGTGACGGCTATGGTTATGCCGTCGATGAAAACGGCTGTCATGTGAAGAGACCGCAGGTCGGCATTGTCCGCATCGACGACGATGTGGAGATAGGTGCCAACACCTGCATCGACCGGGCGGCCTACGGGGTGACCTGGATCAAGTCCGGAGCAAAGATCGATAATCAGGTCCAGATCGGTCATAATGTGATTATCGGAGAAAACACCCTTCTGGTGGCCCAGGTCGGTCTGTCCGGTTCGACAATCCTGGGACGCAATGTCGTTCTCGGCGGCAGGGCCGCGGCGACGGGACATATTCATCTGGATGACGGGGTGATGGTTGCGGCGGGCAGCGGCGTACATCAGAGCCTGCCCAAAGGGGCGGTTGTCGGCGGGGCTCCGGCGATACCGATTAAGCAGTGGGCGAAGTCGGTTGCCGTCTATGCGAAACTTCCTGAATTGGCAAAGGATGTGAGGCAGTTGAAAAAGGATATGGAAAAACTGAAAAAGGGAAATGAAGGATAAATGTGCCTGGAGGAGAAAAAGAGTATGACTGAGTCGATTATTCCGGAAAATATAGATATCTTAGAAATTCTCCGCTTGCTGCCGCATCGCTATCCGTTTGTGATGGTGGATAAAATTCTGTCGGTGGTTCTTGAAAAAAGGGTGACGGGAATAAAAAACGTCACCATGAATGAGCCCTATTTCCAGGGGCATTTTCCGGGTAGACCGGTCATGCCCGGGGTGATGATCCTCGAAGGAATGGCCCAGACAGGAGCGATTATGGCGTATTATTCCACTCCCGGGACCATAGGCAGCAAGATTTTGTATTTTGCCGGCATCGATAAGGCCAGGTTCAGAAGACCTGTGGTGCCGGGGGATCAGATCATCTTCACACTGGAATATGTCAAGTTCAAACGCGGCATCCTGGTCATGAACGGACAAGCCCAGGTTGACGGAAAGCTGGTGGCGGAAGCTGAGTTGATGGCCTCATTTGGTTGATTCGTCGCCTGGAAAGAGAGGGGATGGAGCGAAAACAGAGCCCGGGGAAGAAAAAATAGCCGGGCGGACAATTAAACCTTGCGCTTGCAGATGATTGCCGGTAATGAAACCTGTCCGGCATCGGCGGGGCTCAAGATACCCGGTGACATCAGCAGAGGTCTTGTCTTTCAATCATTCCGGCAAGATGAGGCCTGCTGCCTTTTTGCGCTAATTAACTATTTATCTGGAAGAAAACACAGTGAAGATTTCGACATATATCCACCCGACAGCGGTAATTGACAAAGAGGCCGAACTTGATTCCAGCGTACAGGTAGGCCCCTATGCAGTCATTGAGAAAGGCGTCCGTATCGGCGCCGATTCCAGGGTCATGGCCCATGCGGTTGTATTCGGACCGACAACCATCGGGGAGAGAAACCTGATCGGTTCGTTTGCCACCATCGGCGGCGCCCCTCAGGACCTGAGTTACAGGGGGGAACCGACGGAACTCATTATAGGCAACGACAATCAGATTCGCGAGTACGCCTCCATCCACAGGGGGACGCTTCACGGTCATGGCAGGACCGTTATCGGCAATAATAATCTGCTGATGGCCTATACCCATGTTGCCCACGACTGTCAAATCGGTGACGCTGTGATCATGGCCAATGTCGCTACCCTGGCGGGACATGTGGAGGTCGGCAGTCATGCGTCCATCAGCGGTCTGGTCGCCGTCCATCAGTTCTGCAGGATCGGCTGCTATTCCTATATCGGCGGGGTTTCCGGCATCGGACTTGATGTCCCGCCCTATGTCATAATCGAAGGAACGAGGAATCGCACCCGTATCTCCGGGATCAACAAGATCGGGCTGAAAAGGAACGGGTTCAGCCGGGAGACCATCGGCAGGCTCGAGAATGCCTTTCGTATCATTTTCAGGTCTCCGAATCTTCTGATCAAGGATGCATTGGAGCATGCGAAACAGGAGATCACCGATTGTCCCGAGGTGGATTGTCTGGTGAAGTTTTTTGAGGATTCCAAACGCGGAGTCGTGAAGCGGACCATTGAGGATTAGGCGGTCCATGGGGATAGATCCTCGCAACATAGGCATCATTGCCGGAGCGGGCCAGTTCCCGCGTCTCTTTATAGATGCTGCCAGAGACGCCGGACGGAAGATTATCGTTATCGCTCACAGAAATGAGACGTCCGAGACTGTGGCCGAGGCCGCAGATGCCGTCATCTGGGTCAAGCTCGGTCAACTGGGAAAGATACTCCGATTCTTGAAAGAGCAGGCAGTGGGCGAGGTTGTTTTTCTGGGATCGATAACCAAGACCCGAATATTTCGGGATGTCCTTCCGGATCTGAAATGCCTGTCGCTTTGGAATACGATACATGTCAAACAGGATGACGCCATTCTCCGAGCCGTTGCTGGGGCCCTTGAGGCTGAAGGAATAAAGGTCCTCGAATCGACGTTGTATTTGCGGCACCTCCTCTTTCCCAAAGGTGTCCTGACCCGGAAAAAACCCGACAAAAAACAACGGGAAGACATCGCCTTCGGCTGGATGAATGCGAGGGCCATCGGCCGGTTGGATATCGGCCAGTGTGTTGTTGTGCGCAACCTTTCTGTTGCCGCGGTCGAGGCGATTGAAGGAACGGACGCGGCAATTGTCCGGGGAGGGGCGTTGGTAAAAGAACAGGCGGTTGTCGTCAAAGTGAAAAAACCCGGGCAGGATTTCCGCTTCGATCTCCCGGCTACAGGTCTTACGACCGTTGAAACCTTGAGGAGTGTTCGCGGTGCGGTCCTGGCTGTCGAGGCCGGACAGTCCTTGCTTTTCGACCGTGAGAAGGTCATACAGGCTGCCGATGCAGCCGGGATTGTTGTGCTGGGGGTTGAAGAACGAGAAGACGGAAGTCTCGACTATTGAGATCTCCTCCGAAGGCCTCAGACTAGGTTCCGTAAATCAAAAAAATCGCCGAAGGAGTCGCTGCCTCAAGACTGCTTATCTCCCGTGACCCAATCGAGGAGCGGTTCGATCCATTCCCGATAGGGTTTATAGATCAAGCCGTGTCCGACACCAAGATCTAAAACCATCGCCTTGAATTGCCCGGCTCCTTTCGATCGTTGAAAATACATCTCTGGTGTGATCGGCAACTTGTCGGCTTGGTCATGGATGGACAGAACCTTGCCGTAAAGCACCAGGCGCTCATCCTGGAGGCATTTTTCAAACAGGCCTGCCAGGAAGACATAGTTTATTTCTTTTATCCGGAGCATGGTTGAAACATAGGCGCCGATGATACCTCCCTTGGAGGCCCCGACCACTGTAATATTTTGCGCCGGCACCTTCTTTTCCAGAAGGTGGTTGATCTGGGTTGCGACCTTCTCGGCATAGGGCCTGACCTTGGTGCCCTGTTCCCGGGCCTCGCTGATGACCGTGAACCCTTCCCAGGCCAATGCATCGACGATACGTTGGTATTCGTAATAGCCATGCTCTTCGCTTTTCGGCCGGATTCCAGCTTCTTCGATGATCAGTCCGTGAAGATAAAAGAGATACCGCTTCCTGACGTCCGGATTGTCAGGAACATTCTGAAGGGCCTGCAACCCCGCTGTCTTCATCTCCGACTCCTTTTAAGGTAGGTTCGGGACGCTTTGTCAGGCGATGCCGGTCGAATACTTTCTTGCGGCCTGAATACTCGTCTCCACCTGTTTGTTGGCGTTGGTATAGAGCAACGTGATATCCGGATGCTTTGATGAAAAGACCCTGAACACCTGATCGGCGAAGGCCGGACCGATTTCCTTGACACCGAGAAAATCAAGAATGGCAATCTTGAACCTGGCGATACGGGTTAGAACTCTGCGTGCCTGAGAACGGGAAAAAAAGGATTCGGTGCTGTAGTCCACCAATCTGACCGGTATACAGGTCGTGGCAACAACATGATTCGCCTCCATCGCCGCCGTGCATTCATCCAGGATCCGGTTTTTTGTTTTGGCGGTAGTATTGTCGATCACCATACAGATCGATGTCCCGGATATGTCTTCATCCGGTTTGTCAAGCGTCCAGTCCCATTCCATGTCATGGCGGTAGGTAAGAGCGACTCGTTTGGAGCTGATGGTGAATTGGTTCGTCATCCGTGAGGTCCGGAAGATATTTGCCTCTCCATTGCCTTCGGGATCTGTCGGACATTTGCTGCTTGCCAGCTGAAGGGCGGCATTGTCATCGTTTTCCAGCTTGAGTTTCTCCTTAATATGTTGGAAAATGCCGATACCGTCATCTGAGATGGTGATGGTGGTTCGATCTTTTCTTTGTACGATCTGCACCTTGAGCATTTTCCCACCGGAGTGTCTGACGGAGTTGTTGAAGTTCTCCTCAAAGCAGTATTGCCAGAGTTCGACAACCGAAGGGGAAAGGGGATGCAGCAACGGCAGAATATCCGTTCTCCATACGGTTTTCCCGAAAGGCTTGTCAGGAATGGAATAGGTATATTCGACCCTGCGGCCTTTGCTGGCACGATAGATCCGCCCCGATGTGTTGCCCTCGATCTCAATGTCACCCTGTTTGACCAACTTTTTCAAATGCCTTGCTGCAGCCTGTCTGGAAATAGAGAATGTATGGGCCACGACCTTGACGATATCGGTGGGGTGTGAAGAAACATTCTCCAGTATAAATTTTCGGATCAGTGTCGTCTTCTGGTTGCAGCCTTTCATTGTACTGTTTTCTTGCAATGGCGGGACTAAATGATTCGGAAATCATCAATTAAGGGGTTTCTAACAGTTGCCGACACCAATAATACAAGGAGGTGGTATTGTCAATAGGAATTCCCACCTTCCGGCCCGGAGAAGGTCGGATGCAGTATGCCGGATCCGACGACCTCGTAATCCCTTTTTAGAGACTGCAGGGGGGAGACCGACATCGCATTTTAGAGAGAACCATGGTAGAATGCGACTGCCATGTCGTCTTGGAACCTGCGGGAATGAACGGTGTGATCACCGGAAAGAGACAGGGGGAGAGGAGACCGTGCCGAGAACTGAAACAACGCGTATCATTTACTTCTGAAAAGAGGAAGATACAATGAAAAATTGGCTTGTTGCATGTATTATTTGAGGCAGGCACGGGGCGGAGGTGGGGTCTTTATCTGCATCTGCCGTCGGCATGTGGAATGATTGCGTCCCGTTCATAGCATGAGCAGACCGGTGCAACAGAAAACGTCCGCTGTCAAACAGCCCGTCCGCTCTGCCAATTCGTCCCCGTCTCGCAAGAAGAAGGCACCGAAACCCAGGGGGAAAACCGTCAATCGGTCATTGTTCTCACAACTGGCCGAAAAGAGACGGCATCTGCTTTTGCTGGGATTTGAGATATTCGGGTTGGCAATTGCCGCGGTGGTCATCATCATGGTCCTGCTCGGGTATTCTGCAAGCTGGTTCTCGGGCACCCGTTTTTTTTCCAGTCTCCTGCCTTTTGCCGTCCTTATCCTGGGCCTGGTTGTTATCACGGCCATTTTCCTGCTTGGTTGGTGGGAGGTGAGGAAATGGCTGCTGGGGCGGTGGCTTCTGCTACCGGCACTTCTTGCCATGGCCCTTGCCCTTTGTATCGTCTCCGTGATGATGTCGGATCAATTCAATCATGGATTTGAAAGCTTTCGCAACCTGGTCGGCGGCAGGCAGGAGGATCGCAGGATCACGATTGCGCATCAGGTTTATGCAGCGTATCGCCGCAGTGACCAGATGGAGTTATTGAAGATGATCGAACGATCGCGGCAATACGCCCCGGTAATCCGGCAGGCTGCCAGAGCATTTGATATCGATCCGAATCTGCTCAAAGGGGTGGCGGCCGCCGAATCCTCCTTCCTTCCCCGTGAGAGCAAGGATGGCGGCAGAGGTCTCTTTCAGATTACCCAGATTCCGGAAACCGTAGTCCGACAGGTCAAGGACCGTCTGGACCTCAATGATCTTTCAGTGGATGATCCTCGCCAGAATGCCTATATCGCAGCGGCTGAGTTGAAATACTATCTTGCCGAGATGGAGGATAATCTGTTCCTGGGTCTGCTTGCCTTCAATATCGGTCCGGCAAACGGCGGGCTTCGGTTTATCATGGATAAGTACGGGGCGACCAATTTTGTAACGATCCAACCCTATCTCCAGCAGTTGCCTCGCGATTATCCCATTCGTGTCCTCTCCTATTCTCTGGCCTTTCGCCTGTGGCAACAGACGGGGAGACTGCTTGCCTATGAAGAGGGGAAAAATGCCCGGATCATCCAGCGTATCGGCATTCCCGGCCTTAAAGCGGATGAATGACGGGAAAGCGGGGACGGCTCTTGCTACCTTTCGATTTTAATCGCCACCCGGTCCGATTCTATCCGCATCGGTTCGGTTTCCTCTTTTTCCCTTTCGACGGCCTGGATATTGAAACGTTCTTTGATTCTTGCATAGGATACCAGATCGGACTGACGATCGGAAGGCGTCAGGAAAGATTCGAGTTTCGTCGACAGGATGACGGGATTCAGCTCGGAATCGATCGCAATCACCCCCTCCATGATGATTTTCTGCAACAGGAGCTCATGGTTTGTGCGTTCTTTGAGATTGGCGGCACAGGGCAGGAAGATAAAGTTTGCAAAGATCAGGCCGTAAAGGGTTGCCGTCAGAGCGATCGGGACGGCCTTTAAGATAATGAGCGGGCTCCCTGCTCCCCCCAGCATGGTTACCCAGCCGATAATGGAGCCGATAAGACCGAAAACCGGGAAGAATTCACCGATGGTTCGGAGGATACGTTCCAGGTCTTCCCGCCGCAGCTTGAAAAAATACATCTCCGTATTGAGTATTTCCCGTATCTGATCTGCCCGGTAGCCGTCGACGAGACAGCCGAGAGCTCGGCGCAGGAAAAGGATGGATGTTTCCTGTTCTTCCTGTTGCAGCGACAGGATGCCTTCCATTCGCGACCTGATGGACAGATCGATCAGAATGTTGATGATCTCGGTTTCGGTTTTGATCGGCTTTTTATACGATGCCCGGATCACCTTGAAGGCTATCCGCAACTGTTCCATTCTGAAGCAGAGAAGCGTGGCCACAGCGGTGCCGCTGACCACGACCAGAAGCCCCGAGATATTGAAGTACAGACCCAGATTGCCGTTCAGGTAAAAGCCGAAGAGGAACAGTCCCAGGGAAAGAAGAAGGCCGGCAAGATTCTTTCGTTTCATTGTTTCATTTCCCCTTTGGTATCGGCTTGCTCAGGCTGCGGATAGGTGGTGCCGATCAGGACTTCGACCCTCCTGTTTGCCGCCCTGTTTTGCGCTGTTGTATCGGGGTATAACGGGCGGTAGGAGGAGAAACCGCTGACCTCGAACTGGTTGGGATTCATTTCCGTCTCTTCGATGAAGAAACGGGCGATGGAACTTGCCCTGGCAACGGAAAGCTCCCAGTTGCTTGGGAAGGTTTTCGAATGAGTCGGGACCGTGTCCGTATGTCCGGCAACGGTGATCACAAAGGGAGCCCTTTTGATCGCCTCTCCTATTTCTTGCAATGGTTTCATTGAGTTCGGTGTAAGGTCGGCCTTGCCGGTATGAAAGAACAGGTCGGCGGTAAGAATGATCCGGATCTTGTCTCCGGAGAGGAGATCGACGGAGGCATATCTATCGAGGTGATACCGAACGATGGTGCTGCCGATTCTTCCCAGGAGCCTGATGATCTTCTCATTTTTACTTGTCGTGACCTCTCCGGCAGGTCTCGGCAACGGTTTCACGTTCTCCCGGGTACTCAATAGTCCGGTTTCCTGTGGCGAAATGGTGGTTGTCCGGGATGCCTGCGTTGGGATCTGCTGCCCTTGTCCCGTGGGTGGGGGGGCAATGCTCTTTTGTATCCTCTCCATCGGATTTTGCCTGTTCCCGGGAATAAATACCTTGTCGGCATCGATGTCCCCGATATGGATCGGCACGACCTTTTTTATGGTGCCGGCGGTAATCAACGGCAGAGAGGGTTTGATCGGTACATAGGGGATCGAAGGCTTGCCGGCCGGTGCCATCTCTACGGCCTTGGCTGTTTCGCCGCCGACGACTGCGGTATGTTCGTTCACCAGAAGCTCCTTGTTCTTGGTCTGGTAGACGAACATGATCAGAAACAGCAGGAACATGGTCATCATGAGGTCCGACCAGGGGACTGACCAATGTGTGGTTCTGGGGGTCGTCGGCTGGAAGGTGAAATCGTCGACCTGAAAGACTGAAAATTGGCGCCGGTCATGGGCGGGCGGACTGCTGTCCTCATGAAGACGCTGCCGGGATCCGGGACCGGAGTCGTTGACTTTCGCTTCATCGGAGGGCTCATCCGGCAATCTGGCAGCCTGAGTGTCTACTTGTTCCGGTTCCGGTTGCTTCTGCATAGGGAAAGAGAGATGGTGGAGATGGCGGTTAGACTTCCTTCCTGTAATCATATCGGAAGAATATTCCAAATTCAAAAGGGAAAAGAGCCAAAGAGAGTGATTCGGCAGCCGCAGGTCGCCTCACTATCGATCAGATACCGTTCAGGAGTCCCGTTGTTTCCAGGTAGCTCAAGGTCTGTCGCAGGTCTTCCTTGCTGTGCGGTTCAAAGGTCAGAATCGGATGGCAATGGTTTTGTCTCAGAAAGGAGAAAAGACCATGAAAATCGAAGATTCCCCGTCCCGGAGCAAGGTGTTGATCACGCTCACCGTTATTATCATGCAGGTGCAGCTGTCCGAGCCACGGGAGCAGTGCCGGAAGCCACTCCTGCCAGGCCGATCCGGCAAAGGTCGAAAGATGTCCCACATCGAGGCAGAAGCCGGCGAACCTGGTGTCCAGTTTCGTCAGAACGGCGGTATGCACGGCAGGGTTCCTCTCATAGGTATTTTCAAGCATCAGCGGGACATTTTGCCTTTGCGCCCTGTCGGCGAGTTGGGTCCAGGTTGCAAGGGATGCCGCCAGCCATTTTTCAAGGACATAGCCGTGTTTATTTTCCTCGAATTGGAGATGGCAGACAATGGAGCGGGGTTTGAAGACGGGGATCAGGTCAAAGGCAAGATTCAGTTTTTCTCGTGTTTTTTTCAAGATATAAGGGTCCAGTCCTCCCGGGGTCAGGTCGAAGAACGGGGCGTGCAGGGTGCAGGCGAGACCCTGCCTTTGCAGGCATGCCGCAACCTGTTCAAAGGCCTTGTGGTCCTCTTCGTACAGACATGATCCCTCCAGGCCGATCTCGGGTTGGAGCTTATGTTCCAGAAAAAAATCCAGATTGCTCGTTTTGAGATCATTCCAGGGAGCATTGAAGAAGCACCGCTTTTTTATCGTCTCGATTGGTGTCGTCACTGGTCGTCGCTATCCGATGGAAAACCCTCGTTACAGCAGGACGGGCAACCGGCAACGCCGGTGTTCAAGTACCCGGTTGAGGAAAAGATCTTTGTGGTCCAGCCTTGCAACATGTTGAACTCCGAGCCCGATCCGGCAGCCTTTACGGTTATTACCGATCCATTACCTTCACCGGGAGAGTATACCCTGAAAGAAAAAAGAGGAAAACCGGGAAAGTTAAAATGTGAGCACTAAGGCAGGACGCAGATGACGGGTATTGAATAGTTCTTGACAAACCCAATCGCCGAATGTAGGAGATATTGCCTCTTATTGGAGATGTATTTTATTATTACCAAAAAATTTGTTGCCGGATCATCGGCTGTATCAGGAGGAGTATGAAAAAGATAACCTTTCTGCTGATTGTCAGTATGTTGTTCACCCATACAGCCTGGGCGGGTCGCAGCAAGCTGAGTTCCATCGCCGAGGACCCGTACATATCCGCTCTGGTGCTGGATGCCGATACCGGCAAGGTCTTGTTCGCCGATCATGCGGATGCCGTGGTGTATCCGGCATCGGTGTTGAAGTTGATGAATCTTCTGGTCATCCTTGATCAGATCAAGAAGGGGACGGTCAAGCTCGATGATATGGTCCAGGTGACAAGAGAAGCCGCCAAGACGGGAGGCTCCCAGGTGTATCTTGATCCGAGGGAGCAGTTTTCGGTCGATGATCTCCTCTATGCGTTAATGGTGCAATCCGCCAATGATGCAGCCGTTGCCTTGGCGACACACCTGGCCGGGTCGAAGGAGGGCTTCGTCGCCATGATGAACCGGAAGGCACAGGAACTGGGAATGAAACATACGCATTTCTATTCGGTGCATGGGCTTCCACCGGCAGCGGGTCAAAAGCCGGATGAGACCACGGCCTCCGACCTGGGGATCCTCTGCCGTGAACTGGCCAGGATGCCCGAGGTGTTCAAGTATACCGGAACGGAGGTCCGGGGTTTTCGGGACGGAAAGTTCATCATGCGTAACCATAACCATCTGTTGGGTGCGGTGGAGGGATGTGATGGGTTCAAGACCGGATATTTCAGGGATGCCGGGTTCTCCATTGCGGCCACCGCCAAAAGAGGTGGGGTCCGTATCATTGCCATTGTCATGGGCAGCAAAAACAGGAAGGTCCGTGATGCCAAGGCGGCGGAGCTGCTGGCGAAGGGGTTTGTTATGGAGCCGCCCAGGGAACAGGCTGCGACGGCGGCAACGGCGGCTAACGTGCCGGAACCCGTTCACGAACAGGTCACAGTCCCGCCTCCGGCGGCACCGACCGAGACGCCCCATGTTGCCGTTTCGCAACAGACCAGGATGGAGACAGGCGTATCATTTTTTGCGGGTTGGTGGAAATTCTTTCTGGGATTGGGTCTCGGGCTGTTGTTGCTTGTTCTTTGGGTAGTCTTCGGGTCAAGAAAACGCGGCAGAGAAAAGGCCGGATATGTGCGTCACCCTTAAGTCGAAGAAAGAGACCTGGCCTTTTGGGGGAGATGCCTGATAAGGACCTGATAGAGTTCATCGCGATTGATGGGCTTGCTTAGGTAGTCGTCCATCCCTGCAAGCAGGCACTTTTTTCTGTCCCTTCCCATGGCATGGGCCGTCAAGGCGATGATGGGCGGGTTTTTGGGCATGGCCTTTATCAATTTGGTCGCCTCGAAGCCGTCCATGTCGGGCATCTGCAGGTCCATCAGGATCAGATGGTAGTCCTCGGCTGCGGCTGCCTCCACTGCCATCCTGCCATCTTCCACCGCAGTGACGATGAACCCGAACTGCGTCAGCAGGGCCGTTATAAGTGTCTGGTTGATCGTCTCATCCTCGGCAACAAGGATCTTCATCCCCTGGAGCATGGCCTTTTGTTCCGAGAAGGGGACCTTGGTCTCAGATCCGCGCCTGCCTTCTCGGCTCGTCCCCTTTGCCTTTTGCAGTCGGCAGGTAAACCAGAAGTTTGACCCTTTTCCCGGCGTGCTGTTTACCAGGATTTTGTTTCCCATCAAGGCCGCCAACTGGGAGGAGATGGCAAGACCCAGTCCGGTGCCGCCGTGTTTGCGCGTTGTTGAAGAGTCTGCCTGGCAGAAGGCCTCGAAGATTACCCGCTGTTTTTCGACAGGGATACCGATACCGGTGTCGATGATGCTGAACGTGATGGGTACCTCCGTATCGTTTTGCGGTGGAACGGCTGCGGCTGAGAGAAGTACCGAGCCACGATCCGTGAACTTGATGGCGTTGTTGGTGAGATTGATGAGAATCTGGGTCAGTCGATTTGAGTCGCCGTGGACAATCTGAGGCAGGACGGGGTCTATCCTGCAGGCAAGTTTTATATTCTTTTTATTGGCACCGAGACTTAACATATGGATGATGTTATTAAGGGACTCCCGGAGATCGAAATCGGTTGGATCGAGTTTCAGTTTGCCGGCCTCGACTTTTGAGAAATCCAGGATGTCGTTGATAACCTTCAGGAGTCTTTCGGCCGAATTCTTCACCATCTGCAGGTACATTTTCTGGTCCGCATCCAGGCGGGTATCAAGCACCAGATCGGTCAAGCCGATGATGCCGTTCATCGGCGTCCTGATCTCATGACTCATATTGGCGAGAAAATCGCTCTTGGTCTCGTTTGCCGCCTCCGCCGCCTTGCGGGCGATGGTCATCTCCCGCCGTAAGGTTTTTTCAAGCTCGACGCTCTGGCTGAGTTCCTTGAGAACAATATCGAGATTGGTGAATTGCTCGGCAACGAGCTCTGCCGTGATGTCGGCCGCCTGCCGTGATACCTGCAGTTCCTTTTTCAGCAGCAGATTTTCCTGCAGCAGGGCGTCGAAAGAATTTGGATGTTTAAGATATTCAATCATTGCATTTTTGCACACATATGGACAGCGCAGACCAGACAGGGATCAAACGATCGGACGATATGGCCGATTTCCACAGGATTTTCCGGATCCTGCACCTCGATTCCGACGGTCGCCTCTTCCCATGGGCCCCGTATTCCGTTGGCGTCACGGGGTGAGCCGTTCCAGGAGGTCGGGGTGATGATCTGGTATCTGTGGATGACGCCGTTTCGTATCTCCAGCCAATGGCCGAGCATCCCTCTGCTTGCCTCGATTATCCCGTAACTGCGACCGTCCGGGATGTCGCCGGCAGGAGTGTAGTAGGAGGATTTAGGCTCGATTCTCGTGATTATTTCCTCTATGATCGGCAGGAGCCTGGCCGGCCGGGTCATCCGGGCCAGTTGACGACAAAACGCACTCGGACCTTTGTTACCGACAAGATCGGTGAAAAGACGGTCTCCGGTGACAAGCAGTTCCGCTAAGGGTCCGGTTTCAGCCGACATGTCGTCGTAACGGGGGGCCTTGGCCCAGGAGTACTTGTCCGGGTTGGTATCGGATGTACAGGGTTGTGTTACTCCTTCGAAAGGATGCAGTCCGTTTCCATATCCTTCAAAGCGGGAAAAAGTGACATGTTCGGTGATACGGGCCTGAAAAAAATCCGTTTTCTCGTTCTTGGCAATGAATCCGGACGCCGGCATCGAAGGTGAGGCGGACAATCCCTTCATCGGCAACCATGGCATACCGGCGCTGATGAAATTCCGGTGGCCGCCGCCGATGGTATCAAGTCCGACATCGCGTGCGCAGAGTATGAAGAAACCGAGATCGCCCGTGCGATGGGAGACATCCTCCGCCAGCCACTCGTTCAACTCATCCTCGCTGCCGATTGCAGACCATCGTTCGATGCTGCAGCCCAGAATCTGCCGCTCATACCAGTCCGTAAAGGCCTTCTGCAGATACCGGCAACTCACCATGTCATTGACGGACGGAGAGGTTACGATACCTCCGGGTACCATGAACGGTGAGTTCGGCCATTGCCCTCCGACGATGGCTATGATTTCAAGGATCCTCTTGGTCTCCCGGATCGTGGTGGTGACGGATGTCCCGCGGAAGGGCTGGTAGCGCAGTCCGGCCTCGGAAAAAAACGGTTTATCCCGATAAGCCGGGTTCAAAAAATCCTTCATGAACATCAGGATTGATTGCCTGACATCACTCTGAATCATCTCAGTCATCAATGCCAGATTTCGGACCAGGACCGCGTTGTCGGGGATTGGAGTTCCGCAGAGCATATCAAGAGCCTGTGCCGCCGCCATAAGATGAGCCGTCCCGCAGATGCCGCATACCTTGGGGGTCAGGACCAGACCGTCACGGGGGCCACGGCCTTTGAGGATATTTTCAAAGCCGCGATACATAATACCGCTGCTCCAGGAGTTTGTTGTTATGTTGCCATCGTATTCCAGATGGAGTTCCAGGTCGCCTCCAACCCGATTCAGAGGGATGTTGAGAATGCGTCGGTGTGGTTGGGACATGTTATACCTCTGTCTTTCTCTGCTTGAGCCTTTCCGGTGCTGCGGCTGCGGCCATTCCCTTATAGGCAAGGTAATGCGGGCGATTGACCCCGTCGGGCAGATTGATCGGCAGACCGACGATATTGGGGGTATGGAAGAAAGGGGCCTCCCTTGGGAAATCGGGTTCCGTACAGCCGAAACAGGGGACCCCGATGCGGGTCTTGCAATTCCTTTTGTTCCAGAGGAATTTATTACAGGGGCCGTGTGCCAAAGGCCCCTGGCAACCCAGATGGTAAAACAGGCAGCCTTTCTGTCCGAAATCGGTCTCTTCGATTCTGTATTCGTGGTATTCGTTTCGAGTACAGCCTTGATGAACCAGCATGCCGTAATACTCCATCGGGGAATTATAGGGGGTCAGCTCCGCGTTCATCCCCAGGACAAGGGCGGCAATGGTCCCGACCAGCACCGAGGGATGGACGGGACAACCGGGCAGGTTGATCACCGGCAGGCCTTTGCCCGATCTGAAATTTCTGCCCAGGAGTCCGCCGGCTTCTTTTTTTACAAACTGCAGCCCGACCGCATCCGTCTCTCCGGCACCGGTGACCCCGCCGAAGCTTGCACAGGTCCCGGCGGCGATGACGATGCCGGCGCGTTTGGCCAGTTGCCGTACCAGGTCTTTTTTCGGCCTGCCGTTGAAGGTTTCAAACATGCCGGTGCCGTCCGGACCCCTGATCACCGCTCCTTCAACACAGAGGATATCAAGCGCGCTTCGGCCTTCTATCAGGTCGTCAAGAAGACGGCTATGTTCGTTAGGTTGGATGCTGGAAAATGTCGGATGCCAGAGTATGGTGATGTCAAGACCATCCTGGGCCTCGAGGATGTCCGGTGATTCGGCATTGATTATCGACATCGAATCGCCGCCGCAACCTCCGCATTGAAGCCAATATATGGTGGTTGTCATATCAAAATACCGGTTTATAATCAAAGAAATGGCGGGTTTGCAGCCTTCGGTAGGTCCGTGTCTCTCCTCGGGCGATGAAGGAACTTGTCACCGCCCCATTGGGGGTGAAACGGACACCTTCCAGAAATTCGCCGTCGGTGATTCCCGTTGCGGCGATCGCCACTTCCTTGCTGCGAACAAGGTCCTGCGCCCGATAGATTTTTTCAAAATCGGTAATATGATGTCCCTTCGCCTCTTCCCGGTCCCGATCGTTTTCATAGAAGATCTTGCCCTCGAAATATCCGCCAAGGCAGCTGATCGCCGCCGCCACCATTACGCTTTCCGGGGCGTAGCCGTACCCCATATAGAGATCGGCTTTTTCCCCGGTTATAGCGGCAAGGCAGCCCGATATTTCACCCTCGGGAATCAGTTTGATCCTGGCGCCGCAGCTTCGTACCTCCTTGATCAGTTGTTGGTGACGGGCCTGGTCCAGGATACAGACGGTGACGTTTTCGGTATATTTTCTAAGGGATCTGGCGACGCGCTTGACATTGACGGTGGGCGGCTGGTTGATATCGATGGACTGTTGGGCCTCCGGACCGACAACGATCTTGTACATGCTGAGATTCGGCAGGGACTGAAGCGTTCCTTTTTTGGCGATCACCGCAAATGATGTGGAGTTGTTGAGTCCGTCGGCAGCCGAATGGTGGGCCTCCAGGGCCACTGCCATCAGGTCCATTTCCGGTCCGCCTTGGCCAAGTTTCCGGGGCAGTTGAAAGGTCTCCTTCCTTTTGATGAAGCGGTCGTTGATGACCGTTCCTTCGATGGCGAGTCTATTCAAGGTCTTGTTAATAGCCGATCTGGTACTGTTCAGAATCTCGTCCTGATCTCCGTGTCCCTGCAGCCTTGCTGCTGTCAGGGCGGCAATTTCAGTGGCCCGGACGATCTCCATGCCGTAATTCGTATACATTAAAAAACCGTGTGTTGCTGTGAGTTTGATGCAAAAATACCCGTGGTCGAAACAGCCGCTAATAGGAAGTGGAATGGAAGCCGTTTTTTTCGGCCAGCTCACGGATCCTGTGCATGAGTTTGTCCCGGGTCGCTTTCAATACCTTACCTTCCATGGTGTCTTTCCGTTTCATCGGCTGACGGAATTCATCGATCAGTTCGATGTCGAGCGGTGCCGACTCCAGGTTGCGTTCGGCCTCCCTGATCTCGTCGGGGGTCGGGAGGATGATGCCGTAAAGCTGGTGCGGTGTGTGTACCAGGGCATGTCCCCGGTTGTAATAGGCTGCGGCAAATCCGCCGTCGACATTGATGGCGACCCCATCTTCACTGGCCATCTGCCGCCCCTTGGTGTAATCGACCGGGGTATGACCGAAAACCACCCTCTTCACCCCGAATTCATCCTGCAGTTTCTGTTTGAATTCCTGTGTCTTCAGGTTCTGTTGCCAGAAAAGTGTCCGCTCTGCATGGGTTTTCTTATCGATCAGAAAATAGCGTTCGAAGGTCTTCATCGCATGTTTTCCGAAGAACGGCGATTTCGGTCCGCACCAGAGATAGAAGAACAACGCCTGATCCCGCGGTTTCTGCGGCTTGCCTTCCAGGTAATTCCGGCCGACGCGATTGACTGTTTCCTGAATGAAATCGAGGAGATTCTTCCCTCTGCGGCCGAGAAACTCCTCGAACTCCCCCTCTGCTGTAGATGGTACCAACGCATGGATATTTAAGACGTTATTGTTAATGCTGTATGTCTCGCCATGGGTGAAGAAATAACGCAACAACCGCTTAAGTCTGTTGTTGGTTATGAACTGGTTCTTCAGGTCGTCGACGATCTCGGCCTCTTCTGTTGTCAACTCGCCGGGCGCATCCGGATTCAAGGTCGGAAAGAAGGTATCATTGAGTCCGCCGGTATCCCCGGATTTCAGCATCCGGGCAAGTTGCTCAAGCCACAGACGTGATTCCATTTCATAGTCCGGATAGTCCTTGATGGTCTGCTCTTCCAACTTGAACTGGATGATTGCCAAGGCCTTTTCCATCGATTTTCCCCGCTGGGTTTTCGCCTTGAAATTGCCTGTAACCTTGTCGGGAGGGTAGGTCCGTTCGGCAAATTCGGCAAGCCGTGCGGTGTCGAACTTCCATCTCTCCATCAGCTGGAAATGGTCGTATCGGCAGGTGATCCGCATCGCTTCGGCGATGAGCGACACATTGCCCGAAGCGGCTCCCAGCCAGAGGATATCATGATTGCCGAGGACATAATCGACCATTTGGTTGTATGCGGCCGAGGAAAGGATACGGATGATTTTATCGGGTTGTGGTCCGCGGTCGAAGATATCTCCCAAGACCTGAATACGGTCAAGGAGGACCTGTCTGATGGTATGGGAGAGGTGGGCGATAAGACGCGCCGAGATGATCTCCTCTTCAAAGATCGGATCGGGGACCGGGAGGCTGGAGAGTAACCTGTTGATGGTATCATGGAATTCCGGCAGGAAGATCTCCTCTATCCGATAGCGGACATTGGTCAGCTTATACTTCAGGACCTGGACCAGACAGAAGATCACATCCTGCATGTCCATATGGATGTCATTGTCGACAATATACTTCTTCTTTCTAATAATACTGACAAGATACTGGATCTTATCTGAACTGAATGTGTTGGGCAAGGCCTCGCGGCATGTCTGGTAGAGCAGTCCGAAGCGCCCGCGCAGGATCGATTTGAAACGGTCTCCCTCGCCATGCAGGTCGCTGATCCAGAGGGTGGTCGGGATATTCGAATTCAGCTCAATCTCCATCTGCAGCAATTGATGGATCAGTTTGTCTATTTCGCTGACCTGGACACGGTCTTGTATGCCATGAGGGGAAACGGCTGTTTCGACGACGGCAGAAAGAGGTGCCTTCATAGAGACTCCATGCATCAAGAAGGATACGAGGTGGACGATTTTCGACCGGCTCTGTTCGGCCGAAGGAGGCCGGGGAAATTTTCTTATCAACAGGCATTGTATCATTTCATATTTTGATCGGCAAATTGAATTTGGTGCCCGAAAAGAAGTTCTCCTGCAACGAATCGGAATGATACCGGAAGTACAGTTGCAGCACGCGTAAGGTTTATGGTATTGTCTTTCTGTTGCCCTTTTTCGTTGTTCACCTCTACCCAAGGTGATATTTTTGCGATTCGTCTCCCTTTTCCGTTTCCTGCTGTTCCTGAACGGCAGGGATGTTACCGGCCGCGGCTGTTCTAGAAAAAGAGGTGTTGAACCTATCAGGGGCTACCATTATGCCGTATTTTTTAGAGCATTTCACAACCGGTCTGATGAAGGACCGTGATGGGGTAGATATATGCTATGCCAAGGCCGAGGCTGCAGGCGGGAGGGGCGCCGTGGTGGTTGTCGACGGACGCACCGAGTTCATAGCCAAGTATGCTGAGGTCTTTTATGATCTTAGGAATTCGGGTTTTTCTTTCTATATCTATGATCACCGAGGACAAGGAGAATCGTCACGCCTGCTGGCCGATCCCCAGAAGGGGCATGTCCGATATTTCAGCGATTATATTGAGGATCTGCATCGGTTTCTGGAAAAGATTGTCAACGTGAAGCGTCATAGTTCTGTTTTCCTCCTTTCCCATTCGATGGGTGGTCCCATTTCGATCCTTTATCAGAGGAAATATCCCGGAACTGTGACGGGGATGATTCTTTGTTCGCCGATGCTGTCTATCAACACATCGCCGTATCCGCAGGTGGCGGCAAAGATCATGGTCAGGATCTTTACCGCTTTGGGCATGGGTTGCCGGTATGTCATCGACGGCAGACCCTACGATTCTCAACATCCCTTTGAGAATAGCCCGTTGACCGATAGCTATGCCCGCTTTGAATTGAATAGAAAACTTGTGGAAGAAAATCCCCGTGTGGCCCTGGGCAGTCCGACCTATCGCTGGCTCTCGGAGGCATTTTCGGCAATGGACAGGATTGCGGCAGATACAACCGCCATCGAGATCCCGATACTTCTGATGGTCGGGGAGGAGGACACCATTGTGGGCACTGCCGTACAGAAAAAGTTCTGCAGTGTTCAGCCGAACTGTACGTTGGTCATTCTTGCGCACGGCAAGCATGAGCTTTTGATGGAAAAAGATCAGGTCCGGGATGCAGTTCTGGAGAATATCAGGGGCTTTTTGGATCGTAACCTGACAGGCGATGCCGTCGAGTCTCGATCAGCGTCATCTCGTTGAATGGCGTCGGGTAATAAGTGAAATTTTTGTCTTTTCTTATTCACAACGATGGTGACTGGAACTATGTTTAATGGTAGCGGGGCGGTTATAGAGTGACGAGTTGAATAATGAATATCTTAAGGTCAAAATTTTAGGAGGGAAAAGAGATTATGGAAATCAAAAAGATCGTTTCACCAGTGGATTTTAACAGTGTAACCGGAAAACTTGTGGATTATGCGATGTATATCGCAAATCGTCTGAACACCGAGATCATCTTTTGCCATGTGATCGAGCCCATTTCAATGGGGGATATGATGCTGGGAAGCCCTTCTCTTCAGGAATTCGCAGAGAAGAAAAAGGCGCAGATAGAGGAGAGGATGGCAAACATAGTCAAGGACAATGAAGGGAAATGCCCGAAATGTTCCGGGGTAATACGTAGTGGGGATGTCGTGGATGAGATCGTGGATTTTGCCAAGGAACAAGGGGCGGATCTGATCGTTCTCGGGACCCATGGAGCGCGGGGACTGGAAAAAATTCTTCTCGGCAGGGTTGCGGAACGGGTAATGCAGCATGCCCATTGTCCCTGTCTGATTATGAACCCGTTTAAATGATTTTTTCGGCGGGGCAGTACGTCATCACCCGGCTGAGAAGAGCTGGATAAGTACCTTGAGACGGATTGACTTCCTGCAAAAAAAAAGAAGAAGTCAATCCGTAAGGTACTCAAGGAAAATTCACTGCCTGCCCGGGGACCAAGGGACCTGAAATAATATGAAACCCGGATGGCACCGGATTTTCATTTGCAGATCCACCCCGGGTAAACTAAAAATACTTTCTCGCATCAGATCAAGGCAGATGAAAAGAGGCAGGGAAGACCGATGACGGAAAAGGTATGGGATAGATGTCCGAAATGTTCCAGCAAACTTACCAATAAGGTGGAATGCAGGAGCTGTGGTATAATTTTCGAGAAGTATTTTCAGGCCGAGGCACGAAAGAAGGCGCTGGCAGAACAGAGGATTCCCGAGGCTGCCGGATCAAGACAGAGGACCGTTTATATACTTGTCTGCCTTACGCTGATCCTGATTTCATCCACGGCATTTTATTATTTTGGACGGGAACATTCCCGTGTTGGCATCAAGCCTGGTGCAACGGTGAAGAGGACGTTAGCTTCTCCACCGGTCGCTGTGCCGAACCGGTCGGCAAGTACGGCGATATCAGGAATAAAGGTGCAGGATTCCTCCGACAGGCGGTTTATACGGACTGCAAGCAATGCGACGGTTTTGGTCAAGACTCCCTGGGGACTGGGGTCGGGTTTCTTCGTCGGGGAACATTCCGTTGTCACCAACAGGCACGTCGTGGAATTCAACAAGGATGATTTCGAGGCATTCAAGAAAAAGGTCGAACGCGAACAGAATCTCCTGGATTTGGAGGCCGAATATATCAAAGGGCTGAAGGAGAGGATGAATCAAATGCCCGACGGACCCGCCAGAAAACAACTGGCGATTGTCATTCAGGTGAGGGAAGAGAACCTGTTGAAGTGGGAGCCGCAACACCGGAAGAATATGAAAGAGCTTCGGGATTTGACTGAGAAGATGAATTCCGACGACGTGACGATCGTCATGGCCGACGGCACGGAGCATTCAGTCAGCACCGTTCTAACCAGCGACAGTCACGATCTTGCCTTGTTGAAAGTCTATTCGGTAGCGGCTCCGATCCTGAAACCAAGAATGGACGGGGAAGTACCCGAGCAGGGGGAGACGGTCTATACCATCGGCAGTCCGTTGGGGCTTAGGGATACGGTTACCTCCGGGATTTTTTCGGGCTATAGGACGGATGAGCGGAAAAATGAGATATATTTGCAGACGGACGCCGCCATCAATCCCGGCAACAGCGGGGGTCCTTTGATCGATAGTCATGGCAACGTGTTGGGTGTCAACACCATGATTTTAAAGAATGCCGAAGGGATTGGTTTTGCAATTCCGATCGAGTTGGTTTTCTCTGAATTTCAGACCTCGATAGATTAACCCAACTGAAAAGAGCTGGATGGGGACCTTTAGACAGGCAGATTTCTTGTAAAAAAACAAGAAATTTGCCGCCAAGGTACTAAAACCTGAAGGGGCCGGGTTCCCTTCTTTCCTCGATACAAATTCGTTCCGCTTTTTCCAATAGCGGTTGTTAATTCGAAATTAATGTGTTGCTAACCATTTCTTAACAATGGCTGGATATCTTGTGCTCGCTACAGACACGAAATGGCCTGGAAAACAGTTTTTTGTACAACCATTATTCATGGAGGAAAGCAAGATGCACAAGAGAATGAGCATAAAAACAGCAGTACTGACCGCTGTGGCCGTGGCCGCACTGACTGTTCCCTGTTGGGCGGAATCCACGATAACGGGAGCGGGTGCCACCTTCCCCTATCCCGTCTATTCCAAGTGGGCGTTCAACTACAACAAGGAGACCGGCGTCCGGCTCAATTATCAGTCAATCGGTTCAGGCGGCGGCATTAAACAGATCAAGGCGAAGACCGTTGATTTCGGAGCATCCGATGCTCCCCTGGAACCGAAGGAGCTGGATGAAGCCGGTCTGATGCAGTTCCCGATGATCATGGGCGGCGTCGTTCCGGTAGTACATATCAAGGGGATCACCGCCGGTCAGTTGAAATTGTCCCCGGAGAATCTGGCCGATATCTACCTTAAGAAGATCACCAAATGGAACGACCCGAAACTGGTCGCCGACAATCCGGGCCTGTCTCTTCCCGATCAGGATATCAGCGTGGTCCATCGTGCCGATGCCTCCGGGACCACCTGGATTTTCACCAATTACCTGTCCAAGGTAAGCAAGGATTGGAAGGAAAAGGTCGGTAACGACAAGGCCGTTCAATGGCCGGTCGGCATGGGCGGAAAGGGCAATGAGGGTGTTGCCAATTTTGTCGGCCAGAGCGATGGTTCCATCGGGTATGTCGAGTATGCCTACGCTCTGCAGAACAAGATGGCCTCCGTACTGTTGAAGAACCGTGACGGTCAGTATGTCGCCCCCACCGCCGAGAACTTCCAGGCGGCGGCAGCGGGTGCCGATTGGGCCCATGCCAAAGGGTATTACATGGTTCTGACCGACCAGCCGGGCAAGACGTCATGGCCGATCACCGGCGCATCCTTCATCCTTGTCTACAAGACCCAGACCAGTCCGGCACAGGGAAAACAGGTCCTGAAATTCTTTGACTGGAGCTACAAACATGGTGCCAAGGCAGCCATGTCATTGGACTATGTTCCGATGCCCGAGAAGGTTGTGAAGATGGTGGAGACGACCTGGCACAAAGAGATCAAGAATCAGAGCGGCAAGGCTGTCTGGCCGTGATGATATAGCAGAAGTGGAGACCGTGGTCGATCATAGCCGTAGCCCGGCTGATACCGTGAGACCACATGGTAGCGATTTCGGACGGAGGAGTGCGTTGAGCGCAGTCCTCCGTCCGAATTTTTCCTTATGAAACGGATTGTTTTTCTGTGGGGAGCAGGTCGGCGAAGAGAGCCGAGAGAAAGACATCGCCTGGAAGACAGTGACCCTAGGGGGCCGTCTCTTTATATACAACATGAAAAAAAACAAGATCTGGGGAGATTTCATATTTCGCTGCCTGACGGCAGCCTTTGCCTCCTTTATCGCCGTCCTCTTCGTTGCAATACTCGTGGTGCTGTGGCAGCAGTCGCAGCCTTCGATTCACAAGTTCGGTTTCTCGTTTCTGATAACCGGGGTCTGGAATCCGGTCCGTGCCCAATTCGGGGCCCTGATTCCGATTGTCGGCACCTTGCTTTCCACCTTTCTCGCTCTGCTGTTCGCGATTCCTCTGAGTCTTGGGATAGCGCTTTTTCTGTCGGAACTGTCGCCGCACTGGCTACGGGCGCCTTTCGGGACTGCAATTGAATTGCTGGCGGCGATTCCCTCCATCGTCTATGGTATGTGGGGCCTCTTTGTACTCGGACCTTTGATGGGCGGCTATGTCCAGCCGTTTCTGAAAGATACGCTCGGATTCCTGCCGTTTTTTTCGGGGCCCTCCATGGGGCTCGGCATGCTGACTGCCGGCCTTGTCCTGACCTTGATGATCATCCCGTTTATCGCCTCGGTAACCAGGGATGTCTTTCTGATGGTCCCGCAGCCCTTGAAAGAGGCCGCCTACGGGCTTGGCTGCACAACCTGGGAGGTCGTCCGGGATATCATGATACCCTATGGTCGCAAGGGAATCGCCGGGGCCGTGTTCCTCGGCATGGGACGTGCTTTGGGTGAGACCATGGCGGTCACCTTCGTCATCGGCAACGCCTACCACCTTTCCTGGTCGCTGTTTGCTCCCGGAAATTCGATTGCCTCGACCCTTGCCAACGAATTCACCGAGGCCGACGGTACGGTCTATCTGTCGTCCTTGATCGAGCTGGGACTGGTGTTGTTTCTGATCACCTTCATCATCCTTGGAATAGCTCAGATCTGGCTTCGTCGCGGTCAGGCCGGGAGGGCGAAATGACATATCTTGCTCGGAGAAAAATCCTGAATACCGTGGTGTTGACCCTTTCGGGAGGTGCGGCCATCACCGGGCTGTTCTTTCTGACCTGGATACTGGGAGACGTCGCCTGGAACGGGATTTCCGCGATCAACTGGAATTTCTTTACCGAACTGCCGGCCCCGCCGGGCGCAACCGTCGGCGGTCTGGCCAACGCCATTGTCGGCACGCTGTTGATGACCGTCGTCGCTGCCTGCCTGGCCGTACCCTTCGGAATGATGTCCGGGACCTATCTGGCGGAGTTCGGTAAAAACAGCAAGATCGGCGAATTAGCACGATTCCTGGCCGATATCCTGGTGTCGGCTCCATCGATTGTCATCGGTGTCTTTGTCTACCTGATAATGGTCAAGCCCATGCACCATTTTTCCGGCTGGGCAGGTGCCTGTTCGCTGGCCATCATCATGTTGCCGGTGGTGAGCAGGACAACCGAAGAGATGCTTCGGCTGGTGCCTCCGGAGGTTCGGGAGGCGGCCCTGGCCCTCGGTTCACCCTATTGGAAGATGACCTTCAAGATAATTTATCGCTCGGCGGCCTCCGGTATCTTTACCGGCATCATGCTTGCCGTAGCCCGGGTTGCGGGAGAAACGGCACCGCTGCTCTTTACGGCCCTGAACAGTCCGTACTGGATGCACAGCATGAACGAACCGATGGCCAATCTTACCGTGATCCTGTTTAATTATGCGATGAGCCCCTATAGTGATTGGCACAGTCTTGCCTGGGGAGCGGCATTTATCATTACCATGACGGTATTGGCGATCAATGTTTTCACGCGGATCATCCTGCGCGCCAAGAGGAGAACGTTTTGAATCAAGCGATGGAAAGAAAGGGAGAATTGAGGCCCGTGACAGGACTAAAAAAGCAGACTTCGGTGATGGAACTCGGACCGACCAAGAAACTGGATATGGGGGAGATCAAGCTCTCCGTTCGAGGGTTGAATTTTTATTACGGTGAGAAACAGGCCCTTTTCGACAACACCCTGGAGATCGCCGCCAAAAGGGTTACGGCCTTTATCGGGCCGTCCGGTTGCGGAAAATCCACCCATATCCGGACCTATAACCGGATGTTCGAGTTGTATAAAGGGTTCCGGGCCGACGGCCAAATCCTGATGGACGGCGTCAACATCCTCGATCCGTCCGTGGTCCCGGCCCTCCATCTCAGACGAAGAGTCGGCATGATCTTTCAAAAACCCACCCCCTTTCCGATGAGCCTCTTCGAGAACATCGCCTATGGATTGAAACTCTCCGGAGGCCTGAGTTCCAGTGAGATTGAGGGGCGAGTGGAAAAGGCCTTGCAGGATGCGGCGCTCTGGGATGAGGTCCAGGGAAAACTGCAGCAACCCGGTACGGCCCTGTCCGGCGGACAGCAGCAACGACTCTGCATTGCCCGGGCATTGGCCGTCGAGCCGGATGTCCTGTTGATGGATGAGCCGTGTTCGGCCCTTGATCCCATAGCAACCGCCAAGATAGAGGAGCTGATCGAGGAGTTGAAGGGGAAACTGACCATCGTGATTGTGACCCATAATATGCAGCAGGCCGCCAGGGTGTCGGACTACACCGCCTATATGTATATGGGGAAACTGATGGAATTCGGGACAACCAGCACAATCTTCATGAACCCCGTGCGCAAGGAAACGGAAGATTACGTTACCGGCCGTTTCGGTTGATCCGGCGCTGTCTTTGATTGTGATAAAGAAGGGGCGGGTTTATTTTTATCAAAAAATAGACCGGCCCCTTCTTTTTTGCTTTCTTGCGTATTTGCAGACCATGGTGGAACATGATAGAGTTGAAAAGACTGTCAAACCTTAACAACGGGGACCTACAGCGAGGTTGAAAAGACAGCCATCGAGACCATGGAGGCGATGCAGGACTACTCTCGGTATCATTTCAGCTTCGAAGAGGAGTTCATGAAAAAGATCGACTTTCCTGAACTTCTTGAACATAGGCGTATCCATAAGGATTTTGACAACAGGATTTATCGTTACTACAGAGACATGCTTGACGGGAAGACCGTATTGAACAGCACGGTGATGAAGATCATCAGAGGCTGGCTGGTCGACCATATCATGGGAGAGGATAAAAAGATTTTCCGCTACCTTGGGGCCACGGCCAAGAAAGAGTAATCGGCGGCCCGGTTTCTTTCTGGGAGGCCATCGGTATGGGAGTGTCGTTTCTCGATGGAAATGAGGCGGTCGCCTGGGGGGCTGTTGCTGCCGGATGCCGTTTTTTTGCAGGCTATCCGATAACCCCCGCCACTTCGATCTTCACCAGGATGATGGAATTGCTGCCGTCCAGAGGCGGTATCTGCCTGCAAGGCGAGGACGAAATCGCCTCAATCGGCTGTTGTCTGGGTGCGGCCATGGCCGGGATGAAGGTGATGACCGCCACTTCGGGGCCGGGGATCAGCCTCTGCAGCGAACAGATCTCGTTTGCCGTCGGCAGCGAGATTCCGATCGTGATCGTGGATGTCCAGCGTCTGGGTCCGTCCACCGGATCACCGACCTTGGGTGCCGTTGGCGATATCAATTTCCTGCGCTGGGGAAACAGCGGCGGGCTGTCCGGCATCATCCTTGCTCCCACCGATGTCCGGGACTGTTATCTGTTGACGGCCCAGGCCTTCAACCTTTCCGAGACCTATCGTTGTCCTGTCTTTATCGCCTCAAATAAGGAGGTCGGACAGACCCGGGAGAGTGTCGATCTCGATACGCTTGCGCACAGCGAGAATGTGGTGCGCCGGATTTCGCACCGGAAAAATGGGTTTCAACCCTTTGCCGTCCATCCGAAGAGACTGGTGCCCGATTTTCTTCCCATCGGCTGCGATATTCCGATCAGGCAGACGAGTTCGACCCATGGCCTGGACGGATATATCACCACCGACACCGAAACCATCGGCTCGCAACGGCTGCGGCTCCAGAAGAAATTGACGGCGCAGATCGACCGGTTCAGTTTCCATGAATCCTTGCCCGCCGCGGGTGCCGATACCCTGATCATCACCTACGGCGTCACGGCAAGGGCGGCCCGGGATGCCTGTACAATCCTGCAGGAGCAGGGGCGCCAGGTTGCCCTTCTGGTGTTGAAGACCCTTTTCCCGGTCCCTGAAGACCTGATCAAAAAGACTGCGCGGCCTTACCGCCGGGTGCTGGTCATTGAGATGAATCTGGGCCAGTATGTCCGGGAGATGGAAAGGGTCTTGACCGGAAAGAGGATTGACTGGCTCGGCAGAATGGATGGCACGCTCCTGCGCCCTTCCGAGATCGTGGAGGCGGTCAATGGATAGCCTGCTCAACAGGGCAAGGCCACCGGTCTTCTGTCCCGGTTGTTCCTATGACCGGATCGTGCATGAACTGGACCGGGCCTTTTGCCGGATGGATCTTGCCGGCAACCGGATCGTGCTGGTCACCGACATCGGCTGTTCCGGGCTTCTGGATGTCTTTTTCCAGACCCATGCCATGCACGGGCTGCACGGCAGGGCGCTTACCTATGCCACCGGCCTGAAACTGGCCAGACCGGATCTGCATGTGGTCGTGGTCATGGGCGACGGAGGCATCGGCATCGGCGCGGCCCATTTTCTCGCCTGCTGCCGCCGGAATCTCGATCTGACCCTGCTTATCCTCAATAACTTCAATTACGGGATGACCGGAGGCCAATCTTCGTCCACGACCCCGAGTGAGGCCGCCACGGCATCCGGATTTCTGAACCTTCTCGATAAACCGCTGGATCTCTGCAGTCTGGCCGATGCGGCCGGTGCTCCCTTTGTTGCCCGGGCCTCGGCCCTGTCGGTCGATCTGGCTGAGCGGATCGAAGCGGCCATCAGGTTTTCGGGATTTGCCGTTCTCGATATCCACGGAATCTGCACCGGGCGCTATACCCGCAGGAACAGGCTGACTCCTGCCGTGATCGATGAGAAGATCGCAGCCGCCCCTGTCTACGGTGGCCCCCTTGTCCATAACAGGCGAAGAGAGTATGGGACCGGTTACCGGGATTGTGCGGCAAGGCAGAAAACGGTTTCGGCCCCGTTGAGCATAACCCCGCTGTCTGCCGCCCCGCTCTCGAAGGCGACCGGGGTGCTCATCCTGGGCCGTGCCGGACAGAGGATCCAAACGGCAGGCGAACTGCTTGCCCTGGCCGGAATTGCCGGCGGGATGTCTGCCAGCCAGAAGAACAGTCATGATATTTCCGTGCTGCGGGGGGCCTCGATCTGCGAGGTGATCTTGCGGCCCGGGGCCATCGGCTTTACCGGGATCGAGCGTCCGGACGTGGTCCTGGCGCTCGGCAGGGAGGGAATTGAAAGAAAAAAAGCAGTTTTTTCAAGGCTTCCACCCGATTCTTTGATACTTCAGGCCGGGGCGCTTGATCTGCCTGTCTCCAGGGCACAAATCCGTCTCCTCGACGACACGACATCCGCCGTCAGGGACCAGGATCTGGCCCTGGCGGCACTGGCACTTCTTGCCGGAGAAGGCCGGGTGATTACTGTTTCATTATTGAGGGCGGCGATTACAACCCGGTTGCAAGGCGCCGGCAGGGACACGGCCTTGGAGATACTTGCCCGGGTGGCTGAAAAAGGATCCGATACATTGAAAGGGGTGAGAGGCAATGACTGAAGCACATTTTCGCTTGGAAGAGGACAGCATGGGGCCGGTACGGATCCCCGTTGATGCCCTGTACGGACCACAGACCCAGCGGGCGGTGGAAAATTTCACCATTTCCCCGAGACGGCTGCCGAAGGCCTTTATCAGGGCACTGGCCATCATCAAGCAGGCGGCCGCCGAGACCAATATGGAACTTGGTCTTCTCGATGCCGGGAAGGGTAAAGCGATAGTCAGGGCCGCCGAAGAGATCATCACCGGAGACCATGACGATCAATTTCCGGTCTCCGTTTTCCAGACCGGATCGGGGACCAGCACAAACATGAATGTCAATGAGGTGATCTCCGGTCTGGCAGGGAGGTCGGGAGTGGTGCTGTCGGCCAACGACCATGTCAATCTGGGTCAAAGCAGCAACGATGTCATCCCGACGGCCCTGCATCTTGCCGCCGCCCTGGCGATCCGGGATGACCTGCGGCCGTCGCTTCGGCACCTAGCCCGCTGTATCCGCAGGAAAGGCGAGGAGTATCATGAGGTGATCAAGACCGGCCGCACCCACCTGATGGATGCCCTGCCCATCCGGCTGCAGGCCGAGCTGAACGGGTGGGCCGTCCAGCTCGATGATTGCATTCTTCGGTTGGATTCGACCATGGGCCGTCTTACCAGTCTGGCCTTAGGTGGGACGGCGGTCGGCAGCGGGGTGAACTGTCACCCGCAGTTTCCGGCCAAGACCGTTGCCCGTATCAATGGCGCTACCGGTCTGTCCTGCACGGTCAGTCCGTCATTTTACAAGAGTCTCAGCAGCCTGGAGACAGCCGTTGAGACCTCGGGACAGGTGCGGACGGCTGCCGTCGCCCTAATCAAGATCGCAAATGATCTCAGATGGATGAATTCAGGCCCCCTGTCAGGGTTCGGAGAGATAAGCCTGCCCGCCCTGCAACCGGGATCGAGTATCATGCCGGCCAAGGTCAATCCGGTCATCCCGGAGGCGGTCTGTATGGCGGCGGTGCAGGTCATCGGCTATGATAGCGCGATAACACTTGCCGGCCAGTCCGGAAATTTTCAGCTCAATACCATGCTGCCGCTGGCGGCCACAAATCTTCTGGACAGCATCGACCTGCTCTCCGGGGCCTGCAGGTCGCTTGCCGAAAAGGCCATTGCCGGGATGAAGGTCAACCGGGAGGTCTACAGTGATGCCGTGGCCCGCAACCCGATCCTGGTCACGGCCCTGAATCCGAAGATCGGCTATATGGCCGCAGCCGGGATCGCCAAAAAGGCCATTGCCGAAAATCGGCCGATCCTGGACGTGGCCCTTGAAGAGACGGATTTGACGCGAGCCGAACTTATGGAATTGCTCGACCCGACCACACTTGCCGATGGCGGCAAAAAATAATTTTCGATTACCACTCATGTTCAACTGCTGATCCAGGGTGCGAACTGTTCGTTTCACGGGACGCCATAAACCCATCCCTGGGGGCTTCGCCGCAGCCGTCCAGGCTGCAGAGACCCGAGAAACAAACAGTTCACCCCCTTCCGTTCCGATAAGCTGAATTTCAGTGGTAATCAGAAAATAATTAGTTCCGGGCATCGAGTCTCTGGTGCAGTGGGGCCCATGAGAGAATCTTTGCATCCGCCGTCATCAGTGCTGCTCCATTTTCAATGGCTGTTGCGACAATCATTCGATCTGCGGGGTCGCCGTGGAAGATCTGCAGTTGGGCGGCACGAATGGCGGTTGTGGCTAATAAAGGGATTTCAAGCAGGCCGGCCTGCAGCAGATCAAACCGCCAGACATCGAGTTCCGTTTGCATTGTCAAACGGTGTTTCTCGATCAGCATGGCAACCTCCCAAAAACTGATGGTTGCCACCCCAAGCCGACCGGCGGTCAGGGCTTCATTGATTGTCTGGAGCGCATTGCCGCCCAATCGTGGATTTCCTTCGTCCAGCCAGATGAGGACGTGGGTATCAAGAAGCAGCATTTTCCGCGTCCCAGACAATATCCACAGGTGCAATCAGGTCGTCCCTGCTCTGTATCTTTCCTTTATGAAGGCCGAAGATCGTTGCCGGAGGAGTCCGATATGGTTTTAAAACGGAGACGGGCATGCCGTTTTTTGTAATCACTATTTCCTCACCCGTCCGGTTGACCTCATCCATTAAATGTAAACATTTTGCTTTGAATTCCGAAGCCTTGATTGTTTGCATGTTTTGTCTCCTTTGTTGTATGCTCATTTAATATGATCATAGTCATTACCATGGTCATTTGCAAGCCCATTTAAAATGAGTAACGGCAAGGTATCTCAGATGCTGTCCGACCGATAGCCTCGACTCCCCGGATCAGAAGAACCACATTTCCTTTCTTCTTGACTGCGGAATCGTTACCGTAATCCAATCCCCGATCTTGAATAACAAGGAGAAATCACAGAAAAATATCCGGCCGGCCGGTGGTGCTGACAGTCAACGGCAAGGCCGAGGCTGTTATTATGGATGCCGGCGAGCATGAAAGAATACCCTGGCCCTGAATCTGCTGAAACTCTTGATTCCGGCAGAGGACGATGTCAAAGCTGGCCGGATGGATGAGGCGGCATCATTTTTTTCGGGATTTCAAACGTGGAAAGGGCATATAAGGTCCTTTTGACCCGGCAGGCCCGGAATGATCTTACTGAAATCCATGATTATATCAGTAGCGACAGCCCGGAAAACACAGCTTCCTTTGTCCTTGCCGTCGGGGACAGGATTGTCTCACCTGCGACAATGCCGGAATGTGCAGCAAAGATCTCCGAAAACATACTGCTCGGGACATCCTAACGGCATCTTGTCCACGGCGGCCATCGGATCATTTTCAGAATCCAGGAGGAATCGGTGAT
>JBJKPM010000014.1:0-9605 GCA_046706325.1 Desulfocapsaceae bacterium | reverse complement strand
AAAGAGGCGGCAAAGAGGAATTTCGCAAGGTTACTTTTCATGACGGGTCCCTTCCACCGCCAGATACACATCGCCGATTGAGCCAGGTGGGGCCGTCTCAAATATATCGAGAGAAAGGGTCACGGCAAGGGTGTCGGGTTCAGGTGAGGGATGCCCCGGCACAAGGAAGTTGCCCGAGGCTATCCCAACAGCTATTATGATCACAAAGACCACCGCTTCGATGACCTTGGTGAAACAGGGGACAAAGACACCCTTCTGCTCTTGTGGCGATACCGCATTGGCAATGACTCTTTCTGCAAACCCATAGGGAGCCTGGTATTTTTCAGCGAGGTTGAACATCTGCTGCATTATCTGCATATCCCTCAGTTCGTTCGCGCATAGGCCGCACGTTTGAACATGAGCTGCAACCGCTTTTTCGTCCTTTATGCTGAGTTCGCCGTCGACGAAGAGAGGTATATGTCTTTTAATGCTGGAGCAGTTCTTCATTCGATCCTCCTGATTGGTAAACGGTTCATTCGTTATTTTTGTTCCCTGAAAAATTTCACAAGAGGCTTCATTTCCTCTTTTGCTCTGGATATCCGCGATTTTACGGTTCCTACCGATACCTCGAGGACCTCGGCAATCTCCTCATAGGTAAGTCCGTCTATCTCGCGCAGGATTATGACCGTACGCAGTTTTGTGGAGAGTCTGCTGAGGGCAATGTGCAGGGCATCTGCAAGTTGATGTGTTTCGAAAATTTTTTCAGGAGAAGGTTTGTTCGACCGGAGCTCGATAGTCGCCTCTTCTCCATGCGCAGACCATTTGAACAATGATTCAAAAAAGGGTTTTTTTTGCCGGTCGAGACAGGTATTGACGGCAATACGGTAGAGCCAGGTATAAAAAGATGCCCTCGGTGTGAAATTTCGGAGGTTTTGGTAGGCCTTGATGAAGGTATCCTGGGCCGCGTCTTCGGCATCATGCCGGTTTTTAAGCATATAGCGGCAAAGGGAAAAGATTCTGTCCTGATAGTGACGGACCAGCTCCTCAAATGCCGCCCTGTCGCCGCTTTTGCATCGCTCTATGCGTTGGATGTCATCCGATTCCTGTCCCATTTCAATTTTGAACTATCAGGAGGACCGTGCCGATCAGGACAATAGTGTGAAACATCAGGGGTGCCGAGCCAAATCCACCGCCGAAGGCAAAGAGGTCGATCTTCAGCATAAGAAACACCGAAATCCTCCTGTCAGTCTTTTCTGAACCCTTCGACCAGGGAAAACATCCCCTGGGACCGGATCAGACGGATCCGGTGAAAACCGCCTGCGGCCAGGCCGTCCGCGAACTCTTCATAGGAAGACGTGCTCCCTCCCCTGGTTCCGGCCAACATGTTCACCGCGAACATGGCACCCTCAAGGGGCATGGTCCGGTCGGAGGACATGACGTAATCGCGCACCACGATTCGCCCGCCCGGGTCCAGGGCATCGTGTATCCTCCGATAGAGGTCGCTGTTTTCTTCCCGGCTGTTCTGATGGATGATGGCGGAAAGAAACGCGAGATCGTGTCCCGGTGGCAGCGGATCCTTATAAAAATCGCCGGGCACCAGGGTGGTGCGGGCCTCAATGCCGGCGGCGCGCACCCGTTTCCGGGCCATTTCAATCACCGGCGGCAGATCGAACAGGGTTGCCCGCATCTCCGGGATCGAGGCCAGAAAGGCCAGGGCGTAGGTACCGGAACCGCCGCCCACATCCAAAAGCCGCCGGGCCTTGCCCGGCTCGATGGCCGCCACCACCTCCGGCGCATTTTTCGAGGCGATGACATGCATGGCACCGATAAAAGACGCAATGCTGCCCTCGGCCAATGCGCCGGTTTTATTCATGCCGGCCGTGTTCTTTCCTAAAACGATATCCGTGATCCGCGACCAACTCTGCCATACCTTTCCCTGGTGCAAGAGCAGGGGCAGCAACGTGTCCGGGGCATCGGCGGCAAGGAAGGCAACGGCCGACGGCTCGGTCTGGTAGTGTCCATCGGTCTTGTTCAAATAACCCAGGGCACTTAAGGCATCGAGAAGGATGGAGATCCCCCGCGGATCGGCGTTTCGTTCAGCCGCCACCGCCGCCGCATCCAAGGGCCTGTCGGCAAGCAAGGTGAACAGGTCAAGTTCCGCCCCGCTGAGGAGCACGCGGCTCTCCTGGAAACTGCGGGATGTTTTCAGGATGGAATCGGATGTGTGTTTTGCGTTCATCATAACCCTCTGTTCTTGAAATCTGAAAAAACAGCACCGCTCGTCGTTCTTGCGTTAGGTGCTGGGCCTCGAAATGTTTCTTGACCAAGAGTGCTCCATCAGGTTTGGACACGTCAATAGGGTGTTTAACTTTTGATGGACGTCTTGACCTTTTTCCCCTCTTCGCCGCGCAGGGAGAGCGCAACACGGCCTCTCTCGGCATCCACTTCAAGCACACGCACGTATACCTGCTGTCGCACCTTGACCACTTCCGCCGGATCTTTGACATAACGGTCGGCGAGCTGACTGATATGGACAAGGCCGTCCTGATGCACCCCGATATCCACAAAGGCCCCGAATTTGGTGACATTGGTCACAATACCGGGAAGACGCATGCCTATCTCCAGATCTTCCAACTTCGCAACCCCTTCTGCGAAGGCAAATACCTCAAACATCTGCCTCGGATCGCGCCCCGGTTTGCCGAGTTCAATCATGATGTCATGTAAGGTCGGCAGACCGACCTCTTCGTCAATATATCTAGTAAGCTCGATCTGTTGCCGCTGCTCTTCATTTTGCATAAGATCCGACACGCTGCACCTGCAATCCCTGGCCATCTGTTCGACGATTCCATATCGTTCCGGATGAACGCCTGATCGATCCAGCGGATTTTCGCCATCATGGATACGTAAAAAGCCGGCGCATTGTTCGAAGGCCTTTTCCCCCAGCCGTGGGACCTTGAGGAGTTGGCGTCTCTCGGTAAACGGGCCATTCTCGCTTCGATAGGCGAGTATATTGGATGCTAATGTTTCCCCAAGCCCGGAGACAAAGGTGAGGAGTTCCTTGCTGGCACTGTTGGCTTCGACTCCGACCGTATTGACACAGCTGATAACCACATCTTCCAGGCATTGTTTGAGTGCCTTTTGATTGACGTCATGCTGATATTGGCCGACGCCTATTGCTTTCGGGTCAAGCTTGACCAGTTCCGCCAGGGGATCCTGCAATCGTCGACCTATGGAAACGGCACCCCGGACAGTGATGTCGTGTTCGGGAAATTCCGCACGAGCAACCTCCGAGGCGGAATAGATTGAAGCGCCGCTTTCATCGACCACGGTGATAATCACTCCTGCCGGAAGCCCTAAAGCGCGAACAAAGGCCTCCGTCTCCCGACCGGCGGTACCATTCCCGATGGCTATGGCCTCTATGGTGTACCGCTTACAGAGCTGGATCACCGTTGCAGCTGCTTCTTTCCGTTGTTTTGGGGAGAGCAGCGGATAAATGGTGGTAAAATGCAACAACCCCCCCTGTCTGCCCAGGCAGACCACCTTTGCCCCGGTCCGAAATCCCGGGTCTAAAGCCATTGTGGGTTTTTGACCAAGCGGGGCAGCCAGCAGCAATCCCCGCAGATTTTCTGAAAATACCGCAATGGCTTCCGCGTCAGCCTGTTTTTTCAAATCTCCTCGAAGCTCGGTTTCCAGGGAAGGAGCGAGCAGCCGTTTATAGCTCTCTTCAGCGGCAAGGGCAACCTGCCGTCCCGAAAAGCCAGGGGAACGAACACAGTGACGACGAAGGATCTCCAATGATTCCGGTTCAGGAGGTCGGAAAGAAAGGCTCAGCACTTTTTCATTCTCGCCTCGGAACATCGCCAGCAATCGATGACCCGCCATCCTGCCGACAGGCTCCTGCCAGTTGAAGTAATCCCTGAACTTACTGCCCCTTTCTTCCTGATTTTTAGCCACTTTTGCTCTGATAATCGCTTGGTGATGGAAGACCGTTCGCAAACGAGAACGGAGAGAAGCGTCTTCACTGATCCATTCTGCAATGATATCACGGGCACCTCCCAGGACCTCTTCAACCGTCAAAAGTTCCTTCTCGGGATTCACAAATCCCTCAGGCGCAACGTCCTGTTTATCCTGCCTGTAAAGTATTTTTGCCAATGGTTCCAAACCCTTTTCTCTGGCTATTTGCGCTCGGGTTCTGCGTTTGGGGCGGTAGGGCAGGTAAATATCTTCAAGGGCGGCCAGATCAGAAGCGGCATCGACGGCATGCTGCAGTTTGTCATGCAAAAGATCCCGCTCTGCAAGTGAAGCAAGGATAGCTGCACGACGCTTGTCTAAATCGGCCAGTTCCGCCCTGCGGTTACGGATAGCGGTAATCTGCACCTCATTAAGAGAGCCGGTGGCTTCTTTCCTATACCGGGAAATAAATGGAATGGTTGCGCCGAGATCCAATAAACCGGAGACGGTTTCAACCTGCTCCGTCCTGATATGCAACTCATCGGCAATGGTCTGTGGGTGTCCTGATCTCTGTATACTTTCCATATCGGCGTGGAAAACTCACCTTTGAAATTTGAGTAGGGCCTTGCTTTTGACACTGATTTTGAAGAGAGACGTTCAAGAGAAGGTAACCTGACGATCCGATAACATCAACACAAGATTTGCAAGGAGGGCTTGCCGGCAATTACGGCAACCTTTGGCAATCAGGGCCCTGCCGGTAGCGGTCTCAACCTGAAACGATAACCAAAGTTTGCCGAGGTGATTGCATCCGCACTCGCTTCACAGCCAGAGCAGGAGAAAAATCAAAACGGTGATCAGGAGTCCGGAAGAGGGAGTAAATGAGAGGGATATCTTCGATCGCAGGAATAGCGCTGCGCCGGCAATATTCTTCTCTAACTCCCTCGCTTTCCGAGGCCTCGGCCTAAGCCATCGGGAAAGATGTGCTTATCTCCTCTCCTATCTGAAGGCAACGGCGACTTCCTGGGTGATGGAGCCGAGTTTCATCTTGGCCATAGCCAGGTTACCGTCCTTTTCCATGATCAAGACGACATGGACGTGGGCCTTACCGGCTTCGGTTGCAGAAAAATCGGCATTCTCATTGAGACATCTGGCGAAAATATGGGCCTTGGGTGCCTCTATATGAACAACCTGCCCCCGCCCCACATCCATCAAATTGGTGGCTTTCTGTGCCTTGAGCAGGACATCGTTTGCAAGCGAACCTACCTCGGCCAGTTTTATGTTGGAATTGTTTACCTGGGCAGCCATCTCGCCGTTCGGGGTGAAAACTCCAACAGCCATAAAACCTTCAACGTCCTTTAATTTTCCGAGAATTTCATCAATTTGTGCCATTTTTCCGTCTCCTTGTAGAGGGTTGTTCGTTACGGGAGGTAAGCGCCCGGTTCCCTTCTCTTCATTTTCGGAAGGCATCCCGGGGCTGTCTGTCCTTTCCTGTGATATGTTCGGGTTGTCTTGGTGTACATCTTCCAGCTCAGGGGGAAGAGAAACATTTTCCTTGGCCTGGGATATTTCATCTTTGCGTTTGAAACCTTCCATAAGGAGGGACAGGAGAGGCCTGGAGATCAATCGCTTAATCTTTTTCATAGGTTGTCTTTTAAAGGTAATGTGGACATCTTCCAGAAGCAGCATCTTATAGACAGCCTCCTCCCCCTTTTCCTCTCCCGATATGGCGGCATACAATTCGCCTTGGTGAAAATAGATAAATCCTTCACTCTCTTTGGAGGTGACCTCCAACAGGCAGGTCTTTTGTTCCATTTCCAGGAGCTGAAGGAAATTGGCAAGTGAGATACCGGTGAGAGAGCCTTCTTTGGTCTCCCGCTCCAAGGTCTCGGAAATGGCATTGGCCAGTTCATCGAACTCAATAGGTTTTTCTAATAATTTTATACTGTTGCCGTTTACAAGTTTCTGCTCGATATCGGGTGTGCTGAATGCAGTCATCACGATAGCGGGAAGGAACGGAAATTTCCTATGGATATAGGCAAGCAATTCAAAGCCATCCATCTCCGGCATCTTCAGATCCGTAACAACAAGGTCTATCTTTTTTGAATCCAGAACGTTGACCGCTTCCTTGCCGTTAGAGGCGGTGAATACTTTGAATACGTTTCGATACACCTGCAGACCGGCCTCAATGCTCTGGAGAAGCCTGGCCTCATCATCGACTATCAGGATATTTTTCATTTTTGTTTTCCTGTTATGGAAAGGGATGCGTGTCTTTATTTCCTAACAGCACAAATCATGCCAGAGGGAGGGATGCAAAAGAGTTGAAATGAATCAGATGGTTATGCGGCCAGTATCGGCGGAGGCCCCCTGGCTGGTTAATTCTGGGTGTTCTATTTCACGACAGTGTCGTATTCTGGGTCGCCTGGTTCCATCCTATAGGCCTTAAGTTTTCTGATCAGGGTGGAACGGGATATCCCGAGAATTTCCGAAGTGCGTGTATGGTTGTTGGCCGTTTGTCGCAAGACCAGGCCGATGTGCTGTCGTTCCACCTTGGCGAGAGTTGCTTCCGGGAAGGTCGCCGGGCGTCTCGACTCAGGGGGGGCAGGGCGAGGAACACCGGTGCTTTCCAGAAGTTCCGACGGATGGATCACACCGTCTTTTTGCAAGATTACCGAGCGTTCAATAATATTTTTCAATTCCCGGACATTGCCGGGCCAGTGGTATTCCTGCAGGTGCCCGATCTCCGTTTCCGGAAGTATCGGCGCGGGAGGGTGGGCGGTCTTTTTCAGAAAGTGCCGACAGAGGGCGGCAATATCATTTTTGTGCCTGCGCAAAGGGGGAATATGGATTCTGAGAACACTGAGCCGATAGTAGAGATCTTCACGAAATCGTTTTCGTTGGATGGCCTCTTCCAGGTTGATATTGGTTGCGGCGATGATGCGAACGTCGATTTTACGCTGCGACTGACCGCCCAGTCTCTTAATTATTTTGTCATCAAGGACGCCCAGGAGCTTGGACTGGAGATGGAGGGGCAGGTCGCCGATTTCATCAAGGAATAGTGTCCCTCCTTCGGCCATCTCAAAGATCCCTTTCCGGGGTGTTGCCGCCCCGGTGAAGGCCCCTTTCTCATAACCGAACAGCTCCGCTTCGATGAGGTTTTCCGGCAGGGCGGCACAGTTGATTCCGACAAACGATCCCCTGTATTCCGCCTGTATATAATGGATGGATTTGGCAACAACATTTTTGCCGGTACCTGTTTCTCCGGTGATGAGCACAGGGGCGTCATTGACAGCGGATAATCGGATAAGCCGTTGGACCTCCTGCAACCCGTCATCGGCCCCGATCAGGATTGTCTCCGCATTATCCTGTCTGCTGGTATAGGCATGGATCAGTTCTACCCGCTCAAGTTCCTGGGTCCGGAAGGCCTGCTCAACCGTCAGCCTCAACTCTTCGGTATCCACAGGCTTAGCCAGGTAATCGAAAGCTCCATTGCGTACGGCCTTGACGGCATTATCGAAGGTTGGATAGGCGGTAATAAAGATGATTTTCGTCTGGTCGTTGGCCGCCAGGATCGGCATGCACAGTTCGACGCCGAGACCGTCCGGCAGTTTCTGGTCGAGCAGTACGACATCGATCTTTTTTTCGACACAGAGGCGTTGCCCTTCGGCTATACTGTGGGCTGGATAGACCTGGATATCAGTATCAGCGAAAAAGGCACGGACAGAATCGCAGAACAATCGATCATCATCAATGATCAGCAGTGTACCTGGAAGGTTACGGCTCATCTATTCATTCTCCGGCAGGCTTATGGTGACTGTCGTCCCGAAATGGGTATCGCTCTGGAGGTTGATCGTGCCGTTCATTTTCATGAGCATCTTTTTGACGATGACCAGACCCAGCCCGGTTCCCTTCACTTTCGATGTAAAGAACGGCTTGAAGAGATGGCGCTGCTCGGATTCGGAAATTCCACTGCCGTTGTCATCCACTTTTATCTTCACCCAGGGCGATGATCTGCTGATACTGATGATGATACGGGCCGAGTCCTTTCCCTGGACGGCATCAGCGGCATTGGTCAGCAGGTTTAAGAGGATGTGATGGAGGGCGCGGCTATCGGTATATACCCCTTCCACACCATGCCCGATGATGAGTCTCAGATCAATGGCCCGATTTTTAAGGTCGTCCTGCACCAGCGGAATAAAATTCTCCATGAAATGGTCAAGGCGTATTTTCCTGAGGTCAGGACTCTCAAAAAGACTGAAATTTTTCAGGGCCTTCAAGAGATATTCGATACGGTGGACCTCATGCAGGGACCGATCGACGAATTCAGCGACGGTAGCCCGGTCATAGGTCTGGATATTCTTGTTCAGGACGGTAAGAGCCATCTTGATCGAATTTACCGGGTTGCCTATTTCATGCCGTATTCCGGAGAAAATATAGCCAAGATTTTCATTCAGGTTGGTGGCCTCGACAATCGCCTCCATCCGTTTTCGCTCAGTGATGTCCGTCAACAGTACAATCCTGTGGGTGTCGTCTTCCCGCGTTCTCATACACTGGGGAACGATATGCCGGTCATGGATCCGTAACAGCGAGTCTTCCGCCTCGGAAGGGGATTCGATGGGGCAGTCTTCAATGATCGGGGCCAGTCTTTCCCAGGTGACGGGTTCAAGTACTTCGTCGAGAAAGGCGCCGATGAGGTTCTCCTGGTTGATCTGCAAGAGAAAAAGAGCGGCCGGATTGGCATAAGCCACCCGTTTTCCATCGAGTTCGACGACACCCTGGGACATGCTTTCCATGATAATCTGCAGGTGTCTGTTTGCCTGGAGCAGATCTTTGGTAATCTGGCGACAGTGGAGCTTTTCAACTCCTTTGATTTTCGGGTCGGAGGTTGCTGGCAAAGGAGCGGCCGACTCGGCGATCGTTTCCAGGATATATCCGCACATCCGAGCGAATGGACCTTTGGCAATACAGGCATCGGCTCCCATTTGGCCTAAATCAATCTGCTGTTCCACCACTGCGGCGGAGACAATCACGATGTAGCTGTTGGCCACATGAGGGATGGTCCGGAATATTTTACAAAGACAGTCCCCTCCTATTCTCGGCATTACCAGATCAACATAAATGATCTGTGGAGTGAATTCTTTTAAGATATCCAAGGCCGAAAATGCCTCTTCGGCACTCCTGACCTCATGCCCTTCTTTCTCAAGAAAGGAGGTCATGAGCCTGATCATCACTTTGTTGTTATCAACTACTAGAATTTTTTTTCCATCCATGACAGGCATAGGATAACCGCTCCTTTAAGGGTGCCGAGGAGTGTTTGGGAAGATGATACCTTTCTCTTCAATAGCGGCAGCAGAAAAGATGAGCTGAAAAAGAGTTGCCTCGAGTGTGTCTGTATCATGGTATCAAAGGATGGATGTTGATACCAGGAAGAAGTGAGGCTTTTTTACGGCAATGAGAGCAATGGAAAAGACAGGGTGAAAATTAGACGGATATCTCATCGGTATAAAGGATGAAAAAACAATCACATATCAATGCAGGAGTGGATATGCCCTTTAGATTGAGGGTATTCTTCCCCCCCCTCTGGGGGGATTGTGCCGAGCTTGGCATAATCGCCGCTGTTTTACCGGCCAGAGGCTTCAGGCAGATTATGGTATTCGACCCATCCGGGTTAACACTGG
>JBJKPM010000013.1:0-76303 GCA_046706325.1 Desulfocapsaceae bacterium | reverse complement strand
TCGGGTCCCTTTAGATTCCGTGCACTCTGAGAGTCACGATATGGTAGTTTTCCGCAAAGGGAAGGCATTTACAACGCCAGTTGCATTTTTTCCACAGAGGGAGGGCTTGCGGGCCGATTTATACTTTGGATATTAGCCTTGTTTTTCGATTTTTTCCAGCCGTTTTTCCAGTTCGGCTATTTCCTCTCTGTAACGTTTGGAAGTTTCCCGCGAGTCTTTCAGGTCACGTTCCCAGCCTTTTGCTTTTGCGATATAAACTTCATCTTCGATAACCTTGGCCTCACGAGCCTGGAGATTTTTTTCTGCGGGCTGAATTTCACTTTTTCTTAAAAGCTGGGCGAGCCGTTCTTCCTGGTTTTTCAAGATCGCCGTTTGCAAAGCCAGATTTACCAGTTCGGCTGTGTGTTCATTTTTTTCATGGCGAATATGGAGAGCATATCCCAACAAACTGGAAATTGGCATCCCGGGTAGCAACAACAGCCAGGTATGACTCTCCCCAAACAGCAACAGATAGAGTGTTTTCAAGCTATATCCATCAGCGAGAATGCCATATACCCAAAATTGAAATTTCAATACCCGGTTTTCGACCTGCACATCCATCGGCAGCCTTGGGTTGTGGGCAAGGTTAGCGATTTCCCTGCCGCCGAATTCACTCCATTTGATTTAAGTCAAGGTCCGGAACGGTTATTTACGGTAGGTATCCTTATCTAACAGCCGAAAAGCCGCACATGCCTTTCGGTTCTGAATTTTTACCGTAATTCCGAATGAAGGAGGGAAAGCATGGGATACCGGTTATCGACCAAACAATTCGATCAGCTCCTCGAAAGCCTGCGGAGCAGGTACAGAGTCTTTGGTCCGGCGGTGGACAAGGACGGGGGCTGTCTGTCGGATACCGACCGAGTCACCTATAAAGAGGTACAGACTCTGGCGGATCTGGAGCTGCAGCGGAAAAGCTATTTTTCTCCGAAAGAGGTCATTTATCCGATACGGGAGACCCTTTTTTATTTTACCGACGGGGAGATCGGCATTCCCGAAGTTGAGGACAAAGGTATCGTCATCCTGCTTCGTCCCTGTGATATCAACGGGATCGACCGATTGGACACCATCTTTTGTAAAAACGGTCCCCATCAGGATTTTTATTACAAGAGGAGGAGGGACAAGGTGCGGTTTTTCATGATCGAATGCACCGAGGGATTTGAGAACTGCTGGTGCGTGGCGATGAACGCCAATAGATGCGAGACCTACGATGTGGCTTTGAGGTTCGGTGATGAGATCCTGGCGGATGTCAGGAATAATGAATTTGACGACGATTTCACCACCTTTCGAGAAAAGGACTTTACAGTCGGTTTTATTGAAAAAAATTCAAGGCAAGTACGGGTTCCGCAGGTGGGGAAGGTGACGCCGGACCTCTTTGAACATGACATGTGGAAGGAATACTCAGCCCGCTGTATAGCCTGCGGCCGCTGCAACACATCCTGCATCACCTGTTCGTGTTTCACCCTGCAGGATACGGCCTTCGGGACCGGCAAAAAGATGGGCGAGCGACGCAGGCGCTGGGCCGGATGCCAGATCGACGGTTTTACCGATATGGCGGGAGGACACCGGTTCCGTGTCAAGCATGGTGACAAGATGCGCTTTAAGACTCTGCACAAGGTCAGTGATTTTCACCGGCGGTTCGGCAGCCATCAGTGTGTGGGATGCGGCAGATGCGACGATGTCTGTCCGCAATATATATCTTTTGCCCGTTGTGTCGACACCCTGTCTGAAATCATTGCCGGAGAGGAAACCCTATGAAAAACCCTTATCTACCTGAAAAAATACCAGTACTTGATATCAAAAAGGAGACATCCGTCGATTGGACCTTTACCCTTGCCTGGGACAGGCCGCTGACACCGGGTCAATTCCTGCAGCTTTCCGTTCCCGGGATTGGCGAGGCGCCCATTTCAGTCAGCGATTTTGAGGACGGCAAACTGTATATGACCATCCGCAAGGTGGGCCGTCTGACCGACGCGCTCTTCGGGCTTGAGCCCGGCGATTGCCTCTATGCCCGGGGACCGTACGGCAATGGATTTGTCGACAGCGATTTCTTCGGCTCGGACCTCAAGGTGATTGCCGGAGGGACGGGGCTTGCCCCGGTAAAAAAGGTGATCAAGAACTTTATCGGCAGTGACCGACTGGAAAGTCTGGAGGTGCTGTTGGGGTTTAAAACGCCCGATGATATCCTCTTCCGGGACGAAGTCGAATCCTGGGTGAAGAGGGGAATTGCCACGCTTACCGTCGATGATGCTCCCGAAGGCTGGCGAGGCAATACCGGGTTGATCACCAGATATGCGGCAGGTCTTAACCTGGACAACCGTGAGAATGGCAAGTTCATTGTCGTGGGGCCTCCCGTCATGATCAAATTCGTCACATTGGAGCTTTTGCGGCTGCGGATCCCCGAGGAAAATATCTGGGTATCCTTCGAACGCAACATGAGCTGCGGGATCGGCAAATGCGGGCATTGCAAGATTGATGAAACCTATGTCTGTCTGGAAGGTCCCGTCTTTACCTACACCAAGGCCAAAAGGCTTCTGGACTGATGAGGGAGACGGGAGGGGTCCGGTCCGGCAATCACATAATTGTCAACAGGAGCGGATCGGTTCGGCAATCGAGGTTAACGGGCGAGTTATGTCCAAGGAGGACGTTGTGAGTGTCAATACCAAGAAAGTTATAAAAAATGCCTACCGTATCACAAAAAGTCGGGGCAAGACAGCCTTGCGTATCCGGGTTCCCGGAGGGCACATGGAAACGAGATTTTTCCAGTTGATTCATGAAATCGCAGGAAACTATGGGGATGGTACGGCACATATCACCACCCGGCAGGGGTTTGAGCTGCCCGGAATCGATTTTGAAAAAATTCCGGAAATCAATGAAAAGATAAAGCCTCTCATCGAGTTTCTGGGATTGGATATGGCCATAGATGAGGGGGGCTATCCTGCGGCAGGCACACGAAACATCAGCGCCTGTATCGGCAACCGGGTCTGCCCGTTCGGCAATGACGACACGACGGCTTTTGCCGGGGAGTTGGAACGAGCGGTCTATCCCAACGATCTGCACTTTAAGATTGCCGTCACCGGTTGCCCCAACGACTGCATTAAAGCGATAATGAATGACTTCGGCATTATCTGCACGGTGGAGCCGGTCTATGACGAATCGCGCTGTATCAGCTGCGGTGCCTGCGTCGACAATTGTGCCCGATCGGTAACCCACGCCCTGACCATGAAGGATTTTTCCGTGGTACGCGACCCCGATGCCTGTATCGGCTGCGGGGAATGCATCAGGAAATGCCCCACCGAGGCGATGACAAGATCGAAGATGAAGTCATATCGGATGGTTATCATGGGCAGAACCGGGAAGAAAAACCCCAGGATAGCCAGGACCTTCATCAAATGGGGAGACAAGGAGGCTCTTGTCAGGATTATCCAAAACACCTACACGTTCGTCGAGCGTCATATCGACCGCGGCAAGGAAAAGGAGCATATAGGCTATATCGTCGACCGCGTGGGTTATCCGACATTTAGAGAAGAAGTGCTGGAGGGGGTGGACTTGAATGACCGGGCCGTGGTGGCGGAGCATATCGACTGGGGCGGCTATTATTACAAAAGCGATGCAGATATGAGATAGGAGGAGAACATGAGAGAGCTATTTATCCTGGAAGATATCCTGAACGTATTGATCGCCCTTGAGAGTCATGGCAACCGTCTCTACCAGGCTCTGGCCGACATGGCCGCCGATCTGGAAGCCATGAAGCTGTTTAACGATCTGGCGGAACAGGAGCTGCAACATAAGGCAATATATATCGGTTTCAAGGAAAATCTCAGTTTGCAGACGGAACTGGACGATGACTATACGGCCTACCTGACCGAGCTTTTGCACAGCAACATACGCCTGGAGCAGACGGATCTCGGCAGCTATACGCATGATCAGGCCTTGGATCTTGGGATTCAACTGGAAAAGGATACGCTTTCGCTGCTTGGCGAACTGGAAAGGATCCTCACCGAAAAAAAGGGCGAGATAGAAAAATTAGTGCAGGAGGAAAGAAGACATTTAGTGCGATTGCTGCGATTGCAGAAAGCCGTCTTGTCCCATCCGGAACATTAAAATATGGACATCATACTGCTGGTACATTACTATATTCAGCCTCAAGGCTATGTTTTCGTAGTAGATAAATTTACCAGTACGTTGCTCTGTTTTCACTCACGTTTATCGACTTTTTTATGCGTTTCTTTCGGGCAATAGAGCACCGCGTTACTAAAGGAATAAAATGATATACGCTGCTATAACTGGTTGGGGAAAATGTTTGCCGCCCGCCATCTTGTCGAATGATGATTTGGCAACCTTTTTAGATACAAATGACGAATGGATCACCAGCCGAACGGGCATGAAAGAGCGTCGCATTTCGCACGTGAATGTTTCGGAACTCGCTTATGTCGCTGCAGCGAAGGCATTAGCGGCAGCTGGAAAGGAGGCAAAAGATGTTGAACTTATAGTATTTGGCTCCACAACTTTTGACGAATTGTGTCCAAATGCCGCTTCTAATGTCCAACGCCTCTTAGGGGCAGGTAACGCCGCATGCATGGATGTCAATACTGCCTGTACCAGCGGCATGTATAGCCTGACAGTCGCCACCGCCATGATTAAAAGCGGTGTCGTAAACTCGGCTATTGTAATCGGTGCGGAAGTTATTTCCAAAGTCATGGAATGGAGCAATCGAAATGTCTCGATTTTATTTGGCGACGGTGCAGCAGCATTATACTTAGAAGCCAGTGAAATTGAGCAAGGTGTTTTGGCCGAATCGTTGGGATGTTACGGCGAGTCTCGAGATATTCTCTCGGTGCAAGGTTGGGGAATAAAGTATGCTGATAAAAAACGAATATTAGGCGAAACGTCCTGGGCGTTTTCAGGTCAAGAAATATTTAAAAAGGCCGTCAAGGGCATGACGCTGGCCTGTGAAAGGACACTGGCAAAATCAGGTCTGCAAACTGAGGCCATTGACCTTGTCGTTCCGCATCAAGCCAATTTGCGTATTATCGACTCACTTGCAAAGAACATGAAACTGCCGAAAGAAAAAATGTTCATCAATATAGAACGTTACGGTAATATGTCGGCAGCTACCACCTTGGTAGCCCTGGTGGAAGCGGTCCAAGAAGGATATGTCACGGCCAACAGTACTCTTCTTGTACCTGCTTTTGGTGGAGGGCTGACCTGGAGTGCTCATTTGATCAAATGGGGCCTACGTACCCAAGTGATTGCCCAATCCACAGTATCGTTACCTGCAACAACACAAACGGGCTTGGAATTAGTCCATGCTCTACGGTAATGGCCTCGATTTGAGGGTTTTTTGCGAAGTTGTCATATATTGACATTCCTCTACTATTCCCTCTTGTTTTTTCGTTATTTTTTCAATATCCTCCAAGAGGAGGATATCTACTTCCCATAGAGGGTGACCGTGGTTTCACTCCTTTCACACGGTCACCCTCTATTGATCTCTTGTGTATAAAATCTACTCTAATGGACAGAGTTCGCATCCTGGAAAACACTTTTCATAAGGATGTCTTTCGTTTTCTCCCTTCAACCATGGAGGAGCTTCCATGCCCATTCGACGCATCGCGAAAATCTTCAAGAGCCGTCCCACCCTCGAAGGCGCCGGCGTCCACCTCAAGCGTGCTTTCGGCAATGCCGAGGTCCCGCAGTTCGACCCCTTCCTGATGCTGGACGATTTCCATTCCAGCAACCCCGAACACTACCTGCCCGGTTTTCCGTGGCATCCGCACCGGGGCATTGAGACCATCACCTATGTACTGGAAGGGCGCGTCGCCCATGGGGACAGCATGGGAAACAGCGGTGTCATCGACTCCGGAGACGTGCAGTGGATGACGGCCGGCAGCGGCATCATCCATCAGGAAATGCCGCAGTTGAGCCCCACCGGTACCATGTGGGGATTCCAGTTCTGGGCCAATCTTCCGGCCGCCAAAAAAATGATGCCTCCACGCTACCGGGACGTGAAAGCCGCAGACATTCCAGAAGTCGAGGCAGAAAACGGCGTTAAGGTCAGGGTGGTTGCCGGTGAGATGGGCGGTGTGCAGGGTCCGGTACGGGATATTGTCATCGAACCGGCGATGCTGGATATCACGGTACCGCCTGAGACGGTCTTTTCCCATGCGACCCCCTCAGATCACACCATATTCATCTACGTCATTGCAGGAGAAGGCTATTTTGACGACCGCCGGGACGCCTACGCCTATGACATGGTGGGCCACGGTTGGACCGATGTGGAGCGCCGCTGCCTGTGCGGTTTTGAAACCACGGTCCTGTACGAGCGCGGGGGCGACTCGATTCGGGTGACGACTGCCGACAAACCGGTGCGCTTTCTCTTCGTTTCGGGAAAACCCCTCCATGAGCCTGTAGCCTGGTACGGTCCTATCGTGATGAACACGCAGGAAGAATTGCGGGTGGCCTTTGAGGAGTATACCAACGGCACCTTCATCAAGGATCGGTAGAGGAGAGAAAGAGTTTCGCGGCAGGTCAAAAAGCATACCCTGCGCAACTGTCACTCGGTTTTTGCAGGCCGTTGCCCTCTGGCTCATTCGGTGGCCGGAGCTCTTCTTCACTTCGCGTCCAATTTTTGTAATTCACTGCAATCAATGACGGATAACTCGATCCTGCGGTCCACCGCGTCACTGGCATCGTTTGCACCGCTGCCGACTAGATTCTTTTGAAACCCTTCGCCCTCCACGTGACTTTTTTTGATAATGCCCGGATAGGTTATCGACATGACCCCCTGAATAGTCTTGGCTCTGGACAAGGTCAGTTGTGCGGCCTTTATTTTGTCTGCCGACCGACTGCTATGGCCGGAAATATCCAGGCAGAATCTGTTCTTCCGCATAAAAAGAGCGGTATGTTTCAACCACCAGGCGTACCCCTTGGCCAATTCAGGGTCAGGAAGAAAGGCCGGCGAGTTGGTTCTGAACCGGAGTCTGAGGTCCAGGCGGTGATTTTCTTCGATGGCCATTGTCAACAGATGGGTAAAGGCCTGGTAGGCGGTTCTCTGCCGATGGAGTTTCTGCGAACAGAGATACAAACCGGCATATGAGGTAAGCGTTCGTCCATTGGCGTGTTCAACCGCCCTTGAAAACGAGCCTGCAGCAGCGGTGAAGTTGCCTTGATCATAAGAGAGGATTCCTTCCTGGATATTCGCCTTTTCCGGGAGAAATTCCATGTATTCCGGACTGGCCGCCTGACCTGTTGACCAACTGAAAAGCAAGGTAGCCAGACGGATCGTTTTGCCCAGTAGAAATATCGGGCTATCCTGATAAAAGGACAATGGTTCAGAAGGGAAGCCTTTGATACTGATCTGGCTCTTGGCTTTGACTGTCCCGGTAGGCAACTCCAGGATTGCGACCACGAGTTGAGAAACGGATTGGGAGGCATCTGACAAATTTGCACTCTGCGAGAGGGCGCCGGTAAGTATATATTTTGCCTTGCCTAGGGTCCCGGGAGAGATATCCTCCAGCTTGAAGGCGGAGCCCAGTTCACGCGCCAGGATGGATTCAATCTGTCGGTTTGCCTTGAATTGCTGGCCGCTTTCAATAGAGAGAATTGGATCAATAGCAATTATCTGAGTTGATGGCGCTGTTCCTTCTTTTTTCTGCTGTGCCTGCTCAAGCTGGATCTTCAGATTCTGACCGAGAAGAGCGACCGCCTCCTCCATCCCCAACCTTTGATCATTCCGGTATTCCGTCGATTCAGGGAGGGCACAGGCGTTGAGAACGAGTGCAACCATAGAAAGAAGCAGGACAAATCGAAATCTATCAGTGAAAACGTTGGTAACCATGGCAAGCTCCGGTTGATGCAAGGAAGACTACTTGCATTTATTGGCGAGAAATTTTGCCTCCGACTTCTCCAACACTTCGCCAAGTGCTATCTTTTTATACAATGATCCGCATCGGTTCCGGTCTTTGGAAAGCTGCTTTTTCGGGGGAACCTGACGTGATGTCATCTTTTTGGATGCTCCGGATGTATCGGATAGAGATTGGAGCGGTTGATTTTCTTTTGTTTCCGATCGGCCGGCCGCGGCAGAGGCCGCATCAGTTGTTATATCTGGAGTATTCTCCGGAGACGTGGTCCGGGAATCCGCCGGACCTTTTGAGTCCGATGTCGGGGTCTGGACGCCTGTATTTTCGGTAGAGCTTGTGGTTGTTGGCGAGGCTGATGGTTGTTGTGGTCCTGGAGTCCTTGCTCCGGCGGGGGTCGCGTCACCTGGATAGCCGGATATTTTTGATTCCCGGCCTGCCGGTAAGGCGATCGATTTCGTCGTTGCATTCTCAGATGAATGCTTTTTGAATCCCCTGGGTATAATCATTAGGGCGATTGTCAAAATGAGGATCCCCAGTGCAAGATATAGAAGGTTCTTCCATCCGGTCTTGGGCCAACGGTTGATCAAGGATGCCCAACCGGAAACGCCGGCAGTGTCCGATCCTTTTTCCTCTACGCTTGCTGGTGCGGCCTCTTCGATGATTACCTGCGGCATCACACTGAGAGGCTCTTGTAATGAAGGCATTGCGGCCGGCGGTGTTTGGGGGGTGTCTACGACCTCGGCAGTCTTCAGTGTATTTAAAATGGACTTTATTATTGAATGAACATCATCGTAGATATATTCATCCTTACTCTCCCGTGAACCAGCCACATTGAGGGTTTCAATTCTTTGTTTGTAAATCCAAACTATTAACGACTCAATAGCCGTTGGCTCGTTGACAACATCCAGATCAAGATGCAATACGGGTTTGTTATGTTTTGCAGCATAGTTAAGGGTTAATGCCGAAACGCCTGTGTATTTTCCATGAGTAAAAATGATTGTTCCATCCGCATCCTTGACGTTCTGTTCAGTGATCTCCTGATAACCGCCGACCGTCATTTCCGTCATATTGGTATATCTTAAATCTAAAGGACCGTTTTCCGTCTTTCGTCCTTTCGGCAACCATCCGCCATACGGCATGCCGTTTTCAATTGCGGCATCTATACCGGCAATGTCAGCCCCGGTTTGCCCGCCTGAGATTATTTTTTTTAAGCTCATAAGCTGGTTTCGACAATCACATAGAAAGGATTAGTATTTGAATTCCCGGCATAATAGATGAGTATCCCCTTGTTATCCCCTGCAGGGAGAATCTAAAAACAGGAGTGCCTGTCAGATGATTATCTCGTCGTTTCCTACCTCTTGGCAATCTCACGACCGTCACCATCCATCCGGTTTTGCAGATGGTTATCTTGAGAGATTCATTTTGCTGTCCTGACAACAATGTTACTTATTGAGCCGTATTTATCAAGTCCGAATTCACAACCGGTCTCTTCCGCAGGTAAGCCGCATCGTTTCCCGGCAAGAGAGATTGCCGCAGTACCGGAAGTCCTCGAAGGACTCTTGGCCCCTCTTTCATGAACAGTAAGGGCTGCAAAATATTTTGTAATTACGTAAAAAGCTCAGCCGGATGCAACATACAAATGAAAGAGATGGCTTTAGGGGACTTTATTTTTCTATTTGTACAACCGGGAGACAGATTGATTTTCACAAAACGACGTGAAAAAAATCAGTTCCCTCAGGCGATTCAAGAAAAATCAACCTGTCTCCCGGATAGTGGAACTCATTTCACTCCCTTTGAACACGGCTTGAGAACTACCGTCTCGATGGGCGCCAGGCCCGGCATCCATTGCGGCAGGGTTTGGCATTTTCCCTTTGTGCAGACAGTGTAGGGTTCGGTGAACGGCGAATGTGACAGCCGCACCTCTTTCAGATGCGATAACCGCGGATGGTAATGCCAGCTGCCATCCCTGAATACCGCATCCTTCGGTATATCCATACCGGCGCCGGTGCCGCGAATGCGCGCCTCTTCGAGAACAAGGCCCTGGGCGCCTGCGCGGTAATCCTCCTCCCACAAGATCTTTTCCACCGAATGATGCCACGATACTGTGGCCGACTGTCCGAGGGCGACGGTCAAAAGTCCGGCAATCAGGCAGAGCTGCATCAGGGTTTCTCCTTAACGGTTGCGGGAATAAAAAATTACCATCGGTCAGGCCGCACGGCAGCAACGCGTCCGCCACATGTGCCAGACGGCGAAGGCGGCACTCATCGCAAAGCCGATCCCGTCGGTCATCGGCAGGGCGACCACCAACAGTGCTGCGCTGACGAAGGCCAATACCCGCTCCCACCATTTCACCGGCTGAAAACCATAGCCCACCACGGTAACCCCCCAGAGCAGGATCGCCACCATCGCCTTGGTCACGATATAGGCCACGCCCAGTATCGTCGCATTGCCCTGCAGCATCAGTCGCGGATCGTACACCGCCATATAGGGAACGACGAATCCGGCGAAGGCAATCTGTGTTGCCTTGAAGCCGATCTTCATCGGTGAATCGCGGGCGATCGAGGCGGCGGCAAAGGCGGCGAGCGCCACCGGCGGGGTCAGATCGGCGAGGATGCCGAAATAGAACACGAACATGTGGCTGACGATAAGCGGCACCTTCAACTGCAACAGCGCCGGGGCTGCAATGGAGCTGGTGATGATGTAATTGGGTATGGTCGGAATGCCCATACCCAGAATCAGGCAGACCACCATCGTCAGCAGCAGAGAAAGAAACAGACTTGTCTTGCCGACATCGAGAATATGCCCGGCAAATGTGGTGGCCGCACCGGTAAGCGTCAGGATGCCCACCACCACGCCGACAATCGCACAGGCAAGTCCCACCGGCACCGCCTGCTTGGCTCCGTCGACCAGGCTCTCGCGCATCACCCCCAATGTCTTCGTACCACCCTGAATGAAGACGCAGACCAAGACAAGCAAGGCGATTACCGACAGCACCGGTCCGATGCCCCACTTGGCAAACGACGCGGCGCCCAGCCCGATCGCCAGCCAAAACACATACCGGAAGGCGGCCTGCGAGATGCGCGCCGCCACCGCTGCGCCGAGAATCAATATCGCCGTCAGCGACAGACCCATCATACCGGCGAAGAGCGGCGTAAAACCGTGAAAGAGCATAAACACCAGCGCCGCCAGCGGTAAGACCAGATGCCAGCTTTCGCGCAGTGCCTTCCATGGATTCGGGCATTGATCCTTCGGCAGGCCCAGGAGTCCCCTGCGGCCCGCTTCCAGGTGCACCATCAAAAAAGCGGTCAGGTAATAGAGTGCCGCCGGAATCGTCGCCGCGCGTACGATGTCGGCATAGGGCACGTTCAGTGTTTGGGCCATGATAAAGGCCACCGCACCCATTACCGGCGGCATGATCTGGCCGCCCATCGAAGAGGTGGCCTCGACCGCACCGGAAAACACCGACGAATAGCCGAAGCGTTTCATCAGCGGAATGGTGAATTGGCCGACGGTAAGCACATTGGCGACCCCGGAGCCGGAAATGGTGCCCATCAGTCCTGATGAGATCACCGCCACCTTTGCGGGCCCGCCCTGGGAATCGCCGACGAGGCCCAGGGCGAAGGAGTTGAACAGACGAATCATCCCCGCATGCTCGAGGAAGGCGCCGAAGAGGATGAACAGAAAGATATAGGTGGCGGATACCAGTGTCGGGATGCCGTAGATGCCCTCGGTGCCGAGATAGAGCTGGTTGACGATCTGGCTGAAGCTGTAGCCGCGCGTCTGGAGTTCGCCGGGCAGGTATTGGCCGAAGAGGCCGTAGGCCAGGAATATGCTGCAGACGATGATCAGCGGCAGGCCCATCGTGCGCCGCACCGCCTCGAAGAGGGCGACAACGACGATGACGCCGACGACGATGTCAACGGTATTGGGATCGCCCGTACGCTGGATGATGGCCACCTCAAAAATCCAGTGATACAGGCCCAAGGCGAAGCAGACGAAGGCCAGGATCCAATCGGAGAACGGTATGCGCGCAAGCCCCTTTGTGCTCCTGCGCATCGGATATAAAAGAAAGGCGATCAGCAACAGAAAGCCCACATGGATCGAGCGTGTGGGCAGGGTATTGATCGGATTATAAGATGCCACCATCAGCTGGAAGGCGGAAAACAGCATCGCGGCACCCGCGAGGACAACGCTTGAAACGCCCGTCAAACGTCGTTTGGCACCGTGCTCGGAAAAGCCTGAGTCGTCGGCATTCCCGTGCTCCGGATATGCGTCGATGTCAGGGCTGTGGCTGGCATCGCCGGGCATGCCTTCTCCTTTTCAATACATGCTAAAAAATGATAACCTCGTAAAAAGCTTAGAGTCTGCAGGGGCATGACGATATTTCAACACGGTACGATGCTGAACCGTCGGCGGAGCAGCTTTTTACGAGGCCGGCAAAGGTTACTGAGGGGAAGCGGACTCCCGGCCCCCCTCAGTGATGGAAGGCTTACTGCATCAAACCGATTTCCTTGTAATACTTTATCGCACCGGGATGATAGGGGATGTCGGATCTGACGATCGCTTTTTCCCTGGTAATCCCCTTGGCGGCGGAATGCGCGGCAACGAGCGCCGGCAGGTTTTCCCACAGTGCCTTGGTCATCTTGTAGACGGTTTTTTCGGACACGCCTGCGCGGGTGACAAGCAGATTCTGGATCACTGCAGTGGGCACATCGACCGTTTGGCCGTCATAGGTATTGGCGGGGATGATGCCGGGCTGATAGGCGGGACTGCCGACCTTCTCCACCACGGCTGCAGGAATGGGGACCACCACAACCTTGGTCGATACGGCCAGATCTCTGAAGGCCGCCGCACCCAGGCCTGAAGATTGCAGCGTGGCATCGAGCTGGTTGTTTTTCATCAACTCCACCGACTGCGCATAGCCCAGGTATTCCACCCTGGAAAATTGATCATAGTCCTTGCTTACCGACAGGCCCGCTGCCCGCAAGATTGCGCGGGCATTAAGCTCGGTGCCCGATTTCGGGGCGCCGACGGAGATCCGCTTGCCCTTCAGATCGGCAAGCGTCTTGATGCCGGAACTTTTCAGCGCAAATATCTGGATGTAATTCGGATAGATGCCGGCAACCAGGCGCAATTTGTGCAGCGGATGCTTGTACCCGGCCTCCACGATGCCCTTCCAGGCGTCCGCCACCGAATCGCCCAGAGCAAATGCCAATTCGCCGCGGCCCGCTTCCAGCAGGTTCATATTCTCCACCGAGGCCTTGGTGGACTGTACGGTATCCTTGCTGCCGGGAAGGGCCGTCTCGTAGAGTCGCGATAAGGCCACCCCCAGCGGATAATAAACTCCGCTGGTGCCGCCGGTCAGGATATTAATGAAATTGCCCGCCGACGCCGGGACTGAGAGGCCAAACATCAACGCTGTAAGAATTGTCACTACGTTTCGTTTCATGGAGTCCTCCAATAGGTTATAATTAGTCGATTTTCCCAGGTAGCCCTTAACAACGGACCGCAAGGCCGAACGCTTTTTCACTCCATGATCACTACTAGCCGATCACTGCCGGAATAGCAATATTTTATGCATACCTCCGCGGTTGCTTTGTATCGTTTGCGGTCAATGGTCCGGCGCCGGTGTGACGAACGGAACTGCGGACGGATAAGAAATCCGGTCGCCACTCTCCGATTACTGAAGCGACAAGAAAAAATGTGCAGTGAGAACCTGTGGACGAAAGTGACGGGGGATACGCCGATTGTTGACTTCTCAACCTCTTGTCGGCCTGGTAAAAAGCCACAATGCCGACGATTCAGTGGGGGATCTTGTTGAATGATCGTGTTGCCCCTGCAGTCTCTAGGGGCTATTCCGAGGTCATCGCTTTTGACGGATATCTTTGTATCTGAGACTGAAAGGTCGCCCTGCGAAGGTCATCCAAAGGTAGTTGGCCGCATAGCGCAACCCCATCGTCAGCATCCCCTCGACCTTGAGACGTCGACCGGAGGCATACATCGGTAGAGCGAAGGTCCAGCGCACCGCTCCGATGCGGGTGAGACGCCGGGCGACGTCGGTGTCTTCCCCATAAAAGGGTATCGTCCGGTCATATCCTCCGACCTCGCACCAGGCGGAGCGACGAATGACGTAGTTGCCGCCCTGGATCATGGAACCGACCCGGAGAACATGCCGGTTAAAGAGATAGATCAGAAATCCTCCGTAATAAAACGCCTTCACAAGAGATCTTTTCGGCCGGGATAGGTCGTAATAGATAAACGGGCCGCTGAGCGCAACAAGGTCCTTGTCGGCCTCGAAGCACTGCAGCACCGTAGTCATCCAACCTGGCGGGACAATCGTATCCGCATCGATATTTGCGACCAGTTCGGCCGTCGATGCCATGAATCCGGCATTCCGCGCCTGGACCAGGCCTTTAACGGGCTCATCGATAACCTGGACGCCCGGAAAAGAAGAAGCAATCGCACCAGTCCTGTCGGTTGAACCGTTATTTACGACCAGCACCTCCGTTTCACAGCGGTACATTCTGATTTCCCTTTGGACCGACTCAAGACATCGACCAATCAGGGCCTCTTCGTTATATGCCGGGATAACAAATACAAGTTTCATAGACAAAGCCCGTTCAATTGTATCTGGTTAGACTGTTTACCGTGGTCTCTTCTTCACCATCGTCGCAGAGGAGCAGGCGATAAATGTGCTCGAACTGCGCCGTTATCGAATCCGGATCAAATCCGTTAACGCCGGCTAGAGCCCCGGCAGTCAAGCGTGATCGCATGTCCGGATCGTGAAACAGGCTGAGAATCGAGGAGATGAAGGCCTGGGGATCTTCAGGGTTGACGAGAAAGCCCGTCCTCCCGTTGTCGACGTATTCGATTAGCCCTCCGGCGCGGGCAGCCACAACCGGAAGGCCACAGGCCATGGATTGAACCATTGTCATGGATTGGGTTTCCGACTGGCTGGTCGTCAAAAAAACGTCACAGGCATTGATCGCCTCCACCAGCGCAGAACCGCGCAGGACACCGAGCATTCGCACCCGGGAGCCAAGCCCAAGGGCCCTGACCTTTGACTCGAAAGCGCTGCGGTACGGCCCATCGCCGATGACGGCGAGATCCACATCCATTTCCCTGCCGGTCCCGGCAAATACCTCAAGAGCGAAATCGAGATTCTTCTCGATGGCAACCCGTCCGAACAGCAGGATGGTGGAGATCCCCAACCCGTACTTGGCCTTAAGTCCGGCTCTATTAGGCAGAGGTCTGAAAACCGAGAGAGGAATCTGATTTGAGATGACTGCGGCCGGCCGGGAAAGTCCATAGGTCTCGAGTTCGGAAAGCATGCTCCGGCTCGGCGCCGTGACATACGCGCAACGGTTGTAGTAAAGCGCCGCCGATTTCCGGGCGGCAAAACGGAAAGGCCTGAAGTCGAGACCGATATAATGGAGATAATCGGCGGGAAAAGTATGGTCGGTACCGACAAGGGGAACCGCAAGCCGTCTGGCGGTGAACATTGCAGCCAGTCCGAGAGTCGAAAAGGTATGCGAATGGATGATGTCCGGCGCGAATCGCCGGGCATCGGCCAGCACACCGACCGGCGAGACAAGGGCAAGTCCGTTGCCCGACCCGGGGACGGCCCAGGCCGGCAGCCGGAGGATTGCAGGATCCGGCCCGGCACCGGGCAGGTCGGGTGCATAAATTCGAACCGTATTGCCGTGGCGGGCAAGGGTCTCGGCAAGAAGGGCCACTGAATCGGCTATGCCCGAAAGCTGGGGAAGAAATATGTCGGAGACCAGGGCGATCCGCATGCTGTTTCCCTTCTCAGCCTTCGCAGTCCGACATCAAGGACAACTGCCGATTGAGCCAGGCACCGACCACCATAAGCAGAACGGCCAAGACCAGAACTGCCGCCAGAATGATCGGGGCGTACTGCCAAAACGACGCAATTGCATTCATCCGCCATCCAAGATAATACCCGGAGGCAAGGAAGAGGGCATACTGAAGAACCGAGACGGGGCACGCATAGCCGGCAAATTTCCAGAGAGGCAGACCGGCTAATCCCGCCGAGACGAGGAAGGGCATTGAAAGACCATAACTGAGCTTGCCGAAAACCATTGTCTTGAAGCCGTGCCTGTGCCAGAGGGCAGTCGTGACCCGGAGGGGGTGTCCTATGTGCCTGCGTCCGACCAGCCGACCGAAAAAAGCACTGTGGGCGGCATAACGGCCAAGCAGGAAACAGCCAAAGTCGGGAATGATATCTCCTAATAAAAGCAGACAAAAGACGAATTCAATTTCAAAGAAGCCCCGTGCACAAAGGGCACCGGCAATAAATGCCACCAGGGGTCCTTCGAAGCAGGCCAGAGGGAGTATGATCCAGTACCGATATGCAAGGACAAGATGCCAGACTTGGAGTGATTCACTCATAAATAACCGGAGAGGCAGGTCTTAAAATTCAATGCGACAAGATGAAGAGGCGAGCTCCCGTTCAGGCGACCTCAGACGGTCAGGAACTCGCCTCGGTCAAGGTGTTGTCCAGGGGTAAACCGTACCGACAGTGGCAGGATAACCGGCCAAGGCCGGATTATCGCCATCGGTTCATCCGTCGGTACCTGAGAGAAATCCGCATCTCCGATCCGCAGAACCATACAAGCGACACTACCTTTAAAATATTGTAATAGCGTTAGAAAAATGTTAAGATCTGAATAAGAAGCACCCCTGTCTCAAGCCCCATCCCCCGTTCATTTTCCTGATCTTCATATCAATCTGCCGACGTGGCGGGTTCGCCGGAAAAGCGGGTCGATTCTGTTTTGCCGGCAACAGCGGTTGTGGTACCTGTCCTTGCCGCATCATGCCTCTACGAATTTAAATAAAAACAAACCCTATTATTACGAAATTGTAATACATCCCGGGTAATCTGATGCCAGGATTGAAAAAAAACGGAGGAATCCATGGCACTCTATACCTTCAGGTCGATTTTCATCTCTGATCTGCACCTCGGTACCAAAAACCTGCAGAGCCAGAAGTTGTTGGATTTTTTGTCATATACCGAATCGGAATATCTCTATCTGGTCGGAGACATCCTTGACTTGCTGCAGGCCCAGAAAAAATGGTATTGGCCGGAAATAAACGATCGCATTATCAAAAAGATTTTTGAGAAGGCCGACAACGGGACAAAGGTCTATTACATTCCGGGCAATCACGACCACATGCTGCGTCGGTTTGACGGGCAAACCATCAACGGCATTGTCATCGCCGAACAGATTGTCCATGAGACCGCCGACGGCTGCAGATATCTGGTCATCCACGGGGATAAATTCGATCCGGTTGTTCAAAAGAGTCCCTGGCTGGCCAATATCGGCAGTTCCGCCTATGAACTGCTGTTAACCGTCAATCGGTGGGCCAATCTGGCCAGAAGGGCCATGGGCAAGGAGTACAAATCCCTGTCGGCCTGGGTCAAGCACCAGGTGAAAGTCGCCGTCAATTACATGGGTGGATTTGAAAACGCAGTCGTCATGGAGACCTGCAATCACGAGGTTGACGGACTGATCTGCGGTCATATCCATCGCGCCTCAATCAGAGATATGGGAAATGTCTTGTACACAAACTCCGGCGACTGGGTGGAAAGCTGTACGGCCTTGGCGGAAAACCGGGAAGGACGTCTCGGCATTGTTGAATGGTTAAGAGAACAACCTCTTGCAGAGCACAAACCCTCCGGTAAATATGAAGATCTGTGCCGTGATCGATGCCTGGCATCCTCAAATTAATGGTGTTGTCACTCCCCTCTCACTCCCCACCAGATTTCCCGGGTATATCCTGATACGTTTTCCTGTACTTCCGCGCCCTTTGGCAATGCCTTGATCCGGATACGCCCACAGGGTTTTCTCAGACCTTACTTCACCTTGGCTAAAACTGTTTGACAGCAGTGAAATGAGGGCTATTCTTTATCTTGACAGGTCTTTTTCGGTACGAATGAACGCTTAGTAAGGTTTTTGTTGGCGACTGACGTGACAGAAAAACGTCATCGCCGGGGGCAAGATGGAATGAAGTTGATCAAGATAATCGGAGCGGCATTGCTCTTCGGCCTGTTGGTCCAGGGCCTTGCTTATGCCCAAGATGAAAATTCTGCGGCTGAGGAGCCGGGGTATGCCGAAACGCCCCCACGGTTGGGTTTCATAGAAGGACAGGCAACCTTTTGGCGGGCAGGGGTCTCAGACTGGGAAGAGGCCCGGGTGAATACCCCCATTGCCCCTGGGGATCAATTCTACACGGGACATCCCGGGAATCTGGAGGTGCAGATAGGAGGGCAGGCTTTTCTGTATGCGGGGGCAACTACCCAATTTGCATTGGAAAATCTCGATCCCGATCTGATCCAGTTTAAGGTGACGGAGGGGCAGATATCCGTAGATATCCACACGGACGCAGATCCTGCCCAGACAGTGGAGATCGATACGCCGAATGCCGTTTTTCTTTTCGAGTCTCCGGGATATTATCGGCTCAATGTCGATGCGGAGCATACCGGGGTTTCCGTATATTGGTCCGGCCGGGCAACCGTGACGACGGCATCCGGCGAGACTGCCGTGCTTTCCCAGGATGAGGCGGTCGATCTTGACGGTGCGGCAAATCCGGAGATCAGAACGTCACGGGCACCTGAGCCGGATCGATGGGATCAATGGTGTCTTGCTTTCTCCGACAGTCTCCTGCATTCCAAAAGCTCACACTACCTTTCCCGGGATATTTACGGTGCAAAGGATCTGGATGCCGCCGGCCGATGGCAGGATGACCCTGACTACGGATGGATCTGGATCCCCACCGGCGTTCCTGCCGGATGGGTACCCTACAGCGAGGGGTCATGGATCAAGGATCCGATATATGGTTGGACATGGGTGGATGCCGAACCGTGGGGATGGGCCCCGTTTCATTATGGGCGTTGGGTAACGGTGGATGGACAATGGGCTTGGGCTCCCGGACCGCCCGTCTCCGGGCAGGTCTACACTCCCGCCGTGGTGGCCTTTTTTGATACGCAGGATTCCGATGGTGGTGAACCGGGTCCCGTCATCGGCTGGATACCACTTGGTTGGGGGGAACCGCTGATTCCCTGGTGGGGAGAGGATCGCCGGCATCATCTCTGGTGGGGAGGCTGGGGTGGCCCGCGACTGACGGAGGTTGAACACGGCGAAAATTATCATAATATCCGAAAGGGGATGGTGGCTGTTACAAAAAGAAGGTTTGGTCAGGGGCCGATCAATGCTCACCGTGTTCATCTGCCGGCAACGGTGTCCGGATTTCGTCCCATGTATTCCGGTCCTCCCGTTCCCCCCGGCGGTATCGGCTTCCTGCCAACGGCAGAAAAGGGGATCAGACCGCCTGATTCCGTGGTGGAACGTTCCGTTGTTGCAACACGTCAACCCCACCGTCATGTGGAGTCGTCATCGGGACGGCGATTTGTATCTCCGACGGGACGGGCCTTGCCGACTCCTCGGCTTGTTCCTTGGGTGAAACGGCATTTTCAACAAAATCGGATTGAGGAGAAGGCCTCGGTGTCGACAGGGAGAATTCCTCAGCCACCTGCCGGTCCATCCCGCTCTGGACAGGCAATACTCCATCGGCAGCACGAGGAACCGGGCTCGGTTGGAGCACATCCTGAGAGGCGAGGTCAGATAGAAAAGACGCAGATAGAAAAAGAACCCAGCGGCCAGGAGCAGATACGTCAGGAACAGGGCCGGCAGCAGCAGATGCAGATGGAACGCAGCCGCCAGGAGCAGATCCGGCAGCAGCAGGTGCAGATGGAGCGCAGCCGCCAGGAGCAGATCCGGCAGCAGCAGGTGCAGATGGAGCGCAGCCGCCAGGAAAAGACCCGGCAGCAGCAGATGCAGATGGAACGCGGCCGGCAGGAACAGATCCGGCAGGAACAGACAAAGCAACGGCAAATACAGAAAGAACAAAGTCCCCATGAGAAATTCCTGCAGGAAAAAAACCGGCAGAAGCTGAAGGAAGAAGGTCAATCAATGCAGGGGCAAGGGCGATAAGATGACAACGAAAATTCATCGAAGGAATATCTCTTGAGGAGCACCAGGAGCACGGATTCCGGCAAGCCCCGACGTTGACCGCCCCCCCATCACCGGACAAGCGGGGGCCCTACAAAGGCCCCCCGCCGGCAGGAGGAACTCACGCCTCCTCTGTAACGGTCTCCGGGTTACGAAAAACGACAAGGAAGACAATCAACGCGCAGATCGCTACCGCCACGCCGATGATATCCGCCATTTTAATAGGCAGACCGAAACCGATCTTGGCATAGGCAAGATAGCTTGCACAGACTGCAGTCATAAAGGTCGCCGGGATGGTGGCTATCCAATGCAGGGAGTCTTTTTTGATCAGATAGGCTGCACCGGTCCACAGGACGATGGTGGCCAGGGTCTGATTGGAAAAGCCGAAATATCTCCAGATCACCGCGAAAGGGGCCTTGGAGATTATAAAACCGATCACGAAAAGAGGGACCGCAATACAGAGACGCTTCACCCCTTCCTTCTGTGACAGGTTGATAAAGTCGGCAATAATCAACCTGGCAGCGCGAAAGGCAGTATCCCCTGAGGTGATCGGCAGAACAACCACGCCAAGGATGGCCAGAAAACCACCCACGGGGCCAAGCAGAGAAATGGAAATCTGATTGACGACCCCGGCAGGACCGCCATGCGTGAGGGCCTCCTGCAGGCCGGGAGAGCCGTGATAAAAGGCAAGGCCCAGGGTTGCCCAGATCAGGGCGATGACCGCCTCGACGATCATTGAGCCGTAAAAGATCCTCTTGCCGTTTTTTTCATTGCCGAGACAACGGGCCATCAATGGCGACTGGGTGGAATGGAAACCGCTGATGGCACCGCAGGCGATGGTGATGAACATCAGCGGCCACATCGGCAGGTTTTTCGGATGCAGATTGGCAAGTGTCAGGTTTGGATAGAAATCATAGCCCTTGACGGCCAGGGCAGTGATCAGGCTGACGGCCATAAATGCTAGAATAGCACCGAATACCGGGTAGATACGACCGATAATCTTGTCGATGGGCAGGATGGTTGCGAGAAAATAGTAGACGAAGATGATCGCCACCCAGAACGGAACCGAGAGAGGCGTCAGGTTACCGAGGAGTTTTGCCGGGCCGAGGACAAAGACAACCCCGACCAGCAGCAACAGGATGAGCGCAAAGACGCGCATAAACTGCTTGAATCCGTTCCCCAGTTCATAGCCCACCACATCGGGAATGCTCTTCCCCTCATGACGGATGGAGAGCATGCCGGAAAACTGGTCATGGACCGCTCCGCCGAAGATTGCCCCTATAACAATCCAAATCAGGGCGGCGGGGCCGTAGAGTGCCCCCAGTATCGGGCCGAAGATCGGGCCGAGTCCTGCAATATTGAGGAGCTGGATTAAGAAGATCTTGGCCGGGTGCATTTCGACATAGTCGGCACCGTCGGCCATGGTCTTGGCCGGGGTCGGCCGGTTTTCATCCGATCCGATGATTCGATCGACAAACGAACCGTAAAAAAAGTACCCTGCCGCCAACAGGCCGAGACAGACGAGAAAAATGATCATGGTATTACCTCCTTGAGTTAGTGTGGACGCCCTTTCATCCTGCCAATGGGCATGATAGCCGGGAGAGCCGGAAACAATAAAGAATACCCGTCAACAGGCGGTATGCTGTTTCAACCGGCAAAATAAGAGGGCAAGCGGTTTTTATAAGGTCGAAGCGATGAGGTGCCGTCACTTGCTTTCCCTCACCATGATTTCGGTGTATAGTCCGATGGGGGGTTCGACGCATTTTCCCGGCATTCTGTTTAAATGAAAGTCTCTGTAAAACACTGCCCTTGCAAGCCGGGTTACTGAGCTGTCATATTTTGTTGTGGCCGGCCGTTCTGATCCGGCCATGCTGGCTAGAGGAGACGACACGACTTCCGGCACCCATGGATATCTTTACCTTTTCATTGCATAACATCTTCACCCTGCTCCAGCAGATGTCGATCATTCTCGTCATCGCTTATCTGTTTGCAAAATCGCCCCTTTTTCGTTCCCTGCAAATCGATACGCTGCATAAGAAACAGCTGCTTTCCCTCTATCTCGTCTTCTCCATCTTCTCGATCCTCGGCACCTATTTCGGGCTCAGGATAGACGATGCCATCGCCAACACCCGAGCCATCGGAGCCGTCCTGGCCGGCATCATCGGCGGACCGTTGCTGGGGCTTGCGGTAGGGTTGACCTCAGGCATTCACCGCTTTCTGCTCGGCGGTTTCACCGCCGTCTCCTGCGCTTTGTCGACAACGGTCGAAGGCTTGATCGGCGGTCTTGTCCACCTCTATCTGGTCCGAACCTACAAGCAACACCGTCTTCTGAGTCCGGCCGTCGCCTTCCTGACCACGATGGCGGCTGAATGCATCCAGATGATCATCATCCTGCTCCTGTCCGAGCCGTATGAGCAGGCGATCGCCCTGGTCCGCGTCATCGCCCTGCCGATGATCCTGGCCAACAGTGCCGGTGCCGCCATATTCGTCAGCATTATCCGTGATCAACGGAAGATGCAGGATGATCTGGGTGTCCTATTTTCCGCCAAGGCGCTGAAGATGGCGGAAAAGACGGTAGCCATCCTCGGCCGCGGTCTCACCATGGATGCGGCAAAAGAGGTGGCTTCGGTGATCCGGGATGAGACCGGTGTCGGCGCCGTGGCCATCACCGACCGGGAAAAAGTGCTGGCCTTCGTCGGCCTCGGTAACGATCACCACCTGGTCGGCGGCAAGATCAGCTCGTTCCAGACCCTGAAGGCCATCCGTGAAGATCGGATCGTCTACGCCGACGGCGGCGAAAAGAAATGGCGCTGCAACCTGTCGGACGGCTGCCCTCTCGGCTCGATCCTCTGCGTCCCGCTTCGGGTCGACAATGAGCTGGTCGGCACCATCAACCTGCTGGAGCGCAAAGACAAGCTTTTTCTGGTCACCAACAAAAGCCTCGGCGAAGGCATCACCAAACTGCTCTCCGACCAGATCCTCTATTCCCGCTATATCGAGCAGAAGGACCTGCTGACCAGGTCCGAATTGCAGGTTGCCCAGGCCCAGATCAACCCGCATTTTCTGTTCAATGCCCTGAACACCATCATCGCCATTATCCGTAAGGATTCAAACCGGGCCCGCGACCTTCTCATGCACCTGTCCAATTTCTTCAGGAAAAACCTCAAGCATACCGGGAATCTGGCAACTCTGGAGGAGGAACTCAATCACATCCATTCCTATCTGGTTATCGAAAAGGCGCGGTTCGAGGACAAACTGCAGCTGGAGATGGAAATCGACCCGGATCTCCTTTCCCTGAAAATGCCGGTTTTTACCCTCCAGCCGATCGTCGAAAATGCGATCAAGCACGGGATCTCCACCAATCTCGGCCCGGGAGTTATCCGACTGGGGGCACGGAGGGAAACCGGTTGTTTCCGTATCACCGTGGAAGACAACGCCGGAAATTTCATCGAACGCAACCGGAAAGGATTGGGGATGAATATTGTCGAAAAGAGGATTAAAAATCTTTGCGGGGAGGCGTATGGCCTGGAGATCAACTGTATGCCGCATAAGAGCACCGTCATCGTGATATCCCTGCCGGAAGGAGGATGCAACGACACATGATTCGAGCATTGATCGTTGATGATGAATTCCATGCCCGCGAGGAGATGGAGGCACTGCTTGCCGAAACCGGAGCGATCGAGATTATCGGTACCTGCGGCAACAGTATCGACGCGCTGAAGATGGTCAACAGACTGAGGCCCGACGTCCTCTTTCTCGATATCCAGATGCCGGTCATCAACGGCTTTGAGCTGCTGAACATGATCAATGCGGACATCATGCCCCATGTGGTCTTTGTTACCGCCTACGACCGATATTCCCTCAAGGCCTTTGAGGAAAAGACCCTGGACTACCTGCTCAAACCCGTGGACGGCGAGCGTTTGGCCAAGACGATTGCCAAACTGCAACAGACCATACAAGAAAACCGGCTTCCGGCATACGAGACGGAAGAGATCGTTCGTATCCCCTGCCTGTTCGGCAACCGGATCAAGTTGATCGGGATGCCGGAGGTGGAATACATTACCACCGGTCCGGCAGGTGTCCATGTGGTCACGGCGGATCATGAGTATTTCACCGAGGTCACGCTGAAGGTCCTCGAAGAACGCAGCCCGCTGCTCAGATGCCACAAACAATTTCTGATCAACATCGACTCGATCAGCGAGATTATCCTGCAGGAAGGCGGTCTGGCCAAGATCCAGACCCGTTCGGGCAAGATGCTTCCGGTGAGCAGACGCTACCTGAAGGTCATCAAGAAAAAACTATTTCTCTGACGGATCGGTTGCAGGAAAAGCGGCACGGGAGGCTGACGCGGGTTTTTCAGGCGGCTCTCATGCAGGTCCGCCAACACTATTCAGCAGGAGGCAGGGATGATGATACCGGCGGAGATCAAGTATTCTCATATGTTATTTTGCGCCTGCCTGGTGGGTGTAACCAGGGAGCCGGGGTGTCGGCCTGGCAAAAGCTTTTTTTAGGAAACGAAAGGTGTTGTATTTTGCCGATGCAGTATTACTTTCAAATCATGCAGTTCAAAGAAGTGGAGGACTTTGGTAACGTATCCGGGTTTAAGCTCATCCACGCAGGGAATGCCGGAGTAACCCTCTCTGTTTTTACCGTCGGTTATCGGCCGGTGGTGGGAACAGGGACGTATCCCCGGTGGCGGGTACAGTGGAGGTACTATCTTTTCAAAAGAAGGAGTACGGAGGATGAAAGCAAAAGATATACTGGCAGTAAAGGGTCCACGTGTCGTCACGATTCATCAGGAAAGCCTGCTGGTTGATGCGATGGCGCTCTTTTTCTCCAAAAGGATCGGATCGCTGATCGTTGTCGACAAACAGGAAAATATATTGGGCATTGTCGCCCCCAACGATGTATTGCGGGCGGTATATGAACATGCGGAAAATATCCCCACCTTGAGGGCGGGGGATGTAATGACCAAGGACGTCATAGTTGCCACACCGGACGACAAGATTGACTATCTGCTCGCCGTCATGACCGAAAACAGGATTCGCCATATCCCGATCATCGATGACGGCAAGCTGGCGGGGCTGATCTCGACAGGGGATGTCGTCAAGGCCCAGGTCATGGACGAGAAGGTCGAGAACCGCTACCTGAAAGACTATATCGAAGGAAAATATCCCGCCTGACCAGGGGCGAATTTCCGGGTACCTTGCGGGTGAAAACGGCTGCACCCCGCCGCGCAGGGTACCGCCCGTCCGGACATGGGCCGGAAAAAATCATGGTTCGCTTGACATAGGGGATTTGATGATATACCCTCGTTTTATGACGGATAAGCTCCGGTTGCAGGGGGTGGAGAGGCCATTTTATCCGTCGATCAGCGGGTGCCGGGCGGATTACCGGCAAGGGGTTTTCCTGGGGCGCTGTGCCAGGTTCCGGAAAACCCGGTTCAGCTTCTCCCTTGATAACATACGATAGCCTGGATTCGAGTGTGCGGAACCGGGGGCATGTCTCTCAACAGGCTCTCTCTTCAGGCTGATCAGCGCTAGAGTCAAAGAGATTGCATGCACGCATTACCGGAATACTTTTCCCTGGTCGTCTATACCCTTGCAACCCTGCTGCTGGTTGGAGGGCTGCTGTTCGCCGCCTGGTGGCTGGGAGACAAAACCTCCAACACCAACAAAGAACTTCCGTACGAATCGGGCGTCATCCCGACTGGCTCCGCCCGTGTCAGCCTGTATATCCCCTTTTACCTGATCGCCATATTTTTCATCGTCTTCGACGTGGAGGCCTCCTTCCTCTTTACCTGGGCCGCCGTCTGGGACCATCTGGGTCTTGCCGGTCTGATCCACATCACCTTCTTCATCGTGGCCCTGTTGCTGGGACTGGTCTGGCTTTGGCTGAAGGGAGGCCTGGAATGGGGACCCACCAGGATGCAAAAGGGCGCCCATGAAGAATGAGATCCCCGACAACATCCTGCTCGCCCGACTCGACGACATGATCAACTGGGGCCGGGCCAATTCGCTCTGGCCTTTATTCTGGGGGCTTTCCTGCTGTTTCGTCGAGATGATGACGGCCTTTACCTCCCGTCTCGATGTCGCCCGTTTCGGCGCCGAGGTCCTGCGCGGCTCTCCGCGCGAGGCGGACCTGATGGTGACTTCAGGGACGATCTTCAAGAAGATGGCGCCGTCCATCCTGCGCCTCTACGAACAGATGCCCGAACCGCGATGGGTGATCTCCATGGGCAGCTGCTCCAACTCGGGCGGTATGTATGACGTCTACAGCGTCGTCCAGGGGATCAACCAGATCCTGCCGGTGGATGTCTATATTCCGGGTTGTCCGCCGCGTCCGGAGGCCTTTATCCAGGGACTGATGCTGCTCCAGGAAAAAATACGCACCGAAGAACACCCTGCACGCAAGGTATTGCATATGGCGGGAGGCAGCCAGGGAAGCACAGCGCCTGTATTGATAGATGGAGTAACGAAATCACGCGATAATCGCGGTCCCGGGATGAACGGGATTCCCAAACGGGGGACCTCCGTTCACCACCCGCATTTCCGGATGCCGCGCGCAGATGAGATGTGGCGGCCGCCGGCAAAGCCTCACCCCTATCCGGACTTCGGCCTTCAGGGAGAAATCGAGGCTGTTTTCGCCGGACGTGTGACGGCAGATGCCGCGGCGACCGACATGCTCACCTACCGGGTTCCTGCCGAACTTGTGCCCGAGGTGCTGTCGTTTCTGAAAAAGCGGCGGAGCAATCCGTTCCGGCGGCTGGAGGATATTGCCGCCGTGGATGAGTCCTGCCGGCGCGAGGCCGGAAGGTATCCCGATTTCACCTTGAATTACCATCTGCTCTGTTTCGATACCCCGGGCTATATCCGCATCAAGACCGAGCTTAGCGGTGACTATCCCGAGCTGCCCAGCGTTTCGAGGCTCTACCCTGCGGCCAACTGGTATGAGCGGGAGGTCTTCGATATGTTCGGTATCCGCTTCTCCGGCCATCCGAACCTGCGGCGCATCCTGATGCCGCCGGACTGGGTGGGGCATCCGTTGCGCAAGGAACATCCTTTCAGGGCCACCGAGATGCCCCCCTACACAACGGAGGACGCGCGGCGCCACCAGTCTCTGCCGGCATCGGACTATTTCGAGCGCATCGACGAGGAGACCATGATCGTCAACCTCGGTCCCCAGCATCCGGGCACCCACGGCATCATCCGTTTCATGCTCAAGCTGAACGGTGAAGAGATCGTCGATATGGACACCGAAATCGGCCACCATCATCGCGGAGCGGAGAAGATCGGCGAGCGGCAGCACTGGAACCAGTTCATCCCCTATACCGACCGGATCGATTACCTGGCCGGGGTGGCGAACAACATGGGCTATGTGACCAGCGTCGAGCGGCTGTGCAGCATCACCGTCCCGGACCGGGCGCAGGTCATCCGGGTCATGCTGGCCGAACTTTTCCGGATCGCCAGCCATCTGGTCTGGTACGGCACCTTTGTCGCCGACCTGGGGGCCATGTCGCCGGTCTTCTATATGTTCACCGACCGGGAGAAGATCTTTGACATCATCGAGATGATCACCGGCGGCCGGATGCATCCGGCCTGGTTCCGCATCGGCGGCGTCACCGAGGACCTGCCCGAGGGGTGGGAGAGGCCGGTGCGGGAGTTCCTTGATTATCTGCCGGCCCGTCTGCAGGAATATGACAACATCCTGAAGGCTAATCCGATCTTCACGGCGCGCGCCAAGGGCGTCGGGGCGATCACCCTCGACGAGGCCATGGAATGGGGCCTGAGCGGTCCCAACCTGCGCGCCTGCGGGCTTGCCTGGGACCTGCGCAAGAAGATGCCCTATGGAGGCTACGACCGCTTCGACTTCGAGATTGCCACCGCCGAGGGTGGAGACTGCTGGGCCAGGTATCTGGTCCGGGTGGAGGAGATCCGGCAGTCGCTCAGGATCGTCTCCCAGTGTCTGGACAACATGCCGGACGGCCGCTGGATCAGTGAAGACTGCCGCTTCGTGCTGCCGCAAAAACCCGATGCCCTGAAGGACATCGAGTCGCTGATTCATCATTTTGTCAACTCCAGCCGGGGCATGACGCCGCCCCGGGGGGAGAACTACAGTGCCGCCGAGGCCCCGAAGGGGGAAAACGGCTATTTCGTCGTCTCCGACGGGCTGAACATCCCGTACCGGATGCGCATCAGGACGCCCAGCTTCCCGCACATCCAGGCCCTGCCGGTGATGTGCAAAGGGTGGCTGGTGGCGGATTTTCTGGCCATCATCGGTTCGATAGATTTCGTGTTGGCAGACATTGACAGATAAGGACGTATGATCCCGGATCCCCTGAAAAGCGAACTTGAGCACCGTGTTGCAGAGGCCGTCACCCCGCGTGAGGCGGCAATGGCGGTGATGAAGGAACTGCAGCGCCACTACGGCTGGTTGACCGACGAGGCGGTGGGAGAGGCGGCAGGGCTTCTCGGGCTTTCGCCGGTGCAGGTCGAGGAACTGGCCACCTTCTATGAGATGATCTACCGCCGGCCGGTGGGCAAACGGGTGGTCCATGTCTGCGACTCGATCTCCTGCTGGGCCATGGGCGGAGAAAGCCTGATGCAACAGGTGGCCTCCCATCTGGGTGTCGCCGTCGGAGAGACCACCGGCGACGGAATGTTTACGCTGCTGCCCTGCTGTTGTCTCGGGAACTGCGGGGATTCACCGACGATGATGGTCGGCGACACCCTGTACGGGAACCTGACGCCGGAAAAAGCCGCGGAGATCCTGGAGGAAGAAAGAAGGATGGAAACCAATGATGGAACAGCCCCTCTTCAGACATAACAAGCCCGGCCGTTGCGTGAGCTTTGCCGAATATCGCGACGAGGGGGGCTTTTCGGCGCTGGCAAAGGCCATGAAGGAGCTTTCACCCGAGCAGGTGCAGCAGGTGGTGATAGACTCCGGCCTTCGGGGTCGAGGCGGTGCCGGCTTTCCCACCGGCAGGAAGTGGTCCTTCGTCCCGCGGGATCTGCCGGGTCCGCGCTGGCTGATCTGCAACTGCGACGAGATGGAGCCGGGCACCTTCAAGGATCGGGTGCTGCTTGAGGCAAATCCCTATTTACTGCTGGAGGGGATCGTCCTGGCCTCGTATGCCATCGGTGTGCGTCACGCCTTTATCTTCATCCGGCGCGGATACGAACAGGCGGCAGCCAACCTGCGCCGCGGCATCTCCGAGTGTTTGCGCGCCGGCCTGCTTGGCGCCAATATCCTGGACAGCGGTTTTTCCTGCGATATCGATGTCCATGTCTCGGCCGGACGCTACATCTGCGGCGAAGAGACCGCGCTGATGAACGCGGTGGAGGGGATACGGGCCAATCCGCGCTCGAAACCGCCGTTTCCCGCGGTCAAGGGGCTCTGGGGCGGGCCGACGGTGGTCAACAACGCCGAGAGTCTTGCCAATATTCCCGGCATCATCGGCAACGGGCCGGCCTGGTTCAAAGCCCTGGCGCGCATACCGGAGGCAGCCGGCATGAAGCTGTTCTGCATCAGCGGCCATGTCGCCAGACGCGGCTGCTACGAGTTGCCGCTGGGGATGCCGCTTGGTGAGATCATTGAAGAGACCTGCGGCGGCATGCGTCCGGGCAGCCGGTACAAGGCCTGCCTGCCGGGCGGGGCCTCGACTCCCTTCTTCACCGCCGAGCACTGGGATGTGCCGATGGATTTCGATACGGTGGTCAAGGCCGGTTCGCGCCTCGGCACCGGCGGCATCGTCGTCTTCGACCAGAACACCTGCATGGTGGCGGCCACGCTGAACCTGACGCGTTTCTATGCCCGCGAGTCCTGCGGCTGGTGCACGCCCTGCCGGGAAGGGCTGCCCTATGTGAACCATGTGCTGGAGACCATCGAGGCGGGCCGGGGGAGCAAGGAGCATATCGCCATCCTGCAGGACCATGTGAGGTTGCTGAACTATGCCTTCTGTGCCCTGGCCCCCGGGGCGATGGGCCCGGTCCAGGGGTTGCTCAGGCACTTCATGGACGAGGTGCAAGAACATATAACAAGAGGGAGATGTCCTTTCAAATCGACGTCTTAAACCCTGGGATTGCTGGTATTCAGCCTTCCCGGCGATTGGATACAATTGGGATTATGCCGAAACTGATCATCGACGATATTGCCGTTGAAGTGGCCGAGGGTGTCTCCGTGCTGGAGGCGGCACAGAGCGTGGGAATCCCGATTCCGCACTTCTGCTTCCACCCGGCGCTGGGAAAGGCGGGCGCCTGCCGGGTCTGCGCCGTGAAGATGGTGGACGGTCCGGTCAAGGGCATCCAGATGTCCTGCATGCTCCCGGCCCAGGACGGCATGGTCGTCTCCACAACAGATGAGGAGGCCGTGGCCATGCGGCGGCAGGTCATCGAATGGCTGATGATCAACCATCCGCACGACTGCCCGGTCTGCGATGAGGGCGGCGAATGCCAGTTGCAGGACTTCACCATCGCCGGCGGCCATGGCCTCAGGCGCTATACCGGCAGGAAACGCACCCATCGCAACCAGTACCTGGGCACACGGATCGAACACGAGATGAACCGCTGCATTCAGTGCTATCGCTGCGTCCGTTTCTATCAGGAGTTCGCCGGGGGGACGGATTTCGGGGTCTTGGGCAGCGCCGGCCGCATCTATTACGGCAGGGCCGCAGACGGGCAGCTGCAATCGCCGTTCTCCGGCAATCTGGTCGATATCTGCCCCACCGGTGTCTTTACCGACAAGACGGCCCGTTTCCGTGCCCGTTACTGGGATTACGACATGGCTCCCTCCGTCTGCCCCCACTGCTCGCTTGGCTGCAACACCGTGCCCGCCGCCCGCTACCGTGAGCTGCTGAAGATTGTGGCCCGGAGAAACGATGTGGTCAACGGCTGGTTTATCTGCGACAGGGGGAGGTTCTCAAACAGCGCCGTCAACGATCCGGACCGCCCCAGGAATCCCGTTGTGGACGGCCGGCGGGTCGGCTGGGATGAGGCCGTGGACATGCTTGTGATGCGTATTCGCGAGCTAGGCAGGACGCACGGTCCCGAGTCGTTGGCGATTGTCGGATCGTCGCGCCTGTCGATGGAAGCGGCAAGCCTGCTGCAGCCCTTGTCCCAGTGCATGGCCGCGGGCTCTCTGTGCTTCTTCATCGATGAACGGCAGGCGGAGGAGACCGTAACCGCCGTATCGCATCTGACAGGGGGGGGATCTGCCGCCATGGCCGAGGTTCAGGCGGCGGACCTGATCGCGATTACGGGCTGCGACCTGCTCCGGGACGGACCGATGATGGCCCTGGCGGTGAGGCAGGCATGGCGCAGGGGTGCCATGGTCTACCTGGTCGGGAAGTCCCTGCCGGAGGCTGAGAACGTACTCCCCTTTGAGGCGAAGAGCGTATCGACCCTTGCCGACATTGCCTTTGGCGAGGCAAAAAATCCGGTCATCGTCTGCGGTCCCGGCGATCTTGCGGATGGCGGCATCCCGCAGGTGCCAGGAAATGGCGTAAAGCTGGCCTGCCTGATGGACGGCCCCAACGCCTTCGGCGCTGCGCTTCTGTCCCGGGAACAGGGGGCAACCTCGCTTTCCCGCGCCGTTGGTGATGGCAAGGTGAAGGCAATCATTGCCGTGGAGGCCGATATCCCGCCTGAATATCTCCAGGGGATTTCCGTTGCAGCGGCGCTGGACTGGCGCACTACGGAGACCGTCACTGCCGCCCGGATCGTGCTGCCGACCACCGCCTGGGTGGAGATGGACGGCATCTATATCAACAACGAGGGACGGGCCCAGCGGTTTGTCAAGGTGATGAACCCGGGGCTGCCGATTAAAGGGCTCGATCCGGCCCTGCACCCGCCGCGGCAGCACAGCGGCCTGGTTCCGGGAGGCGATCTGCGTCCGGCCTGGCAGGTGGTGAAAGAGATCATCGACCGGTGGGGACCGGAGCGAGGCGCCGAGCCGCTGGCCGGAAGGTGGGAGGAGTTGCGGGGGCTGGATGCGGAAGGCGGTGGTCGTCTGCTCTGCCGGGGAAAATGAGTGGTATTTTTCCCGGAGACGGATCAGCCTTGCGGAAATTGAACGGTATTCGATCTGAGGGGACTGAATTTTTTTCACATCTTTTTGCGAAAATCATTTTGTCACGGAAAAACTGAACACGGAAAATATGACCTACGATCCGATCGACATAGTACTCTGCCTGGGAAAAATCGTCCTGGTTTTCCTGGTCATCCTGGGTGTGGCCGCCTATCTGGTGCTGGTCGAGCGCAAGCTGCTGGGGCGGATACAGGAACGCATCGGACCCAATCGTGCCGGCCCCTTCGGGTTGTGGCAGCCGATAGCGGATGGAATCAAGATGCTGACCAAGGAGGATTTCCTGCCTGCCGGGGCGGACAAGTGGCTGTTTTATCTGGCCCCTGCGATGGCGGCGATTCCGGCCATCATGATCGTGGCCGTAATCCCGTTCGGCGCGCCGGTCACCCTGTTCGGCCACCGGGTTGCGATGCAGGTCGTCGACCTGAACGTCGGGCTTCTGCTCTTCATCGCCTTTTCCTCCATTGCGGTGTACGGAGTCGCCCTGGGCGGCTGGGCGTCCAACTCCAAGTATTCGCTGCTGGGGGCTATCCGGGGATTGGCGCAGTTGATTTCCTACGAGATTCCGATGGGTTTGTCGTTGATACCGGTGGTGATGCTTGCCCGGTCGTTCCAGCTCTCGGATATTGTCAACGCCCAGGGATCGTGCTGGTTCATCGTCTACCAGCCATTGGCCTTCATCATCTTCGTGATCAGCATCATTGCCGAGGTCAAACGGATACCCTTCGACATCCCCGAGGCCGAGGGCGAGTTGGTGGCCGGTTTTCACACCGAATACTCCGGCATGCGTTTCGGCCTGTTTTTTGTGGGTGAGTATATCAATATCATCGTTCTGGGCGGTTTGACGGCCACCTTCTTTCTGGGCGGCTGGCATGGTCCGTTCCTGCCGCCGGTGGTCTGGTTCCTGATAAAGACGCTGGCCTTTGCCTTTCTTGTCATCTGGATCCGCGGGACCCTGCCGAGACTGCGCTATGATCAGCTGATGCATTTTTGCTGGAAGCTGCTGACTCCGTTGGCGCTGATCAATATATTGGCCACCGGATGGTTTGTGATGTTACGATAGAGGTTCTACTCCCGGCTTGAAGGACTTTTCTTATCGTCCGGTGGTTGCCTATGAACGAAAGCAGAAAATAGAGACTATGTCCCTGATAATAAATGATATAAAAGCTATTGTGGTCGGGATGTGGACGACCGGGAAGAAGATCTTTCATCGCCCGGTCACGATCCAGTATCCGGAGGAAAAACGCATACCTCCTGCCCGGTTCAGGGCAAGGATCGTGCTGACCCGCGATCCGGACGGCGGGGAGCGCTGTGTGGCCTGTTATCTCTGTTCGGCCGCCTGCCCGGTGGACTGCATCTCCATGCAGTCGGCCGAGAGAGAGGACGGCAGGCGCTTTGCCACCTGGTTTCGGATAAACTTCTCCCGCTGCATCTTCTGCGGTCTCTGCGCCGAGGCCTGTCCGACAACGGCGATCCAGATGACCCCGGATTACGAGATATGCAACCGGGACATCATGAATCTGGTCTATGAGAAGGAGGACCTGCTGATCGACGGTTGCGGCAAATTTCCGGAGTACAACTTCTACCATCATGCCGGCATCGGCGTAACCCAGGATCGCGGCCAAGGCCTGGAGGAAAAACCACCGGTTGATGTGCGCACCCTGATGCCATGAATTCGAAAGCCTGAGACACGTTCAATATGGAACAACTCCTTTTCTATATCCTGGCAGGCGTAACCGTTCTCGCCACGGTCTTTGCCGTAAGCGAGAAACACCCGGTGCATGCCATCGTCTACCTGGTGACCTCCTTTTTTTCTCTGGCGGTGGTGTTCTATCTGCTGGCGGCCCCGCTGATCGCGATGTTCGAGGTCATCATCTATGCCGGTGCGGTCATGGTGCTGTTTCTCTTCGTCATCATGATGCTCGACCTGGGGAGCCCGGAAGGTGCGAAACGTCCGCCGCTGACCCACTGTCTCCCGGCCCTGGTGTTGTCCGGCATCATCCTGGCATCGCTGGTGGTGCTGGTTTCGATCCGTTCCGCCTCCGTTCCGGCCGTTGCGCACATGGTCGGCATCAAGGAGTTTGCGGCCACCCTTTTCGGCAAGTACGGGGTGGCCATCGAGATCATTTCCATGCAGCTGCTCTTCGCCCTGGTCGGCGCCCTGTATCTGGGAAGGAGGCGCAACCGATGATAGTGCCGTTCCCGCACCTGCTGATCTTCGCCGCAATCCTGTTCGCACTGGGGCTGGTCTGTGTGCTGATCTGGCGATCCAACGTCATCATGCTGCTGATCGGCATCGAGATCATGCTCAATGCCGCCATGCTGGTCTTCGTGGCGGGCGCAAACCGCTGGGGCATGGCCGACGGCCAGATATTCGCCCTGATGATCATGGCGATGACCTCGGCGGAGGTCTCACTGGCCCTGGCAATGGTGGTCTATCTCCACAGGAGGAAGAAGACCGTGAATGTAGACGAATTCAAGGAGCTGAGAGATTGAAGGCTGCCATTGAACTCCTGCTCCTGCTCCCGTTGCTGGGAGGGATCTGTCATATCCTGCTGGGCCGGCTGCTCCCCCGCCGGGCGGTGGAGATCGCTGCCTGCGCCGCGGTTCTGGGGAGCTTTGTTGCGGCGGTCTTCGCGGCGGCGGCCTATTCCGGCCCTTCGGTGGTCAGGATCGGCCCATGGCTTTCGTCCTTCGATCTCAAGGTCCCGATAACCGTCTATCTCGATCCGCTGTCGTTGTCGCTTTGCCTTATGATCACCTTTGTCTGTGGCTTGATCCATGTCTACTCCGTCGGGTACATGCGTGACGACCCCGGCTATGCCCGGTACTTCGCTCTGCTTAATCTGTTTGTCTGGGCGATGCTGGTCCTGGTCCTGGCCGAGAACCTGCTGCTCCTCTATGTGGGATGGGAAGGCGTCGGCTTCTGCTCCTATGCCCTGATCGGTTTCTGGTACAGGCAGGAGAAGAATGCCACCGCCGGCCGCAAGGCCTTCATCGTCACCCGGATCGGCGATATCGGTCTGGGGATTGCGATGGTCCTGCTGTTCAAGCTCTTTTCGACCCTGTCCATCACCCGTCTGGACCAGATGGGACATCAGGTCGGCCTCGGGGTGATCACCGTCCTGGGCCTCCTGTTCCTGCTGGCGGCCATGGGTAAATCGGCGCAGGCCCCTCTGATGGTCTGGCTGCCGGATGCGATGGCCGGTCCGACCCCGGTATCGGCACAGATCCATGCCGCAACCATGGTCACGGCCGGGGTCTATCTGCTGATGCGCATGTTCCCGCTGATCGGGGTCTCGGCCGTTGTCTGCGGGGCTATTGCCGTAACCGGGGCCTTCACCGCCTTCTACGGGGCTTCCTGCGCCATTGCCGAACGCGATATAAAACGGATACTGGCCTATTCGACCATCAGCCAGATCGGTTACATGGTGCTTGCCGTCGGCAGCGGGGCCATCACCGCCGCCACCTTTCACCTGATCATGCACGCCTTCTTCAAGGCCCTGCTGTTCCTGGGGGCAGGCTGCATCATCACGGCCCTGCATCATGAGCAGGATATCTTCCGGATGGGCGGGCTCAGACGCGCACTGCCGGTTGTCTTCTGGACCTTTCTGGCGGCGGCCCTCTGTCTTGCCGGGGTTCCGCCGACAGGAGGCTTCTTCAGCAAGGACGGCATCATGGCGGCGGTATGGGCCAAGGGAGGGTTTTTCTACGGCGCCCTGTACCTGGTGGGGATGGTCACGGTCTTCCTGACCGTCGTCTACACCTTCAGGATGCTGTTTATCGTCTTCGGGGACCGGCCGGGCTCGGTTCCGCCGAAAAACGGCACTTCCGCATCCGGGAAGTCGTTGCCCGGCAACATGACGATCACCCTTATCCCCTTGGCCCTGCTGGCGCTCTTCGGCGGACTCTTCAATGTCCCCGCCTATCTGGGGAACGGCCTGCTTGATTCCTTTCTTGCCCCGCTGAATGCGGCAAACGGGTCGCTTGCGCAGACAACCGAACTGGCCCTGCAGGGAGTGGCCACCGGCGTGGTGGTGATCGGCATCTGTGTCGCCTGGTGGTGCTACGGTCTGCCGGATCGGCGTGCGGCCAGCCTTGCCCGGTCGGAGCGGCCCGCAACGGGTATAACGGCCTTTCTGCAGGCGGGATGGTATGTGGATACTCTGTATGCCTTTCTCTTCGTGCGTCCGTTCAAACGGCTGTCGGTTGTCCTCTGGCAGGGGGTGGATGAAGGGGTCATCGATGATTCACTGGACCGGATGGCCGCCGGCATCGGTCGCACCGGGCAGACTCTGGGCAGGTGGGGCGGCGGGCGGGTGTCCGTTTACCTGCTGTGCACGGCCTGCGGCGCGGCCCTGATGATCGCCTGGTTCGCGTGGGAGATGATCCTATGATGATGTCCTCGCTGCTGACAGCCTTGATACTGCTGCCGCTGGCAGGCGCCGTCTGCCTGCTGCCGCTCGGGAAACGGCAGACATCGGCCAAGTCCCTCGCCATCGGCATTGCCGTTGCCGAACTGGCGCTTACCTGTCTGGCATGGTCCGCCTTCGGGACCCCTCCCGCCGCCGGAGCCCCTCCCGGGTTCTTCCTGTTTACGGACGTGCCCTGGATAAACTCCATAGGCGTTCATTTCACCCTGGGGATGGACGGCATCAGCCTGCTGATGACGGTCATGACCGCCCTGCTGACCATCATCGCCATGCTGGCTTCCTGGCGGTCAATCACCGAGCGCACGGTTCTGCATTACATGCTGCTGCTGGTGCTGGAGAGCAGTATCCTGGGGGTATTCCTCGCCCTTGATCTCTTCCTGTTCTATCTCTTCTGGGAGGCGATGCTGATCCCGATGTTTTTCCTGATCGGCATCTGGGGGCATGGGCGCAAGATCTATTCGGCGATCAAATTCTTTGTCTTTACCCTGTCCGGCTCCCTGCTGATGCTGCTGGCCATCATCGGAGTCTACCTGATCCACGGTCACCAGAGCGGCCAGTACACCTTCGGTCTGTCGGCGCTGATCGGGACCCGGATCGATCCGGCGGTCGGACTCTGGCTCTACGCCGCCTTCCTTTTGAGTTTTGCGATCAAATTTCCACTGTTTCCGGTCCATACCTGGCTGCCCGATGCCCATACCGATGCCTCCACCGCAGGGTCCATCGATCTGGCCGGTCTGCTGTTGAAGACCGGGGCCTACGGCCTGATCCGCTTCGGCTATCCGCTGTTTCCTGCGGCCTCCCGGACGCTGACCCCGCTGCTCGTCGTCATGGCGGTGGCCGGCATCCTCTATACCGGCTGGATCGCCTTTGCCCAGAAGGACATGAAGCGTCTGGTTGCCTATTCCAGCGTCGGGCATATGGGATTCGTGGCGCTCGGCATCGCCGCCTGGACGCCGCTGGCGCTCGGGGGTTCCGTCCTGCTCATGGTCTGTCACGGCATCACCACCGCGGCCCTTTTTGCCATGGTCGGCATGCTGTCGTCGCGGACCGGGACCAGGGAGATCAGTGCCTATGGCGGCCTGTGGGGCAAGGTCCCGGTGCTTTCCTGCTTCTTCCTGCTCTTTGCCATGGCCTCGGCCGGACTCCCCGGCCTGAACAACTTCGTCGGCGAGTTCCTGATCCTGATCGGGGCCTATAAGGTCCAGCAGGCGGCGACAATCCTCGCCTTCCTCGGCCTGATCCTGTCGCTGGTCTATACCGTGCGCCTCGTCCAGGCCGTATTGTTTCAGGAAGAACGGCAACCGTTGCCGCTTCCGGACCTGTGTTCCCGGGAGATCCTGCTCCTGGCGATTCTGGCCCTGGGCGTGCTGTTCATAGGTCTTCATCCCGGCCCGTTGCTGAACATACTGGCACTGCCGGTACATATTTTAACGGGGGGAGTGTCGTGACCATCGCTGATATCCGGATAGCCCTTCCCTTGCTGATCCTGGCGATCGGGGCGGTACTGACCCTGATCAACGGTGCAGTGACCCGCAATCAGGCGACGGGGACCGTCATTGCCGTTGTCGCGGCGGCCGGTGCCGGACTCTGGTCCCTGCAGACCCCGGCCGTGGCGCTTGCCCCTACCCTGGGTCTCTCGGGCGGCGGTCTGGCCCGTCTGTTCACGGCCTTTTTCGCCTTCATGTCCGCGGCCGTGCTCATCCTCTCCGGTCCCTATACCGACCATTACCGGATCCGCGGGGAGGAATTTCCGGCCACCGTCCTGTTCGTCACCTTCGGCATGGCGGCGCTGGCCGCCGCCACCAATCTCCTGATCGTCTTCCTCGGTCTTGAGGCCATGACCTTCGGTTTCTATCTGCTGACGGCCATCGACCGTAATCGGCCGAACTCCGGCGAGGCCGGTCTCAAGTACCTTCTGACCGGGATGCTCAGTGCCGCCTTCCTGGCCTTCGGCATCGCGTTGCTCTATTGCGTTGCCGGAGGCCTGGGCATTGTCCGGGTGATGGACCGTACCCTGGGAGGGGCCGCTCTCAATCCGGTGGCCCTGGCCGGATGGGGGTGTGTGTTGATCGGCATTGCCTTCAAACTGTCGCTGGTGCCGGCCCACCTGTGGACCCCGGATGTCTATGAGGTCGCTCCGACACCGGCCGTCGCCTTCCTCTCCGGAGGATCAAAGGCTGCGGCGGTGCTGCTGTTGCTCCTGCTGCTGTCGCGTGCCGACCATCCCGGGCCGTTGCGAATCCCGCTTTACGCGGCGGCACTTGCCTCCATGCTGGTCGGCAACCTGGCGGCATTGCGGCAGGACCGGGTGCGCAGGATGCTGGCCTATTCCTCCATCGCCCAGATGGGCTATGTCGTGGTGGCGCTGGTCAGCTACAGGGGAGGGGGTCTTTGTGCCGCCGCTTTCTATGCGATTGCGTACGGAATAATGAGTCTGGCGGCCTTCGGGGCGATCGGTGTCCTTGAACGCAACGGCTGCGGCGCCACCCTTGACGGCTATCGCGGCCGCGGGTTCACACATCCGATGGCGGCCGGCGTTCTGGCGGTGGCGCTGTTTTCCCTGGCGGGTATTCCGCCCACTATCGGTTTTACCGGAAAATTCCTGATCTTCGCCTCCGCTCTCCAAGCCGGTGAAGTCATGCTGGCAATCGTCGGCATCCTGACGGCTGCGGTGTCGATCTATTATTATCTTCGGATAGTAACCGCCTTGTACCTGCAACGTAGCGAAGACACCGAAAGGGAGGACATCAGTATCTTCGAGACGGCGGTCCTGGTGCTCTCTGCCGTCCTCGTCATCCTGCTGGGGCTCTTCCCTTCGCAGCTGCTGGATTTTTTGAAAACGCAGCTTCTCTAACCCCATGCCATCGTCTAAGCTACCATGAACGTTGCAGAACAGAGCGGATATTCCAGACTCAAGCTGTTTATGGCTCTTTCCAGAACGCAGCACGGGCTGCTCGACATGTGCACGCCCTTGCTTGCAGCCCTGCTCTGGCTTGGCCATCCGCCCGCAGTGCGGGTTATCCTCACGGGAATGCTTGCCGCCTTCGCCGGATACACCGCGGTCTATGCGGTTAACGATATCGTCGATTACCGTAGCGACAAGAAAAAGATCAGCCAGGCCGGTTTTCGTCGGGAGACCGACTATCTCGATGCCGCCTATATCCGTCACCCGCTGGCCCAGGGTTTTTTAAGCATGCCGGAGGCGGTCGGCTGGGCGGGCGGCTGGATGCTGGTTTCGCTCTTCTGCGCCTACCTGCTCAATCCGGTCTGCGCCCTGATCCTGGTCTGCGGCTGCATCCTTGAGGTCCTCTATTGTCTGCTGTTGCAGGTCAGCCACCTGCGGACGTTGGTAAGCGGGATCGTGAAAACCCTCGGCGGCCTTGCAGCGATCTTGGCGGTGGATGCCTCGCCGAAGCCGTCCCTGTTGTTGCTGATCTTTTTCTGGCTGTTTTTCTGGGAGGTAGGCGGTCAGAATGTCCCGGCCGACTGGCATGACATTCAGGAGGATCGCGTGCTGCAGGCTCGAACCGTACCTGTAGCTCTCGGACCGAGGATCGCAAGCGTCATTGTCCTTGCCACCCTTGGCGCAAGCGTTGTCCTTGGCTGTCTGCTTTTTCGACTCGCGCCTCTGCACTTCCCGATCCCTCTCTACCTGGCCTCTATCCTCATCGGGATATATCTGCTGATTTTACCGGCCCTGCGCCTCTTTCGGACCAGGGACAGGGATGAGGCCTCGGCGCTGTTCAACCGGGCAAGCACCTATCCCTGTATTCTCCTTGTCCTTGCCCTGATAACCCTGGCCTGGTAGTTTCGCGGCGGCGCCGTCCGGCCCGACTGTCTCCGCAGATGCCGATCGATAGCCGAGAAATCGTTCAAGATTAGCTTGCCCGGGGGGTGCGATTGGGTTACAACTCATGCAGGGGAAGGGGAGCACCAAAATTTCAAGCAGACTGACGGTACCGGACCGCGGCGCCTGAATGTCGGCCGGATTTGCTCCGACACGCAGCAACGAGGGGGGAGATATGCACCAGCAAGATCGAGGATTCCACGAACAGCTCCATGACCCATCGTCTCTGGTGAAAAAGTCGAGGGTGAACCTGCTGCCGTTTTTCCGGATGATGGCCGTTTTCCCGGCTGCCCTGCTCGCAGGCTGCAGCGATATGATCCTGCTCCAGCCCAGAGGGCCCGTCGGCGACACCGAAAGGAACGTGATCATCATGGCCTTTGTCCTGATGCTCATCGTCGTTATCCCGGTCATCATCATGGCCCTCTGGTTTCCCCGGAAATACAGGGCAGGCAACATCAAGGCGGACTATGCGCCCAAATGGAATTTTTCCGCCAAGATCGAACTGGTCATCTGGCTGGTTCCAGCGGTCATTGTCATCTGCCTCGGGATTCTGGCCTGGAAGACCACCTACAGTCTCGACCCCTACAAACCGATCCCGTCATCCGCCAGACCACTTACCATAGAGGCCGTGTCCCTGGACTGGAAATGGCTGTTTATCTATCCGGATCAGCATATCGCCGTGGTCAACCAGCTGGTTTTCCCCGTCAATGTCCCGCTGGACTTCAGAATAACCTCGGATACGGTCATGACATCTTTTTTTATCCCGCAGCTGGGCAGCCAGATCTATGCGATGGCCGGTATGCAGACGCGTTTGCACCTGCTGGCCGACAGGCCCGGATCATACGACGGGCAGAATCAGCAGTTGAGCGGCGACGGGTACGCCTACATGACCTTCAAGGCGATTGCAACATCCACTGCGCAATTCCACCAGTGGGTGCAAAAGGTAAGGAGTTCACCGGAGAAACTCGATCTTGCCCGTTATGGAGAACTGACGAGGCCGACAGCCAGCGCTCCGGTGGCCTATTTTTCTTCGGTTCAGCCGGACCTCTTCAATCACATACTTAGTAAGTATATTAAATCAATGACAAATAATACAATGGTGCTTCAAGGGAAGGCTGATTCCGTTCCCATGCAGGCCGCCGGGATGGAGGAGCGCTGACATGTTCGGCAAATTGACCCTTGCAGCAATCCCCTATGAAAATCCCATCATCATGTGGGCGGTGGGCGGTTCGATTCTGGTCGGTCTGGTGATTCTGGCCCTGATCACCTACTACCGGAAATGGACCTACCTGTGGACGGAATGGTTGACCAGCCTCGATCATAAGCGGATCGGCATCATGTACATTGTCCTGGCGATGATCATGCTGCTGCGGGGCATCTCCGACGCCATCATGATGCGCGCCCAGCAGGCCATGGCCTTTGGTATGTCGCAAGGGTATCTGCCGCCGGAACATTTCAACCAGATTTTCAGCGCCCACGGCACGATCATGATCCTGTTTGTGGCCATGCCGTTTCTGGCCGGACTGTTGAACTTCGCGGTCCCGACCCAGATCGGCGCCCGGGATGTGGCCTTTCCCTTTCTCAATTCGTTCAGTTTCTGGCTGACGGTAGCCGGGACGCTTCTTGTTATGGTCTCACTCGGGGTAGGCGATTTTTCCAAGGCCGGCTGGTCCGGTTATCCCCCCCTGTCGGAGCTCAGGTACAGTCCTGACACCGGCGTCGATTACTGGATCTGGGCTCTGCAGATCGGCGGTCTCGGGTCGCTGTTGACCAGCATCAACTTTATCGTCACCATCATCAAGATGCGCGCCCCCGGCATGACGCTGATGCGGATGCCGATTTTTACCTGGAATGCCCTGTGCACCAGTATTCTCATCCTTTTTTCCTTCCCCGTATTGACCGCGACCCTGGCGCTGCTGACCCTTGATCGCTATCTGGGCATGCATTTTTTCACCAATGCCCACGGCGGCAACATGATGATGTTTGCCAACCTGTTCTGGATCTGGGGCCATCCCGAGGTCTATATCGTTATCCTGCCGGCATTCGGGATATATTCCGAGATTGTCGCCACCTTTTCCGGCAAAAGGCTGTTCGGCTACACCTCCATGGTCCTGGCTACCGCCGCCATTACCATCCTGTCGTTTTCCGTCTGGGTGCACCATTTCTTCACCATGGGTTCCGGTCCCGACGTCAACCTCTTCTTCGGCATCGCCACGATGGTCATCGCCGTTCCCACCGGGGTGAAGATCTTCAACTGGCTCTTTACCATGTATCGCGGCCGGGTACGGTTGGCCACCCCGATGTTCTGGACCCTTGGCTTTATCACCACCTTCGTCTTCGGCGGCATGACCGGCGTACTGCTGGCCTCCCCTGCCGCCAACTATGTGCTGCACAACAGCCTGTTCCTGATCGCCCATTTCCACAATACCCTGATACCAGGGGTGCTGTTCGGCTACTTTGCCGGATATGTCTACTGGTTCCCAAAGGCCTTCGGTTTTTCCCTGAACGAAAAGTGGGGAAGGCGGGCATTCTGGTGCTGGCTGTTCGGCTTCTATCTGGCCTTCGTTCCGCTGTACATCCTGGGCTTCATGGGCATGCCCCGCCGACTGCAGCATTATGACAACCCGGCATGGCATCCGTATCTGATCATCGCCGCCATCGGCACTGCGATAATCCTGTGCGGCATTCTCTGCCAGGTAGTTCAGCTGATCGTAAGCATCAGGGAGCGTACTACCGGTCGTGACCTGACCGGTGATCCCTGGGACGGCCGTACCCTGGAGTGGGCGACGGCCTCACCACCGCCGGTCTACAATTTTGCAGTCATTCCGGAGGTGCATGATCTGGATGCCTTCACCGACATGAAGGAGAATAATACCGCCTACCAGCGGCCGGAAAGGTATAGGGACATCCATCTGCCCAGGAACACCGCCTGCGGCCTTTCAGGCGGCCTCTTGGCCTTCCTGTCCGGCTTTGCCATGATCTGGCATATCTGGTGGCTGGCCGTTGCCGGAGCCCTGGCCATACTGTTTACCATCATCGTGCGGGCCGCCGACGAAGACATCCATTACGTGGTGCCGGCGGCAGAGGTCGAACGCATGGAAAATGAACGCTACCGGCAGTTGGCCGTGGCAGCCGGCCGGCCTGCGGACTGAACGGCAACCTTATGGGGAGATGGAAAGAGTGATACCCGAAAGTTCAAGCACAGACGCCGCTTCAATGGCGGCCGGTATCGAAGAGGAGGCCGTCGGCAATCAGACGCTCGGATTCTGGCTGTATCTGATGTCCGACCTGGTGCTCTTCGCGGCAGTTTTTGCAACCTATGCCGTCCTGTCCCATAACTATGCCGGCGGTCCGACTGCAAAAGAGCTGTTTCATCTGCCCTATACCTTCGCAGAGACCATGCTCCTGCTCATTTCCAGTGCCTCGTACGGCATGGTCATGCTGGCCGTACACCGGAACCGGAAAGATCTGGCCATGGTCTGGCTGGTCGTGACCTTCCTGCTCGGGCTTGGATTTGTCGTCATGGAGGTCCGTGAGTTCAGCGCTATGATCCTGGACGGCAACGGGCCCCAGCGCAGCGGTTTTCTCTCGGCCTTTTTCACCCTGGTCGGCACCCACGGCCTTCATGTCACCACCGGCCTGATCTGGATGGCGGTCATGATGGGCCAGGTAGTGATAAAAGGCCTGACCGTCTCCGTCCAATCCCGCCTGCTGCGGCTCAGTATGTTCTGGCACTTCCTGGATATCGTCTGGGTGGCGGTATTTACCATCGTCTACCTGATGGGGGTCCTGTAAATGGCACATGCATTCATCGACAACACCGGCGCAAGCCGCGGCAGTCTCAAGTCCTATACCATCGGTTTTATCCTTTCAGTGGTGTTGACCGCGGCGGCGTTCTGGGTCGTCATGAGCGGCACGCTGACGTATTCGGCTGCCCTGACCGTCATCTTTGCCCTGGCCGTGGCCCAGATTCTGGTGCACCTGTGCTATTTTCTCCACCTGGATTTCTTGTCGGCGGCGCGCTGGAGTCTGCTGGCACTGATCTTTGCGGTATTGATCATAATCCTCTTTGTCGGCGGCTCGCTGTGGATTATGCACAGCCTGAATTATCGCATGATGTGATGCAGCGAAAGGTGCCAGGCACTACCAGCCTGTCATTCCAGCCGGAAGGATATTGAAATCGCCGCCGCAGTCATTCGGCGTCCGCGATATCGTCAGATTTTTATCGCTGTCCCGAGAATTGCAAAACGTGACTCCTTATAACCGTCGACCAGACGCAGACCCGATGCGGCGAGCCGGGCCCGGTATTCAGGGCCGTGGAACCGGTTTTCCCGGGGATGATCCAGTATCCTGATGAACAGGGGGTTGGCATAGAGGGGGGGATAGATCTCCTCGAAGTAGAAAACGCCGCCTTCCTTGAGGACCCTGGCGATCTCGCCGACACCCTGCTGCCAGTCTTCGAGATGATGGATAATGCCGTAATTGACAACGGCATCGAATGAGCCGTCGGGGAACGGCAGCATCTGGGCATCGCCTGCCAGAAGGTGGAGGGGCATGTCCTTCCGGCGCCCCCCTTTTTTCTTTGCGGCATGCAGCATGTCCATATCGATGTCCAGGGCATGGATGGCGGCCGGGGCAAAAAAGCGGTTGATGATCTCGGCCCCGACACCGCAGCCGCAGCCGATTTCCAGATAGCTGCCGCCGGGAGGGTGGCCGAACGTTTTGAAAAAACGAGCCTCCTGCACCTGCACGTACCGCCGAACCGGGCTGTTGACCCAGAGCCTCTCCAGCCAGCTTACCTTCATTTTTTCTCCTTTCTGCCGGTAAATATCTTGGCAATGCCGAAGGTCAGTTTTTTGATTGCCGTATCGGTGAAACCCGCCGCAGTGATCTCGGCGACAAACTGCTGATCGCGGGGAAAGCTGTCGACCGATTCGGCCAGATAACTGTAGGCGTAATCGGTGCGGGAGATCAGGTTGCCCACGGGCGGCAGGATATGGTCGAAATAAAACCGGTAGAGCCGGTAGAGCAGCGGCTGGTCAGGATAGGAGAATTCCATGATACAGAGCCTGCCTTCCGGTTTCAGGACACGGTAAAACTCGTGCAGGGCCTCTAAGCGCTGCTCAATATTGCGGATCCCGAAGGATATGGTCACCACATCGACTGAGCCGCTGCGTATGGGCAGCTGCCGGCCGTCTCCCGCGGTGAGACGGATCCGGCCCTTAAACCCGCGGGCAGCAATCTTTTTTTTGCCCACATCCAGCATGGCCGGAGAGAAATCAACGCCCACCACCTGCACCCGCGGGTACCGGTGACCGATGGCAAGGGCGGTCTCGGCGGTGCCGACAGCGACATCGAGTACGGTCCCGCCGTTATCAAGGCGGAGGATCTCCGCCAGAACCCTCCGCCAATAGACATCCCGGCGCAGGGAAAGGAAGCTGTTCTGAAAATCATAGCCGGCGGCAATGGTTTCAAACATCGATTTGACTGCTGAATCTTTCATTTCGTATCCCTGATGGTTCCGGCTACCCATTGGATCTCGCGAGCCAGGCAGTCGGTAACGGAGCCGCCCTGCAGCTCCGGTGGAAGAATTGTCCAGGTATAGGTCTCCACCTCCAGGAGCAGACGGGCGGGGAACAGAGGCAGGATCTCCTGGAGGAAGAACCGGGTGCTGTCGCATTCCCCTGTCGTCTCGATGAAAACCGGCACATGAAAATGGACGCGCCACTCCAGGACATCCGCAGGCGCCGCGGCAATGGCCAGATTGAGATCATCATAGCGTAGCAGAGAGCCATCGGCTTTCCTGCCGACGGTCTGATGGAGGTAGCACGATTCCTGGAAACGTTGCAGACTGCCTATTTGCGAATCCAGAAGACGGAGGGCGGAGGATACCTGCACATGGCCGATCCTGATATCGTTTCGGGCGAGGAGGTGCAGGGATTGGGCCGGACTCTCGAATTGCAGCGCCTGGTGACAGCAGTCATAGCAGACCGCCAATCTGTCCCGCAGGGTCTGCGGCAGGTCCAGACGGGCGAAAAATTCGACGACGTCGGGGGTGGTTTCCAGGACGCATCCGGGCTCCGGTTCCATGCAGAGCAGGATCTCCTTGCCGGTATCCTGGGCCAGACGGTCGAGAAAATCAAGGGCTGACCGGATATGGCGGTGCACCGTCGGCAGGTCCTCCCGGTCGATGCAGGAGCGAAAGCCGACCGGTACCGTGGAGATGGAGCCGGTCATGCCCTCGGGCAGCCATAGGGAGAGCAGTTCGGCGAGTTGTTTCGTATAGTCAAGCCGTTCCGGAAAGCGCCAGTCCGGGAGGTACACGGCCTGCTTGACCGGTGCATGATGGAAGGTACCATAGGGAAACCCATTGATACTGGCGACATAGAACCCCTGGCGCCGGCACCAGCGGTGGAATTCGGCAGCCTCTTCCGGGGATATTTCCCGGGCGGCCCGGCCCGACAGTCGCAGGCCGATCGGGAATGGCGCGTCGGGGGACACCCGTCTTTTGACCGTCGGTGCATGCCGGCGAACGGCGGAAAAGATCTCCTGCCAGCTCTCCGCCGGGTGGATGTTGGTGCAATAGGTTATCGCCGGCAAGGCGGCATCGTTCGGTTGTATCGTGGCAGGTCCTGCCGATGGATTATTTTCGGTCGGCCGGCAGGCAGAAAAGGACGGTGTCACTGAGGCTCTCCATGGAGTGCCGCGGACCTGCCGCTCCGATCGGTTCCGATTTCCCGGGAAGCATCCTGGAGCAGCAATTCCTCGATGCAGTGTTGCATCAGCGGGATCTCGATTCGGTCAACCTCTTTTTTACTGCCGATGCCGGTCAGCAGCGTGATTGCCGGATCCCCTCCGAGGTGCTCTCGGAACTCACCGAGTGCGGCGCCGACATCGAGGGCAGCGAGGGCAGGATGATACAACGGCAGACCCAGATCACCGATCAGGGTAAGAATCTGCCGCAACTCACCTTCATCAATCAGTGCGCAGCGACGGGAATAGAGACTGTCCAGGGCCATGCCGACTGCAACCGCTTCACCGTGTTTCAAAAGGCCGCCTGTCATCTCCTCGAGCTTGTGTGCCGACCAGTGGCCAAAGTCGAGAGGCCTGGCCGATCCCAGTTCGAAGGGGTCGCCTCCGCAACCGACATGGTGCATATGCAGGGCTGCACAGCGATGGATCAACTCCTCCATCGGCCGGGGACTGAAGGAGGCAAGGGCGAATCTCTGGTCGTAGAGTGCGTCGAAGAAGTCCCTGTCCTTGATCAGGGCCACCTTCACCGCTTCGGCCATACCGGCCTGTAATTCCCGGGGAGGAAGGGTATCCAGGAAGGCGAAGTCGTTGATAACCGCAAAGGGCGGGGCAAAGGTGCCGATAAAATTTTTCCGGCCCAGGGCATTGATACCGTTTTTTACACCGACACCGGCATCGTTTTGCCCCAGGACAGTCGTCGGCATCCGTATCAGCCGCAGCCCCCGGTGGGCGATGGCGGCGCCATAGCCGACGGCATCGAGGACGGCGCCGCCGCCGATGGCCAGAATATATGAGTGCCTGCACAGGTGGTAATCCCTAACGCACTGCAGTATCGTATCGATTATTGTCGGCTCGGCTTTACAGCCCTCGCCGCCTTTGACGGCCACAATCCGCCCGCATAACTGCATAACCTCCGGATGGGCCTCGGCATACGAGGTGATTCGATCCGGAAGCAGAGGATCGGCGGCGAGGACGCCGGAATCGACAAGACAAAGGACGTTGTGGCGTTTTTGCCCCCCTTGCAGAAACACCGATGCCAGCAGCGGGTCGTCTGCCCGGAAGACATTTCGGCTGAAAAACACAGGGAAGGAGTAGTGAATACTGAACCGCTGTTCAAGCGTCTGCATGGATGGATCACGAGTCATATTAGTGTACAAAGATACTTCTTCTCCGGGCAAAAAACTATGCCTAATTTTGAATTTACCACGTAATCGTGAGGAATGCAGAATGGCACCATCTGGACGAGTACTGATGTGACCTTGACCGAGGCCCATCCATTTGCCTCCCACCGGACGTCGCTCGAGCCGGGGACGATGGTGGGGACAATGGAATACAAGGCCGCGATTCGCTTCAACCCGGGCAGTCGGAGCCCTCCGTTGATCAGCTCCGGAGTTCCCGGCGGACCAGGTTCAGCATCCCTCCGGCCAGCAGGCTCTGGCGCTGCCGCTCGGAAACCTCGAGCAGCGTGATGATCTCCCGACCGCCGACCTTGACCGGGATTTCGGAATCGCCTTGCTCGATGCGGCGGCTGATTTCGGGTAATTCAAGCACCGACGCGGTGTCCAGGCCGTCATAATCCGACGGGTTTTTGAAGGTCAACGGAAGGATGCCGAAATTGCACAGATTGGCCTTGTGTATCCGGGCATAGCTTTTGACTATCTTGACCCGTATTCCCAGATAACGGGGCGCCAGCGCGGCATGTTCACGGCTTGATCCCTGGCCGTAGTTGTCGCCGCCGATCACAGCACAGTCGCCAAGTTGCCGGCAGTGTTCATGAAAATCGGGCGTGATCTGATAAAAAACATATCTGCTGATGGCCTCGATATTGGAACGCAGGGGCAGAACCCTGTTGCCTGCCGGCATGATGGTATCGGTGGAGATATTGTCCTCCACCTTGAGCGCTACCTTCACCAGCAGGTCGTCCGGCAACGAGGTGAGCTCCGGGAAGGGTCTGATGTTGGGACCGCGGATAATTTCCGTGCCGGACAGCCTGTCAGAGGCGGAGATTATCGATGACCGGTCCACGAACCTTTGCTCCGGATCGGAGATAAGGGGATACTCCATCTCGTCCGCCAGTTGGCGTGGATCGGTGATTACCCCCTTCAGCGCTGCCGCTGCGGCGGTCTCCGGCGAACAGAGGTACACCCGATCGTCCTTTGTTCCGGAACGGCCGGGAAAATTTCTGGGAAAGGTTCGCAGGCTGACCTGACCGGTTCCCGGCGCCTGACCCATCCCGATACAGCCCAGGCATCCGGATTGGTGAATCTTGGCACCCGCCTTCATCAGGGCCAGTATGCCCCCCTCCGCGACCACGTTCTCCAGAACCTGACGACTGCCGGGATTGATATGAAAATCAGTCTGCAGCCAGCCGTGCCGGTTTTCCATGATGCGGGATACCCGGAGAAGATCCTTCAGACCGCTGTTGGCACTGGAACCGATGATCACCTGATCGACCCGGGTGCCCGCCACCTCGCGGACGGCAACGACGTTGCCCGGCGACGATGGGCAGGCGATGAGAGGTTCAAGGCGGGCCAGATCGATCTCGTCATATTCATCGTAAACGGCCATCTCATCGGCGCTTATCGGTTGCCAGTCCGCCGCCCTCTGCTGGGAGGCCAGATAGCTGCGGGTATTCTCGTCGGAAGGAAAAACCGAACTGGTCGCCCCGAGTTCGGTTCCCATATTGCCGATGGCCGCCCGGTCTTCGACCGACAGGGTCGCCACGCCCGGACCGAAATATTCCACGACCATCCCCAGGCATCCCTTGACATCATAGCGCCGGAGCATCTCCAGGACAATATCCTTGGCACTGACCCAGTCGGGCAGTCGGCCGACAAGTTTCACTCCCAGCACCTTGGGGCAGGGGAGATAATAGGGACGTCCGGCCATGGCGAGGGCGACATCCAGCCCTCCTGCGCCGATGGCAAGCATGGAAAGACCGGCCGCGGCCGGGGTATGACTGTCGGCGCCGATCATCGTCAGTCCCGGTCTGCCGAAATTCTCCAGATGGACCTGGTGGGAAATGCCGTTGCCCGGCATGCTGAAATGAACGCCGTAACGGGCGCAGGCGCTTTGCAGGAAGCGATGATCGTCGGCGTTCTTGAAATCGGTCTGCAGGAGATTGTGGTCGACATACTGGGCGGCGAGATCAACCCGGACCCTGTCCAGCCCCAGCGCCTCGAACTCCAGCAAGGCCATGGTGCCGGTGGCATCCTGCAGCAAGGTGTGATCGATCCTGAGCGCGATCTCCTCTCCCGGTTGCAGTTGTCCTTCAACCAAGTGGGATTCGATGATTTTCCGGGTGAGATTGGTGGCCATGGCGTCTCCTTCTATAGAGTGTTTGGCCCCCTCATAGCTGAAAAGGGCACTGTGAGCATGTAGATAGGGCCGGTATCGTTCACCCTGCGGGTCCTCTCCATTTAAGCGGACCGGATCGGCAGGTGTTATCCGTGAATGGCGGCATTTTCGACGGCAAGGGCCGCCTCCTTCAGTACTTCGGAGAGCGTCGGGTGAGCGTGGAATGCACGGGCCAGATCTTCGCTGCTGGCCGAGAATTCCATGGCCACCACCGCTTCGGCGAGCAGGTCGCCGGCCTGCGGTCCTATGATATGGACCCCCACTATCCGGTCGGTGTCCCGGTGGGCGATGATCTTGACCATCCCGTCGGCATTTCCCTGAGCCAGCGCCCGGCCGTTGCCCTTGAAGAAAAACGTCCCTGCGTTGATCGGCACCCCTTCTTCCGCAAGGGATTCTTCGGTCCGGCCGACAGAGGCAATCTCCGGATGGGTGTATACGATACCGGGCATCGCCTGATAATTGACCTGGCCGTAGCCGGTGACCATCCGTTCGACGCAGGCCACCCCCTCCGCCGAGGCCTTATGGGCCAGCATTGCGCCGCCGATGACGTCGCCGATGGCATAGATTCCGGGGATCGAGGTCTGCCACCGGGAATCCACCTCGATGAACCCGCGCCCATCCGTCCTGCCGCCCAGTTCCTCGAACCCCAGCCCTTCGGTACAGGGCAGACGCCCGGCGGCCAGGAGGACCTTGTCGGCCGCCAGCGGCTCCTTGCCGGCAATCGCGATCCGGCACCGCCCGCCCATTCGGTCGATGCCCTCTATCTTGGTCCGCAGCAGAAACCTCAGGCCTTGCCTCTTGAAGAGACGGAGCGCCTGCCGTGAGATATCCTTGTCGGCAGTGGGGAGCACCCGGTCAAGATACTCCACCACCGTGACCTCGGCACCGAGACGGTGCCAGACCGATCCCAGCTCCAGGCCGACGGCTCCGGCCCCGACCACCACCAGGTGTTTGGGAACGGATGCAAATTCAAGTGCTTCCGTACTCGACACCACATATTTTCCGTCAATCTCGACACCGGGGATGCCGGCGGCCCTGCTGCCTGTGGCAATGAGCACGGCCTTTGCCTGCAGTGTGCTATCCTCCGTTCCCGATACCCGGACGGTCCTGTCATCCAGGAGGCGGGCGGTGCCCGTAAAGCGGTCGATCCCGTTTTTCTTGAACAGAAACTCCACCCCGGAGGTGATGGTCGCAACGACCGCCTTCTTGCGGGCCATCATCGTCTCCAGGTCGAAAGAGACCTTCCCCGTCGTTATGCCGTGGACCTCCATGCCGGTTCTGCAGTGATGATAGGCATAGGACGATTCGAGCAGGGCCTTGCTCGGGATGCAGCCGACATTCAGACAGGTCCCTCCGAGGGTGGCGCCTCTGTCGACACAGGCCGTGTTCAGTCCCAGCTGGGAGGCGCGGATGGCGGCGACGTAGCCGCCGGGACCGGCGCCGATCACCAGCAGATCATAGGTCTTCGTCTCTGCACCCATCATCAGATCTCCAGAAGAATTTTTTGCGGTTGCTCTATCCGCTCTTTTATGCTTTTCAAAAAGCTCACCGCCTCCCGGCCGTCGATAAGGCGGTGGTCATAGGACAAGGCCAGGTACATGACCGGGCGGATCCGCACCTCGCCGTTTACCGCCACCGGCCGGTCCTTTATTGCGTGGAGTCCCAGGATGGCACTCTGCGGCGGATTGACGATGGGCGTGGACAACATGGATCCGTATACGCCGCCATTGCTGATGGTGAAGGTGCCGCCCTTCAGCTCCTCCGGTGACAGGGTATTGTTCTTCGCCTTCTGCCCGAAATCGGCGATTTGTTTCTCTATCTCGGCAAAATTCAAACTCTGGGCATTGCGGATGACCGGTACCACGAGCCCCTTGCCGCCGCCGATGGCCACGCCGATATCGCAGTTTGTTCGATAGACGATCGTATCTCCGGCTATCCGGGCATTGACCAGCGGAAAATCTCTCAGGCCGGCAACGGCTGCCTTGACAAAAAACGACATGAATCCCAGCCGCACCCCATATTTTTCGGCAAATTCACCGCCCATGGCGGTTCGCAACGCCTTGACTTCCGACATGTCGACTTCGTTGAATGTGGTCAATATCGCCATGCTCTGCTTGGCCTCCAGCAACCGCGCGGCAAGGGTACGACGCAGCAGGGTCATCGGAACATGGCGCTCCTCCCCCTGTTCTTCATTCCCCAGGGCGGAGCCGGGGTCGGGCCGGTCCATGTCTTGCGGTCTTTCAACCGGGGCTGCCGGCTGTCTCCCGGTGTGCTGCTCCCTGTCCGGCGGTGATGCTGCCCGTTGTGCCGCCCGCAACGCATCCTCTTTCAGAATCCGTCTCCCCGGCCCCGTCGGGGTCACCCGGTCGGCCGGTATCTGCTGTTGGGCCAGGACCCGGGCCGCCGACGGCATGACCTTTTTTTCGACATCGGCGGTGTCATCTTCGGCCTGCGGTGCCGAAGCGGGGACGGCATCGTCTCGGCCATGGTCGGTCCCTGCCGTATCCATGCGGCCGATGACCTCGCCGATTCCGGCTTTTTCCCTCTGCTGCTTGACGATCTCAATGAGAACCCCTCCCTGCCGGGCGGGAAGTTCGATCGTTGCCTTCTCGGACTCGATGGCCACCAGCGGATCGTCCGGGTGGATTGTGTCGCCGATTTCGACCAGCCATTCACCGATCTCTACCTCGGTAATCGATTCGCCCAGGTCGGGCACGTTAATCTCTATAATCATCCTTTTCTCCCGCTGTTAAATGCTTGGTTGATCAGCAGCCGTTGTTCGAGCTTGTGGCTTGCCGCCGATCCGGTGGCAGGTGTCGCCGATTCGGGGCGCCCCACCACATCAAACGACCAATGTTTTCTGAGAAGATCCCCGAACTTGAGGCGAATGAACGGATAGGCACCCATGTTCAGGGGTTCCTCCTGCACCCAGGTCAGCCCAATCCCCTGGGGATAGAGTGACAGGGCCTGGAGCAAGGTGTCTTCCGCCAGGGGATAGAGCTGCTCGATCCGGACAACGGCGACGTCGGCCAATTGCCGTTCCTGCCTGCCATGCAACAGATCATAAGAGATCTTTCCGGTGCAGAGCAGAATATGCTGAACCTTGTCTGCCGCCACACTGGCATCCGGGATGATCTTACGGAAGGTCCCGGCGGTGAGGGCTTCAAGCGATGAAACCGCCTCGGGATGCCTGAGCAGGCTTTTCGGCGACATGACGATCAGGGGCTTGCGGATCCGGCGCAGCACCTGACGTCGCAGGAGATGAAAGATCTGCGCGGGTTCGGTGGGATACACCACCTGATAATTATCCGTGGCCGCCAGGGACAGATAGCGCTCCAGACGGGCACTGGCATGTTCCGGCCCGGTCCCCTCCAGGCCATGGGGCAAAAGCAGCACCAGGCCTGACAGCAGATTCCATTTGGTTTCCGCCGAGGCGATAAACTGATCGATGTAGACCTGGGCCGCATTGGCAAAATCACCGAACTGCGCTTCCCAGACTACGAGGGATTCGGGATAGGCGGTGGCATATCCGTATTCAAAGCCCAGAACCGCCCCTTCGGTGAGCGGGCTGTTGACAATGTCGATGCGGCCCTGCGATGTGCCGATAGTGGCGAGCGGCATATGGACGGATCCGTTTTTCATATCATGGAGGACACCATGACGATGACTAAAGGTACCCCGCTGACTGTCCTGGCCGCAAATGCGTACCGCCACCCGTTCGTCGACCAGCGAGGCATAGGCCAGGGATTCTGCGGCGCCCCAGTCCAGGGGGCTCTCTCCTGCGAACATCTGTGCCCGGGCCTCGAGCAGTTTGCCGATCTTCGGATGGACGTTGAATTGCCGCGGCAGCAAGGTGAGCGCTTTGCCAAGACGCCTCAGCGTGTCGCCGTCGACACCAGTCATGATATCGGGAACCTGATCATCGGCGCCACCGACATAGGATTCGTGGGAGGGCATGAACAGACTGGTCCGTCCCGAACCGTTGTTGTCTGCCACCAGCCTGCCGTATTCCTCTTCCAGATACTGCTCCCGGGATTGACGGATGCCTTCCGCTTCCTCCGGTGTCAGCTCCCCTAAAGAGACCAGATGTTCCGTGTACCGTTTCATCACCGTGGGCCGCCTGTCGATCTGCCTGTACATCAGGGGCTGGGTGAACCGGGGTTCGTCGCCTTCATTGTGTCCTCTGCGCCGGTAGCAGTACATGTCCAGGACCACATCACACGTGAATTCCTTCCTGAAATCCAGCGCCACATCCAGACACTGGGCCACCGCATCGGGAATCTCACCGTTGACATGAAAAATGGGAGACTGAAGCATCTTGGCAATATCGCTGGCATAGATCGTGGAACGGCCCTCCGACGGCAGGGTGGTAAACCCGATCTGGTTATTGACCACCACATGCAGGGTCCCACCGACCGAAAAGCCCGGCAGGCCGCTCAGATTCAGCGTCTCCTGGACGATCCCTTCACCGGCGATGGCGGCATCTCCATGGATCAGGATCAACAGGCCTTTTTGACCGCTTGTATCGCCCTGTTGAACCTGCCGTGCCTTCAGCGCCCCCTGTGCCACCGGTCCGACAAATTCAAGGTGACTGGGGTTGAAGGAGAGGTCCAGAACGACCTCCTTGCCCTGGTCGGTCTTCCAGACACGGTGGTAGCCTTTATGATATTTGACATCCCCGCGGCCGATATTCGATTCCGCATCCGAATCCTTGAATTCGCCGAAGATCGTGTGCGGATGCTTGCCCATGATATTTGCCAGGACATTGAGCCGGCCCCGATGGGGCATGCCGATGACGATATTGTCCACTCCCTGGGCAGCGGCCCTTTCGATTGCCTGGTCGAGAAGCGGAATCAGGGTTTCAGCTCCCTCCAGGGAAAACGATTTGGCGCCGACGAATTTTTTCTGGATGAACTGCTCAAAAACCACAGCATCCGTTAAGCGTTCCAGGATACGGACCTGTTGGGTCTTCGTGAGAACGCTAGTGTTTCTGGATGATTCCATCCGCCCCTGCAGCCATTCCCGTTCGTTCAGCGCATCGATATGCATGAACTGGACGCCGATGAAACCGGTGTAGGTCTCTTTGAGTATGCGGATGATCTCCCGCAGAGGCAATGCCTTTTGGCCGGAGATATGGCCGAAGTTGAACAGCAGATCCAGGTCGGCGTCGGTCATTCCATAATATTCCGGCTCCAGTTCAGGAAGAGACGACCGGGGGGCTCCCAGTGGGTTGACCTTGGCTTGAAGGTGCCCCCGCACCCGGTAATTTCGCACCAGCAGGCTGACATTGTACTGCAGAAACGACATGGCCTCGGCGCGACCGCATCCGGCGCATAATCTGCCGCCGGGGCCGAAACCCTGGCGCAGCTGCTGTCTTCCCAGTTCCAATCCGGGGGAGATTCCGGAAACGGCCTCTCCGGATTGTACAAGCTCATCAAAATACCTCTGCCATTCGGGTGAAACGGACTGGGGATCCTGCAGATAGCATTCCCAGATTTCTTCAACATACTCGATATTGTCGATGCTTGGAGACTCACTCTTCATTATCATTGCCTTCTGGCCATGTTCGACCGGGCAACTTTCTTGCCGGTCGTCGCATACGGGAGAGTTATGCTTCATTTACTCGGATCTGATCAATCACATATCATCTTAGCAAAAGACCGCACCGATGAGCAAGGATTTGCAGATCGCCGCATTTGACCGAAGGCGGGCAAACCTTTTGCGATGCCGACAAAATGTAACAGAGAAGAGAGAGAAAGAATTTGCACGATGTGCCAATCGTCTTTACATAGTATCATGAGCGGATCAACCATCGTGAGGTGAAACCCTATGAGCCCCAGCCCCATGCCCAAGGAAATCAGCTGCCAGAATTTCAAAGGACTCATCACCTATATCCGCAAATACCATGGCGACGAAGGGGTCAACACCCTTATCTCGGGGCTGGTTGACGGCGACTATTGTATTCAGGACAAATATGAACCGACCCGCATTCTGCCGATAAAAAAAGAGCATCTGACGGATCCGGCATACTGGGTTTCAAACGAGTTTTCACTGCTCCTGCTCTCTCACGTCAAAAAGATCGTGCCGGGTCCGAATCCGCTGTATACCGCCGGTGTCGGTACGATCCGGGAGAGTCTATCGAAAACGACGCTCTTTGTCACCAAACATCTGAGTATGGAACTGTTGGCGAAACGGGCTGCAAGATTGAATGCCCGTTTCAATAGAACAAAAGATGTGCAATTGGTTGAGATTACCGGTTCATCCGCGGTGTTTGAACTCAATTACAGGTCGGGATTTGAGGTTACAAAGGACGTATGTAATTGGAATATGGGAATATATACAGGAATTGCCGGCCTGTCAAACACAACCGTTGTCAGCGGCAGGGAGATCGAATGCATCCTGGAAGGGTCCCCGTGCTGTCGTTTTGTCATCACCTGGAAGAAGAGGAAATTTCCGGCATATATCATCAGAAGACTTTTTCATCGAGCGATCAATTGGGGCATGGCGGATCTGATTGCCGACTATGAAAATACCATTGAAGAACGGGATCGGCTGATCGAAAAACTGGTTGTGTCGGAAAATAAATACCGTACTCTTTTCGAAGACTCGTTTGAACCCATGAGCCTTTCGCATGAAGGCAAGCTGATCGATGTCAACCCTGCCTGGATGAATCTGCATGGGTATTCCGGGAAGTCTGAACTTATCGGCAGAGATATTGCCGATTTTGTCCCTCCGGCGGATCGGAATGTTTCGGATACGTATGATCAGGACGGTCGGAAAGAAAGGGAACGGATGATCCAGATCCGGCATCTGACTAAAAGCGGTGAACCGATAGACGTGACGGTCAATACCAGCACGATTGAATACGACGGCAAGCGGTTGCTCTTGTCCACGGTAAGAGACGTCACTGAACTTAAAAGGGCAGAGGAAAAAAGGAAACAGCTTGAAGCGAGAATCCAGAGGGCGGAAAAGATGGAGACAGTCGCAACACTGGCGGGCGGTGTTGCCCATGACCTCAACAATATTCTTTCCGGGATTGTCGGTTATCCGGACCTTATCCTGATGCAGCTTCCCGACCAGAGCCCTCTGATACGACCGATCCGTATCATGCAGGAGACCGGGGTGAAGGCTGCCAAGATCGTTGAGGATCTCCTGACGCTTACCAGACGGGGAGCGGCTCACAAGGAGGTTTTGAATCTCAACCGGATCATATCCGATTATCTTGAAAGTCCGGAATATCGGCAACTGATGTCATTTAACCGCAAGGCAAAGATCACGCTGGATCTTGACGGCGACCTGTTCAATCTGACGGGCTCTTCTCTTCATTTGTCTAAGGTCCTGATGAATCTCATCTCCAATGCGGCGGAGGCGATGCCCGACGGCGGCACCATCGGCATAACCACGGCCAATCGCTATGTGGACAGGGAACTCGAAGGGTTTGAAAAGGTTCCTGAAGGCGAGTACTGCATTCTGAGCGTCACCGACACGGGGGTCGGGATATCGGAGGATGACCGGGAGAAAATCTTTGAGCCCTTCTACTCGAAAAAAAAGATGGGACGAAGCGGCACCGGCTTGGGGATGGCGGTCATATGGGGAGCGATGAGAGATCACAGGGGCTTCATCCATCTGGATAGCAAGCTTGGACAAGGGACACAAATCAAGCTGTTTTTTCCGGCTACGCGAGAAAATATCTCCGCTGAAGGAGCCGTTCCTCTCATCAGCAAGCTCAACGGGGCGGGAGAGAGGATCCTGATAGTCGATGATATCAAGGAACAACGGGACATCGCCACAGAGATGCTTGCAGGCCTGGGGTATGCCGTTTCAACAGTATCCAGCGGTGAGGATGCCGTCGAATATGTCGGAAAGGAGGCGCCTGATCTCGTTATCCTGGATATGATCATGGATCCGGGTATGGACGGACTGGAGACCTACCGTCGGCTCAAAGAGATACAACCCGGACTGAAGGCGATTATCGTCAGCGGCTATTCAGAGACCGAAAGGGTATGCCGGGCTCAGGAAATAGGCGCTGGAGAGTATGTCAAAAAACCTTATACGCTCTCCAAGATAGGTCTTGCCGTCCAGAAGGCACTTGCCAGGACTGGCTGCACCGACAGCAAGCGTATCCAATGATTTTTCATCGACGACCGCAGTGGCATGTTTCCTGTGTTGTCGTTTTCGACACAATATTAATCGTAGGGCAAGACCACTCCACCGTTAGGATCCAATTTGACCGAACTGGCCTTGCCGGGCAATCGTCGGGAATAAGATTTCTTTTTATTCGTGATGCGACGACAGATATTGCCTATTTTAATCAGTTCGAAGCTTCCCTTTATGACCTTGGCAAAGGACATCTTCGCTATCACTCTGGAAACTCTGACCGTTGCAATCCATGATTCTGATGAACCAAGGGATTCGCGGGTATAAGGATCGAAAACCTTGTTTCCCTCGGTAAAGACATTGAATACATCGCCGCGAGAGACTGTTTTTCCTCCCTGGTTCAGGATGATTTGTCCATCGGGTTCGACCTGAGCGACTCTGAGCGGGTAAATATTTGCCAGGGCCTTATCGATTATCAGTTTGGATGCCCTGTTCAGTAGTCCCTGTCGGATTTGATCGGAATGCAAGCCTGGTGCCATCCTTCTGATTGCCTCATCTCCCGGGGATAGTGTGACGGAATCGGCCCATTTTATTTGTCGGGTTGCCATAACAATGATACGGTAGTCGGCAACAAACGATGCGCTGTAGTCATAACCGGACTCTCCACTGATTTGAATTCTATAGGGGGTTCGTCGTATGCCGGCCTCCGAGATAGTCCCGATAAGCAGATAATCCACGCCCAGGACTTCGCCAGCCTTCATCTGTTCCGATATCGGAGCGTCGGCGGAAAGGACGATGTTTCTCTCGTGGAGGAATTCCTCGATATATTCTCTATCAAGAACAGTAAATTTGCGGGATTGCGTGATTTCCGTAACCAGTTTTTGAGTAAACTGCCGTGAAATTTCATGGCAGGAAATAGATCCCCCGACATTATAGAATGATTTGGTGCAACGAAAGGGAATAACAGCAATTCTCCTCCTGCTGTCCGGAGATATGCCGGGTGTTTTATAACGCGACATTTTCACTTCCAGCGTAACCTTCCACTCCCCGGGGCTGACCTCGTCCGTATTGATAATTCGATACTCATTAACCAACCCTTTGGTTGCCTCTTTTATTGAATTGCTGCTCAGGGCGTCTATTTCGACATGGTGGGTATTGTTGGTATTTTCAGATATGTTTTTTTCCCTTATATTCTTTACCAGGACCTCCCGGGCTCGGATGGAAACCCCTTTGGTTTGTTTTACGGCCTGAATAAGACCGTTTTGTACCGCTTCATTTTGCGAGACACCGAATCCTTCCACCTCTATTACCGTAGTGAGTTCATCGGCCAACGATTGACCGGCAAAGAAGAAGACACAGAGAAAGAACAGGAGCAATTTTTTCATAATAGAACCCATGTGGTCCCGTCCCTGTCAGATGGACTGACGGAACGGGACTGAATCGAGAAAACGCAGGTGCCATAACGCCACTGTCCGGCAGGTGCCGAACCGACCGACTCGGCCGGGTGACTGCCGGAGGTGTGGGCAGACATTGTGTCGATCTGGCATGCTAAAAATCATCCTTGGTATTTACCGGTTTACTGCTTTGCTGGAATGTCTGGAAATGGTGTTTATTTTCCATGGCCGGGCCGTTTGCCTGTTGAGGATTGTTAAACGTATTCACAGCCTCGAGAGTGCCGTATTTCCACACACGGACGGCGCCTACGAATTTCTGTCCACTTTTGGCTGTATACCTCCATGTTTTTATAGTGGATATCCCTTGTAGTTTTGTCCGCGCCGAACTCTTTGCTTCTTTTGTGGTGATTTTTATAATGTTTTTGATTGTCTTTTCCACTGTATCGGCGTCAGGTTTCATTTCTTTTTCGACATATTGACGGACTTCGTCACCGGCCTTTCGTTCATTTTTCATATTCATTCTGCCACTGATGATCTCGGCAATCTGGGCATCTGCATTGGAAACACTGGCGTTTTTTGCCTCTGCCTTCAGTTCTTCATTGATATGATCGTCAGCAGTGTCAGGCCTATATGAAGCAATACCATAGGAGATAATTGCCGGAGAACCGTCCTCGTCATAAGCAAGCCTAACACCCAAGGTGCCGATATATTCCTCGTCCGTCTTGGGTAATAGGGATTCGATGTTTCTTCCTCTTCCCTGGATTATTGATTTTCTCTGGAGGGATATATCCTTGGCTATCTGGATCGTCTTCGATGAAGCGATCGCCACCACGCCGACGATTGTTCTTCCGGCGCGGTCCATGATTACATTTGTCTGGATCGGGAAGAGACCTGCGATGCTGCCCGATGCCTGTACAAGGGTCGTTTTCAGAAATTTTTCTCTGAAGAGATCCTTTTTCCGGATTGGGGTCAATTCGGCCACTTCTTTTGGATCAACGCCCAATTTGATCAGCTGCTGATCAAGCTTCTTTTCGGTTACATCGAGCCCCTTGTCGAAGATCTTCAGGATCTTGGCTATATATTCCGGATGCTCTACTGATGGAAGAGGGATGTCTTTTGCGTAGGTCGATCTATCGGAATAAAAGGATTTGATCTTATCAACAGTTTCGCTTCCGAACCGGATCATGAGGTATTTTTCCTGGAGATTGGCCATCGCCATATCAAAGGCATTGACGAGGGCATCCCCGTATTGCGGATCTGTCGGCTTCAGTGAAACACTTTGGTAGGCTGATAGGATAAACCTGCCGTTATTTTCACCAAAACTTTTAAAATTGAATTGATGTAAAACAGCCGTGAACCAATCATCCATATCATCAGAGGCAGTTTGCACCGATTTTGGATCCGACATGGAATCGAGGGGTGCAATATCGTTTTTAGGAAGGGCATTTTTTACAGATGGAGAAGACGGGGCAGCAGGTGCTTCAGCAGATTGTTGTATATTACCTGCGGAAGCATTTTTTGCGGCAGCAAACGATCCCGTGCCGAACAATGACATACAACAGAGTGTCAGAATGCAAAAAGATAGATTTTTCATATTTTTTCCCTCAATGAATTTACCACGAAACAGACCTGTTGCTACCTCTTTTGCCGATTACGGTCTCGCCTTCCCAAAAAGCCAATCCCGAAGATACATCGGTCAGGGTCAGCTGAAAGTAGTATTCAACCTGCTGGATTCCGTCGTTGACCTTTATATCCCGTTGAATAATCTTTCCCGACAGGCTGAGATCCGGGGCTTGCATTTGTCCTTTTTTTGCTACTGAACGCTGATCGAATTCCGATGACCTACGTAACCCTCGTGTATCCATCGGGAGATAATCCTCAGGACCACTCGCCCCCACCGCCGTGGTGACAACAACTTTCCCGCTTTGTAAGAGTTCAACCCTGATCTTTTTCACGAGTTCATCCGTGTCTATTCTCTGCATGGTATCGTTTATGATTGTGGATATGGCCAGAACGTGACGGCCTTTATGTGTACCATTCTCGTGTCTATCCAACGCTCCGGATTGCAGCATGGAGCGTACGGCCTCGGCTGCGGCTTTTTGGAAATCGCGATAATCGAGACCCATTACAGCCTGCCCCCGATCATTATTCATATCGATATTTTGAGTTGGGACAGGTGCGCAACCGCTTATAAAAAAGAGCAGTGACAGGAAACCTAGTAAGTTGGAAAATGGTGAATGAAAGGTAGACAATGAGCAGTTTCTCTCGGGGCTTCTTCTTTCCATGGCTAATTTCCCTTTCTGATTAAGACCCTAAAATCGGAGACGGTGGTTTTCGGTGAGATTGATTTGAACCTGAATTCGGCTTTCCCATAGGCGGGAAAGATTGTCCAGCGGGATAATATTGTAGGAACAATCATCCCACTCTGATCAAGCCATTCAACCTTGTATTCAAGCTTTTTATAGAATGGCGTTTTGTTCATGCCTGTAACTTGGACCTCCAGGAAGCCGCCACCTGTGGTATGGGTTGAAAGCTCCAATATTGACAAATCTGCAGCCAAATCATCCTCAATAATCGTTATTCTCGGATCAATGGCAGGTGGCGCAACTACACAGCCGGCCAGAAAAAAGACCGCCAAAATAATAAGGGTGCTCGTTCTAAGGATAGGCATTGACCTCCTCCGTTTTATGGTTGAAGCGGTTGTCACATTTTTATGACGTTGTATGTCATCCTTGCTGTACTGGTAGGGATTTTGACATACACAATGGAATTCCCGTCTGTCGGTATCGAGACCCTGGTTATTACTCCCGTCGGTGTTTCGATCGACAACAGGCCGCTTAATGGCACAGGAATCTTTGCCACCTGGAATTCTTTCGGCAATGTCGACCATATGCGTGTATCGGCAGCGGTGGAGGCATATTGGAAAATTGTCGCTGCCAGGTCGCCCAAATCTCCGAATTCTTTTCGTGCCAAATGCCGAGCAAAGGTCTTGATCAGGGTGGATATGATCGCCCGGGTCACGATGGGCGGATAATCTTTCCTGAATTCGGTCTCAACCACTCTGTCCATGCTCGCTAAAAGGCTGGTTCTGCCGATCTGGTGCCCTTCGCTCACCAGTTCTAAATACGGATAGGCCTGGTTGCGAAGTTTCAGCTTCGGCAAGGCAATTCTTGTCGGGGTTACCTTGTTGGGCGGTATGAATAAAGGGAAATCAATAAGCAGATCTTCCTTTTCCGGACCGAGGCCATTCTCAAAGATCACCCAGGTATAATTGCGATGATCGTTTCCTGCCCACCGGGATTTCCCTTTGTGTTTCCGACGGGGATGTCGATTGATTTTTCGGCGCATAGAGACCCTGCCCTCACCATCAAACATCTTTTCTGCATGAGCGAAATCACCTAGTACAATCTTATTTTTGTCAACCATTCCATACGTTTCTTTTAACAGTGATACAGCCCTCGGGTAATCGCCCTCAGACATAAAAAAGAGACCGGCTACATAGGTGGTGAAGGGATTGATAAAATCCGGGTAGGCTTGAAATTCATAAAGATTCGAATACTTCTTTCTAAGTATCTTTTCTATCGCAGGATTATTGACGTTCCTGTCGATGTCGATTCTTCCGGTGTTCTTCTTTGCTGCCGTGGCCTTGCTGTTTTCCTGCTGTTGCTGCTTTTTAAGTTGTTCTTTCATCAGGGCAATTTCAGCAGCGAACCTTTCTTTGGCTCTTTTCTGTCTGTCCAGGGCTCTATTGAATTCTACCCGGGCAAGGTCCTTTTTGCCGGTTTGCCAGAAATTTAGTGCCTTATAGGTATTGACCATAATGCCGTCGTACTCTGTAGCCTGGTAATCGAGAAGCGTATCATTGACCAAAACCGCTCCGATATTTGATGTGGCCTTTTTTGCCAGCAATTCTTCATTATGCTGTTTGATGATTTTTTCGCATTCGTCGAATAAGGAAGAACTCTGTTGATAATCTCCGGCAAATCGTAGGGTCGCAGCAGCCTGCAAGGACGGTAACAGGCAAGACGGGTCCGCTTTTTTGTCACCCTTTTCCTTGAGTTCCAAATTGGCAGCTTGATGGTAGCGGCCTGCGGTATAAAGTTGGTCAAACGAATCTTGTTTTTCCTGCTGAATCGCGGCACATCCCGATGTCAGCAGTACTGCAAGGGATAAGAAAAAAATACCTGGAGAAAAAAAACTGCCTTTACCAATCATTGCCCCCCCCTTTGTGAAATATTATTCGGTAATGATCCCGGCCTTCTTTCTAGCGCCCGGCCCGGAATGGGTACGATAGAAAGAATCTCAAGTAGCTAATCAGCTTTTTCCGCAGACTGAGAGATGAAGATCCGTCTGCACATAACTCAACCTTTCATTCGGATGATTGCAGACATGCGTGTGATTTCAGTGAGATGAGAGCGGACGTCATGAAACCCATTGCACGAGGGTGCATTACAGGTTCTGAGTCAGGAAAAGATAAGGGGCCTTAATAAAATTTTAACTTTTATTAAGGCACGTTATTTTTTCAAATGGACTTTCACCGTGGCAGCTATTACCGCCAATGCATGTCAATATCCAAACTCTTGTGAAGAGTAATTCAGAGAGTATATAACAGAGCTTTTCCGTCAAAACAAGAGAGATGTTTCTGTTATGCAATTTACCTTAAAATAGATGCGCTCAAAGGAAGGAAGAGTGTCTTTTGTAAAGCTGTATTTTTTTGTTATTCCTGTGGGCGGATGCATTTAGATATTCGTTTCAACTTAACGGGACTATCCGGAAGGAAATGGGGGCTGACACGTCGGGTCACAGGGGGGCGCTGACTAAGTCGAAAAACGTGCGGCAGTCTCTACGAACGGATAGTCAGGAAATACGGGCTGGACAACCGCAGGAGATCAAGCAGGTATGTGGCAAGCATGATCGGGTCGAGGCCGATTGATATTGACAACCAATTGCAGTTTATCGCAGAGCAGACTCCAGAGACAAGCCAAACCCTGACGCCTTCGAAAAAACCCTCCTGCAAAGAAGTATATCCCGCAGCCGGACATGCCTCTGGATCAAACGGATCGTGCGGCTGAGGCGGTTCTATTACAAGGGAATCAGAAGGTCTCCGGCATACTTAAGCCGGGTTATTGCCTTCAACTCTACCAAAGCACGCTAAATCCGGATGAGCCTAATTTTCTATTGGATGTCGCCTTTCGGAATCTTATGGTTATTTTTTCAGGGCAGCCTTTGCACGATTTTATACTGACAAGTATCTTTGCCAAGCAAAAAGATGGATTTGGTCAATTCAAGAGCCGGCAGGACACACTATGAAACGATGGATATATTTTTCGGCGGGATTTTTTCTGATCTTTGTCCTGACGGGAGCGATGGTTGTCCGGGTTGCGGCCCACCCCTTGGGCGGTGTGCTACAGAAAACGGTGATTTCAGATCTCACCACAACGATCCTGATAGAGTATGACACCCATATCGGACCGCAGGTGGTGCTGACCCTGCATCCGGATAAGGATTTTAACGGAGTCCTTGATGACAGGGAAAAGGCCGAATTTCTGGACCGGGTCAACAGGCTGCTGATCGGAAATATCACCTGCCGGCTGGGGGCCAAACAACTTACACTCCAGGAGATGGGAAGAAAACTGACCCTGGAGGATCCGGGGGACTTCAAGAACGGGCTGAACACCCAATTCGTCTGGCGTGTTGATCTGACGACGAATGGAAAGCCGGCCGAGGGGCTTTTCAAGATAAAAGACACCAACTTCAGGGCCGGTGAAATGAATCAGCTGAACTATTTTGTGACCGTTCTGGGTGATACCGGCCCGATGAGACTTGCCGATGACGGCCGAGAGCTGATCTGGGACATCTCCGCAGGGAAGCCGATCTCTCGTGGTCCACAGACGGCATCATCCATTTCTTCAATACCCGTTGGCGGATCGTCGACGCGGGCAATGAAGGAAAAAGAGGAAACCGGCAGAGAGGTCGGGTATCTGAAATCCCTTTTCCGTACCTCGCCGGGAACCTTTGGCCTTTATCTGTTTGGGCTGGTCACCGCCTTTGTCCTCGGGGCCTTTCATGCCCTGAGCCCCGGGCACGGTAAATCGATGGTGGCGGCCTATCTTATGGGATCGCAAGGCCGGATTGCCGATGCGATTCGGCTGGGCCTTATCGTGACGGTCACCCATGTCTTCTCCGTTGTGGTCCTGGGCCTGCTGGCCCTGATCATATCCCGCTACACCTTGTCTCGGGATTTTTTTCCCTGGCTCGGAGTTGCCTCGGGGGCCTTGATCTTTTTTACCGGGTATTTTCTGCTGGCCAGGATGGCCCTTGCCGCAGCTCACCACCACCATCACCATCATATCGAACATGATCATGCCGAGCACCTCGACCAGAAGACCTCCGGGCATTCTTTGAAGGAGATTATTTCCCTGGGCGTCGCGGGCGGTCTTGTCCCCTGTCCAAGCGCCATCGTCATCCTATTGTTTGCGATTGCCGTCAACCGGATAGTCACCGGCCTTCTGATTATCCTGACGTTCAGTCTGGGACTTGCCGCCGTGCTCATTCTTATCGGTGTCTTGACGGTCACGGCGTCACGGCGTCTCAAACAGATGGGTCCCGGTGTCGGCTGGGTCAGACGCCTTCCGGTCTTCAGTGCCGGGATCATTATGGTGCTTGGGGTAGTTATCGGGGTGAATGCCCTTGTCCAGGCCGGTATCCTGACGTTGAACCTTTGATATGTACAAAATAAACTGATGATCTGCCGCTTTAGTCTGCGGCTGGAATGTGAATTGTTGCGGTCTCGCGCAAGGTCGACTGGAAGGGGAGGCAGATGTGACCGGCGGGTAATGCCTTGAGGCAACAGGCCGTGATCGCCTGGTTCACAAGAATCGCCGGGTCTTGGCCCGGCGATTCTTCAGTTGGCAGGTCGGAGTTTATCGCCAATGCCTGTATCCGCGATGGTACGGTTCGTGCCAGTATCCGTTGTGCCATATCCAACGGCCGCCAAGCCAGAGCCAGGCCCCATCCACCCAGAAGTAGTCCGGGCCGGGTGCCACGATATACGGTTGAACCACGGGGGCCGGCGGTGCACCTCCTGCTACGTCTGCCGTCGGGGCTGCCTGATACTGGTCAGGCGTGTTGATCATATAGTCGATGACCTTTTCACTCACCCCGGATCTCTTGAGATCGATGATATCGGCGGAGGTTAGATGGTAGACCGTCATCGAGTTGCGAATTTGACTGATGATGATATCGTCACCGACCCTGGCCTTGGCCAAGGATTTGATATCTGCCACCGTCAGCGGCGGACCGTGCCGGGCCTGTTGCCGGGCCTGTGCGGCCTGGGCTCTTTGCGCTTCCTGGGCCTGGTCGATACCGTGTCCGATGGCGCCGCCGGCCACTGCACCCACGGCTGCACCGATGAGCGCACCCGCTCCGGGGTGCCGGGCCGTGCTGCCGATTATCGCACCCGTAGTGGCGCCGACCAGGGCTCCGGAGGCCGTATTGTCCGGTTGTCCTTGCGGGGTCATGCAGCCTGATACCGACATCCCAATAATCGCTGCCGCGAAAAGATATCCGTAGCGTTTCATAGTTTCCCCCTTTGTCCGTTCGAAGATTTGCCTACTCATTACATTAGCAATGAAACGGCATCATTGCAAACGGGCACTGTTCCTGGAGAGACCCCGGACAGGCCCGTCCTGCCCGGGGTCTCTCTGCGATCGCGATGCAAACAGGTTTTCCCCCTTCATCCCTTGATGCCGAAATTGCCGCCATCAAGAAAATGCCTGTTATGAAAGCCTCTTTCCCTGTCCACTCGATCAAAATGCCGCGGCAGCCCAGCTGCTGCAGCCTTGTCATGGAGCATCCTCCGCAGATCGAACAATTTGCCCGCCACTTTGGCAACCGCCTGCGGATCAGGGGTGCGACTATTCATCAAGGCTTTTTTTTCAGCCCTATTGATGGACATCTGTTTTCTGATATCTTTTGAGTCTGCAAGAAATTTATCAAGCTTTTCTTTTCTTTCGACAAATTTTCCATGGATGATGCCTGGTCTTTTTAGGGTGAACAGCCCGGCGGCCTTGGCCTTTTCCAGCATTGTCTGTTTCAGATCGAAAAGTTCCCCGGCAGCCTTTTTGACGGCCTCGATATTCGGGGTTTCGCTGCGGATCAACGCCGATTCTTCCGCTCGTTTCATTACTATCTGCTTTTGAAGATCCGAGGTGTCGGTGCGGAATTTCTCGAGTCTTGCGTTGGTTGCATCATCCAGTCTATGGGAATACCGCTGATGCTCCCTTGGATTTCGGTTGTCATTGGCTGAGGCCTGTTGCAGACCTGTAATCCCAAGCGCTGCTGCCAGTAAGACCACCATAAGAACCTTTTTCTTCATCATAACATACCTCCAAAAAATTTGAAATACCAACTGCTTCCTTCGTCTATGGGCTTTAAAATCGACATTGAGGCCGTCAGGATAAATGCCCGTCGTATTCCGGTCCTGTTCTGTCTCGCTGTTGATTTAGCAAAATACAGGCCAAAGACGGTTGTCGAGACCTTACTTTACAAAAATCAGGAATATCTTATATCGGCTTGACCGGCATTGACGGGATATTCTTTATAATATTAGAGTCTTGTCAAACTAATGGCAGACTGGGCCTTTGGTTTCCCTGTTTTCTGTGCGCTATGATCTTTACAAAAATCCGGGAGAGGATGATTAGGCGAGATAGATTGATGGAAAGTATCGGGATGCAGTGAGTAAAATATATCCAATGCAACAACGGCTGCGAACTTTTTTCTTAGGGGAAAGCTGGCGGATAGGCTGGGTATCCTTGTTCTGCCGTTGTGGCGGGCCGGCGCCGCTCCTACTTTTGGGTTGGCTGTACCGGTAGAGGCAAGACAGTGTTTTCTTATATTAAAAGCAATACGTTGCCTCTATCGGCATGCCAAACAGCAAGACGAGTCGCAGCGGAAGCTGGTCTAAGGAGGGGATCCTTCGCTTTTGCCTTTAGGCGATATTGCTGATGAATGCACCGGCCGGGTTTGCGCTGTTCTGGGCGGTGAGATTCTGCTCCAAGTTTTGCAGGAATGTCAGTAAATTTGAAGATTGGGTGTCACTGCTTGATCCTCCCATCGCTGTGACCAGATTCTGAAAATCGGTTTGCAGCGTGGTCAGGTCTCCATTCTGGGTTGAAGTGGAAGTGTTGTCTCCCAATGCCTGTATCAAATCCTGGATCCCGGTTGCCATCCCGGATGTGTATGATCCGCCGGTGCTGCTTGTTGGATTGGTTGCGGTGGTCAGGTCCTTGGTTGCGACAAAGAGATCGTGAATGAATGTTTGCAATGTCTGGGCGATTGAGCTCACGTCTGTAGTTGTGTCGCTGCTTCCCGCGCTGTCTGTTCCACTGGTTGTCTCTGTCGATGTCGAGGTCTGGGTATCGAGGTTCAGGCCCATCTGGCTGAGACTCTGCTGGATGGCGTTCATTAACTCATTACCGGCATGGTGATGACGATGATGATGAGGTCCGAACACCTGGGAGGTGCCGCTGTTGTCTCCCGTGGTGATCTGGTTTGTACTGGTTGTCTGGAAGATCTGCGAACTCGTATAGAACATTGTGCCTGAAATGGAACTGGTAGTCATTTTTCCTCTCCTTGTTTTCTTGGTACCGTGTCTGTAATCAACGTGTTGCTCCTGGGAGCAGAATCAGCGCCGGCATCTCCCGCTTGCTGTGTCTGCCCGTCCTGCCTGGATATGTTCAGAACCGCATTTTCCCGATTTCTCTCAGCACCTCCTGAGGGAATGGGTGTCTATCGGCGATGAAAGATTTTTGATGAACAAACGTATTCTCTCACGGCAGCACGGAAGGCCATCCCATGGATCGAGGTCTCCGGATACATGCGGGCGCTCTTGCCTACAGATAGATCGACAGGTGGAGGGCATTATTTTAGTGGAATTTTAGTGATCTCATGTAAAGATTTGTAAAGAACCCCGTCTTTTGATGGGAAAAAGGACTGTTTAAGGGCGCGTTTTTGATTGGAGACCGGCATTGAAAGGTCGCTGAAGATTACGGCACACAAGGCACCATACGAGGTTTATTTGCCAACGGTTCATCCTTGTAATCTCCTTAATTATCGTGATGCCCCTGAAGCCGCTAGGTTTTTTCGAGGTGGAAAACCTGGTTGCGGAGGGCGCCCTTCGACAGGGAAAGACGGGACGAGATGGTAATACGTAAAATTTATTCGTAATACATTATCTGGTTGACGGAATGCCGGGGATGGGGTAGCCTGAACACGTATTTGAAAATTATACTACGGCAATGATCCGGAGTCTCTGCCGGAAGAGGTTGGGGAATGAACATTTGTGAGGAGAATTTCATGTCGGCGCAAGAGAGCAGGAGCATCATAAGAGGGCTGGGGATGTACTATCTCGTCCTTGCCATCTGGCTGGGCACATCGGCAATGCATATCCCGGACGGTTATCTCAGCCCGGCCACAAGTCTTGTCATGTTTCTTGTCGTTTTGCCCTTCTGGTGGATCGGGATCAGGAAGATCCGTCAGACCATGAGTGCCAAAAGCATCCCGTTGATCTCACTGATGGCGGCTTTTTCCTTTGTCATCATGATGTTCAACGTCCCTTTGCCCGGCGGGACCACCGGGCATGCCGTCGGTGCAGCCCTTGCGGCGATTATCCTGGGGCCCGAGGTTGCGGTTATCGCCGTTTCCATTGCATTGGTAATCCAGGCCCTTTTCTTTGGTGATGGCGGGGTCCTGAATATAGGCGCCAATTGCTTTAATATGGCGGTCGTGGGCTCGTATGTTGCTTCCACAATTTATCAGGTATTTGCCAAGGGGACAAAGATCAATTCGTTGCGTCGGCCCATCGGGGCGGCAGTCGGGGGGTGGCTGGGACTTACGACCGGTGCCTTTTTCGCTGCGGTCGAGTTCGGTATCCAGCCGCTGCTTTTTAAAGCAGCTGACGGGACACCGCTCTATGCACCGTATCCGTTGGCCGTTGCCCTCCCGGCCATGCTGATCCCGCATATGCTGGTGGCTTCGGTCGTTGAGGGAGGGATAACGGCCCTGATCGTCTTCTATCTGCAGCGCTTTAATGTCCATATTCTTGAAACTGCAGGTAAAAATGGAGACGTTAACGGGGCGGCCGGACTGTGGAAACTGCGCTGGTTGTGGGTGGGATTGATTGTTCTTATCGTCGCTTCACCTCTCGGACTGCTTGCTCCGGGCACCGCTTGGGGCGAATGGGGTGTTGAAGAACTGACGAAGCTTGGCCTGAAATCCATCCCCATGGGTCTGGAGAAATTGTCGGGAATCTGGGGCGCACCGATGGCCGATTATAACCTACAGGCCCTCGGGAATGCCAAGGCGGGGTATATCCTGTCCGCCCTGCTGGGCATCATACTGGTGGGTATGCTGACGTGGCTGTTTACTCTTCTGATAACCGGAAGATCAGGAAAAAGGAAGTAAGAAGCCGCGGGCCTGGAATGTGTTGACAAGGCCGCGCTGAAGCGGTAAGAAAAAAACGAGCAACTCAGGTACCTGTGGCTATCGTGGACGATGGTTCCAGGTTGAAGAGGGAACTTCGTGTAAATCGAAGACGGGCCCGCCGCTGTAACCGGGGACAAACCCTGCACTTGGCCACTGTTTACCGGTCGTTTCGAAGGAAAGGACTGGAGACGGGAAGGCGTGGGAGAAGGATGATCCGGGAGTCAGAAGACCTGCCTGAGTGATGGTATCATGGTATCGTGGACGGATACGATGATGGTGATTTTCGGATAGTTTGGGACATCCCGGATCAATGGTATTATTGGTCCGGTTTTTTTTTGCCCGGGCCCTGGTCAGGAGTAAACGCTATGAAGCATATCATCAGATGGTCCGTTCTTTCATTCCTCTGCTGTACCCTGTCATTTTCAACCGTTCTTGCCCACGGGAAGAGCGATAAGGACACCGGCAAAGCCATCATTCTTGCCTCATTTGGTACAACCGTCCCCAGCGCCCTTCCCGGGATCCTGCATATCCGGGACCGGATGCAGAAAAGGTTTCCCCACACTGAGATCCGGATTGCCTTCACCTCGAATATGATCCGCAGGATCTGGCACAAACGGCAGCACGACGAGGCCTTTAAAAAGGCAAACCCGTCCATCCCGGCAGATATCTTTTTAGTCAAAGGGCCGCTGGCCACCATTGCCGATCTCCAGGATCAAGGGTTTGCCACCATCCTGGTACAGCCGGGGCTTATTACCCTGGGCGAGGAATACCTCGATCTTGTCTCCTATATCAATGGGCTTAACTCCATCCGTACCATCAAGGCAAAAGACCAGCCCTTCCTGCGGCTTGTCGTCAGTCGTCCGGCCCTGGGCACCATGGGTCCCAAACACCCCTATGTCGATGACATCAACGAGGTGGCCAAGGCGCTGGCCGGAGACGTGGAAAAGGCGAAAGAAGCCGGGGCGGCCCTTTTATATATGGGACACGGCAACCGGTACTTCCCGTCCAGCGGCGCCTATCTTCAGCTTGTTCAGGTCATGAACACCCTCTATCCGGAAACGAAGACCTATTTAGCCACCGTTGAAGGATTCCCGCGTCTTGAGATGGTCATGCAACAGATGAAACGGGATAAGGTCACCAAGGTTATGCTCAAGCCGTTGATGGATGTGGCCGGCGATCATGCCCATCACGATATGGCCGGAAGCGGACCCGACAGCATGAAGTCCGTTCTTGTCAGGAATGGTTTCCAGGTGACGACGGTCATGCGGGGGATGGGAGAAGAAGACGGGTTTGCCGATGTCTTTGCCGACCATCTGGCCCAGACGGCGATCGACTATGGGATCACTCTCAAATAGAACAGGAGAAGGGGCCCCGCCCACAGGGGCAGGCGCTCGGATCCTTACAAACCCTGACACCCAGGAGGTGAATATGTGGTCTAAAAGATCGACATGCCGTCATCTTAACTCCAGTCCTGTGCTGCTTCTTCTTGCTGTCTTATGCGTGTTTGCCGTCTCGATACCGGTCCGGAAGGCGGCGGCAGCCGATTTGATCGACCAGAGCGGCAAAACCATCCACTTCGAGCACCCGTTCACCCGGATCATTTCACTCTATGGGGCACATACCGAAAATCTTGCCGCCCTCGGGTTGGACAGGCAGATCATCGGCAGAAGCGCATCAGACGATTACCCGCCTTCAATCACGTCGAAACCCGAGTTCAGCGACATGGATAATCCGGAAAAATTCATCGCCGCCCGTCCCGATCTGGTTCTGATCCGGCCGATGCTGGAAGACCGGCATCCCGAGCTCTTTGACGCACTGCGACAGGCCGGAATAACGATCGTTTCTCTGCAGCCGACCTCCATCGGCCAGATGTACGCCTACTGGCGCGATCTGGGGCTGCTGACCGGCAGAACGAAAGAGGCCCAGGCGATGATTGACAGGTTTGAATCGGGGCTGGCGCACATACGACAGCGATTTGAAAATATCCCGGAAAACAGACGTCCCAGGGTCTATTTCGAGTCCATCCATGAGCTGATGCGGACCTTCTCTCCCGGTTCGATCAGCCTCTTTGCGCTGCAAAGTGCCGGTGGAGTCAACGTTGCCGTCGACGCCATTCCGAGGCATTCGAGCAATATCGCCGATTACGGAAAAGAGCGGATACTCTCCCATGCCAACGACATCGACGTATTCCTGGCCCAGACCGGGCGGATGAACCGGGTGGATAAAATGACGATACTTGAGGAACCCGGATTCCAGTCCATCAAGGCCGTCCGGGACGGCAGGGTCTATCTGGTCGACGAGCAGGAGGTCTCGCGTCCAACCCTCCGGCTTCTTGAGGGAATACAAAAACTCAACCGGATCCTTTATCCGCCGGCCGGACAAGGCGGCAATCGATAATCCTTGATACACCAAGGAATGTCGGCTCGAAATCACACTCTCGGCACCTTCAGACTCAGCCTGCTCCTTCATCTTTTCGCCGCGCTTCTCTTCTTTGTGGTAGAATAAAGAGGTTCCCACAGCCGAAAAAGGACAGAGGATGCTCACCGAACTGCAAGGACAAATCGAGCGGGTCACCTATACCAATGAGGACAACGGATATACCGTTGCCAGGCTCAAGGTATACGGCAGGCGCGACCTGGTCACCATTGCCGGTCCGATGATTGCCCCGCTGCCGGGAGAGGTCGTTCGGCTGCAGGGGGAGTGGACGAATCATCCCAGGCATGGCGAGCAGTTCAAGATCGTGACCTGCAAGTCCGTGGTTCCGGCCGATGTGCATGGAATAGAGAAATATCTCGGCTCCGGTCTCATTAAAGGCATCGGCCCGGTCATGGCAAAGCGGATCGTGAAGATGTTCGGGAAAGAGACACTCCATGTGATCGAGAGTGCGGAGGACAGACTCCGAGAGGTCGACGGTATCGGGAAAAAACGTATCGATATGATCAGAGACAGCTGGGCCGCGCAAAGGGAGATTCGCGAGGTAATGATCTTCCTGCAGTCCCATGGCGTCGGCTCCGGGTATGCCGTCAAGATCTTCAAACAGTACGGCAAGGATGCCATCACGGTTGTTACGGCCAATCCCTATCGTCTGGCAACCGATATCTTCGGGATCGGGTTCGTCACGGCGGATAAGATCGCCCGGCAGCTCGGGATGCCCAAGGATTCGGCGCTCAGGGTGGAGGCGGGCATCCTGTATGTTCTGTATCGGCTGGCCGATGAAGGCCATGTCTTTTATCCGTTTGAGCCGCTCATCTCCAGATGCCGTGAGATCCTCGATGTGGACAGGGATATCGTCGTCAAGGCCGTTGCTGCCGTGGCCGAGGGAAAACGGATCGTAGTGGAGGAGCAGAACGGTAACGGGACTCCGGGAGAAAAACAACTACGACAAAGAGGTCTTCAACGGCGATATCGGCAAGATTGCCGGCATTGATGCGGAGTCCCAGGAGGTGCTGATCTCCATCGACGGGAGAAAGATCTGTTACGAGTTTACCGAACTCGATGAGGTGGTGCCCGCCTATGCGGTATCCATACATAAGTCCCAGGGCTCCGAATATCCGGCCGTCGTCATTCCGGTCTTGACCCAGCATTATGTCCTGTTGCAGCGCAATCTGCTCTACACAGCCATTACCAGGGGCAAAAAACTGGTGGTCCTGATCGGCAGCAGGCGGGCGCTCGCCATTGCGGTTGCCAACAACAAGACCCTAAAACGGTATACACGGCTGCAAGCGAGAATGCAGTCCCACCTGATTGACGATGGTCATCGCACGGTTGAATGGGACACAAGATTCCCGGAAAATACCCGGTAGACCTTTACTAATACCTCTTCAAAGGGAGCAGCCACCATGAATGAAATATCCAAGGAGCAGGCCCTGTCCTGCATGGACCGAAAGGAGTTTGGCGATGACATCATTTCTTCTGCCGAACACGTCGCCGTCTTTTTGACCCAGAGCTGGTGTCCCGAGTGGCAGGCCATGCGGCGCTTTGTTGCGGATCGGACCGACTGCACGGTCTATTTTCTGGAATATGACCGGACAGATTTCTTTGACCGGTTTCGCACCTTCAAGGAAGAGGTGCTGGTAAACGACCTGATCCCCTATATCAGGTATTATCGGAACGGAAAACTGAGCGGCGAATCAAATGCCGTCTCGGAGAAGGATTTCTGCAAGAGGCTCGGGATTTCCAGCCGCTAAATCGTGGATGATCGGGCTTGATTGCCCGCATTATCCGGCAAAACGGCTGTCTCGATTTCGATCCATGTTCTGCTGTCGGGCAGGAATACCGCGAAAAGCCCGAGCAGCGGCAGAAAAGAACAGATATGATAGACAGCGTCGATTCCGCGGATATCCGCAAGCCTTCCCAGTACCGCGGCGCCGATTCCCGCCATGCCGAAGGCAAGCCCGAAAAACAGACCGGAGATCATTCCTATTTTTCCGGGGAAAAGCTCCTGGGCATAGACAATGATCGCCGGAAAGGCGGAGGCGAGAAGCAGACCTATAACGAAGGTCAGGGGGCCCGTCCAGGAAAGGTTGGCGTACGGCAGTATCAGCGTAAAGGGTGCTACGCCGAAGATCGACCACAATATGACATGCTTCCGGCCTATCCTGTCGCCGATGGGTCCGCCCATGATTGTCCCGGCCGCCGCCCCGAAGAGAAAGATAAAGAGATGAAACTGGGAGCTTTCCACGGATATATGGAATTTGCTCATCAGGTAAAAGATGAAGTAACTGTTAAGGCTCGCCAGATAGAAAAACTTTGAAAAGATCAGGACCAGCAGGATCAGCATCGGCCATGCGACCGTACGGGTGGGGACCTGTTGTTGCGCCGGTTTCCCGGCCTTTTGCCGCAGATTGAGTGTGCCTTGTCTTTTTTTGTACCAACCTCCGACCTGCCATAGAACGAGAATTGCCAGGAGCGCGACGAGAGAGAACCAGAT